>NZ_JAXSQY010000002.1:2500-809511 GCF_034659795.1 Sphingomonas fuzhouensis
AGGACGCACTACAGATCGCAGCCGCCACATTGCCGCGCGCGATGGCGGTGAAAGCGATCGAGCTTTGTACCGTCGACGGGAGCAGCGACAGGAAGACGATGCCCATCGCCAGCGATGGATCGACGCCCGGCAGTCTCGCCACCCCGAACCCGAGCAGCGGAAAGAGCACGAAGGTCGAGGCCAGCACCGCCAGATGCAGCGGCCAGTTGCGCATCCCCGTCCAGATCGCATCGCGCGACAGCTTCGCACCGTGCAGGAAGAAGAGCAGCACGATCCCCGCATCGGCCATATAGCCCGCAAAGACGGCAAAGCCGCCGCGCGCGGGCAGGACCGTGGCGAGGAGGACGGTCGCCAGCAGACTGAGGATGAAGGGTTCGAAGACGGAAAACAGGCGCTGGATCATGGGCGCTCCCCGGCTGACGCGCTCCGCACCCTGAAAGGCTCCACCGAAACGCCGTAAAAGCCGCCAGATAGGCAAGACCGCCGGACGACGCCACCCTTTGCCGTGGAAAGATGCTTCGCGCCGGACGGCGGAAGTGAGGGGAGCGAGACCCGAACGCTCAACCCCCACCCCGATCGTCTGGCCGGTGCCGGTCTTCCCGGCGGCTTCCGCTCCCAATATCGATACTGTTCTGTGTTGGCCGACGATGCCCGGTTGCCGTAGGGGAAATCGCGGCCAAAAAAAAGGCCGGTCTTGCGACCGGCCGGAAAGTTTTTAGGAGAGGATGCCTGAAAGGCCCGTCCCTTGTGCATTGCAGCAGGGAATGACGCAATTGCAACCTTGGCAAGCAGAATTGCATGAATTGCAATTGATAGCGTTATCAGAGCTTTGCCGTTCGACTGCTCCGTAATCACAAGGCTAATCGGCCCCCTTCCCTCTTCCATGGCTCTTGCCGAACGCCGCAACGCTGCCGAGATGATCCTTATGATTTTGCCTGAGGATGCCGAATGACCACGAATCCGCTTCTTGCCGATACCGACCTGCCCGACTTCGCTGCGGTTCGCCCTGAGCATCTGGTGCCTGCCGTCGAGCAGATGATCGCGGATGCGCGCGCCGCTGCCGACCGGATCGGCGGATCGAACGCCAGCGATTTCGACGATGTCGTGCTGGCCAGCGAGCGCGCCGGGTTCGCGATCGCGCGGGGCTGGTCCCCCGCCGGGCATCTCCATTCGGTCGCCGACACGCCCGAACTACGCGCCGCCTTTGCTCAGGCCCAGGCGATGCTGGCCGAATATGGCATGGAGGCCGGTCAGGACCCGCGTATGTTCGCCGCCTTCAACCGGGTCGACCTGGCGCCGCTGACCGACGCCGAAGCCCGCGCGGTCGAACTGGCGCGGCGCGACTTCACCCTGTCGGGCGTCGGCCTGGATGACGACGCCAAGGCGCGGTTTCGCGAGATCGGGGTCGAACTCAACCGGCTGAGCACCGAATTCGGCAATGCCGTGCTCGATTCGACCGAGGCCTGGAGCGAGCATGTCACCGACGAGGCGCTGCTTTCCGGCCTGACCGACAATGCCAAGGCGATCCTGGCCTCTTATGCCGCCGAGAAGGAATTGGACGGCTGGCTGGTGACGCTGCGCGAACCCAGCGTGCAGGCGATCCTGACCCAGGCCGACAATCGCGACCTGCGCGCCCGCGTCGCTCGGGCCTATGCCACCCGCGCCTCGGATCAGGCGGCCGATCCGACCCACGACAATAGTGCCCGGATCGACCGCATCCTGGAACTGCGCCACGAAGCGGCCAGGCTACTGGGCTTCAACGACGCCGCCGCGCGTTCCGTCGAGACCAAGATGGCGCAGTCGGCGGACGAAGCGCTGGCCTTCCTGTCTGACCTCGCCGCACGGGCCCGCCCGCTGGCGGAGCGCGAACTGGCCGAGGCAAGCGCTTATGCCGCCGAAAAGTTCGGCGTCGACAAGCTGGAGCCCTGGGACACGGCCTATGTCGCAGAGCATATGCGGCGGGAGCGTTTCGGTGTCGATCGCGAAGCGATCCGCGCCTATTTTCCCCTGCCCCGCGTCATGGAGGGCACGATCGCGCTGATCGAGCGGCTGTACGGCATCCGGCTGGTCGAGCGGTCGGGCGTGTCGGTGTGGAATGCCGATGTCCGCTATTATGATGTGCAGGACAAAAGCGGGGAGATCGTCGCGGGCGTCTATTGCGATTTCCATGCCCGCGCGGGCAAGCGTGGCGGCGCCTGGATGGACGTATGCCGTCCACGCTTCCGCGATGCCGACCGTTTCCACCGGCCGATCGCCTATCTGACCTGCAACTTCCCGCCCGCGACCGGCGACACCCCTGCCCTGCTGGCGCATGGCGATGTCGTGACGCTTCTCCACGAGTTCGGCCATGTGCTGCATCACCTGCTGACCGAGGTCGACCTGCCCTCGATCGGCGGGATTTCGGGTGTGGAGTGGGACGCGGTGGAGCTGCCCAGCCAGTTCATGGAGAATTTCGCCTGGGACCGCGACACGCTGACCGCACTGTCCGCGCATATCGATACGGGCGAGCCGCTGCCCGACGCGTTGTTCGCCAAGATGCTGGCGGCGCGGCGTTTCCAGGCAGGCCTGTTCCTGCTTCGCCAGATCGAGTTCGCGACCTTCGACCTGCGGCTGCACCGAGACTTTGATCCCGCCCAGGGCGGTCGGGTGATGCAGGTGCTGAACGCGGTGCGCGACGAGGTGTCGGTGATTCGTCCGCCGGAATGGAACCGCTTCCCGCACAGCTTCAGCCATATCTTCGCGGGCGGTTATGCGGCGGGCTATTACAGCTATCTCTGGGCCGAGCTGCTGTCGGCGGACGCCTTCGCCGCCTTTGCCGAGGAAGGGCAGGCGGCGGGCGACCGCTTCCGCCGTGAAGTGCTGGCACGCGGGGCGAGCCGTCCGGCCGCCGAGAATTTCCGCGCCTTCCGCGGCCGCGCGCCGGAGCCGGACGCCTTGTTGCGTCATCACGGGCTGGCGGCCTGACCGACATTGCGGGGGCTGGAGCCATCCGGCCCCCGATTATGGTCCGCTCCATAACCTGGATTACGAAGAAAATCCCGATCGCTAAAAGCGCCGCCACCGCTTCTTAACCCTCTGCAATACAATAAGATATGGCATGGAGGGACTGCCGGTGAGCGGATCGGAACATATCGACTTTGAACAGAGGCTGGCGGCGTTCGATTATGACGCCCGCAGCTATGCGACCTTCCCCATGGTCAAGCGCGCGATCGAGCGTCATGCCCCCGCCGCGCTGACCGCGCTGTATCGCCATATCGCCGACACCGTGCAGATCCGAGGCCTCTTCGCCTCGCCAGCGCGGATGGATCACGCCCGCGACAAGCAGATGGAGCATTGGCGCAAGCTGTTCTCGCGCCCGCTCGACCGCGACTATGCCGCCGCCTCCACCCATATCGGCCAGGTCCATGCGCGGATCGGGCTGGCGCCGACCTGGTATATCAGCGGCTATGCGCGGATGCTGGAATATGTCCTGCCCAAGCTGATCCTGGGACGGCTGCTCTGGCCATTCGGCGCAAAGCGGCGGGCACGGGCGGCGACCGCGCTGGTCAAAGCCTCGCTGATCGACATGGACATCGCGCTTGCCGCCTATTTCGAGGCCGAGCAGGCCGGGCGGCGCGCGGTGATCGAGCGGTGCGGCGCGGTGTTCGACCGCATGGCGAAGGGCGACCTGACCGCCTCGCTCGACGGGCTGCCCACCGAATATCAGGCATTGGCCGACAGTTTCGAGGCGATGCGCGCGCAGATGTGCGCGACGCTGGGCGTCGTGACCATGTCGGGCCAGAATATCCGCATCGGCTCGGGCGATATCCGCCAGGCGTCGGATGACCTGTCCGACCGCACCAAGCAGCAGGCGGCTTCGCTGGAGGAAACCGCCGCCGCGATGCAACAGATTACCAGCACCGTCCGCCAGACCGCCGATGGTGCGTCACGCGCCAACCAGATCGTCGGCGAGGCACGGGCCGAGGCCGAGGAATCGGGCCAGATCGTCCGCCGCGCGGTCGACGCGATGGGCGGCATCGAGCGCGCCTCCTCGGAAATCAGCGAGATCATCACCGTCATCGACGGCATCTCCTTCCAGACCAACCTGCTCGCCCTGAACGCCGGGGTCGAGGCGGCGCGGGCGGGCGAAGCGGGCAAGGGCTTCGCCGTCGTCGCCAGCGAGGTCCGCGCACTGGCGCAGCGCTCGGCCGAAGCCGCCAAGGACGTGAAGACGCGCATCCTGGCGTCCTCGAACCAGGTCGGTGCCGGTGTCGAACTGGTCAACGAAGCGGGCGAAGCGCTGCAACGGATCATCGGGCGGATCGGCGAGATCAGCGAACTGGTGTCGCAGATCGCGACCTCCGCAACGCAGCAGTCGGTCGGCCTGCAACAGGTCAACACCGCCGTCGCCGAGATGGACAGCGTCACCCAACGCAACTCCGCGATGGTCGAACAGGCCACCGACGCCGCCCGTACCCTGGCGCAGGAGGCCGAAACGCTAGCCCGCGAAGTCGCCCGCTTCCGCCTGGCCGACATGACCCACGACCCGCGCAACCCGGTCCACCAGATGCAGCGGCGCCTGGCGGCGGTCTGACCCCTAAGGATGAACTGGGCTCCGACGCAAGTCGGGGCTATTTTTTCGGGCAGCAGACACGGCGAATTGCGCGACGTTGTGGAGTCGATAGGATCGCCGCCCATGCGCGCCATTCTCCTCAGCCTTGCCCTATCGCTCACCGCCGCCGCACCGCGCGCGACGGCGGAGCCTGTTCGCTACCGACTTACGCCCGAATTGACGGGCCAGGCACTGACCGGCTTGCAGGTCGAGATACGCTTCCCGGCCGATCCGTCGGGCACGACCGATCTTCATTGGGACAGCGGCTGGGCGGGTGAAAAGCGGCTTTGGCAATGGGCGCGCGACATGAAGGTCGAGGGCGCCACGGCGGTCAAGAGCGAAGCGGACGGACATTGGCGGATCACCGCGCCGCCCGGTACGCCCCTGATCGCGACCTATCGCATCGTCTCGGCCTATGATCACGACCCGACCGTCGAGGACAGCGAGCAGCCCCGCCCGGTGATTCGCCCCGACTGGTTCTACGCGGTCGGCAATGCCCTGTTCGCGTATCCGGGCACCAGGACGGACGTTCCCGCAACCTTTGACTGGGTCGGCACGCCCGGCATCGGCTTCGCCTCCGACCTGGAGCATCTGGCAGGCCAACACCGCAAAGCCAAGCGACCGGGGACGATCGATGATATCACCGAGAGCAGCGTGATCGGCGGCCGGGACCTGCGCCTGTTTCCGGCGCCTGACGGGTCGGGCGTCCGCGTCGCCAGTGTCGGGCGCTATAGCTTCAGCGCCGACCAGCTGGCCCAGTTGTCGCGCCGGATCATCGGCGTGGAACGGACCTTCTGGGGGACCGATCGGGGTGCCCCCTTCCTCGTCACGGCCGCACCGCTCGTGGCCGATCCGACGACCAGCAGCTATGGCGGCACGGGCCGCGGGGATGCCTTCGCACTGTGGATGGACCAGAGAATGTCCGCCGAAGACCTGAAATTGCTGCTGGCGCACGAATATTTCCATAGCTGGAATTCGCTCCGGCTGCGCAATGTCGACGATCGTGGGGAGCGGCCGCGTCCCGAATATTGGTTCAGCGAAGGCTTCACGGATTATTACGCCCGCGCCCTCCTCCTGCGCTCCGGGTTGATTACCCCGGAGCAATTCGCAGGGATGTGGAACACCATGCTCGCACTCTACGCCGGATCGACGGCCAAGGGCATGACCGACGCGCAGACGACCACCGCCTTCTGGAGCGACCAAGCGGCCGGAAAGATGCCCTATCAACGCGGTGCGATGCTGGCTGCACTGTGGAATGCCCGATTGCTCGCCGCGAACAGCGATGGGCGCAATCTGGATACCGTCCTGCACGATCAACTGCGTCGCGCCCGCACCGCCAGGGGATCGGCCGTCGCGCTGTTCCGCCAGAGCGCCCGGGCGGCTGGCCTGGATATTACGGCAGATATGCAACGGTATCTGACGGAAGGACAGCGCATCCTGCTGCCCGCCGACACGTTCGGTTCCTGCGCGACCATCGTTACCGAAGAGCGCCCGGTGTTCTCCCGGGGCTTCGATTCAGCGGCGACCGACAAGGCAGGGAATGTCGCGACCGGCGTCGATCCGGCCTTGCCCGCCTATGCAGCGGGCCTGCGCGACGGCATGACGATCCTGGAGCGTGTCGAGGGCGAGCCGGGCAATGCCATGCGTCCCTATGCGCTGCTGGTCGACGATCACGGCACGCGACGCACCATCCGCTATCTTCCGCAAGGGCAAGAGCATGAGACGGTTCAACGCATGGAGTTGGCGCACCCTCTTGCCGCCGACTGCCGTCGGACGCTTGGCGGACTGGCGCCCGCCACCGGCAAACCCGCAAAACAATAACGGCCACCCACGGCAAGACCGCGAAGGCATCATGTTGCGATTTCGTGGGAAGATGGTGGAGCCGAGGGGGATCGAACCCCTGACCTCTGCAATGCCATTGCAGCGCTCTCCCAGCTGAGCTACGGCCCCATCGATTTCGGCACGCGTCCGGCGGGATGCGGACTGGCCTGTCAGCGCATTATCAAATGCGGCTGTTCCGGCGGAATGGTGGAGCCGAGGGGGATCGAACCCCTGACCTCTGCAATGCCATTGCAGCGCTCTCCCAGCTGAGCTACGGCCCCGTTCCGCTGTGGAGGCAGCCCACTAGCGGGGCCGCCGGGGCTCGGCAAGCACTTTTTTCAGGTGCCTGCCAAGCCCGCTGGACAACTTAGTGTTCGTCGTCCTCGCTGGACGTTTCCACGCCCAGATCGTCGTCGCCGCCCAGATCGACTTCATCGTCGGGCGAGGGCTCTTCGTCCTCACCGGTGATGTCCAGATCTTCGTCGTCACCGCCCGCCAGATCGCTGTCGGCTTCCTTGTTCTCGGGCTTGTTCTGCTCGAAGGGCAGAGGCTGCTTCGACTTCAGGATGGGCTCGGGCTCCCACTGCGTCCCGCAATTGATGCAGGTGACAGGGTCGTCCTTTTCGAGGTCGTAAAAGCGCGTCGCGCATTTCGGGCACGTACGCTTCGTGCCCCATTCCGGCTTGATCATGCCGTTCATACCTTTCGGATTGGGTTTTCCGCCGGAGCGAAAAGTGGGCGCGCCTTGCCACAGCGCAAGGCCCCTGTCAAAAGCCCGCGCCATCATGGCGCATTCCCTTCCCCAACCTCGCACCGTGCGAGCCGCCGCCGCCCTTCGCGGCACCATCGCCGTTCCGGGCGACAAATCGATCAGCCACCGCTCGCTGATGCTCTCCGCGCTCGCGGTCGGCGAAAGCCGGGTCCAGGGGTTGCTGGAGGGCGAGGACGTGCTCGCCACCGCCGCTGCCATGCGCGCGATGGGCGCGGACATCGTCCGGCAGGATGACGGGGTGTGGGTGATCCACGGCGTCGGCGTCGGCGGACTGCTCCAGCCCGAAACCGCGCTCGACATGGGCAATTCGGGCACATCGACGCGCCTCCTGATGGGCCTGGTCGCCAGCCATCCGATCACCGCGACCTTCATCGGCGACGCCTCGCTGTCGAAGCGCCCGATGGGCCGGGTCATCGATCCGCTGTCGCAGATGGGCGCTGCGTTTCAGGATACGCCCGGCGGTCGCCTGCCGCTGATGGTGCGCGGGATCAGCCCGGCGGTGCCGATCCGTTACACCCTGCCCGTCGCCTCGGCGCAGGTGAAGTCGGCGATCCTGCTGGCGGGGCTCAACACGCCCGGCGAAACGACGGTGATCGAGCCGATCGCCACCCGCGACCATAGCGAGCGGATGCTGGCGGGCTTCGGCGCCGAACTGACCGTCACCCCCTCCCCCGAAGGCCGGATCATCACGATTCGCGGCGAAGCGGCGTTGAAGCCGCAGAATATCGTCGTGCCGGGCGATCCGTCCTCGGCGGCCTTCTGGCTGGTCGCGGGCTCGATCGTGCCGGGCGCCGACCTGACGATCACCAATGTCGGCATGAACCCGACTCGCACCGGCATCATCGCCGCGCTCAAGATGATGGGCGCGGACATCACCGAGCTCGACGCGCGCATCGTCGGCGGCGAGCCGGTGGCCGATCTGCGCGTCCGCCACGCGCCTTTGTCGGCGATCGAGGTGCCGCCCGAACTGACGCCGAGCATGATCGACGAATATCCCGTGCTGTTCGTCGCCGCCGCCTATGCCAAGGGCACGACCATTGCGCGCGGCGCGGAGGAACTGCGCGTCAAGGAGTCGGACCGCATCACCGCCATGGCCGACGCGCTGGGCGCATGCGGCGTGACGTGTCAGGAATATGAGGACGGCATGGCCGTGACCGGCACCGGCGGCGATCCGATCCCAGGCGGCGCGACCATTGCCACGCTGCTCGACCACCGGATCGCGATGAGCATGACCATTGCCGCGCTCAACGCCCGCGATCCCATCACGCTGGACGATGCCGCGCCCGTCGCGACCAGCTATCCCGTCTTCTTCGACACGCTCGAGAAACTGGGAGCCTTCGCATGATCATCGCCGTCGACGGCCCGGCCGCCAGCGGCAAGGGCACCATCGCGCGCGCACTGGCCAAGCATTATGGCCTGCCGCATCTCGACACCGGCCTGCTCTACCGCGCGGTGGCAGCGACGGTGCGGCAGATGCATCTCGACCCGACGAAGGAAGCCGATGCGGTCGCCGCGTGCAGCTTCGACGACAGCCTGCTGGCCGACCCGGCCCTGCGCGATGACGAGACGGGCAAGCTCGCCTCGGTCGTGTCGGCCCATCCGCTGGTCCGCGCCGCGCTGCTCCAGCGGCAGAAGCGCTTCGCCCAGCAACCGGGCGGTGCGATCCTCGACGGGCGTGACATCGGCACGGTCATCGCCCCCGACGCCGATGCCAAGCTGTTCGTGAAGGCCAGCTCGCAGGTCCGTGCCAGGCGGCGGCATAACGAACTGGCCGCGAACGGTTCTACCGCGAGCTTCGAGCAGGTGCTGGCCGACATCCGCGCCCGCGACGAACGCGACAGCGGCCGCGCGACGGCGCCCCTCACCCAGGCGGCGGACGCGGCGGCGCTGGATACGTCCGGCCTAACGATCGACGCAGCGGTCGCCCGCGCGATCCAGTTCGTCGACGCACAGGTGGCGGCAAAGGCGCGCGCCTGAAATTCCTCCCCTGCAAGGGGAGGGGGACCGCGGCGAAGCCGTGGTGGAGGGGTGTCCCGCCATCGAGAGGGCGACACCCCTCCGTCATCGCTGACGCGATGCCACCTCCCCTTCCAGGGGAGGAATACACAACCTCCCCCAACCTTGCGCCAAACCCCATTTTCCGCTATGGAGCCCCCGCTCGCGGACCCTGTTCCGCGGAGAGGCTGACGCGGGGCCTTGCCCTCAGCGTCCTTTCCGCATTTGTCGCGGACCGCCGCTTTTCCGTGTTTCAGCAATCTCTTCGGGCCTGGTGGCGTCGACATGGGGTCGGCGCGGCCATCGTCGAAGGCCGGGGCCGAATCCTCGACCAGAGGCGAAAAACTCTCAGGAACCTAACCCTTTTATGGCAACCAACCCCCAGCCCACGCGCGACGATTTCGCGGCGATGCTCGATGACATGTTCGGCGGTGCCGACAGCTTCGAGGGTCGCGTCGTGCATGGCACCGTCACCGCGATCGAAAACGACATGGCCGTCATCGACGTCGGTCTGAAGTCGGAAGGCCGTGTGCCCCTCCGCGAATTCGCTGCCCCCGGCCAGAAGGCCGACCTGAAGGTCGGTGACGAAGTCGAGGTCTATGTCGACCGCGTCGAGAACATGCACGGCGAAGCGATGCTCAGCCGCGACCGCGCGCGCCGCGAGGCCGCCTGGGACAAGCTGGAACTCGAATTCTCGAAGTCGGCCCGCGTCGAAGGCGTGATCTTCGGCCGCGTGAAGGGTGGCTTCACCGTCGACCTGAACGGCGCCGTGGCCTTCCTGCCCGGTTCGCAGGTGGACATCCGCCCCGTCCGCGACGTCACCCCGCTGATGGACATCCCGCAGCCGTTCCAGATCCTGAAGATGGATCGCAAGCGCGGCAACATCGTCGTGTCGCGTCGCGCGGTCCTGGAAGAGACCCGCGCCGAGCAGCGTTCGGGCCTGATCCAGAGCCTGGCCGAGGGTCAGATCATCGACGGCGTCGTCAAGAACATCACCGATTACGGTGCGTTCGTTGACCTGGGCGGCATCGACGGCCTGCTGCACGTCACCGACCTGTCGTACAAGCGCGTCAATCATCCGTCGGAGATGATCGCGATCGGCGACACCGTGCGCGTCCAGATCATCCGCATCAACAAGGACACGCAGCGCATCTCGCTCGGCATGAAGCAGCTCGAGAGCGATCCGTGGGATGGCGCCGGCGCCAAGTACCCGGTCGGCGCGAAGCTGTCGGGCCGCGTCACGAACATCACCGAGTACGGTGCGTTCGTCGAGCTGGAGCCGGGCATCGAAGGCCTGGTCCACGTCTCGGAAATGTCCTGGACCAAGAAGAACGTCCATCCGGGCAAGATCGTCTCGACCTCGCAGGAAGTCGATGTGGTCGTTCTCGAAGTCGATCAGGAAAAGCGTCGCATCTCGCTGGGTCTCAAGCAGGCTCAGGCCAATCCGTGGGAAGCGTTCGCAGCGGCCCATCCGATCGGTTCGACCGTCGAGGGCGAAGTCAAGAACGCGACCGAGTTCGGCCTGTTCATCGGCCTGGACAACGATGTCGACGGCATGGTCCACATGTCGGACATCGCCTGGGGCGTGTCGGGTGAGGATGCCCTCAACCTGCACCGCAAGGGCGAAGTCGTTCAGGCCGTTGTTCTGGACATCGACCCCGAGAAGGAGCGTATCTCGCTCGGCATGAAGCAGCTCGAGCGCGGCGGCCCCGTCGCTGGCGGCGTGGCTGCGGCTGGCGATCGCCTGAACAAGAACCAGGTCGTCACCGTGACCGTCCTCGAAGTCCGCGACGCGGGCCTCGAAGTCCAGGCGGGCGACGATGGTGCGACCGGCTTCATCAAGCGCACCGATCTGGGTCGCGACCGTGACGAGCAGCGCCCCGAGCGCTTCCAGGTCGGCCAGAAGTTCGACGCGATGGTCACCGGCTTCGATCGTTCGAAGAAGCCGACCTTCTCGGTCAAGGCGATGCAGATCGCCGAAGAGAAGCAGGCTGTGGCACAGTATGGTTCGTCCGACTCGGGCGCATCGCTGGGCGACATTCTGGGCGAAGCGCTGAAGGCGCGTACCCAGAAGTAAGTGACTGGACCGGGACATGTTTTTCAAAAAGACATGTCCCGGTTTCGGGCAAACGGCACCGACGCGTCGTTTAATCGTATAATAAAAATACTTTCAGCAGCGAGAAACACAGGTTAAGAACGGCTGGTCTGTAGCTTGGGACTAGGCGATGATCCGTTCGGAACTGGTGCAAAAAATCGGTCAGCATAATCCGGGTCTCAACCCGCGCGAAGTCGAGCTGATCGTCACGATTTTCTTTGATGAGATCACCAAGCGGCTGGCGAAAAACGGTCGTGTGGAACTGCGCGGCTTCGGCGCCTTTTCGACCCGCGCGCGCGACGCCCGCACCGGTCGCAATCCCCGCACCGGCGAAACCGTCGACGTCTGCGCCAAGCGCGTCCCCTATTTCAAACCCGGCAAGGAAATGCGTGCCCGCCTCAACGTCGAGGCGGATTGATCGCTTTTCTTACCGCATCGGGCAGCGGGATGGCGTGGCTATTCCCGCTTTCTGCCCGCTCCTGTCTTGACCTTCGCGACAACCTCGTCTCTTCGTAAGCCGGTGCGCGGACGTGGCGAAACCGGTAGACGCTGCCGACTTAAAATCGGCTTCCTATGGAGTGCGGGTTCGAGTCCCGCCGTCCGCACCATCGCGATGGGGGCCGCGCTGCTCGCGCTGTCCGGCTGTGACCGGCATGCCGATACGGGCGCGGTGGTGGTCAGTGTGGTGCAATCGGCCACCCCGGCCGCGCAATCGGGTGCGCTGGCGCTGGCCGATGGCGACACGCCGCACCGCGTGTTGCGGGATGCGCTGGCGCAGGGGCTGGTCCGGTTCGACGCCAATGGCCAGATCGAACCGGGCTTAGCCGAGCGTTGGATCGTCATCGACGAGGGCGGCAGCTTCATCTTCCGCCTGCGCGAGGCGAAGTGGAATGACGGCACGCCCGTCACCGCCGAGCAGGTGGTGCCGATCCTTCGCCGTTTGATATCGCCACGCTCGGGCAATCCGCTCGCGCCCTTTCTGACGGCGATCGACGAGATCGTCGTCATGACGCCGCAGGTCATCGAAATTCGCCTGTCGCGCCCTCGTCCCGACCTGCTGAAACTGTTCGCCCAACCCGAAATGGCGATCATCGACCGTGGCCGGCATGGCACCGGGCCGTTCCGGATCATCCAGGCAGGGCCGCTGCCGCTGCTCCGCCCGATCCCCGACCCGCGCCGGGCCGAACCCGATGACGCGGCAACGCCTGCGCCGGAAGAGGATGTCCGCCTGATCACCGAAAGCCCGGCACGGGCGATCCTCCGTTTCGCGCAAGGGCGATCGGATTTGATGCTGGGTGGCCGGTTCGAGACCTGGCCCCTGCTCGACGCCGTGCGGATCAATCAGGCGGCGGTCCGCGTCGATCCCGCCGCCGGGCTGTTCGGCCTCAGCATCGTCAATCGGGACGGCTTCTTGGGGGATACCGCCAATCGCCAGGCGCTGTCGGCGGCGTTCGACCGGGACGCCGTGCTGAGCGCCGTCTCACCCAATTGGGAGGCGGCGGATCGGCTCTTGCCCGATGCGCTGGATTCGGATGCACCGCCGCAGATTCCCGGCTGGGCGCTTCTGACCCTGGACGAGCGGCGCAGCGGCGCACGGGCGCGTGTTACCGCCTGGGGCCAGCCCGTCCGGTTGCGGATCGCCCTGCCGCCGGGGCCCGGCGCCAATCTTCTCTATGGCCAGATCGGCGCGACCTTGCTGGCGGTTGGCATCACGCCTGAGCGTGTAGCGATCGATGCGCCCGCCGACCTTCGTCTAGTTGACGCGGTCGCGCCCTATGACAGCGCGCGCTGGTATCTTGCCACCGCCTGTGCCCCGTGCGGTGAGACGGCAAAGGCCGCGATCGAGCAGGCCCGTCTTGCTCCGACCCTGGCGGCGCGGGGGGCGGCGATCGCGGCGGCCGATGCGGCGGTCAATGCGGATGCGCCCTTTATTCCGCTTGCCCGGCCATTGCGCTGGTCGCTCGCGACCAATCGCCTGCGACAGTTCCAGACCAACGCCCGCGCCTGGCATCCATTGAACCGGCTGCGCGCCGACACCAATTGAGCCGCATGGCCAAAGCATCCCGCATCGATCCCGCGACCTTCGACGCGCTGCCCCTGAACAAGAGTATCGCGGCGAGCCGTCAGCGGATCGAGGCGATGGAGAAGCTGCTCGAACGCGTCGTCGTCCTGCCCGGCATCAACCGGCCGATCGGCCTAGATGTGATGCTGGGCCTGGTCCCCATCGTCGGCGACATCGCCGCCGCCGCACTGGGCAGCTATATCATCTGGGAGGCACGCAATCTGGGCCTGTCCAAATTCCAGATGGCGCGGATGATGGGCAATGTCGGGTTCGATGCCCTGCTGGGGCTGGTGCCGCTGATCGGCGATGCCGCCGACGTGCTGTTCCGATCGAACACGCGCAATCTGCGCATCATCCGCAAACATCTGGACAGGCACCATCCCTCCGGCGCCACGCTGGAGGGATAGCGCCCGTCGCGCGTCACCGATAGCCGCGCCAGATTTTCAGCGGCGCATTGGGCGACAAGCCACCCTGATGGGCCGGGCAACGGCTGGGGCGGAACGCCTTGTTCAGGCAGATCCAGATTTCGTCGAGCCAGCCCTCGCGCGTCGCGGTGACCCGCATCATATCGGCGGTCATGCCCCGGTTCGCCGCGGCAAAGGCACTGGCGAGATCACCTGCGGTCAGGGCGTTACGCCGCGACAGCCGCTCCATGTCCGGGAAGCGCAGGCCATGGTACAGCGCATTGGACTGCTGGAAATAACGCGCCGGGCTGTATCCCGCCATGCAGGTGCCATGCTTGGCCCATTCATGCTGCATCAGCTGCGCCGAGGGGGTGGCGCAGATGTGGCGGCGAACGACCGCCTGCGGGAGGATCGCGGTGGGGCGGCAATATTGCGGCCAGTCCTTGTCCACGCCGTCGGGCCACAGCCCGTGCAGGGTGAAGCCGAAGCGATTGCTCTTGCCGCACTGGAAGCTGCTATCGCCCTTCGGGTCACGGCAATATTGCGGGCTCCAGGTGATGGCGAGCGTATAGCCACCGATCGGCAGCACCCGTGTCGGCTGGCTCTGGCTGGGCAGATCGGGGCGGATACGCTGCGGCCCCGACGGTGCGGTGCATTGCAGCGTTTGCGCCGATACGATCTGCGGCGCGGCCAGCAACGCCAGCCCGACCATTACGTGTTTCATGCTTCGCTCACCTCCGCCATCGCGCGATACCAGGCCAGGGCGTTGGGCCGCATCAGCATGACGACCGCGACCAGCGACGCCGCCGCCTGCACCGCCGTCAGCACGCCGAACACGCCCTCGGCCAGCGCACCGACCGACACCTGATAGAGAAAACCGAGCAGGTTTAGCACAGTCAGCACGACCAGCAGTCCCAATCCCACCCGGCTCGCGAACCGGGTGGTGAGCAGCGTGCCGAGCAGGAACAGCCCGATCAACAGCCCATTGGCGATCACCGCGATCGCGACCCCGGCCTGCGCGACCGTATCGCCCCAGCCGATCACCGCCAGTATGACCAGCAACAGGATGGCGAGGAACGACAGCCGCTCGCCCAATATCACCGACTTCGGTCGCACGCGCTTCCCCTTCTTGCCCCCACGGCCGATCAGGCCGCGGCGAAATCCAGCCCGATATCGGCCGCCGGGGCCGACTGGGTCAAGCGCCCCACGCTGACATAGGTGACGCCAGATTCCGCGATCGCGCGGATCGTGTCCAGCCGCACGCCACCCGACGCCTCGGTCGGAACGCGTCCCGCGACCAGCGCGACGCCCTGGGCCAATTGCGCCGGGCCCATATTGTCCAGCAGCAAATGGGTCGCCCCCGCCGCCAAGGCCGGTTCGATCTGGTCCAGCGCGTCGACCTCGACGATGATCCGGGCGATCCCCGCGTCGCGCGCCGCCGTCACCGCCGGACCGATGCCGCCCGCAACCGCGACGTGATTATCCTTGATCATGGCCGCATCCCACAGGCCCATGCGGTGGTTCTGCGCGCCGCCCATGCGGGTGGCGTATTTTTCGATCAGGCGAAGGCCGGGAATGGTCTTGCGGGTATCGAGCAAGGTCGCGCCCGTCCCCGCAATCGCCGCGACATAGGCCGCCGTCATCGTCGCGATGCCTGACAGATGCTGCACGGTGTTCAACGCCGACCGTTCAGCCGTCAGCATCGCACGCGCCTTGCCCGACAGGCGGAGTAGCGCGGTGCCCGCCGCAACGCTGGTTCCGTCCTCGACCAGCCGCTCGATCACGACATCCGCGTCGAGGCGACGGAAGAATGCCTCGGCGATGGGAAGCCCGGCGACGGTGATCGCGTCGCGGCTCGCCATCGTACCGACGAAGCGTGCGCCCGCCGGGATCACGGCGGCGGAGGTGATGTCACCGCCCGGCCCCAAATCCTCGGCCAGCGTCGCGGTAACGAACGCGTCGAGGTCGAAGCCCTCGATCATGAACGCGGGCCCAGATCGCCCTTGCCGACCGTCCCGCTGGCCAGGGTCAGCATGGCATCGAGGCTCTTCTTGGCCTGGAGCCGCAACCCTTCCTCGATCTCGACGCGCGGGGTCAGGTCACGCAGCGCCAGATACAGCTTCTCCATCGTGTTGAGCGCCATATAGGGGCAGATATTGCAGTTGCAGTTGCCGTCCGCGCCCGGCGCGCCGATGAAGGTCTTGCCCGGCATCGCCTTTTGCATCTGGTGGATGATGTGCGGCTCGGTCGCGACGATCAGCGTATCGCTGGTCACGGTTTGCGCGAATTCCAGGATGCCGCGCGTCGATCCGACATAATCGGCATGGTCCAGGATCACCGCCGGGCATTCGGGATGCGCGGCGATCGGCGCGTCCGGGTACTGGGCGCGCAGCTTCAGCAATTCGGTTTCGCTGAACGCCTCGTGCACGATGCAGACGCCGGGCCACAGGAGCATGTCGCGGCCGGTCTTGCGCGCCAGATAGCCGCCCAGATTGCGGTCCGGGCCGAAGATGATCTTCTGATCGGGGTCGATCTGCGCCAGGATCTGCTCCGCCGAGGACGAGGTGACGATGATGTCGGACAGCGCCTTCACCTCGGTCGAGCAGTTGATGTAGGTCAGCGCGATGTGATCCGGGTGCTGCGCACGGAACTCGGCGAACTGTTCGGGCGGGCAGCTATCCTCCAGGCTGCACCCGGCGGCCATGTCGGGCAGCACGACGATCTTGTCCGGCGACAGGATTTTCGCCGTCTCCGCCATGAAGCGCACGCCGCAAAAGGCGATGACGTCCGCATCGGTGGCCTGCGCCTTGCGGCTGAGGTCCAGGCTGTCGCCGACGAAATCGGCCAGGTCCTGAATCTCGGGCTTCTGGTAATAATGGGCGAGGATGACGGCGTTACGCTCGCGGCGGAGGCGATCAATCTCGGCGCGCAGGTCGAGGCCGGTCAGATTCGTCTGGATGGTCATGGCACTCCCCTAGGCGCAAGCCCCTGCGCCGACAATCGGGCACGTTACCGCGCGTTGCTCAGGACATCCTGAACGGTGCGGGTGGTATCCCAGTGTTCGTCACCGGCAGGCTCGTCGGCGAAGCGGACCTTGACGGTGCCGTCGACCCCGGCGGCGCGCAGCGGCATGGTGAAGCTGCGCTCGACCGCCCGGCGGGTCGCATCGCGCGCCAGCTTCATCGGTGCCGGCGCGCGGGCCTGGCGCATCAGTTCGACCTGCCCCGCCGTCCGGTTGGCCGCGTCCAGTCGCTGTTCGGCGTCGGTAAAGGTGCTGAGCACCCCGCCCGAGCCATATTCGCGGATCGCCGCCAGATCGACCTGTGGCCCATCGATCTCGATCGGGGGCAGCGTGACCGACAGGATATGATCGGTCCCGTCCCAGCGGACATCCTGCTGCCGCAGCTTGCCCAGATCGACCTCATAGCGGACCATGCCCGGCATGATGAGCGTCCGCTCGGTCGAGAAGCCCAGTTGCGACTGGCGCGAGGTGACGACCGCGACATAGCGCGCGGCAAAAGCCGACAGACGGTTCTGCTCGCGAAGCCCCTCCAGGCTGGCGCGCGCGATCGTCGTCGGATCGGGGGTCAGGCGGTCGGCGACATAGCGCTGCACGCCCCACACCACGATCAGCCCGGCCAGGATCAGCAGGACCAGCGCGCCCGCGACCTTGGTCAGGAACAGCCCGACCCCGCCGCGCCGCTGCGTCGTGGCAGGCGGGATTACGCCGCGCTCGTCCATGATGCTCCTTCCTCGCGGACCAGCCCCCGGTTCCGCAGGTCATAAAGATGCGCCAGCACCGATCGTTCGGCGGCCGGAAGCAATTTGGGGTTCAGCCCGACATACATGCGCGCGGTCATCGCGGCGATGGTCTGCGCCTCCCCCGCCGCGAGCAATCGCAATATCTGCCCCTCGCGCTGCTTGCGGTGCCCCAGCATGCCGCGCACCAGCCGCTGCGGATTGTCGACCGCCTCGCCATGGCCGGGATAATAGACCCGGTCATCGCGACCCATCAGCTTTTCCAGGCTCGCCATATAGGCGGTCATATCGCCATCGGGCGGCGAGACGATGCTGGTCGACCAGCCCATCACATGATCGCCTGAAAACAGCGCCTTCGTCTCCGGCAATGCAAAGGCGAGATGGTTCGATGTGTGGCCCGGTGTGGCAATGGCCTCCAGTGTCCAGCCATCCCCGGCGACGCCCTCTCCCTCGGCCAGCACGCGGTCGGGGGCATAGTCGCGGTCGAACGCGGCGTCGGACTGGCCGCCCTCATAATCGGGGGCGAAGGGAGCCGCACCGACAATCGGCGCGCCGGTCAGTCGGGCGAGCGGGCGGCTGGCCGGGCTGTGGTCGCGGTGGTGATGGGTGATGACGATCGCCCTCACGGGCCGCCCGGCAATCGCGCGGGTCAGCGCGTCGATATGGGCAGGATCGTCCGGGCCGGGGTCGATGACCGCCACATCGCGGTCGCCCACGACATGGCTCTGCGTGCCCGTATAGGTAAAGGGCGACGGATTGGGAGCGAGCACGCGGGTAACCAGCGGCTCAAGCAGGATCGGAATGCCGGTCGGGTGCTCAGCCATTATCGAGCATGTGGGCAAGCCGCAGGCAAAGGGCAACCCCTGTACCCGCTAACGGGTACGGGGGTCGAGTTCGGGGTAAAGTCGTGGTCGCCTCAGTCGCGATCGCGGTTCGCCATTTCGGCCTTCACCTGGGCGGTCGCCTGATCCAGACCATTCAGGGCGCCGTGGCGAGACTCTTCGGATAGGTTGCGGTCGCGAATAATCGAGGCGCGGGCGCTTTCGATGCTGGCCAGCGCGATCTGCATGTTCACCTTCGCCGTGCGCTGGGCATCGATGACGGCGCGCGAAGCAGCCTGTTGCGCCGAATGCTCGATCCGGTCGGTGCAAATGACGGTGACCTGTCGCCGCGTCTTGCCGTCCACCGTGGTATAGCTGGTACGGGTATCGCTGCTGCCCGTGCCGCAAGCGCGGGCCTGGACCATCGGGATCGGAGGCATCGGCACCAGCGAAGACACGCCATGTGCGTTGACGATCTGAACCTTTTGTCCGTTGCGCAAGGTGACGACGCGGACACGCGGCACGGCCGGGGTCGCCGGAGCGGCCGGGACATCGGCAGCTTGGGGCGCGGCGGGAGCGATCGGTGCGGCAGGAACCGTCGGCGCTATCGAAGCCATAGCGGTCATCGGGGCAGCGCGGTTGATAGGAGCTGCCCGAGCAGGAGTCGTGGACGGTGCTGCGACCTCCGGCATCTCGGCAACCTCCGGGGTTTCTGGCGTCTCCGGGGTCTCCGGCACGTCGATCTGATCGGGCATAGCAGGCGTCGTCAGGTCGACGCCCAGGGTCCGCTCGACCTTCTTGGTCAGCGCCGCCGCCGCCGGGGTGCCCGAGGCGGTCGCCCCCAGCCCAGCCAGCACCAGCAGCGACACGGCCGCGCCGCCCATCGCCAGCTGACGACGCGATTTCGGAGAAGTGGTCAACATCTTCAGCCTCCCTTTCAGATCATCGATGGTGTGCAGGTGACAAGCGCCCGACAGCGCGCGGCCATGCGCGGCCTTGACGATGGCGCAGGCATAGACATGCCGGTCGGCGCGACTGCGGCCCTTCAGGACGCGGGCGTCAT
Source organism: Sphingomonas fuzhouensis (assembly GCF_034659795.1). Classification (NCBI taxonomy): domain Bacteria; kingdom Pseudomonadati; phylum Pseudomonadota; class Alphaproteobacteria; order Sphingomonadales; family Sphingomonadaceae; genus Sphingomonas; species Sphingomonas fuzhouensis. The sequence goes on from NZ_JAXSQY010000002.1 coordinate 21,884, forward strand.
TGGCCAGCTCCTGATCGGCGCGGAACGCGTGGAAGGCCCGCCAGGCCACCGGATTGAACCAGTGGAGCGCCAGCACCGTGAGCGCGATCCAGTTGGCGATCAGGTCGCCCCGCGCGTGGTGCCCCAGCTCATGCGCCAGCGCCAGATCGCGTTCATCCGCGTCGTACCGCTCGGCGAAATCGCGAGGAAAGGCGACATAGCGATGCCATATGCCGAAGGCGAGCGGACCGGGCGCGCCATCGCTGGCCACGACACGCACCCCCTCGATCGCGTCCAGCGGTTCGGCCGAGGCGAGCAGGCGGCTACGGAAGCGCCAGTGGCGAAACAGCTGGAACCCCAGGAAACCCGCCGCCCCGACGATCCAGAACCAGGCGATCCCCTCCCCCACCATCGGCCAGATGCTGGGCGCGGCGAGCGGCGCGGGGAGCTGTTCGGCAACCGGCACCATCACATAGGCCGAAAACCGTTCGCTGACGGCGGCCAGCGGCGGCGTCGCCTGCTCGGACACCCCTTGCGGCAGACGGGGCAGGACCAGCCGGAGCAGCGGCAGCGCCCAGAGCGCATAGGCGATTTGCGGCCCGAAGGCTGCGCGGACATGGCGGCGGGCGAGCAGCACCAGCACCATGAGGAGGGTCGAGGCGATCATCGCCTCCACCGCCCAGCCGAGTTGCGCGCCGCTCACGCCTTCAGCTCCTTGAGCAGCGCCTCGATCTCGGAAATGTCCTGCGCGGTCAGTTCGTCGCGTTCGGCCAGATGCGCGACCAGCGGGGTCAGGCGGCCGCCGAACAGTCGGTCGATCAGGCGGCGGGACTCGCCCACCACATAATCGTCCCGCGCGACGAGCGGGTGGTACAGGTAACGCCGCCCCTGCTCTTCATGCGCGATGGCGCTCTTGGCGAGCAGGCGGCCGAGCAGCGTCTTGACGGTGTTGGTGCTCCAGCCCCGATCGGGATCGACCCGCTCGGCGACATCCTGCGCGGTCAGCGGAGCCTCCTCCCACAGGACCTCCATCACGGCATGTTCGGCATCGCTGATACGCTCGGCCATCGACTCGCCCTCTTATTGACTACAAGCGTAATCCTATTCCGATTACAGGCGTAGTCAATAGGGTCGATTCATTCCTCCCCTGTAAGGGGAGGTGGCAGGCCGCAGGCCTGACGGAGGGGTGTCACCATCAGCGGGGACACCCCTCCACCATCCTCTGGATGGTCCCCCTCCCCTTACAGGGGAGGAATAGAAAAAGGGGGCCGGATCGAAACCCAGCCCCCCTCTCAATTTTCAGGATCGCCGAACGATCACGCGGTCTTCACATCCTGGACCAGCTCGGCCAGTTCGCCGCTTTCGTACATCTCCATCATGATGTCCGAACCGCCGACGAATTCGCCCTTCACATAGAGCTGCGGGATGGTCGGCCAGTCCGAATAGGCCTTGATCCCCTGGCGGATGCCCTGGTCCTGGAGCACGTCGACGCTCTCGAACGGCACGTCCAGATGGTTCAGGATCGCCACGGCGCGGCTGGAAAAGCCGCATTGCGGAAAGAGCGGCGTGCCCTTCATGAACAGGAGGACGGCATTGTCCTTTACCAGCGCGTCGATCCGCGCATTCGTATCGTCGGTCATATCAATCGTCCTTGAGGAAAAGGGTCAGGCGGGAACGGCGGTCGTCAGTTGCAGCGCATGAAGCTCGCCCCCCATGCGCCCGCCAAGTGCCGCGTAAACGGCGCGGGTGCGTGCGACGCGGCTCATCCCCGCAAAGCTGGCGGCGGTCACATGCGCGGCATAGTGATCGCCGTCCCCGGCCAGATCGGTGATCTGGACATCGGCATCGGGAATGGCGGCGCGGATCATCGCGGCGATATCGTCGGCGGCCATCGGCATGGTCAGCGGCTCTCCATCAACTGGCGGCGGGCCTCGACCTGCTGCTCGTCCAGCGCGCGGCGGACCTCGGCCTCGTCCACATCGATCCCCGCGGCGGTCAGATCGCCCAGCAGCTTACGGATGACGTCCTCATCGCCCGCTTCCTCGAAATCGGCCTGTACGACCGCCTTGGCATAAGCATCGGTCTCGGCAGGCGTCAGCTTCATCCGCTCCGCGGCCCATTGCGCGACCAGCCGGTTACGCCGGGCCGTGATCCGGAACACCATATCCTGATCGGCCACGAACTTGGCCTCGAAGCCCTTTCTGCGATCGTCGAAACTGGTCATCGGTCCGCCATCCCCCAAGCCCTGGTCGGGCAATCAAAACACCCGTCCGAGATAGGGGGCGGCGCGGCGGCGCGCAACCGATGGTCGTGGATCGACCTGCAAGGGATGGCCAGAGGTTCCGCGGCAGCCTCTCGATCAGCGGAAGCTCCAGCCCATCGTTGCTCAGCCGGAACGAACGGAACCCGGTGCCCTGCAAAGCGTAGTGTAAGAGTAACCAGAACGGGATGGACCACCGGGTCGAAACGAACCCGACGCCTGACCGATAAAGCGTTAGGAGAGCGTGATGCCGACCCCCCTGCCTCCCATTGCCGGCGACCGCGATCGCGGTCCGATGCTGGGTATCGTCAACGGCGTGATCGGGTCCCTCGCCATGTGGGCGCTGATCGCGGGCGTCGTGGTCGTCGCGTCCTGATTGCCCCAGCGAACGCTTACGTCGCGGCTCAGGCGTTGCCGGTCACCTCGGCGTCCAGCCGCCGCCGTCCGGCAACCCAGGGCCGCCCCTCGGCCATCGCACCTTCGAACGTGCCGATCGCCTCGTCCCGTGCCAGCGTCAGGCCGACTTCATCGAGCCCTTTCATCAGGCATTCGCGGCGGAACGGGTCGAGGTCGAAGCCGAACCGATCCTGAAACGGCGTCGTGACCGTCATCGTTTCCAGATCGACCGTGATCGGCTGGTCCTTCGCCACTTCGATCAGCCGATCGACCGCGTCCTGCGACAGCACGACCGGAACGATGCCGTTCTTGAACGCATTGCCCGAAAAAATGTCGGAGAAGCTGGGCGCGATCACCGCCTGGATGCCCATATCGGCCAGCGCCCAGGCGGCATGTTCGCGGCTGGAGCCGCAGCCGAAATTGTCGCCCGCGATCAGGATCGGCGCACCCGCATAGGCGGGATCATCAAAGATATTGCCCGGTTGCGCCCGCACCGTCTCGAACGCCCCGCGCCCCAGACCGGCGCGGGTGATCGTCTTCAGCCAGTGCGCCGGGATGATGACATCCGTGTCGATATTCTTGGCACCCCAAGGGTAAGCGGTGCCGGAGACGGTCGTAACCGGGTTCATTCCATCATCCCTGTGTTCAAAAGCGTCCGGGTCAGCGCGCCTGGGGCGGACGCTGCTCGGCCACGGCGGGGCGCGACGCGATCCCGGCGGCATAGGCGGCCGCACCGCAGAGTACCGCGCCGGTGACGAGCATGACCAATACGTGCTTCATGATGCCTTTCCCCTATCGTCCCTGTCCGATGCCTTCACGATCGAAATCGTGGATCTTCAACTCTCTAACATCGAAAAGGCGCCCGGTCACGGCCGCCGCCGCCGCCATGGCGGGGGAAACGAGATGGGTGCGCGCACCCGGACCCTGGCGACCGACGAAGTTGCGGTTCGAGGTCGAGGCACAACGCTCGCCCGCTGGCACCTTGTCGGGGTTCATCGCCAGGCACATCGAACAGCCCGGCTCGCGCCATTCAAAGCCCGCCTGTACGAAGACACGGTCGAGCCCCTCGGCCTCCGCCTGGCGCTTGACCAGCCCCGAACCGGGGACGACCAGCGCGCGGACGCCATCGGCCACCTTGCGGTCGCGTGCCACGGCGGCGGCGGCACGCAGATCCTCGATCCGGCTGTTGGTGCAGCTGCCGATGAAGACGTGCTGGATGGGCACGTCCTGCATCGCGGTGCCGGGTTCCAGGCCCATATAATCCAGCGACTTGCGTGCTGCTTCACGCTTGGACGGATCGGCGAAGCTGTCGGGATCGGGGACGACGCCGGTGATCGGCACCACATCCTCCGGGCTGGTGCCCCAGGTCAGGTTGGGCGCGATATCGGCGGCGTCGAGCGTCACGACCTTGTCGTACACCGCGCCCGGATCGGTGGGCAGCGTCCGCCACCAGGCGACGGCGCGGTCCCAATCTTCACCCTGCGGCGCCATCGGGCGGCCCTTCAGATAGGCGAAGGTCGTCTCGTCGGGCGCGATCAGGCCCGCGCGCGCGCCGCCTTCGATCGACATGTTGGCGATGGTCAGGCGCCCCTCGACCGACAGGTTGCGGATGACGCTGCCGGTAAATTCGATGACATGGCCGGTGCCGCCCGCCGCACCGATCTTGCCGATGATCGCCAGCACCACGTCCTTGGCCGACACGCCGTAGCCCAGCGTGCCGTCGACCCGGACCTCCATCGTCTTGGAGGGCGAGAGCAGCAGCGTCTGGGTCGCCAGCACATGCTCGACCTCCGACGTGCCGATACCGAAGGCCAGCGCGCCCAGCGCGCCATGCGCCGACGTATGGCTGTCGCCGCAAACCAGCGTCGTGCCCGGCAGGGTGAAGCCCTGTTCCGGCCCCACGACATGGACGATGCCCTGCGCCGCCGCCGTCGCGTCGATATAGTCGACGCCGAACTCGGCGGTGTTGCGGCGAAGCGCCTCCAGCTGCTGCGCGCTTTCCGGGTCGGCGATGGGCAGCAAATTGCCGTTCGCGTCCGTGCGCGGCGTCGTGGGCAGGTTATGGTCCGGCACCGCCAGCGTCAGCTCGGGACGGCGCACCTTGCGGCCCGCTGCGCGTAGCCCCTCGAATGCCTGGGGACTGGTCACCTCATGAACGAGGTGGCGGTCGATATAGATGAGGCAGGTGCCATCGGGCCGCCGTTCGACAACGTGCGCGGCCCAGATCTTCTCGTACAGAGTCTGGGGTCGTTGGGCCATGATGCCGGGCTGTTATCCGAAAAGGTGCCAAACGCAAAGGCCGGGCGCAATCTTATTTCGCCCGGCGATCGATCATGGCGGATTTTTCATGTTGAAACGGTCGATCGCTCACGCCTGCGTACGAAAATCCTCGGTCACCCCGCCGCATTCGGCCAGGTCGATTTCGTGATCCGGATCACGCCACGTCTCGGCCAACGCCTGCGCCTCCCAGTCCTGCACCGCCGGATGCGCCAGGATCGTCTCGACCCAGGTCGCGCCCACCGGACCGACGTGGATGCCATAGGTGCGCACCCGGAACGCGACCGGGGCATAGAAAGCATCGACCGCCGAAAAGGCCGCACCCGCCAGCCACGGCCCGCCGAAGCGCGACAGGCCCTCTTCCCACACTTCGATCAGCCGCGCGATATCGCGCTCCAGGCGCGGCGAAGCAGGCTTGGGATCGACCCGCACCCCGACATTCATCGTCCGCTCGGAGCGCAGCGCATCGAAGCCGCCATGCATCTCCGCCACCGCGCACATCGCCCAGGCGCGGGCCGCTTCATCCTCGGGCCAGACACCGGGATGCCGCTCGGCCAGGTAAAGCGCGATGCCCAGCGAGTCCCACACCACCCGCTCACCATCGAGGAGCACCGGCACCTGCCCGGTCGGCGAGAAGGCGCGGAACGCCGCGTAATTCTCGGCTGCCTGAAAGGGTTCGATCCGATCCTCGAACGCGATCCCCAGCGCCTTCATCAGCAGCCAGGGCCGCAGCGACCAGCTCGAATAATTCCGGTTCGCCGTGATGAGGGTATAGGCCACCCGCTCAGCGCTCGAAGCGCGCGGTCGTCTTGGCGGCGATCTCGTCGGCGGTCACACCCGGCGCGCATTCGATCAGGCGGAAGGCGCTGTCATGATCGGGGCGCTGGAACACCGCCAGATCGGTGACGATCATATCGACGACGTTGCGCCCGGTCAGCGGCAGGGTGCATTCGGGGATGAACTTGGGGCTGCCGTCCTTGGCATTATGCTCCATGACGACGATGATCTTCTTGACGCCCGCGACCAGGTCCATCGCACCGCCCATGCCCTTGATCATCTTGCCGGGGATCATCCAGTTGGCGATGTCGCCGCCTTCGGAGACTTCCATCGCACCCAGCACCGTCAGGTCGATATGCCCGCCCCGGATCATCGCGAAGCTGTCCGCCGACGAGAAATAGACCGAGTGCGGCAGTTCGCTGATCGTCTGTTTCCCTGCGTTGATCAGATCGGGATCGACCTCGTCATCATAGGGAAACGGCCCGATGCCCAGCATCCCGTTTTCGGATTGCAGCGTCACCTCGACCCCTTGTGGGATATGGTTCGCCACCAGCGTCGGGATGCCGATGCCGAGATTGACGTAGAAACCGTCCTTCAGCTCCTTGGCCGCACGGGCGGCCATTTCGTCGCGGGTCCAGGCCATGCTCACTCTCCTGTCGGGTGCCACCGCCGGTCGGCGGGGAAGATGTCGTCGGGTGTGCCCTTCAGCGCCTTGCCGTAGACGGGGTTCGGGAAGACGAACCAGCCGCGTCCCCACAGCGCCGCGATGCGCGGGCCATCGGCACGGGCGCGACGCTGCGCCACGGTGGCAGAGGTATTGAACAACTCGCTGAAATCGCCCAGCTGGTCGCCGCCCATCGCGATCACGCAATAGCGCTGCGCAATCTGCCAGCGGCGTGGGTCCTTATTGTCGCCGCTCCCCGTGTCGGGCCGCACGAACAGCGTGTCGCCATGCACCGCCGGGCCCAGCCCCGCTGCATCGATCACCCGCGCGGCCCCGGCAGGATCGTCGCGATTGGTGTTGAAGATCACGGTCACGCCCATCGCGCGCAGATCGGCGATGGCCGCCACGGCGCCGGGCGTGGGCAGGACGGCATGGCCGTCGCTCTGTTCCCAGGCGCGCCAGCGGCCGGGGAAGTCGCGGTCGGAACGGCCGGTCAGATCGTCATATTCGAAACCGAGATTCTGGAGCACCGTCTCGTCGACATCGAAGACCGCCGCCGGGCGCTTGCCCGCACAAGGGACGAAGCGGGGGCTTTCGAGGCTCGAACCCTGCGCCAGCACGACGCTGTCGGCTTGGGGGCGGCGCACCCGGTCGGCGGCATAGGTGACGAGCGTGTTCCAGGCTTGGCGCGAGATCGCGTCGGCCTCGGCCGAGCCGTAGAGGTATTGCATGCCCGCGAGTTTGGGGTTCGTCGCAGCAGAGGGTGCCGGAGCCGGACTGTTGTTGCCGACCGCTACGACGCAGCCGGACAGGGTCAGGGCGGCGGCGAGTGCGATGCCCAGCCTCAAGCCGGGCTGCCCTCCCCCAGCCCCTCCCGCCTGCGGGAGGGGAGAGGTTTCTGGGCTATCGTTCGATTTCAATCGCCAGTTTTTCAAAGCCATGCCCTCCGCCAAGCACGCTCCCCCTCCCGCAGGCGGGAGGGGGTCGGGGGGAGGGAAAGCCCCACCCCCTGCCCCATCCATCAAACCCGCTCGCGAACCGTGCGGAACTCGATCTTCTTCTCATACGGTGCGCCGACGATCATGCGCTTCACGTAAATGCCGGGCAGATGGATCTGGTCGGGGTCGAGCGACCCCACCGGCACCACCTCTTCGACCTCGGCGACGCAGATGCGGCCCGCCGTCGCCATCGGCTGGTTGAAGTTGCGCGCGGTCTTGCGGAAGATCAGGTTCCCGGCCTCGTCGGCCTTCCACCCCTTGATGATCGACAGGTCGGCGCGGATACCGCGTTCGAGGATATAGTCCTCACCGTCGAACTGCTTCACTTCCTTGCCCTCGGCGACCTTCGTGCCGACGCCGGTCTTGGTGTAGAAGCCCGGAATGCCAGCGCCCCCCGCCCGGCAGCGTTCGGCCAGCGTGCCCTGCGGACAGAACTCGACCTCCAACTCTCCGCTCAGATATTGCCGCTCGAACTCCTTGTTCTCGCCGACATAGGACGAGATCATCTTCTTCACCTGATGCGAGCGGAGCAGCTTGCCCAGCCCGACGCCGTCGATCCCGGCATTGTTGCTGGCGATGGTCAGGTCCTTGACCCCGGCGGCCTCGATCGCGTCGATCAGGCGTTCCGGGATGCCGCACAGGCCGAAGCCCCCGGCGCAGATCGTCATGCCGTCATGGAGCAGGCCGTCGAGCGCGGCGGCCGCGTCGGAATAGAGCTTCTGCATGGGCGTCCTCCCTATGATGGCGCAAGCGTTAGGCGGAGGGGTGGAGCCGGGTCAACCCAAGGTTTGCGCTTTGCAAACAAGCAAGGCTAGGCTCAGCCCATGACCACGAAAACCGGCGGACGCCTGCTTGTCGATGCGCTTCTCGAACAGGGGTGCGACCGTATCTTCACCGTGCCGGGCGAGAGTTTCCTGGCGGTGCTGGACGCGCTGCACGACACGCCCGCCATCGACTTGGTGACGTGTCGGCAGGAAGGCGGCGTAACCTTCATGGCCTGTGCCGACGGCACGCTGACCGGGCGGCCGGGCATCGCCTTCGTGACGCGCGGGCCGGGCGCGACCAACGCGGCGATCGGCGTGCATGTCGCACACCAGGATTCGCAACCGATGATCCTGTTCATCGGCGATGTCGACCGGGGCACGCGCGACCGCGAAGCCTTTCAGGAGGTCGATTTCCAGGCGATGTTTGCACCGCTCGCCAAATGGGCGGCGCGAATCGACGATGCCGCGCGTATCCCCGAATATATCGCCCGCGCCTATGCTACCGCAATGAACGGGCGGCCGGGGCCTGTGGTGCTGGCCCTGCCGGAGGACATGCTGTGTGACCTGATCGAAGGCACACCCCGCCCCCGGATCGAGCGGCCCGCGCAGGATGTGCTGATCTCCGACGCGATGGAGGTTCAGGAACTTATCAACGCGGCGGAGCGTCCGGTGGCGATCATAGGCGGCGCGTATTGGAACGCCGATGCGGTCCGCATGGTCGCGCAATGGGGCGAAACCTCCGGCATTCCGCTCGTCGCCGCGTTTCGGCGGCAGGACGCGGTGCCAAGCACTTGCCCCGTCTATGCGGGCAATCTGGGCTATGGCCCCAACCCCGCCCTGGTCGCGCGGGTGCGGGAAGCCGACCTGCTGATCGTACTCGGCGCGCGGCTGGGCGAGGCGACGACCGATGGCTATGCGCTCATCACGCCGGACCATCCGGGACAGAAGCTGGTCCATATCCACCCCGACCCGCAGGAATTGCATAGCGTCTATCGCACCGATCTGGCGCTGTGCTGCGACGTGTTCGAGGGCGCGGCGATGCTGGACGTGCTGGCGCGGGATCGCGGCGTGGTCGACATGTCCGGCGCGAAGGCCCATGCCGACTATCTCGCCTGGTCCGAACCCGCTCCGCGCGACGGCGTGACGCTCGATCTGGGACAATGCGTCGCCGCAATGCGCGAGATGCTCCCGGCCGATTCGATCCTGTGCAACGGCGCGGGCAATTATTCCGGCTGGTGGCACCGTTACTGGCGCTACGAGCCGGGATGCCAGCTCGCCCCGACCTGCGGCGCGATGGGGTATGGTGTCCCCGCCGCCACCGCCGCCGCGCTGCGCCATCCCGACCGGATGGTCGTCGCGCTGGCGGGCGATGGCTGCTTCCTGATGAACGGACAGGAACTGGCGACCGCCGGGCAGCACGGCGCGCAAATGCTGGTCATCGTGGTCGACAATGGCGGGTACGGCACGATCCGCATGCACCAGGAACGCGAATATCCCGGCCGGGTCGCGGCGACGGGACTCGCCAACCCCGATTTCGCGGCGCTGGCGCGAGCCTATGGATGCTGGAGCGAGACGGTGACGCAGACCGAGGATTTCGCCCCTGCCCTCTCTCGCGCCATGGCGGAGACGGGGGTGCGACTGCTGCATCTCAAGACCGACATCGAGGTCATCACGCCAGCTACCACCTTGTCGCGAATCGCTGGCCGCTAAATCCTCCCCGGCATGGGAAGGTGGCAGGGCGAAGCCCTGACGGAGGGGTGGCGCGTTATCGAGAGGGGTGACACCCCTCCACCATCCTTCGGATGGTCCCCCTCCCCTTGCAGGGGAGGATCGGGAAGCAATGCGTCACGGCGCTATAGTGAAGCCATTACAATCAAGCCGCATTTGGCCGATCAACCTCAGACAAAATAAAACCGCCCCGGCATGACCGGGGCGGCGAGTTCGTTGCTGATTGCTTTAGTCAGAAACGATTAGCAGGTTCAGATGTTGTCGCCAAGAGCGCCCTTCACCGAACCTTTGACTTCCTGGCCCTTGCCCTTGAGCTGCTGGGCCTGGCCCTCCGCCTTCAGGTCGGCGTCATGATTGTGGTCGCCCAGGGCTTCCTTGGCCTTGCCAACCAGCTCGTTGACATTGCCCTTGATCTTGTCGGTCAGCTCACCCATTGCGGCCTCCATTTACTGGGGACTGAATAAGTCCCGTTGAACACACGGAAACACAACGGTTCGTTACGCGGCAAGTTCCCTGAAATTAATGTCAGATCAGTCCGGCAAGCGGGCTGGAGGGGTCGGCATAGCGCCGCATGCCCATCCGCCCGGCGCGATAGGCCATGCGGCCCGCCTCGACCCCGGCCTTCATCGCGCGGGCCATCAGGACCGGGTCCTTGGCCTCGGCGATCGCGGTGTTCATCAGCACACCGTCACAGCCCAACTCCATCGCGACCGCCGCCTCGGACGCGGTGCCGACGCCTGCATCGACCAGCACCGGCACCTTGGCCCCTTCGACGATCAGGCGGATCGTCACCTTGTTCTGGATACCCAGCCCCGATCCGATCGGCGCGCCCAGCGGCATGATCGCGACCGCGCCGACATCCTCCAGCCGCTTGGCCGCGATGGGATCGTCGACGCAATACACCATCGGCTTGAAGCCTTCCTTGGCCAGGATCTCGGTCGCGCGCAGCGTTTCGTACATGTCGGGATAGAGCGTCTTCGCCTCGCCCAGCACCTCCAGCTTGACCAGCTCCCAGCCGCCCGCCTCGCGCGCCAGACGTAGCGTACGGATCGCGTCCTCAGCGGTGAAGCAGCCAGCCGTGTTGGGCAGATAGGTGATCTTCTTGGGGTCGATAAAATCGGTCAACATCGGCGCGTTGCGATCCGATACGTTGACCCGGCGCACCGCGACCGTGACGATCTCAGCCCCCGCCGCCTCGACCGCCGCGGCATTCTGCGCGAAGTCCTTATACTTGCCGGTGCCGACGATCAGGCGCGAGCGGAAACGCTGGCCCGCGACTTCCCACGAATCGTCATCCACCACGGGCGCCACATGATCGCCGCCGCCGACGAAGTGCACGATCTCGATCTCGTCGCCATCCTCGACCTGCACGTCCGCCAGCGTCGAGCGCGGTACGACCTCCAGGTTGCGCTCCACCGCCACCTTTTCAGGCACCAGCCCCAGTTGACTCGCCAGATCGGCCAGCGACAGGCCCGCCGCCACCCGCTTATGCTCGCCATTCACGGTGATCGTCACGGTTCCATCGGTATGGGGCATATGTGTCACTTACCATGCAAGTCGCTGCCCGCTCGACGTGGGATAGGGCATGCGGTTAAGGAGGACCCTCGATCTAGGCCCGGCCATCCCGAGCCGCAACCATGGGAGTGCCGATGCCCGCGACCATCTATGTCCTCAACGGGCCGAACCTGAACCTGCTGGGTATGCGCGAGCCGCATATCTATGGTCATGACACGCTCGACGACATCGCGGGAATGCTGGAGGACCGCGCGCGCGAACTCGATCTCATGATCGACATGCGCCAGTCCAACCATGAAGGCCATCTGATCGACTGGCTGCACGAGGCCCAGGCCTATGAGGCAAAAGCCGTGCTGCTCAATGCCGGGGGCTTTACCCACACGTCGATCGCGATCCATGATGCGATCAAGTCGGTGACGACCCCGGTGATCGAGGTTCACCTATCCAACCCTCATGCGCGGGAGCCATTCCGTCATGAGAGCTTCATCGGGCGTGCCGCAAAAGGCACAATCGCCGGTTTTGGCGCGCAATCCTATCTGCTCGCGCTTGAAGCCGCCGCCCGGTTCTGACAGGAGCGCGTCCCATGACCGAAAAGACTGAACAAGCGATGAAGGTCGATGTCGACCTCGTCCGTCAGCTCGCCGAGCTGCTCGACGCCACCGCCCTGACCGAGATCGAGGTCGAGCATGGCGACCGCAAGATCCGCGTCGCGCGAAAGGCGGCCCCCGCCGCACCGGTGGCCTATGCCCCGGCACCCGCCGCTGCCCCCGCTCCGGTGGCTGCTGCGCCCGCCGCCGCCGCTGTGCCTGCGGAAGCCGCCGCGCCTGCCGTCTCGGCCAATGCCGTGAAGTCTCCGATGGTCGGCACCGTCTATCTGTCGGCCGAGCCGGGCGCCAAGCCCTTCGCCTCGGTCGGGCAGAAGGTGTCGGCGGGCGACACGCTGCTGATCGTCGAAGCGATGAAGGTGATGAACCCGATCACTGCGACGGCGGCGGGCACCGTCACCGCCGTCCTGGTCGAGAACGGCCAGCCGGTCGAGTTCGACCAGCCCCTGGTCGTCGTCGAGTAAGCCGCCTTGGCGCAGATCAAGAAACTCCTGATCGCCAATCGTGGTGAGATTGCGCTTCGCATCCACCGCGCCTGTCACGAGATGGGGATCGAAACCGTCGCCGTGCACTCCACGGCCGACGCCGATGCCATGCATGTGCGCCTCGCCGACCAGGCGGTGTGCATCGGCCCGCCCGCGGCCGGTGACAGCTATCTCAACATCCCGAACATCATCTCGGCCGCCGAGATTTCGGGCGCGGACGCGATCCACCCCGGCTATGGCTTCCTGTCGGAGAACGCCAAGTTCGCCGAGATCGTCGAGGCGCACGGCCTGATCTTCGTCGGCCCCAAGCCCGAGCATATCCGCATCATGGGCGACAAGGTCGAGGCCAAGCGCACCGCCGGTGCGCTCGGCCTGCCGCTGGTCCCCGGTTCGGACGGCGCGATTTCGGATGTCGAGGAAGCCAAGGCGCTCGCGGCGGAGATCGGCTATCCGGTGCTGATCAAGGCGGCGTCGGGCGGCGGCGGTCGCGGCATGAAGGTCGTGCCGTCCGAGGACCAGCTCGAAACGCTGATGCAGCAGGCGGGTTCGGAAGCGAAGGCCGCGTTCGGTGACTCGACCGTCTACATGGAAAAATATCTGGGTAACCCCCGGCATATCGAATTCCAGGTCTTCGGCGACGGCAACGGCCAGGCGATCCATCTGGGCGAGCGCGACTGCTCGCTCCAGCGCCGCCACCAGAAGGTGCTGGAGGAAGCCCCCTCGCCGATCATCACCGCCGAGGAGCGCGCGCGCATGGGCGGCGTGGTCGCTAAGGCGATGGCCGATATGGGCTATCGCGGCGCGGGCACGATCGAATTCCTGTGGGAAGACGGCGAGTTTTATTTCATCGAAATGAACACCCGCCTTCAGGTCGAACATCCCGTCACCGAGATGATCACCGGCCTGGACCTGGTGCGCGAGCAGATCCGCGTCGCCGAGGGTCATCCGCTGACCCTGCGCCAGCAGGACGTTCAGTTCCGTGGCCACGCCATCGAGTGCCGCATCAACGCGGAAGACCCGCGCACCTTCGCCCCCTCGCCGGGCACGGTGAAGATGTATCACGCGCCGGGCGGCATGCATGTCCGCGTCGATAGCGGCCTGTACCAGGGCTATAAGGTGCCGCCTTATTACGACAGCATGATCGCCAAGCTGATCGTGTACGGCACGACCCGCGAGGGCGCGCTGCGCCGCCTGCGCCGCGCGCTGGAGGAGTTCGTGATCGAGGGGATGAAGACCACCATCCCGCTCCACCAGGCGCTGCTGGACGATCCCGAGTTCCAGAAGGGCGACTATACGATCAAGTGGCTCGAGGAATGGCTCGCCAAGCAGGGCTGAGATGACGAAAAGGGCATGTGCGAAAAAATCGCACATGCCCTTTCTTCTGAAACCATAGCCAATACAAATACTTGCCGAACACCCCAATCGAAACCGGCACGCAAACGCATGAAATCCGTTTCACCGGCGGGAACTCGCAGTTGCGAAGCGCTTTTATGCAATGCCTTTAACGAGAGGGGTTTGCAGATGAAAATGCTCAAAGCTTTCGGTGTCGTCGCAGCGTTCTCGATCGCCGCGGTTTCTTCGGGTGCTTTTGCTCAGAGCGTCTATGAACAGGCTCATGTGCCTGGCAAGAACGGCGTGCGGGTCATCGAAGTCCTGAAGTCCGGCAAGAAGATGGAGACTGTGACCTGTCACGACTTCGGTCTGCTTGACGAGAGCTTCCGCCCGCAGGCCATTGTTTATGCGGCCAATTATGGTCCCAAGGGCAAGCCGCACCCGACCTATACCATCGATGGCGTCGAGAAGATCGTGCCGGTCGTGGTCGACCAGTGCAAGGCGCGCCCCGGCGACCATTTCGTGACCGCCGTGAAGCGCGCGATCGCGAAGCAGCCCTAATCCTCTTTCGGAGCGGGAGGGGCGGTGCGCCCTTCCCGCTCTTATCGCGATCATGGCCTTGGCTTCCAGGCCATCAGGGCGCATAAGCCACCCATGGCTCGACGGGCGACCATCTATCACAATCCGCGCTGCTCCAAGTCGCGCGAAGCGCTGGCCCTGCTGCATGACGCGGGCGCGGACGTCACCATCGTCGAATATCTGAAGTCGCCGCCTAGCGCCGACGAACTCCGCCGCCTCTATGCCAAGGCTGGCCTGTCGCCCCGCGACGGGCTGCGCAAGGCGGAGGCAGAGGCCAAGGCGCTTGCCACGTCGGACGACGCGGCGGTCCTGGCTGCTATGGCGGCCAATCCCATCCTGATCGAACGACCGCTTGTCGAAACCGACAAGGGCGTGGTCATCGGCCGCCCGCCCGAAGCGGTTCGGAGCATCCTGTGAGCGCTGCCCGAAAATCAGGCAGCGAGCAGGTACTTGCCCATTTTGCGGGCGCAATCATGAGCATTTCCTTACCCTCTCACGAGGGAGAAGCAGTTGGCACGATCCATGCGAAACGCATGATCGGGCGAGGGTTCGAACAACATCGGGGGCATTCAGGCTCGTGAAAAAGATTGAGGCGATCATCAAGCCGTTCAAGCTCGATGAGGTGAAGGAGGCGCTGCATGAGATCAGCGTGTCCGGTATCACCGTCACCGAGGCCAAGGGCTTCGGCCGCCAGAAGGGCCACACCGAGCTGTATCGGGGTGCCGAATATGTCGTCGACTTCCTGCCCAAGGTAAAATTGGAAGTCGTCGTCGAGGACGGCCTGGCCGAGCGCGTGGTCGAGGCGATCGCGGCGGCAGCGCAGACCGGCCGGATCGGCGACGGCAAGATATTCGTCATCCCGGTCGAAACCGCGCTGCGCATCCGCACCGGCGAGCGGGACGACGCGGCGATCTGACCCACCCCGACCCATCGACGTCACCGGGCTGACACTCAGCCCGTCTAAAACCTTACCACCGACCCCGGAGTTTTTCCGGGTGGCGGCCACAAGCAGAGAGAGAACGGAACATGGCGAAAACGGCCAGCGATATCCTGAACCAGATCAAGGACGAAGAGATCGAGTGGGTCGACCTGCGCTTTACCGACCCCAAGGGCAAGTGGCAGCACCTGACCATGGTCGCCTCGATCCTGGGTGAGGACGAGCTGACCGACGGCCTGATGTTCGACGGTTCGTCGATCGAGGGCTGGAAGGCGATCAACGAGTCGGACATGGTCCTGAAGCCCGACCTCGACGCCGTGTACACCGATCCGTTCTCGGCCACCCCGATGCTGATCGTGTTCTGCGACATCGTCGAGCCGTCGACCGGCGAACTCTATGCCCGCGATCCGCGCTCGACCGCCAAGCGCGCCGAGGCGTTCGTGAAGACCACCGGCATCGGCGACACCGTCTATGTCGGCCCGGAAGCCGAATTCTTCATGTTCGACGACGTGCAGTTCGACACCAACTATTCGTCGTCCTACTTCAAGATCGACGATATCGAGCTGCCGACCAACACCGGCCGCGACTATGAGGGCGGCAATCTCGGCCACCGTCCGCGCGCCAAGGGCGGCTATTTCCCCGTCGCGCCGGTCGACTCGGCGGTCGACATCCGTGGCGAGATGGTCACCACCATGCTCGAAATGGGCCTGCCCTGCGACAAGCACCACCATGAGGTTGCCGCCGCGCAGCACGAGCTGGGCCTGACCTTCGGCACGCTGACCCAGACCGCCGACCGCATGCAGATCTACAAGTACGTCGTGCATCAGGTCGCCCATGCATACGGCAAGACCGCGACCTTCATGCCCAAGCCGATCAAGGAAGATAACGGCTCGGGCATGCACACCCACTTCTCGATCTGGGAAGGCAAGACCCCGCTGTTCGCCGGCAACGGCTATGCGGGCCTGTCGGAAACCTGCCTGTACTTCATCGGCGGCATCATCAAGCATGCCAAGGCGGTGAATGCCTTCACCAACCCGACCACCAACAGCTACAAGCGCCTGGTGCCGGGTTACGAAGCGCCGGTGCTGCTCGCTTACTCGGCGCGCAATCGCTCGGCGTCGTGCCGTATCCCGTACGGCACCGGCCCGAAGTCGAAGCGCGTCGAAGTGCGCTTCCCCGACGCGCTGGCGAACCCGTACCTCGCCTATGCGGCGCTGCTGATGGCCGGTCTGGACGGTATCCAGAACAAGATCCATCCGGGCGAAGCGATGGACAAGAACCTGTACGACCTGCCGCCCGCCGAACTGGCCCAGGTCCCGACCGTCTGCGGTTCGCTGCGCGAAGCGCTCGACTCGCTGGCCGCCGATCACGACTTCCTGCTGAAGGGCGACGTGTTCACCAAGGACCAGATCGAAAGCTATATCGAACTGAAGATGCAGGAAGTGATGCGCTGGGAAATGACCCCCAGCCCGGTCGAATACGACATGTATTACAGCGGCTGATCCAGCCACCGATGGATGTCACTACGGGGAAAGGGGCCGCAAGGCCCCTTTCTTTTTGGGGGAGGTGGTCATCACGAACAAGCAATCACGCTCGAAAATGCGAACGAGGCCATCCTATCAGGTCTGCCCGATTGACAGCCGTGTCGCTCAACCTCACGATCATGGACAATTATCATAAGAAGCTTTGATAGTGATCCTGATTTTGGCCCTGCTCGCGTTGCAAGAGACGACCGCTCCCTTGGAAGCTGCGAGCCCCTGGCAAGTCGCGCCGTCATCGGAAGGCTGCATCGCTCAGCGGGCCTTTAAAGGTGAAGACGCAGTCCAGATCGGATTTGAAGAAACTCTTCATAGCCGCACCCCCTATCTTCTCATCCGCGCACCCAATGCCCTGCTCCCATCGGGTATCGGGCAGATAAACGTCTCCGTGGACAATGCGCCACCGATCGCTATCCATTATGGCGCCTTCGCAACGCAGGACACGAGATATCGGCTGCTCAAGCTCTTTCCCGACAAGGCGGCATTAGCCTCATTACACGACGCAACCACTATTCGGCTGGAAGGCAAGATGCCGCCGCTTCACGTTACGTCCATAGGTGCTGTTCTGCAAAAGATGGACGAATGCATGTCGAGCAAGTTGGCCGATTGGGGCGTGTCGCCGTCACTCTATTTCGAGGACAAGCTCGCCAAGGTCAGCAAGCAACTCCTATTGGCGTTCGACAACAAGCGCTACCCGGAGGAAGCACGCCGGGCGGGCGTTTCGGGGCGCGTTTTATTACTGCTTAAAACCGATCCAACCGGCGCGATCACAGATTGCAAGGCCGTGGAGTCGGCCGACGAGCGGTTGAACACCGGAAGCTGCGCCATAGCGAAAGAGGCACGGTTGATCCCTCCGACGGATGCCAGCGGACGGCCCATGGCGAGCTACGCCTTCCTTCCTATCCGGTGGAATCGTCCATAAAGGCGGCAATAGGGATTCGATCCGGTTTGGCTCAGGTCTTGTTGGGTTGACCGACCGGATAGACCCGCAAATCCCGCTCGCCGATGCCAGTTCCGGCCAAGCCGCCCGCCATTCCGCCAGATGCGGCGCGGCGAAATGGCGGTCCAGCGCCGCCTGGTCGGTCCATAGCTCCTTCACATGGATGAGGCCGGGATCGAGCACATCCTCGGCATAGCTATAGTCCAGGCATCCCGGCTCGGCGCGGCTGGCCTCGACCATGCGCCGCATGACCGGGCGCGCCGCGTCGAGATTTGCGGGCGGCAGGCGGACGGTGCCGACGATCAACAGCATGTCACTTCGCGACCGTCACCCGCTTGGCCGACAGGATCTTCACCGGCGCGGCCAGCATCTCGCCTTTGAACGGGCCCTTGGTGGGATCAGCGGGCTGGTCGAGGATCTTGTGGATCACGTCCATCCCCTCGACGACATGGCCGAAGGCGGCATAGCCCAGATTGTCGCCGGGCTTCGACGGATCGGCGTCGAGCGAGGGTTGGTCGCCGACCATGATGGTGAAATCACCGCGCGCCGATCCGGGCGCCAGCCGCGCGATCGAGATGGTGCCGTCCGTGTGCTTGATGCCCGTCTTGGTCGTCGGCTCATGCGCGATCGGGGGCAGGATGCGCTTGGGCTCGTTCTGGATGCCGAACTGGACGAATCCGAAATCGGGTGCGACCCGGACCGTGCGGTAGAAGGTTACGCCGTCCAGCCGGTGCTGGTCGACATAGCGCAGGAAATTGGCGGTGGTGATCGGCGCATGGGTACGGTCGAGATCGAGCACGACCGGCCCCAGGCTGGTCTGCATGGCGACACGGACCATCACCGGTTTGGGCGCCTCGGTCGTCGCCGGGGCGGGCGGGGCGACCGGCACGACTTGCGCGACGAACAGGGCGAGCGGCAGGAGCGGGAGCATCTGGGGGCCTCCAATTACGAAACTGGCTCTGGTCTAACGTGGATCGCGGGCTTCAGGGAAGCCGCACGTCGCTCACGGGATCAAGACCGTGCTACCGACCGTCTCCCCGGCCTCGATCGCGCGGTGGGCCTCGGCAGCGTCGGTCAAGGCGAAGGACTGGCCGATCTCCGGCGTGATCGCGCCTTTCTCCAGCATCGCAAAGACCCGCGCGATCAGGCTGCGCTTTTCCTCCGGGCTGACCGCATAGTCGAACAGGGTCGGACGGGTCACGAACAGCGATCCCTTCGACGCCAATATACCCAGATTGACGCCATCGACCGCGCCCGAGGCATTGCCGAAGCTGACCACCAGCCCGCGCCGCGCGGTGCTGTTCAGCGAGGCGTCCCAGGTCGCCTTGCCCACCCCGTCCAGCACCACCGGCACGCCCGCACCGCCGGTGATCTCGCGCACGCGGGCGGCGACATCCTCCTGCCGGTTGAGGATGACGTGATCGGCCCCGGCGGCGCGCGCTTTCTCCGCCTTCGCGTCGCTGCCGACGGTCGCGATCACCGTCGCGCCGATCGCCTTGAGCCAGCCGACTGCCAGGTGCCCCACCCCGCCCGCCGCTGCATGGACAAGGACCGTCCAGCCGGGCTGAACCCTGGCGCAATCCTCGATCAGGAAGGCCGTCGTCGCGCCCTTCAACAGGATCGCCGCCGCCGTCCGGTCGTCGACGCTGTCGGGCAGCGGTACGAGCAGATCGGCCGGGACATTGCGTGCCGTGGCATAGGCGCCGCGCGCGGGGCCGAACACACCGACCCGGTCGCCGATGGCGAAATCGGTGACGCCCTCCCCCACCGCCTCGACCACACCCGCCGCTTCGGAGCCCAGCTTGCCGGGCAGGTCGATCGGATAGAGCCCGCTGCGGTGATAGGTGTCGATATAGTTCAGCCCGACCGCATGGTGGCGCATCCGCACCTCGCCCGCGCCCGGCGGCGGCAGGTCCTCGTCGCGCCACTGGATGACCTCTGGCCCGCCGGTCCGGTCGATAAAGGCGGTCTTTTCCATGGCTCTGCTCCTGTTCGCGGTTCGCCCGCGCCAACGCGTCAATAATCCTTGGATATCCGCACGTTCACATTCTGCCGCCCCAGCGTCGAGATGCTGGAGAGCAGCGAGAGCCAGCGGGTGACCTGGAACTCGATCTGGGTCGCGGAATAGCCCTGCCCGTCGGTGATGATCTCGGCATAGAAACGCCGGGTGATGTACTTGCCCGCCGCGACCGAGGTGCCGCGACCGATCTGCACATCGGCGGGCAGCACCCTTAGCCGATCGAGCCCCGCTGCGCGCCGCACCGCATTGATCGGGTTCAGCCCATTGCCGCCATCCTGAAGCGCGGCCACGGCGGCGGCGAGCTGCAACGCTTCCGGCGCGGACAATTTGGCGATCGAGGTGCCAAAGAGCAGCCGCGAGAGGAGTTCGTCATTGGGCAGAGCGGGCGTGCTCGAAAAACCGATCTCGGGTTTGAGCGCGGTGCCGGTCACGCGGATCGTCGCGCTCAGCCCCTGGACATTGGCGTTGGCGGCGATGTCGAGTGCGGGGTTGGCGGGCACCTCGCCGCCGAAGCGGATAATCCCGCGCGCCAGGTCGAAGTCGCGACCCGCAAATTCATAATCGCCGCGGATCAGCGTCGCCTGCCCGTTGATCGCCGGATTGTCGGGCGTGCCGCCGATCTTCAGGTCCGCCGACCATTCGCTGTTCAGGCCCAGGCCGGACACGATCAGCCCGTTGGGCGCGCTCGCCCGGACCGCCAGCGTCCAGGGTTTGCGGGGAACGTCATCCTCCTCGCCGCCGCCGGGAATGTTGATCTCGCGGATGTTGAGCTGCGGCACCGCCGTCGCCGCCGTCGCGCGGCCCAGGCGATAGCGGCTGCGGTTGAGCACCACATCGCCCGCGATCGTGCCGCCCGCGCCATCGGAATGGAAGGTCAGCGGCCCCGTCACCGTCGCGCCGATATCGTCGCGCGCGATCATCACCGCATTGCTGGCGTTGAGCGACAGATCGAGCCCGACGCCATGCGCGGCGGCGAAGTCGAACTGGCCGGTGCCGCTGACCCGACCGTCGCGCCCCGCCTGGGCGGTGAAGCGGTCGATGACCAGCCGCGATCCGCCGAACCGGCCGCTGGCCTGTACATCGGTCAGCACCGTGCCGGTGGTCGCGCTTTCGATCCGCGCACCCGTCGCCTTCACCGCGCCCCGGATAACCGGCTGGCTTAGCGATCCGCTGACATCGGCACCGATCGCGACCGGGCCGGACAGGTCGAACATCTCGACCCCCGTCAGCCGCCACAATGTATCGGCGGGCCCGGCATAGCGAAGCTGCGCGATCAACCGCCCGGCCTGCATCCGCGCCGCCCAGTCCCCCGCCCCGCCGGGGACCAGCAGCGCCTGACCGCGCCCGATCACCCGCCCGCCCGAGGCCATCACCGCCCGCACGCCCAGCCGATCGGCGGACAGCACGCCCGCCACGCCCATATCGATCGGCCGCGAGGTCAGGACCAGCCCGGCGCGGGTCAGTCCGCTGATGGTCAGGTCCACCTTGCCGGTCGGGGCCCCCGCCGCCTGTCGAACGGTCAGCGTGCCGGTGGCGGTGCCGCCCAGGCCAAGCCCCGGATAGCCGATGTCGAGCACCGCCAGCGGCATTCTGGTCAAGCTGGCCTGAACCTCCGTCGCGTCGCTGTCGAACCGCCCGGCCAGCTTCGCCTCGCCGCCCGCAAAGCTGAGCCGGGTCGGTGCCAGCACCCAGCCGTCGCCGTCGCGCGTCACCACGGCGGGCGACAGCAATTGCAGCGGCCGCCGGTCGAGCGTCCCTTGCGCAGCCGTCGAGAAACGGTCGGGCGTGACCTGCGTCACCGCCTGGATCGAGAAGGCCCGACCGCGCGAGCCGGAGATGCCGACCCGAACCTCACCGGTGCCGCCGCGCATCCGGGCGGTCCCGTTCATCCGGGCGATGTGCAGCGCACCGCGCCGCAGCCCCTGGGCATTGGCCGACGCCTCGACCGAGGCGCCCGCGGGGTCGAGCAGCGCAATCAGGTCCAGCCGCCCCTGCCGCACCATGACGCCCGAAATCTGCGCCTGCCGTGCAGCAAGATGCGCCTCGACCCGCTGGACCTCGCCGACCGGACGGAACAGCAATTCGCCCGACAGACCGCCGCCCGCCACGTCCAGCCGCCCGGCAAAGCCACCCTGCACGACGTTGAGCACGCCGGTCGCGCGGGTGCCTGCCACCAGCAGCGGCTGGATCTGGATCACCGCATCCTGGCCATGCGGCAACAGGATCGCCCCGCTCGCCTGGAAGGGCCCCAGCCGCGATCCCCCGGCGGCGCGGACGGTAAAGCCCTGGTCGGTCGGGTCGAGATGCGCCCGCACGTCGCGCAGGCCCATCGCCGCATTGGGCGCGGTGAGCAGCAGGTCGAGCGTCGGCCGGTCGATGCGCCCGTCCAGCACCATCTGGACCGGGCCGTAGGTCCGCTGTCGCCCGCCACCGACGAAGTGGAAGGTGCCGTCGCGCCGCCGGATCGCTTCGCCGGTCAGGCGGATGGCCGGGCCGGTCAGGACCAGATGGTGGAAATGGAACACGCCATCGGGCCCGCGTTCCAGATCGGTGGTCAGGTGCGGCAAGCCCCCCGCCAGCGAGCGGAGGAAGCCATTGTCGAGCCGCCGGACCTGCGCCTCGCCCCGCCCGACGACGCGCGTGCCATGGCCACCGGCACCCGGTACGGCGGTCAGCCGGGATTTCACATCGACGATGCCCAGGCCGGGGATCAGATAGCGCTGGAGCGCGCCGTCGAGCCCGACATCATAGCGTCCATTGGTCAGGTCGATACGCAGGTTCAGCCGCCCGGCCAGCTTGTCCGAACGGAGCGCCAGCCCCTGCCCCAGTATGTCACGCGGCGTGATGCGCAGGTCGCCCGCCACCGACAGCCGGTGCAATATGCCTCCCGCCGCCTCGCCTACGCCCGTCACGCGCGTCGCGGTGAACCGCACCGGCAGGGTCAGCGGCCAGCGCCCCTGCAACCGGCCCTTGCCCGCCGCGACCGCATCCTCGAACCCCGTCCGGTCGAAGGCGAAGCGGGTCGCCGCCAGCCGATAGTCGAACGCGGCGCGGTCGAATGCGCCGTCCAGCCGCAGGGTCATGGCAATCGCCTGCCCGCTCATATTGCGGAACAGCGCCTCGGGCCGGAGCAATTTGGCATCGACGCGCAGCCCTTCGAAGCGGCTCCGGCCCAGATCGACGATCCCCCGCGCGCGCATCCGCAGCGCGGGCGAACGCAGCACCAGCGCGCCGTTCAGCCGCCGATCGGCGAAATCCGCCTGGCCCGCCACGATGACGCGCGGCGTGGCCATCCGCTGGAGCCGCCCGTGCAGGATCAACGAGGGCGCGATCTGCCCCGCCAGCGCATAGCGGCCCCCGCGGGCCGACAGGGTCAGGTCGACCGCGCGCCGACCACCAATCTGCCCCTGCGCCCGGCCGTCCCAGCGCGACCAGCGGCCCGCGCCCGCAACGGTCAGCGTCACCGGCACGCGGGCGCCGACCGCCTTGGCGAGCACGCCATCGGCCGCTCCCCGCGCATCGACCGTCAGGTCGAAACGGTCGCGATCGGGTTGCGCATCGAGGCGAAGGCGCAGCCGGTCGCTACCCGCCACTGCACCGTCGAGCGCCACGACGGCGCGTCCGTCGCGAATGTCCGCGCGGCCTATAACCTTCGCCACCCGCTCGCGGCCCAATACGCGCGGGGCAAGGATCAGGCGGTCGAGCCGCAGCCGGTCGATACGGATATCGAAATCCGGCAGGATCGGCCTTTGCC
The DNA here is from genome assembly GCF_034659795.1 of Sphingomonas fuzhouensis. Lineage (NCBI taxonomy): Bacteria > Pseudomonadati > Pseudomonadota > Alphaproteobacteria > Sphingomonadales > Sphingomonadaceae > Sphingomonas > Sphingomonas fuzhouensis. Next base: position 45,432 of record NZ_JAXSQY010000002.1, read on the forward strand.
GCCCGGTGCGCCGCATATGGGGCACATGATAGAGCGTTGCCGTCGCCGCCTCGACCCGGCGGATATCGAGCATGCCGCGCGTCCAGTTCCAGGGCCGCCAGTCGAGCCGCGCCTGCGGCACCTGCACCAACAGCCCGTCCAGATCATAGACGCGCAGGTCGACCAGCCGCATGTCCGAATAGAGCGACCCGTCGATCCGCCCGACCGAGAAGCGAAGCCCCGTCGGCGTGCGGATGGTCGCAATGCGATCCGCGACCCAGCGATGCCCGATCGACGTATCGACGACACCCAGTGCCGCACACAGGATGCCGACCAGCGCCGCCACCGCAATCGCGATTGCCCTTCCCACACGGAAACGCGGCCGGGCGACGGGTGCGGGCTCGGTGTTCTCGGTCAAAAGGCCTGTCCCAGCGAGACATAGACCGCAACCCGGCTATCCCCCTTTTGCGGGTTGAGCGGGGTGCCGACATCGAGGCGGATCGGCCCGAAATTGGAATAATAACGCACGCCGAGCCCGGTGCCGAAGCGCAGGCCCGTTAGGCGCGGCAGCGGCGAGGTGGAGATATTGCCCGCATCCAGGAACGGCACGATGCCGAAATGGCCGAACGCCTTGACCCGCGCCTCGATCGAGAACTCCGCCAGACTGCGCCCGCCGATCGGATCGTTGTTCGCGTCACGCGGCCCGATCGCCTGGAAACCATAGCCGCGCACCGAAGCGCCGCCGCCCGCATAGAAACGCCGCGACGGCGCGATCTGGTCGCGCGGGGCACCCAGGATCGTGCCCAGCCGGGTCCGCGCGGCCAGCACCACCCGGTCGCCGAACGGGTGATAGAGGCTGGCATCGATCTGGGTCCGGGTATAGCCGAAGACGCTGCCCTGTAGCGACAATTCCGGGCTCACCCGCCCGCCCAGCCGGAAGCCGCGCGTCGGGTTCAGCAGGTCGTCGGAGCCGTCATAATTCAGGCTGGTCGGCAATGCGCCGATGAAGAAGGTACGCCTGCGCGGCTGGCCGGTGCTCTCGATCACGTCGCGTTCGTCCGAGGTCAGCAATTCCGCACCCAGCGACCAGGTCCAGGTCTTCTGGAAGAAGATATTGGTCTGGCGCTCCAGCCCGCCGGACAACGAGATCGTCTTGGCCTCATAGGCGTCGCGCAGGATATGCGCCGCCGAGAATTGCGCTGTCAGCACGCGGTCGCGGCCCTGGAAATTGTTGCGCCGGAACACGACCGCGCCGAGCTGCTCGCGGGTGCCGAGCACGCTGCGCAGGGTCAGCGCGCCTTCGGGTGGGAAAAGGTTACGGTCGGTCCAGTTGATCGTCGCGCTCGCGCCCTCGCCGGTGCCATAGCCCAGTTCGCCCGCGATGGTGTGCGGCGGCGCGGGCTCCAGCGCGACGGCGATGTTCACCGTGTCGGGCGTGTCGCCGGGCACGGGCTTCACCTCGACCGACGAGACGAGCCCGGTCTGCACCAGCGCGCGGCGCAGATCGTCCAGCCCGGCGGAATCATAGGGCTGGCCGGGTTCGAAGCGGGCGATCTCCTGAACGTGCTTGGCGTCGAACAGCTTGTCGTTGGCCATGACGATCCGGCCATAGCGGCGCGACGACCCCGGATCGACCGACAGGTCCAGCGTCGCGGTGCGCGCGGCGCGGTCAACCACGATCTGCGGGTCGCCGACCTTGGCGAAGGGAAAGCCTTCCTCCCCCACCACGGTCTTCAGCCGCGCCTCGCCCGCGACGATGGTGTCGGCATCGACCGGATCGCCCGGCTTGATCCCGAACGCCTTTTCCAGCGGCGCGGCCTTGTCACCGGCCGCCTTCACCCCGTCCAGCGTCACGCCCGCGAAGCGATAGAGATTGCCCGGCACCGCCTCCAGCACGACGGTCGGCTCATTCCCCGGCTCGATCCGGGTCGTGACCTGGGCGTCGTAATAGCCCGCCCCACGCAGCAAATTGGTCAGCAGTTGCGCGTCCTCGCGCGCGCGGCGATCGAGCTGCGCGGCGTTGGCGGGCTCGCCGTCATTGGCGTCCAGGGTGGACAGTTGCTCGAAACGACGGCGAACCAGATCGCCCGTGCCGTCGATCCCCTCCACCCGCCAGTGATAACGCCGCTCGGCCGCCGCATCGACCGTCGCGGCCATCGTCGCCATCGGATCGCCCGGCGCGGTCGCCAGGTCGGGCCAGGCCACGCCGATCTCGGGCAGCGGTGCCAGCGGCGCGGAGGGATCAAGCATGGTCGGATCGTCCAGAGCGTCCGCCGTCGGGGCCGTCTGTTTCGCCACGGGCGATGCCGGGCTCGCGGTCTGCGCGGACGCAGCGCCGGACCAGCCCGCGCCGCCAAGCCCCCCAAGACCCATTGCCAAGCATATGATGGCGGCCGAGCGGCGCGGCCGCCCGACGCGGACCATCATGCGCCAATCCCTAGCCGCGCGGAGGCGACAGCAACACCCCAAAGCGCCATCATCTGGACAGATTTGCCGATCCGGTCGTCGCGAAGCACCACGATCCCGAGGAACGCGGGCCGCCGATCAATGGACGGTGCCGACCGCCTCGTCACCGGACAAGAGGTCGATCAGCCGCTCGATCTGACGCCAGCGGCAGAAATGGATGTGATTGCCCAGATCGCGGCTGCGATCGGCGCGCGCGGCGGCCTCATCACCCGCGGCATGGCCGAAAGTTTCCATCATCTCGGCCGCGTCCGCCACATCTCGATCGGTCAGGAATGGCGCAACATAGGCATCGCGATGATCGCGCATGGAAACTCCCTCTAACCGCGCCGTGGACGCCGCTTCCCCTAAGCGGGGGTTATGAATTTAGCCACCCCTTGAAATGGTTAACTCGATTTCGACCATGGGTGGCTGGTTTCGCCGCCTTGTGCATGGCAGGAAAGCCAGCATGACCGACCCGAAAATCCCGCGCCCGTCCTCGTCGTCCGCCCATGCGGGCGGCATCTTCATCGCGCTGGGCGTGGTGGGCGGGATCATCGCGGGGCTGGCGACCGGCGAAGTCACTATGGGGGTGTTGATCGGGCTGGCGGTTGGGGTCGTCGTGGCGCTGCTGCTGTGGTGGCGGGGGCGGTAAAAACATTCCTCCCCTGCAAGGGGAGGGGGACCAGCGAAGCTGGTGGAGGGGTGTCGCCGGTCGTGAGTTGGGACCATCCTCGCCGATGGTTACACCCCTCCGTCAGGGCTTCGCCCTGCCACCTCCCCTTGCAGGGGAGGAATACGTTCATCAGCTTGGCAATCGCATCTGCCATACGACGCGCCCGATTACCGCGATCGCCCCCTCAGGCAGCGGCGGCGCGGCGGGGTTGTCGCTGGTGGCGACCAGCCGGTCTGCCATCGCGCGCACCCGCTTGACCATCAGCACCTCGCCGATCCGGATCACGTAAAGGCCCCCGCGCGCACTGGGCCGGACGTCGCGCTCGTCGACCACCAGATGATCGCCGTCGAGCAGCCCCGGCGCCATCGAATCGCCCCGCACGCGGATCACCGAGGCCGCCCCGTCCCGCAATCCCAGCCGCCGGGCCAGACCGCGATCGATCGCCTCGACCCCGATCATCACTTCGTCATCGACCGTCGCCCCCGGCCCCGCCGACGCCGCGACCGCCAGCCGGGGCACCAGCATCGGTCCCGTCGCGGGCGAGGCCCCCAGCCGCGTCTCGGGCACCCCGAAAAACTCGGCCAATTGCCGCCGATCCGCCTCGGCCAGCACGCGTGGGGTGCCGCGCTGCACGAACTGCTGGAGATAGGCGTCGTTGCGACCGAGCATGCGCGACAGCGCCGCCAGGCTGACTCCCGCCTCCGCCGCCAGCGCCTGCACCGCCGTCCTGATGCCCGTGTCCGTCATTGTCCCGATATAGGCATAGGATTTTTCCTAGACAAGTTGGAAATCAGAACAGATCATGAACATAGGAACAAGAATCGGACTTTGGGAGAACGTCCATGGAATTGTTGGGAGTGATCGATCGCTATCTGAAAACCAGCCATATGCCCGAGACGAAATTCGGACGGCTGGCGGTCAATGATCCGCGTCTGGTCAGTGATTTGCGGCGCGGGCGGGAGCCGGGGCAGGAAATGATCGCGCGCGTCAACGCGTTCATCGCAGGACAGCCCGCATGACCGCGCTGGCCCGAATCGTACAGGCTGCGCAGCCCCGCCCGCTACCCGTTCGCCGCCCGGCAGATCGCGGCGAGCGGCTGGCCCGCGCGCTGACCGCCCATGCCGCACGGAACGGCTGCGCCGTGCAGCTGTCCGTCGTATCGGTCGAGCCCTGGTGTTCGGCGACGTTCAGCGGCTCGGTCATCGTGCTGGCGGTAGAGGCGCTTGGCGGGGCGGCGCGATCGGCCTGGCTGGCCGACCTCGCCGAGGCCGATATCCCGCTTGGCCGCGACCTGATCGCCGACATCGCGGTAGAGGCAGAGGGCGATGCTCTGCGCCTGCGCGTCCTCCTGTGCCTGGATGCGGCAAACACATGACGAGCGCGTGAATTTTTTCTTGATATGTTGTAACAATACTGTAGGCGGCGGGGCATCATTTATCGGAGCCCCGCCTTGTTCAAGCCCGTACTCCTGTCCGGCCTTTCGGCCACCGCGCTCGCCAGCCTGCTCGCCCCCGCCGCCGCGCAGTCCACCAGTTCCTCATCGGCCAATCGGGGTCGTGAGATCGTGGTGACCGCGCCGGTCCAGCAATCGGAGGCCGATGTGCTGTCGGGTACCTCGATCATCACCGGCGAGGAACTGGATCGCGCGATCCGTCCGACCATCGGCGAGACGCTGGCCCGCCTGCCCGGCGTGTCGGCGACTTCGTTCGGCCCCAATGCCTCGCGCCCCGTGCTGCGCGGTTTCCAGGGCGAGCGTATCCGCGTCCTGACCGACGGCATCGGATCGATCGACGTGTCGAACACCAGCGTCGATCACGCGGTCGTCATCAACCCGCTGCTCGCCGAGCGGATCGAGGTGCTGCGCGGCCCCTCCGCGCTGCTGTTCGGCTCGTCGGCGGTGGGCGGCGTGGTCAACGTCATCGACAATCGCATCCCGCGCACCGTGCCCGAGAAGGGCTATCGCCTGTCGGGCATGGCGACCTATGGCTCGGCAGCGACCGAACGTTCGGTGGCGGGTGCGACCGACGTGGCGGTGGGCAAGCAGTTCGTCGTCCATGCCGACGGTTCGTATCTGAAGACCGACGACCTGAAGATCGGCGGCTATGTCCTCAGCCCCCGCGCCCGTGCCGAGGCGCAGGCTTCGGCGGCGCAGGCCCCGAACGATCCGCTCGACTTCGCCAGCGTCGCGAACCTGCGCGGCCGCCTGCCCAACACCGCCAGCGAGACCTGGACGGCGGGCGTCGGCGGTGCGCTCATCACCGACACCGGATCGCTGGGCATCGCCTATAGCCATTATGACAGCTTCTATGGCGTGCCGATCCGCTACACGCTGACGCCCGGCGGCGAAGAGCCCGAGGCCCCGCGCCTCAGCCTGGTCCAGAACCGCCTCGACCTGCGCGGCGAGATCGAGACGGGCGGCGGCTTCCTCGACCGTATCCGCCTGCGCGCGGGCGCGGCGCAATATCGCCATTACGAGCTGGAAGAGGATGGCGGCATCGGCACCGCCTTCTACAACAAGGGTATCGAAGGCCGCCTGGAACTGGTGCAGAGCAAGCGCGACGGCTGGCAGGGCGCGTCGGGCGTCCAGTTCTTCAACCGCGACTTCGACGTGCGCGGCGATGAAGCCTTCCTGCCGCGCAACAACACCGCGCAGGTCGGCCTGTTCACCCTGCAACAGCTGGATCGCGGCGCGTTCAAGATGGAAGCAGGCGCGCGCTTCGAGCATACCTCGCTGACCGCGCGCACCGCCGTCAGCGACGATCGCTTCTTCCGGGGTCAGCGCAGCTTCGACGCCTTTTCCGGCTCGATCGGCGCCAGCTATGGCTTCGCGCCCGACTGGCGGGCGGGCCTGAACCTGTCGCGCACCGAGCGCGCGCCCTCGGCCGAGGAGTTGTTCGCCAACGGCCCGCATGCCGGGACCGAGGCCTATGAACTGGGCAATCCGAACTTCAAGAAGGAGGCGAGCTGGGGCATCGAGGCGACCGTCCACGGTCATGGCGACGGCTATAGCTTCGACGCCTCGGCCTATTACAACCGCTTCTCCAACTATATCTATGACGCGCTGGTGCCGCAGGGTGCCTGCGTCGCGGCGGCGGCTCCCTCGGGTCGCGATGTCGACCTGCCCTGCTTCCAATATGCCCAGGCCGATGCCCGCTATTATGGTGTCGAGGCGGAGGGTTCGCTGCGGCTCGCCACGATCGGCACATATGCGATCAACGCCGACCTGCTGGGCGATTATGTCCATGCCCAGATCATCGACACCGGCCCGGCCCCGCGCATCCCGCCGCTGCGCCTGCTCGGCGGCCTGGAAGCCCAGTCGGACAGCGTCAACGCCCGCGTCGAGGTGGAGCGCAGCTTCAAGCAGACCCGCGTGCTGGGGCTGGAGACGCCGACCAACGGCTTCACCCTGGTCAACGCCTCGGTCCAGCTGAAGCCCTGGGGCGCGCTCAACCCGACCACGCTGACTCTGTCGGCGAACAACATCTTCGACGTCGATGCCCGCCGTCACGCCAGCGTCCTGAAGGACTTCGCACCGCTGGCGGGCCGCGATCTGCGCGCGACGCTCAACTTCAAACTGTAAGGCTCCTTCCTCCCCTGGCAGGGGAGGTGGCAGGCTGCAGGCCTGACGGAGGGGTGTCCCGGCTGGTGATGGATGGGAATCCTCGCGACCGGTTACACCCCTCCACCATGCTCCGCATGGTCCCCCTTCCCTTGCAGGGGAGGAATAGCTTCTGCACCGGGGGTGGACAAAGCGTGCCGCCTTCGAAAGAAGCGGGGACATAAGGAGAGAAGCCAATGTCCCCGATGGGCAAGTTCGACTGGGCGGACCCGTTCCTGCTCGACGACCAGCTGACCGATGACGAGCGGATGATCCGCGACACCGCGCGCGCCTATGCCGACGACCGGCTGGCCCCGCGCATCATCAATGCCTTCGCACAGGAACATACCGATCCCGGCATCTTCCGCGAGATGGGCGCACTGGGCCTGCTCGGCCCCACCATCCCCGAGGAGTTCGGCGGCGTCGGCGCCTCCTATGTCGCCTATGGCCTGATCGCGCGCGAGGTGGAGCGGATCGACAGCGGATACCGCTCGATGATGAGCGTGCAGTCCAGCCTGGTCATGTATCCGATCCATGCTTACGGCTCGAACGAACAGAAGCATCGCTATCTACCCAAACTGGCGAGCGGCGAGTGGATCGGCTGTTTCGGCCTGACCGAACCCGATGCCGGTTCCGATCCGGGGGGCATGCGGACGACCGCGAAGAAGGTCGAGGGCGGCTATGTGCTGTCGGGCGCGAAGACCTGGATTTCCAACTCGCCCATCGCCGATGTCTTTGTGATCTGGGCCAAGTCCGAAGCGCATGGCGGCGCGATCCGGGGCTTCGTGCTGGAAAAGGGCATGAAGGGCCTGTCCGCGCCCAAGATCGAGAACAAGCTGTCCTTGCGCGCCTCGATCACCGGCATGGTGATGATGGACGAGGTCGCGGTCGGCGAAGACGCGCTGCTGCCGCATGTCGAAGGGCTGAAGGGGCCGTTCGGCTGTCTCAACCGCGCGCGCTACGGCATCAGTTGGGGCGCGCTGGGCGCGGCGGAGTTCTGCTTCCACGCGGCGCGCCAATATGGCCTCGACCGCAAGCAGTTCGGGCGACCGCTGGCCGCGACGCAGCTTTACCAGAAGAAACTGGCCGATATGGAAACCGAGATCGCTCTGGGCTTGCAGGCGTCTTTGCGCGTCGGACGGCTGATGGACGAGGGCCGGTTCGCGCCCGAGATGATCTCGATCGTCAAGCGCAACAATGTCGGCAAGGCGCTGGATATCGCCCGTGCCGCGCGTGACATGCATGGCGGCAACGGCATTTCGGGCGAGTATCAGGTGATGCGCCACCTGATGAACCTGGAGACGGTCAACACCTATGAAGGCGCGCATGACGTCCACGCGCTGATCCTGGGCCGCGCCATCACCGGGATTGCGGCGTTTTGAGCCCCACCCCAATCCTCCCCAAGCTATGCTTGGGGTGGGGGACCGCGCCCGCAGGGCGTGGTGGAGGGGCATGGCCGGTCCGTCGCGCCCCTCCACCATCGCTGGCGCGATGGTCCCCCTCCCCAAGCAAGCTTGGGGAGGATTGAAGTGGTGAAACCCGCTCCCCTTACCGGCCTGAAGGTCATCGAACTCGCCCGTATCCTGGCCGGCCCCTGGGCGGGTCAGGTCTTGGCCGATCTCGGCGCGGAGGTCATCAAGGTCGAGAGCCCCGAAGGCGACGACACGCGCCGCTGGGGGCCGCCCTTCATCTCCAACCCGGACGGCACGCAGGACGCCGCCTATTTCCACGCTGCCAATCGGGGCAAGGCCTCGGTCGTCGCCGACTTCGCCACGCCCGAGGGTCAGGCCAAGGTCCGCGCGCTGATCGCCGACGCCGATATCGTCATCGAGAATTTCAAGCTGGGCGGCCTGACCCGTTATGGCCTGGACTATGACAGCCTGTCGGCGATCAATCCGCGCCTCGTCTATTGCTCGATCACCGGCTTCGGACAGGACGGTCCCTATGCGCCGCGCGCCGGGTACGACTTCATCGTGCAGGGCATGAGCGGCATCATGGACCTGACCGGCGAACCCGGCGGCGCGCCGCAGAAGATCGGTGTCGCGCTGGCCGACATCATGACCGGCCTCTACGCGGTCATCGCGATCCAGGCGGCACTCCACATGCGGACACGCACCGGGCGTGGGCAGCATATCGACATGGCACTGCTCGACACGATGACGGGCGTGCTCGCCAACCAGGCAATGAACTATCTCGCCTCGGGCACGACGCCGACGAGGCTGGGCAATGCGCATCCCAATATCGTGCCCTATGCCGCCTTTCCGGCGCGCGACGGCTGGTTCATCCTGGCGGTCGGCAATGACGCGCAGTTCCGCCGCTTCGCCGCGATCGTGGGACTCGATGGCGACGATCCGCGTTATGCCACCAATGCGCTGCGCTGCCAGCACCGGGCCGCGCTGACCCAGGCGATCGAGGCCGTCACCGCGACCTGGGCCCGCGACGCCCTGCTCGCCGCGCTCGAAGCGGCGGGCGTCCCGGCCGGGCCCATCAACACGGTCGAACAAGCCTTTGCCGATCCGCAGATCGTCGCGCGCGATCTGGCGATCCACCCCAAGCGCCCCGATGGCTCGGCGGTGCCCGGCGTGCGCACCCCGATCCGCTTCTCCGACGCCGCGCTGACCCTGGACCGCGCTGCCCCGATGCTGGGTCGCTAGCCCGGTCCGATTGCATCCGCTAAGCACCGCCCCGCCATGACCAGCCTGACCGTCAACAATCAGCCGATCCGCTATCGCCTGCCGCCCGACACACCGCTGCTCTGGGCGCTGCGCGATGCGTCCAACCTGACCGGCACCAAATATGGCTGCGGCACCGGCGATTGCGGCGCATGCACGGTCGATATCGACGGGCGCGCGGTGCGCAGTTGCCTGGTCCCGATCGGCCGGATCGAGGGCAGCGTCGTCACCACGATCGAGGGGCTGTCGCGCGACCGCTCGCACCCGGTCCAACAGGTGTTCCTCGCCGCCAATGTCGGCCAATGCGGCTATTGCATCCCCGGCATGGTGATGGCCGCCGCCGCGCTGATCCACAAAAATCCCGACCCGTCCGAGGAGCTGATCCGCACGACGATCACCAATCTGTGCCGCTGTGGCATCTATCCCCGCCTGGTCGAAGCGATCCAGCGCGCCGCCCGCGCCGCGCGGGGCGAGGAAACCATTCCCGCCGCCCCCATCCCCGGCACCGATCCGGCCGACGCCGCCCGCGCCGTGCCTGCGCTGGTTCCGGGCGCGATGCAGCAGGAGCCATAGCCGCGCCGTCCGTCCAAACGCCGCCACGATTCTTTCACGAAGCTGACAGGTGGGTTCAGCAACCGCTCAACGCAGATCGGGCAAGGTCCATCGCATGATCGGGGTCGGCTCGTGCGCCGACGGATGGGGTGAAGACGGATGAACAGGCATTGGATGGCGGCTCTGCTGGCGGCGACCGCGATGGTGGCGGGGGCGACTCCGGCGATAGTGCGGGCGCAGGCGATCGACCCCGGTCCGCGTGGGGGTCCACGTGGGGGTCCGGGCGAGGGCCCGCGCGGCGGTCCGCCCCGTGGCGGTCCCGATGGTCCGGGCGGCCCTGCCGGGCGGCTGGAGCGCAGCGAGAACCGTCCGATCTTCCACGATCGCGAATCCTTCCCCGAAAACCGCCCGGCCTTCCGCCCGGACCATGCCGAGGCACCGCGTCCGCCAGCGCCCGCGCAATCGCGCGACTGGGGCGATCGCGGCCGCAACCGGCCCGAGCCTTCACCCGCCCCGGTGCCGGGGGAGGAACGCGCATGGGGCAATCGCGGCGGCTGGCGCGACCGGCCGGAGCCCTCGCCCATGCCCCGGCCCGGCCCGGCCGGTCCCAGCGGCGTGCGGGTCGACCGCCAGAATGCGGGCCCCGACACTTGGCGCGACGGTCGTCAGCAATGGCGCGACCAGCAACGCCGGGACCAGCGGTGGCGCGACGACGACCGCCGCCGCCGCGAGGATCAGGACCGCTGGCGGCGCAACTATGGCGACTGGCGCGACCAGAATAACCAGGCCTATGGCTTTGCCGAGCGCCGCGCCTGGGCCGACCAGTGGAACCGCAGCTGGCGCGGCGACCGCCGCTATGACTGGATGGGCTGGCGGTCGCTGAACCGGGGCGTCTATCACCTGCCGCGCTATTATGGCCCGAACGGCGGCTATGGCTATCAGCGCTTTTCGAGCGGCGTGATCCTGGAGCCGATGTTCTTCGGCCAGAATTACTGGCTCGACGATCCGTACAGCTATCGCCTGCCGCCCGCCTACGGCCCCTATCGCTGGGTCCGCTATTACAATGACGCGGTGCTGGTCGACCTGCGCAGCGGGCTGGTCGTCGACATCGTCTACGACATCTTCTGGTGATCGGTCGGGAGGGGTTCGCAAGGCCCCTCCCCCCTTGTCTTTGCTCGGCTGTCGTCGCACATCGGCGCCCATGTCGTTCTTCTCGAGGAAGCCGAAGGGCCACCCCGCCGCCTCCCCCGTCCGTGCGCGTTTCGGGGTCACCGTCGCCGAGCATCTGGACGCGAACCCGGCCGTTACGCGGGTGGCGACCGATATGGCGCAAATCTATTATCAGGCCGATTTCCTGACGCCCGAACAGTGCGACGCGCTGATGGGCATGATCGACGCCAATCGCCGCCCCTCGACCCTGTTGTCGGACCGGCCCGATTATGGGTTCCGCACCTCGGAAAGCTGCGACATGGCGCGCTGGTCCCCCGATGTGCAGCCGATCGACGAATCGATCGCCGCGCTGCTCGGCATCGCCCCCGAACAGGGCGAGACGATGCAGGGACAGCGTTATGCCCCCGGCCAGCAATTCCGCGCCCATCACGATTATTTCCACGAGAGCGAAAGCTATTGGGAAAAGGTGCGCGTCCATGGCGGCCAGCGGACCTGGACCGCGATGATCTACCTCAACGACGTGCCCGAGGGTGGCGCGACCTGGTTCCCGCAAGCAGGCATCCGCGTCGCCCCGCGCCGGGGCCTGCTGCTCGCCTGGAACAACATGAAGCTCGACGGCAGCCCCAATGAGATGACGCTGCACGAAGGGATGCCGGTGATCGAGGGCACCAAATATGTCATCACCAAATGGTTTCGCGAGGGCAACTGGGTCAGCTGAGCGCGCCGCCCGCTCTTGTCGCGACTCTGCCGTCCATGGCATGACGTTCGCGTGACGTTCTCCCTTTTCGTGTTCCGCCCATGACCGAGGTTCTCGGTATCGCCCAATCGATCCTGGGCCAGCCCTGGCGCTGGCGCGCGCTCGCCGCCGACGCGCGCGACGGCCTCGGCCATGACGATCTGGTCGCCCAGCTGCTGCTGGCGCGCGGATGCCCGCCCGACGCGGTCGAGGCGCATCGCACGCCCTCGATTCGGGGCTTCATGCCCGACCCCTCGATTTTCCGCGACATGGATCGGGCGGCCGAGCGGCTGGCCGATGCGGTGGCCGCGGGCGAGCCGGTGGCGATCTTCGGCGATTATGACGTCGACGGCGCGACTTCGGCCGCGTTGATGGTCCGCCTGCTGCGCGATCTGGGCCTGTCCGCCCGCCCCTATATCCCCGACCGCCTGACCGAAGGCTATGGCCCGACCGAGGCCGCGCTGCTGCGCCTGCAGGCCGAGGGCGCGAACCTGATCGTCACCGTCGATTGCGGCGCGCAGGCGTTCGAGCCGCTGGCGGCGGCGCATGCAGCGGGCATCGAAATCCTGGTCGTCGACCATCACAAATGCGCGACCGAGCTGCCCCGCGCCCATGCGGTGGTGAACCCCAACCGCCTGGACGAGACCGAAGGCGCCGCGCACGGCCATCTGGCGGCGGTCGGCGTGTGCTTCCTGCTCGGCGCGGCGCTGATCCGGACGCTCCGCGCGCAGGGCTTCTTTGCGAACCGGGCCGAGCCCCGGTTGCTCGACTTGCTCGACCTTGTCGCGCTGGGGACGGTGGCCGATGTGGCGCCTTTGCGCGGGTTGAACCGCGCCTTCGTCGCGCAGGGGCTCAAGGTCATGGCGCAGCGGCGCAATATCGGCCTCGCCGCGCTGACCGACGCCGCCCGCCTCACCCGCGCGCCGACCTGTTCCGACCTGGGCTTCGCACTGGGGCCGCGGATCAATGCGGGCGGTCGCGTCGGCCGCGCCGATCTGGGCGTCCGCCTGCTCACCACCGACGATCCGGCCGAGGCGCGCGCGATCGCCGAGGAGCTCAACCATTTCAACGACGAGCGCCGCGCGATCGAGGCGGGGGTGCAGACGACCGCCGAAACCATCGTCGATCGCAACCGGCAGGTGGCGGTCGTGTCGGGCGACGGCTGGCACCCCGGCGTCATCGGGATCGTGGCGGGCCGCCTCAAGGAAAAGCTCGACCGCCCCGCCATCGTCATCGCCATCGACGAACACGGGATCGGCAAGGGCTCGGGCCGCTCGATCACCGGTGTCGATCTGGGCGCCGCGATCCTGGCCGCCAAGGAACACGGCCTGCTGATCGCGGGTGGCGGCCACGCCATGGCGGCAGGCCTGACCATCGCGGCGCACCGCATCCCCGAACTCGCCGAGTTTCTGGAGGAACGCCTGGCCGAGACCGTCGTCCGCGCCAGCGCGGGCCGGGCTTTGCTGGTCGACGCGGTGCTAGCCCCCGGCGGGGTCAATCCCGGCCTAGTCGGCGCGATGGATGCCGGTGGCCCTTACGGCATGGGCTGGCCCGCCCCCCGCATCGCCGCGGGCCCCTTCCGCGTGATCCGCGCCGATCTGGTCGGCACCCATCATGTCCGCGCGATCGTGGCGGGCGCGGATGGCCGCAGCCTGAAAGCCATGGCCTTCCGCCAGGCCGACACCGCACTCGGCCAGGCGCTGCTGGCCGCTGGCAGCACCCGCCGCCTGTGGCTGGCGGGCCGCGCGAAAGTCGACGACTGGTCGGGCCGCGACGTCGCCGAACTCCATGTCGAGGACGCCGCATGGGCCGACTGAAAAAAGCGCTTGACCGATTCCTCACCCTCCCTTAGAGGCCCCTCCACGCCACCCGGCGGCCCCTTCGTCTAGCGGTTAGGACGCGGCCCTTTCACGGCTGAAACACGGGTTCGATTCCCGTAGGGGTCACCATCTGCGCTCAACAGTGCAGAATTGCGCGATTAAGCCATTCTTTGCCGCTCGCTGGTACAGCGCACAGGTACAGCGAGCATTATAATGGCCCTCATGGCGACACCCTGGAAACACCCTTCGACCGGCGTTTATTACCTGCGCCGACAGATCCCCGAGAAGCTGCGCCCCGCATTCGACGGCAAGGCGTTGTGGAAGGTATCGCTCAGCACCAAGAACGCCAGCGAAGCCACGGTGCTGTTCCTCCAGGCCAATGCCGCCCTCGAACAGCGGTTCGAAGAGGCGCGGGCCCGGCTGAAGGCGACCGGCAGCCCCTGCCCGTCCGCACGTGATCGTGCCGACGAATTGGTCTCCGCGTATTTCCAGGGCCCCGAGTTGAAGGCCGGCGGTCTCGATGGCATCGAACGTCTGCTGCTTGCCCGGCTGGAGCTGGACCGTGGGTTGTGGAACGCGACCCCGACCGGATGCAGCTCCCCTAGCCCGCTGAGCGATCAGCAATGGTGGGAATTGGCGAACAACGCCGCGCTTTTCCGCGATCATCCCGGACGCAAGCCGGTTCAAGGCCACGCACCCGGCACGATCTGGCGCTGGGGCAACGAAAACTTCCGATCCGAAGCCAGAGCCGAACAGATCGGCCGGGTCGTCGACCAGATCGCCCGCCACAATGATGTGACCGTCGCCGAGCTGCCCAACGGCATCGATGCGGCGATCACGGCCTATCTCGACGCGATTCCTGTTGAAGCCCCAAAGGCCCGCAAGCGTCGACCGACATCGGGTCGCCTGCGGCCTGACCTCCGCCTGATGGAATTGTTTGCCGACTGGCAGGCCGTGATGCAGCCGTCTTTGCAGAGCGCGCATGAATATGAAGGCGCGACCCGCGATTTCATCGACTTTCTGGGGGACGTCACCGTCGAGGAGATCGTCAACAACGATCTGCTCGATTACCGCGATGAGGCAGCCCATCTGCCCGCCTCCATGCCACGCGCAGATCGCGAACTGACCTTCACCGAGCGCCTCGAGCGCCATCGGCATTCAGATACGCCCCGGATCAGTCCGGCGACGCTGAAAAAGCGAGTCGGCGCGATCCAGGCGTTGCTGAGCTTCGCCAAGGGCCAGAAGTGGATCAGCCGCAACGAGGGCCGCGACGTGCCGATCCTCGGCTATTCCAAGACTGGCGCCGCCCCTCGCCAGACCTTCCAGGAAGAGGAGTTGCAACGGCTGTTCGCCAGCCCGCTATTCACCGCCCCCGCGACGTGGAAGCATGATCGGCTGGTCAGTGACATGACGCTGTATTGGCTGTTCCTCCTCGGCCTCACGACGGGTGCGCGGCTTGAGGAAGTCGGCCAGGCGATGGTCGCCGATGTGAAGACCGACGGCGCCATCACCTATATCGACATCGACGACTACGCCGCCGGTCCCAGCGATGACCCGAAGTCGATCAAGACGACCACCTCACGCCGACTCGTACCGGTCCATACCAAGCTGATCGAGCTGGGCTTTCGCCACTATATCGACGCGGTGAAGAAGGCCGGACACACCAGGCTATTCCCTGACCTGGTTCCCAACGGTTTCGGCAAGCGGACGAAGGAGGCCTCGCGCATCGCCAACCGCATCATCGACCGTTACGTGTCGACCGATGCCCGATTGGTCTTTCACAGCTTCCGGCACGGATTCAAGGACCTCGCCCTCGAAGCTGGCGTGCTCGAGCGGATCGTCGACCAGATTTGCGGTCATGCCGCGACCACGGTCGGCGGCAAATACGGTCAGGGTGTTCGCCTGACGATCCTGAACCGCGAATTGCACAAGGTCGATTGGTCGTTCCTCGACTGGGCAGCGCTGGTTCAAGCGAGCACCCAAATAGACTGGGTCAAACGGTTCGAATGAAATTCCGCCACCTAAACAACCTCAAATGGCAGCAGTCGACCAGAATTCGTCGTTCGTCGGTTGGGCTTCGAACGACAGATTCAGCTAAAACCGGCCATTCCCTGAGCGCAGGATCGTCTGGCAGTAATGCGCCCTAAAGTCGGATTTCGGGTCGCGGATTGGCGCGACCTGAAAGCGGACAAAGCTCAATCAAATAGCTCCACGACCAGCGAATAGTTCGAATCTTTCCGGGCGCGCCATATCTCCGGTATTATGGCGCAACGGCACCAAGCGTGCCGGAAGCCAAATACCTATCTGACGGGGCATGAGCGCCACGTCCAACCTCGTCCACAATCTCGAACATCGACTATCGCATTTGCGTGGTGAGCGCGAAGCGATAGCGTCCGAACTGCGATCGATCGAAGAGGGCGTCACTCGTCTCTCGGCTTTGCATGAAAAGCTCGCAAGTCTGGATAAGGCCATCTCATCCACGAACGTCCGGATTGGCAATCATCACGCGTCAAAGCGGTTCGTCCCGGCGAACTTGGACGGACCGCGCTGACCGTTCTTCGCGAATCCCGATCAGGACCAGCATCGCCAATGACCACCCATTGCGGCCAGTGCCGAGCGGCGCGAATGCACTTGCCCGCAACAATGCTGGCGTCAGCAGCGCCCAGGGTGTGAAGAACAGGATCATAGTGGCCAGCGTGACCGGCAAGGCCTTCCAGTCGCCCCCCTTGTCGAGCAACCAGACGGCGGGCGCATAGCAGCACGCGGCGATGCACCAGCCGCCTGCCCCAAACCGAATGGATGGCCTCCCCTCGCCGTTCATGATCTGGAACGAACGATATCCTGGACAGTCACCGAGACAGCATCCTGGGCAGACCTCAAGGAAAGTAGGCCGGGATACAGGGATCGCCCGATCCTACGGGATCAGGATGATCTTGCCCGCGAAGGTACGGTCCTCCAGCAATCGGTGCGCTGCCGCCCCCTCCTGCAACGCAAAGGTCGTGATCGGTGGCGCGGTGATCGTCCCGGCGCGCAAGGCGGCGAACAGCCGGTCGACGCGGCTCTGACGGGTCTCGGCACCGTTCAGATGGGTCCACAGATCACCGCCGACGACGCTTTTCGATCCCTCCATCAACAGCAGCGGATCGATCGCCGGTGGGGTGCCGCCGGCCTTGCCGAAGATCACCGCACGACCGCCCGGACGCAGGGCGACGATGCTGTCCTGCAGGGTGGTCCCGATCGAGTCATAGACCACATCGACCCCGCCTCCAGTCGCCCGCCTTACCTGCGGCACCCAATCCTGATAGCCATAGACGGCGCTCGCCCCATTCGATCGCGCCTGTTCGCGCTTGGCCGGTGTGGAGGCCAGCGCATGAACCTCTGCGCCCAGCGCATGGGCCATCTGAACCAGGAGTCGCCCCACACCCCCTGACGCGGCCTGCACCAGCACTCGGTCGCCAGCGGACAGCCTGCCGCTATCCTCGACCAGATACTGAGCCGTCACGCCTTGCAACAATAAAGCGGCCGCGGTGCGGTCGTCGATATCGTCCGGCAACGCCACCAGACGGTCGGCTGGCGCGCGGACCCGTTCGGCATGAGCGCGCGGCACGTCGAGAAACCCGACCCGCTGCCCGACCTGCCAGCGATCGACGTCCCTGCCAATCGCGACGACACGCCCGGTGCCTTCATAGCCGCCGATCCAGGGCGCCTCACCGTCCAGCACATAGACGCCCTGTCGACGATAGATGTCGGCGAAGTTTAACCCGACCGCGCTGGTTTCCACCAAGACCGACGTCGCATCCAACGCCATGTCCGGCAGAATATCGTATCGCAACACATCGGGCCCACCGAACCGGTCGAAGCACAAGGCCTTCATCGCACATCATCCCTATCATGGTTTGTAATGGCGACAGGCTATCGGCTGTATCGGCAGGGAATAAGCCGTGTAGGATATGGTTTCTTTAAACCAGGGGTTTGGAATGGACCGGTTGACCAGCATGGCGATCTTCGTTTCAGCGGTCGATCTCGGCAGCTTCACCGCCGCGGCCAAGGCGCATGACATCTCGGCGACGATGGTGGCCAAGCATGTCAACGCGCTCGAAGCCCGGCTCGACACTCGCCTGCTCCACCGAACGACGCGACGGCTGTCGCCGACCGAGGCTGGACGGCGCTTTGCCGAGTCCTGCCGGCGTGTCCTGGCCGATGTCGCGATCGCCGAGACCGTGGGGGCAGAGGTGGCGCAAACGCCGGTCGGTCGGCTTCGCATCGCGGCGCCCATTGCGTTCGGCACCGAACGGGTCGCGCCGTTGCTCGCGACCTATCTCGACCGTTTTCCCGATATGCAGGCCGAACTGGTGCTGGGCGATCGGAAGGTCGAGCTGATCGAGGAAGGCTTCGACCTGGCCTTTCGTATCGGCGCGCTGGAGGACGACTGGCTCGTCGCCCATCCGCTGGCCCCCTATCGCCTGATGCTCGCGGCCGCACCGTCCTATCTGACGCGCCACGGTCATCCGGAGACGCCCGCCGACTTACGCGAACACCGGCTGATCGGCTTTGCGCAATTTGGCGCAGACGATCGCTGGACGTTGGGCGGGCCGGACGGCGAGCATATCGTAAAATTGCCGCCGCCCCGCCTCCGCATCAATCAGGCGGCGGCCCTTCGGCAGGCTGCGGTTGCGGGCTATGGCGTCATCCTGCAATCCCGCGTGACGCTGGAAGGTGATATGGCTTCGGGACGCCTGGTTCCGGTCCTGCCCGATTATGCACCCGAACCGCGTCCGCTGACGCTCGTCCGTCTGCCGGATCGCCGCTCGACGGCGGGCCTCCGGGCGTTTGTCGACATGGCAGTTTCGGCTTTCAGCGACAACTGAAACGGTGAGCATGGCCGAACGTCATTATGTCGATACGGTCGCAGCGACCTGTCGAAGCCGCGGGGATGCGTCGATCAGGGGGCTATCGTCCGAATGCGCATCGCCGTTCACAAGTGATCTGATTGCGGCCACGGAGTCCTGGACAAGCCGATAGCTGCGACGTCCGGTTTCGATGGCACTGGTCGGGATACCCACCAGTCGAAGGGCACATCGCAGATTGCAAATATAGACTTTGACCGCCTTGCCATCGACGGATCGGATACCCGCCGCGCGAACCAGTTCTTCGCACGAAACATAAGAGCCGGGCTCATCAAGTAGGCGTAGCAAGATCGCGACACCGTTTCGCCCGGCCCGAGGCATCAGAGCGGCCATGCGCTCTATAACGAGGAGACGGCGCTGCTCCTGCGCAATCAGCTTTCGCGAGAGGGGCTGAATGGAAACGGTCGGGATCAGGGGCGGGGACAGGAACAGCTTCAACAGCTCAGGGTCGATCAAAGCGTCAGGAAGTTCTTCCAGGCGATGGAGCAATGCGCGGGCAGCCGACAGAGCCTCGATCCCCGCGTCGATCATGGCGGTCAATTCGCGATAGTTCTCAAAACTCGCATGGTCCTGGACCACGATCCGGTTCTCCCTTGTAGGTCTCCAACGTTGCCGGAGGATAGCAAGGTCGTTTCCTCACCATCCTCCGGCAGCCACTCAGTGCGACGGCGCGTCGCCGAACAGCGACCCAATCCGACGCAAGGAGAAGAGATGCGCGAAGATCAGCGCCAGCGCGCCCGATTGAACCAGCTTGCGATACTGGTCGCCACGCAGGCTCTTCAGCTTTTCTTCCGACACCATCTGAAAGCCACGCAGGATACGCGGCGTGCCGTCCTCGCCAGCCACGCTCGCCTCGGCTTCGATTAACAGATCGAGCTCGCGCAGTTCGGCCACGAAGCTTTCGGTGCGCCGGACCGCCGCCTCGAATTGCTCGCAAAAAGCCAGGATGGCGCGGGCTTGGTCGGTGGGTTCATCCCCGGCGAACAGATTGCCTGCCTCGCCCTCGATCAGTCGGCCGCTTTCACCGTCAAAGCACAGGGTCAGGTCGGTCGCCTTGTCGTCGAGCCTGGCGAGCAGGAAGGGATAGCGGCGAACATAGGCCGGAATGTAACGCTCCGCCTGCCAATGCCCCTCACTATCGACATGACGGTTCTTGCCGCCCGGCATACCGGTCATGACCACCGGCATCGGGTTCTCGCCGCTGGAGAAGACGATCGGATAATCGGCTTGGGCAGCGATGAACTCGTCGGTGGTCAACACGATCGCGGGACTGTCGGCCGCGAAGCCAAAATCAGGGGTGGCCTGCTCCTCGAAGATAAGGGCGCTGTGGAGCTGGCTCATCAAAGGGGTCACCGCCTTATAGAATTGCGGCAAGGTCTGGGTTTGGGTCTGTTCAGGGGTCTGGTCGGTCATATCATTCGCTTTGGTTGAACGTTCGGGATATTCGGCAACGAGGGCTTAGCTCTCGTCTGCCACGTCGGAGGCCGGAGCCGGAAAGGCCTGCGCCAAATGGCGCAGCGAGAAGAGGTGGGCGAAGATCGCACCTTGTGCGCCCGTGCTCATCAGCTTGCGCAGAGGCTCGGCCCGCAACTGACGCAGCCGTTCCTCATCGACCATGCGGTAGCCGGGAACCGTGATCCGCCCGCCCGCGCCATCATCGAGTCGCAGATCGACCAACAGGTCGAGTTCGGCCAGCTCTTCCATGAAGCCGCGCGTACGACGCACCGCAGCCTCGAAGCTCTGGCAGAATTCGAGGATCTGACGGGTCGTCTCGCTGGGATTATCGTCTTCGCCGAACAGATTGCCCTCGTCCCGATCACTCAGCCAGGGGCAGGCACCATCGAAGCACAGGCTCATCTCATCCAGTTCGGGGTCGAGCCGGGCAAGGAGAAAGGGATAGCGGCGAACATAGGCCGGAACATAGGCTCCCGGACGCCACGCCCCCTGGGCGTCAACGAACTGGTTGCGCTGACTGCCGGGCTGGCCGGTCAAGACCATCGGCCTTGGTGCATCCCCGCCGCCGAACACGATCGGATAATGCATGACGGCGGAAGGAAACTCGTCGATCGTCAGGTCGATCGTATCCGCCCGCACGGCAAAGCCGTAATCCGGTGTTTCGGGCGCATCATAGGCCAGATGACGATGAAGCCGGCTAATCAGCGGCGTCACGAAGCGATAGAAGCGCGGCAGCGGCGCGCTAGGCATCGGTGTCATGGAGTTTCTCGCCTTTAACGAGGGGTGGTCGGCGTTGCGGCAGGCTGAGCCGGACGCGCCTTGGCCCAGGCTTGGTTGCGTGCGGTCATCACCTGCATCGCCTGCGCGAAGCCGTTGAGCGACAGCGGCAGGACAACCGGCTTGCCCGAGCGGTCGGCGACCGCGATCAGTCCCTTGGTCGCCTTGAAGAAGGGTTCGATTTCGGCGCGGGTCATCACCCGGTCGATGAAGCAGCCGTCCGGTTCGCAGCGGGTGATGCGAAAGCCAGGTACGTCGGTCTTCTCGTCCAGCCGGATCAGCGGCGCGGTCTGGACCAGCACGCCGAGCGGCACTTGGAACTGGACGCCATAGCGGTCGCCCTGGCCGGCATAAGCGAAGGAGAAGCGAAGCTGCTGGGTATCGCCTTCCTTGCGCTGGACACCTTGCACCACTTCGCACGGCGGCAATTCGGCGCGCTCGACGCACAGAACCGACCAATCGCCATAGCGCTCGGGTTGTGCGGCGGGGGCCGACGGCGCGGGTGCCGTGGCTTGCGGTGGTGTCGCGGTCGGCGCTCCCGATGTCAAAGCGGCCGCAGCCAATAGCGGAATCATCGTGTCTTTCCTTCCTGTGTTATGGGGAGTCTGGCCACCGGCCAGGATCGCGGAGTTACGGCCGAGCATGTCGGCGAAAGCGGCGGCAAGGCCTTGGCGGGCGAGCGGAATGTCCTGCGAGCCCGCGATGCGGTCGCGAAAACGAACATAGATGTCTGGCGCACGAGCCATCTCTTGCCCCAGGGCCAGCGGCAGTACCGCTCCGGCAAGGCAACGCACCGCGTCGCAGTCGATCACCGGCAGTTCCAAGGGCGTGGTCGCGCCAAGTTGGAGCAAGGCCCCCCGTCCCCTTACCAAGTTAGGGGGCAGGGCCAGTTGAATGGCGCAACGCGCTTGTCCGTCACGACAGCTCAGCGAGACCTGCAGGATCGGCCGCCCGGCGCGTGCGCTATCCTCGACACGCTGTGCCACCTGGCAATAATCGGCCCGGCCCGTCGTGTTCGGACACTGCACCGACCATGCGCCATAAATGGCGACGGGCGGAACCGAAGGGGGTGGGCTGGCATCCGCGACGGCCGGGATCGCGGCGGAGGCGATCAGAGCCGCCGCCATCGCCTTTTCCCAACCCGCACCGGACATCGCCCGGCGCTTAGTTGCCGACATAATAGACCGCGTTCCCCAGATTCGTCTGCGGCACCACCTGGCGATAGACCGCCTTGGCGTCCCGATCGCCGAAGCGCGCGGTGACATAAGTGGTGTCGGCCTGGGACGTCATGACCGCGTCGGTCAGCATGCTGCCCGCCCCGCCCGCAATCGTGGCGTCGGCTGGCTCACCCTGAAGAAGCGCCGCGACGCCGGTCGCACCGGTAGAAACGGGGGTGTTCGCCATCGCTTCGAAGGCCGGGGCGCCAGGCAGAAGACCGCCGACGGTCGCCGGGCCACCGGTGAACAGGTTGCCAGCCCCGATGAACGTTGCCCCCAATCCACCGCCCGAAGCGGAACTGATCGCAGCGGCGCGTGCGGCCAAGCTATCCGCCGCAACCCTTGCCTGATCGATCAAACCGCCCGCCGTGCAGGAGCCGGAAATCTTGCCCGACCCGGATGTGCACGACACCGTACCGCCGAAATGATTGCCGCTATTGGTCAGCGTGATATCGCCGACCGCGTTCAACACGGCATCACCCGTGACCGTGACATATTGATCCTGCAGGATGCGGCCCGCCCCGCTCTTGCCCGCCGTCACCGACAGGTTGCGTCCGACGGTGGTTGGCCCGCGCAGGACAGCATCGCCACCCGCTATGATCGTCAAATCACGCGAAGCAGTGGTCCCGCCGGCACGCACGGCCTGATCACCGACCAACGTCACATCGCGTCCCGAAATCGACAACGTCTCAAGATCGGCCCCGCCCTGATGAATTGCCACGTCGCCCATCATCGCGATCGCACCGCCTGTCTGCGTAAAACCGTCAAGGACCGTCACATTGCCTGCGCCGGTCAGCGCCCCGCCCCGCTGGATCAGGGTGTCGACGCTCAAATCCTTGGCGATGACCAGGTTACCCTTGAGCAGAGTCAGGGCGGTATCCGTGCTGCTGGGAACGGTGTCGGCGTCCGGGGTGGTGAGCAGCCGGTCGATCGACACGCGCTCCGCCCCGTCAAAGCTTATCGCCGTGCTGGCCGGAAGGACGACGTCGGCGACATTGGCCCCATCAGGGATCGCCCCCCCCGCCCAGTTGGCGGGATCGAACCAGCTCTTGCCGTCACCCTTCCCGGTCCAGACGACGCTTGCCAGGCGGGTGATATCGGCAGTCAGCCCGGTCGGCTGGACGATGGTATAATTCCCAGCATCTGCGCCTCCCAGCGTATAGCCCGAGGCAACGACAACCTTGTTCGTGCCGACGTTGCGATCATCGAACCGGGCGACTGCCCCCGTGGTGACCAGGGCAACGGTATCAGGCGCAAGCGCCGTGACGAAGCCGCCCGAGGCCGAGGCCGCATCACCACCGTCAT
The DNA here is from genome assembly GCF_034659795.1 of Sphingomonas fuzhouensis. Classification (NCBI taxonomy): domain Bacteria; kingdom Pseudomonadati; phylum Pseudomonadota; class Alphaproteobacteria; order Sphingomonadales; family Sphingomonadaceae; genus Sphingomonas; species Sphingomonas fuzhouensis. The sequence goes on from NZ_JAXSQY010000002.1 coordinate 68,738, forward strand.
AGACCTTGTTCGCGACCGTGACGCCCTGCACGCTCAACGGCGCCGGGGTGATCGTGGCGGTCAATCCGGTCGGCTGAACGACGCTGTAATTCCCCGCATCGGCCCCGCCGAGCGTATAGCCCGAGACCGTCACGGCCTTACCCACGCCTGCCATCCGGTTGGCAAAAGCACCGCTCACGCCCGCCGTGTCGAGGGTCACGCTATCGCCTGCAAAAGCGGTCACGCTACCCCCCGAAATAGCCGCGAGGGTGGTGGCATCATAAACCTTGTCGGCGGCGCGCGCGCCGGTGACGAAGAGCTGCGCCGGCGTGATATCGGCGGTCAGCCCGGTTGGCTGGACCAGCGCATAATTACCGGCATCCGCACCGATCAGAGTCAGACCACTGACACTGACGGTCTTGCCGTTACCGACATTCTTGGTCGCAAACCGCGCCTGTGCGCTGCTCGCATCGAGCTGAACCGCATCCTGGGCCAAAGGCCGCACGTCGCCCCCTGTAAAGGTCGCGTCGGTGCCCGCATCATAGCTTCTGTTCTGAATCGTCATTCCATCCACCACCAGCGTTGCGCGCGTTATCGTCGCCGTCAGCCCGGTGGGCTGGATCAGAGTATAATTGCGGGCATCCGCACCCGAGATGGCATAGCCCGATGCGGTCACCGTCTTGGCGGTACCGACATCCTTGGTCGCAAAACGCCCACTGGCTCCTGCCGCCGACAAGGTGACGACATCATCGCCCAAGGCGTTCACCGTGCCGCCCATAAGGGTCGCGGCCGTCGTCGCGTCATAGACCTTGTCGCGTGCCGTAACGCCCAGGACCGCGAGATTGGCGGGCGTGATATCCGCCGTCGTGGTCAGCGCGGTGGAGACAAGCCGGTAATTCCCCGCGTCCGCCCCTGTCAGCGTGCCCATGACGTCAAGCGTCACGCGCTTGGCGGTGCCGACATTCTTGTCTGCAAAGGCTCCGGTCGCCCCGCTCAGGTCCAATCCGACCGTATCGCCCGCCATCAGCCCCGCAAGCGACAGTCCGCTGACATCGACCTGTGCCGCGACGCTCGCGTCATAGACCTTGTTTCGAGCGGTGAAGCCGCCCGCCAGCGTCAGTGAGGCCGGGGTGATCGACGCGCGCAATCCGGTGGGCTGCACGAGCAGGTAATTGCCCGCATCCGCACCCGAAATGGCGTATCCCGACGCTGTCACGGCCTTTCCGGCTCCGACATTCTTGTCGGCGAAGCGCCCGGAAGCACCGCTCGTCGACAAGATCACCACATCCGCACCCAGTGCCGACACCGTGCCACCCGACAGAGCGGCATCGACGGTCCCGTCATAGACCTTGCTCAGCGCGCTCACGCCCTGCACCGTCAGGCTGGCGCGGCTGATATCCGCGCTCAGCCCGGTCGGCTGGATCAGGGTATAGTTGCCAGCATCGGTCCCCGAGATGGTGTAGCCCGACGCCGTTACCGCCTTGGCGGTGCCCGCGTTCCGGTCCGCGAAGCGACCAACCGCTCCCGCCGTCGACAGCGTCACCATGTCGCTGCCCAATGGCCGTACCATGCCGCCCGTCAACGTGGCGACGGTCGTCGCATCATACACCTTGCCGAGCGCGGTCACACCACTCACCGCCAGGTTGGCGCGGCTGATATCCGCCGTCGTGGTCGGAAGGGCCGAGACGACCACATAATTGCCCGCGTCCAGACCGGTCAGCGAGCCCGTCGTGCTCAGCGTGACGATCTTGGCCGTGCCGACATTCTTGTCGGCAAACGACCCCGTCGCGCCGTTCAGGTTCAATCCGACCGTATCACCGGTGAGTACACCCGCGATCGACAGCCCACCGACATCAACCTGCGCCAGGGTCGTCGTATCATAGACCTTGTTTTGCGCTGTAAAACCACCTGCGAGCGTGAGGGACGCAGGCGTGATCGACGCGCTCAACCCGGTTGGCTGGGCCAGTACGTAATTGCCAGCATCGGCACCCGAGATGGCATAGCCCGACGCCGCCACCGCCTTGGCGCTACCGACATTCTTGTCGGCGAAGCGTCCGGCTGCACTGCCCGTCAGGAGGGTCACGACATCACCGGGCAATGCGCTCACCACGCCGCCGGTCAGCGTCGCATCGACACCGGCGTCATAGACCTTGTTCTGTGCGGTCACGCCCGTCACGGCCAGTGTCGCCTGACTGATGTCCGCCGTCAGTCCGACCGGCTGCGCCAGCAGGTAATTGCCAGCATCGACACCCGAGAGGGCATAGCCCGAAGCAAGCACGGTCTTGCCCGTGCCGACATTCTTGTCCCCGAACTTGCCGCTGGCCCCGATCGTCACCAACGTCACGGCGTCGCCACCGAATGCCGTCACCGATCCGCCGCTAAGGCTGGCCAGTGTGTTGGCATCATATGTCTTGTTCGCCGCACGCACGCCTGCAACCGACAGGGTCGCAGGCGTAATGCTTGCCACCAATCCGGTCGGCTGGACCAGCATATAATTGCCGGCATCCGCCCCCGAAATCGCATAGCCCGATACGCTTACCCGCTTGCCGTATCCGACATTCTTATCGTCGAAGCGCCCCGTAGCGCCCAGGGTCGACAAGATCACGACGTCCTGGCCCAGCGCCGTCACCGTGCCGCCGGACAGTGCCGCCGTCGTCGTGGCATCATAGACCTTGCTCTGGGCAGTCACGCCCGTCACGCCCAAGATGGCCTGAGAAATATCCGCGGTCAGGCCTGTCGGCTGAACCAGCGTATAGTTGCCCGCATCCGTACCCGAGATCGCATAGCCCGAGGCCGTCACCGCCTTGCCCGAACCGACATTCTTGTCGGCGAATGTGCCGGTCGCACCGCTCGCCACCAAAGCGACCACATCGCTGCCCAGCGCTGTCACCGAGCCGCCCGTCAGGCCCGCAGCCACATTGGCGTCATAAACCTTGCTGAGCGCGCTCACGCCGACGACACGCAACGTCGCAGGTGTGATATTGGCAGTCGTCGTCGGAGCAAGCGCGCTATAGCTGTAATTGCCCGCGTCGGCACCGCTCAGCACGCCTGCCGTGCTAAGCGTCACGCGCTTGGCTGTGCCGACATTCTTGTCCGTAAATTGGCCCGTCGCCCCCGCCAGATTGAGGGCTACCGCGTCGCCGTTCATGACACCGGACAACGTCAACCCGGTGGTATCGACCCGTGCCGACGTCGTTGCGTCATACACCTTGTTCTGCGCCGTGAAGGTTCCCGCGAGAGCCAGCACGGCGGGTGTGATCGTCGCGGTCAAGCCGGTCGGCTGGGCAAGCGTGTAATTGCCTGCATCCGCACCGGAGATCGCATAGCCCGACGCGCTCACCGCCTTGCCCGCCCCGACATTCTTGTCCGCGAATACGCCCGAAGCGCCGTTCGTGGACAATAGGACAACGTCATGGCCCAATGCGGTTACCGTGCCGCCCGACAGCGCCGCCGTCGTCGTGGCATCGTAGACCTTGCTCTGCGCGGTCACGCCCGTCACGGCCAGGACGGCCTGGGTGATATCCGCCGTCAGCCCTGTCGGCTGAACCAGCGTATAGTTGCCCGCATCCGTGCCCGAGATCGCATAGCCCGACGCCGTCACCGCCTTGCCGGAACCGACATTCTTGTCGGCAAACGAGGCCGTCGCACCGCCGGTCACCAGAGCGACCACATCACTGCCCAGCGCTGTCACCGCGCCGCCCGTCAGGCCCGCAGCTACGCTGGCGTCATAAACCTTGCCGAGCGCGCTTACGCCGACGACATTCAGCGTCGCAGGCGTGATGTTCGCGGTCGTCGTCGGTGCCGACGCATTGAAGACGTAATTGTCCGCGTCCGCGCCCGCCAACGAGCCCGCCGTGCTCAATGTCACCAGCTTGGCGTTGCCGACCGTCTTGCTTGCGAAATGACCGGTTGCGCCGTTCAGATTAAGCCGGACATCATCGCCCACGACGGCATTGGCCAGGCTGAGACCGCTGGTATCGATCGACGCGATGGTGGTCGCATCATATACCTTGTCTTGCGCGGTGAAGCTGCCGGACACCGCCAGCGTACGAGGGTCGATCGTCGCAGTCAGGCCCACAGGCTGGATCAACGTATAGTTGCCCGCATCCACGCCCGAGATGGTGTAGCCCGACGCCGTCACCACCTTACCCGCGCCCACATTCTTGCTTGCGAAGCGGCCGACCGCGCCGCTCGTGGACAGCGTAACCACGTCACTGCCCAACGCAGCTATACCGCCGCCGGACAGGCCCGCTGTGTCCGTCCCGTCATACGTCTTCGAGGAGGCTTTGACACCGGTGACGGTTAGATTGGCCTTGGCGATATTCCCCGTCAGTCCGACCGGCTGGATCAGCGCATAGTTGCCCGCATCGGTTCCTGAAATGGTGTAGCCGGATGCGGTCACCGCCTTGCCGGTACCGACATTCTTGGTCGCAAAATTGCCGGTCGCGCTGGTCGTGACCAACGTCACGACGTCCCCGCTCAGCGCCGCAACCGCTCCGCCCGACAGCGTGGCCGATGTACCGGCATCATAAACCTTGTCCGCAACGGTGACGCCCGTGACCAGGAGGCTGGCCTGCGTGATGTTCGCGGCCAGTCCGGTCGGCTGGATTAGCGCGTAATTGCCTGCGTCCGTCCCCGAAATGGCGTAGCCGGAGGCGCTTACCGCCTTGGCCGTCCCGACATTCTTGTTCGCGAAACGTCCCACCGCGCCGCTCGTCGACAGCGTGACCACATCGTTACCCAGGGCCGTTACCGATCCACCAGACAGGTTCGCTGCAGTCGTGGCATCGTAGACCTTGTCCGCCGCCGTTACACCGGTGACGGCCAGGCTGGCACGCGTGATATCCGCCGTCAGTCCGGTCGGCTGAACAAGCGTATAGTTACCGGCGTCCGTACCCGAGATGGTGTAGCCGGAGGCCAGCACGGACTTGCCCGTGCCGACATTCTTATCCGCGAAGGCACCAACCGCGCCAGTGATGACCAGCGTCACCGCGTCGCTGCCGAGCGGCCGCACCGATCCGCCTGTCAGACTGGCAATCGTCGAAGCATCATAAACCCTGCCGAGCGCGCTTACGCCGACGACGTTCAACGTGGCAGGCGTGATGCTGGCCGTCGTTGTCGGGGCCGAAGCCGCAAAGCTGTAATTGCCCGCATCGGCACCGGTCAGCGAGCCCGCCGTGCTGAGGGTCACGAGCTTGCCCGCCCCGACATTCTTGTCGGCAAAGCGGCCGCTTGCCCCTGCCAGGTTCAACCCGACATCGTCTCCCGCCACTGCGTTGGACAAGCCCAAACCGCTGGTGTCGATCGATGCCGTGGTCGTCGCGTCATAGACCTTGTCCAGCGCGGTGAAACTGCCCGATACGCCCAACGTGCGTGCAGTGATGTCCGCCGTCACGCCGGTCGGCTGGATGAGCGCATAATTGCCTGCATCCGCCCCGGAAATGGCGTAGCCGGAGACGCTTACTGCCTTGGCCGTCCCGACATTCTTGTTCGCGAAACGTCCCACCGCGCCGCTCGTCGACAGCGTGACCACATCGTTACCCAGGGCCGTTACCGATCCACCCGTCAGGTCCGCTGCGGTCGTGGCATTATAGACCTTGTCCATCGCCGTTACACCGGTGACGGCCAGGCTGGCACGCGTGATATCGGCGGTCAGTCCAACCGGCTGAACAAGTGCGTAATTGCCCGCGTCGGTCCCTGCGATGGTGTAGCCCGAGGCCGTCACCGCCTTGCCCGTCCCGACATTCTTGTCCGCAAAGTCGCCGGATGCCCCCGTTTTCACCAGCGTCACGACATCGCTGCCCAATGCGCTCACCACGCCGCCCGACAGACCCGCGGTCCTGGTCGCGTCGTAAACCTTATTGGCTGCGGTCACGCCCGAGATCGTCAGGCTGGCCTGGGTGATATCCGCCGTCAGACCACTCGGCTGAACCAGCGTATAATTGCCCGCATCAGTGCCTGAGATGGTATAGCCCGAGGCCGTCACCGCCTTGCCGGTCCCGACATTCTTATCCGCAAAGGCCCCGCTCGCCCCGGTCTTTACCAAGGTCACCACGTCGCTGGCCAAGGGGTTCACCGATCCACCCGTCAGGTACGCGACCGTCGAGGCATCATAGACCTTGCTGGATGCGCTCACGCCAGCAACGGCCAGCGAGGCTGACGTGATGTTGGCCGTCGTCGTCGGAGCCGAAGCAGTGAAACTGTAATTGCCCGCGTCGGCCCCCGTCAGCGCGCCCGCCGTGCTGAGCGTTACGGTCTTGGCAACGCCGACATTCTTGTTTGCAAAACTACCGGTCGCCCCGCTCAGGTTCAAATGGACATCGTCACCAGCCACCGTATTGGACAGCCCTAGGCCGCTGACGTCGATGACTGCCGCGGTGCCCGCATCATAAACCTTGTTCTGCGCCGTGAAGCTTCCCGACACACTCAAAGCACGAGGCGTGATCGTGCCAGTCAGCCTGCTTGGCTGAACCAGCGTATAGTTGCCGGCATCGGTGCCCGACAGGCTATAGCCAGAAGCCGTAACCGTCTTGCCGGTACCGACATTCTTATCCGCGAACAGGCCTCGACCGTCTGCGAGAACGACCGTATCGCCCGATACCAGGCCGGATAGTGCGCCTCCGTTCAGCGTCGCAGCCGCCGTACCATCATACACCTTACTGGTCACCGTAACGCCGGTCACGGCCAACGTCTTGGCGGTGATGATCGCGGAGACGCCGTTTGTCGCAGACAGTGAATAGTTGGAGGCCAGCCCACCATTGCTGCCATTGGCCAGCGTATAGGCGACGCTCGTCGTATAGCTGCCGACATTCTTGCTCGACAGCGTACCAGCTGTGCCGGTCACATCCAGCGTCTCGCTGCCGATCAGCCCCGACACGGTGCCGACGTTGACCGCACCGGCACTCGTCGTCCCGTCATAGGTCTTGGCCGTGATGCTGGTGCCACTGATCGACAGCGCCTTGGCCGTGATCTCGGCCGACACACCGCTTGTCGACGTCAGCGTATAATTGGACGCCAAGCCGCCATTGCTGCCATCCGCCAGCAAATAGGCGACCGTCGTCGTGTAGCTGCCGGCATTCTTGCCCATCAGCGCCGCCGCCGTGCCAGACACGTTCAGCGTCTCGCTACCGACGAGGCCCGACAGACCGCCAATGGTCAGCGTACCCGCGGCCGTTGTCCCATCATAGGCCTTGGACGCGATGCTCGGCGCGCCGATCGTCAGCGATTTGGCTACGATGGCCGCCGATACGCCACTGGTCGATGCCAATGTGTAGTTGGAGGAGAGCCCACCGTTGCTGCCATCCGCCAGCGTATAGGAAACCGCCGTCGTGTAACTGCCGACATTCTTGCCCGTCAGTGCCGCCGCCGTGCCAGACACGCCCAGCGTCTCGCTGCCGACCAAGCCCGACAGACTGCCGATCGTCAGCGTACCCGCGACCGTCGTGCCGTCATATGCCTTGGACGCAATGCTCGGCGCGCCGATCGTCAGCGATTTGGCCGTGATCGTACCGGTCAACCCGCTCGGCTGCGTCAACGTGTAATTGCCCGCGTCCGTACCTGAAATCATATAGCCCGACACGGTGACGGCCTTGCCCGATCCGGCATTTTTGTCAGCGAAGTTGCCGGTTACCCCTGTCGTCACCAACGTCACGACATCATTGCCCAGTGGGCTTACCGCCCCGCCGGTCAAGGTCGCCGTCGTCGTGGCGTCATAGACCTTGTCCACGACCGCAACCCCTGTGACCATAAGGCTGGCTGGCGTGATGTTCGCGGTCGTCGTCGGGGCCGATGCGGTGAAGGTGTAATTTCCGGCATCAGCGCCCGTCAGCGAGCCTGCCGTACTCAGCGTAACGACCTTGCCATTACCGACATTCTTATTCGCGAAGCTGCCGGTGGCACCCGTCAGGCTCAGGTGCACATCATCCCCGGCTACGGCGTTGGAGAGGCCGAGACCACTCGTGTCGATCGACGCCGTCGTCGTTGCGTCATAGACCTTGTTCTGTGCCGTAAAGCTGCCTGAAAGATTCAAGGTCCGCGCGGTGATATCGGCCGTCAGACCGGTAGGTTGGACCAGCGCATAGTTGCCCGCATCCGTGCCCGAGATCGCATAGCCCGACGCCGTTACCGCCTTGCCCGTTCCGACATTCTTATTGGCGAAGGCGCCGACCGCATTCGCCGTCGACAGCGCAACCACGTCGCCACTGAATACCGTGATCGTTCCACCACTAAGGCCTGCAGCAGTCGTGCCGTTGTAAATCTTGTTCGCCGCACTGACGCCCGCGATGACGAGCGAAGCGGGTGTGATCGTGGCCGTGGCGGTCGGAGCACCTGCCCCCAATACATAATTGGCTATATCCGCACCTGTCAGAACGCCTGTGGCGCTCAGACTTACCGTCTTGTTGGTGCCAGCATTCTTGTTGGCGAAGCTGCCCGTCGCCCCGCTCGTCTTCAGGGAAACCGCGTCACTGCCCAGGACGCCGGACAGTGTCAGACTGCTCGTCGTCACCGCTGCCACTGTCGTCGCATCATACGTACGATCGCTGGCCGTAAAGCTACCGCCCAACGTCAAGGAGGCAGGCGTAATCGTCGCCGTGGCGGTCGGAGCGCCCGCTGCCAACACGTAATTGCTCGCATCCGACCCTGTCAGCACCCCCGACGCGTTCAACGTGACCGTCTTGTTGGTGCCGACATTCTTGTTGGCGAAGCTGCCCGTCGCCCCGCTCGTCTTCAGGGAAACCGCGTCACTGCCCAGGACGCCGGACAGTGTCAGACTACTCGTCGTCACCGCTGCCACTGTCGTCGCATCATAAGTACGGTCGCTGGCCGTGAAGCTACCACCTACGGTCAGCGAAGCAGGTGTGATCGTCGCCGTTGCAGTCGGCGCGCCTGCCGCCAATACATAATTGCCCGCATCCGCGCCGGTCAGCACGCCGGACGCGCTGAGCGTGACCGTCTTGTTCGTGCCGACATTCTTGTTGGCGAACTGCCCCGTGGCGCCGCTTGTCTTAAACGACACGCTATCACCGGCGAAGACGCCCGTCATCGACAGGCCATTCGTCGCGACAGAGGCCAAGGTCGTGGCGTCATAAACGCGATCACTGGCGACAAAGCTACCCGACAGCGTCAATGCGGCTGGCATGATCTCGGCGGAAAGCCCACTGGTGGAACCGAGTGAATAGTTGGAGGCTAGCCCACCATTGCTGCCATTGGCCAGCGTATAGGCGACGCTCGTCGTATAGCTGCCGACATTCTTGCTCGACAGCGTACCAGCTGTGCCGGTCACATCCAGCGTCTCGCTGCCGATCAGCCCCGACACGGTGCCGACGTTGACCGCACCGGCACTCGTCGTCCCGTCATAGGTCTTGGCCGTGATGCTGGTGCCACTGATCGACAGCGCCTTGGCCGTGATCTCGGCCGACACACCGCTTGTCGACGTCAGCGTATAATTGGACGCCAAGCCGCCATTGCTGCCATCCGCCAGCAAATAGGCGACCGTCGTCGTGTAGCTGCCGGCATTCTTGCCCATCAGCGCCGCCGCCGTGCCAGACACGTTCAGCGTCTCGCTACCGACGAGGCCCGACAGACCGCCAATGGTCAGCGTACCCGCGGCCGTTGTCCCATCATAGGCCTTGGACGCGATGCTCGGCGCGCCGATCGTCAGCGATTTGGCTACGATGGCCGCCGATACGCCACTGGTCGATGCCAATGTGTAGTTGGAGGAGAGCCCACCGTTGCTGCCATCCGCCAGCGTATAGGAAACCGCCGTCGTGTAACTGCCGACATTCTTGCCCGTCAGTGCCGCCGCCGTGCCAGACACGCCCAGCGTCTCGCTGCCGACCAAGCCCGACAGGCTGCCGATCGTCAGCGTACCCGCGACCGTCGTGCCGTCATATGCCTTGGACGCAATACTCGGCGCGCCGATCGTCAGCGATTTGGCAATGATGGCCGCCGATACGCCACTGGTAGAACCGAGTGAATAGTTGGAGGCCAGCCCACCATTGCTGCCATTGGCCAGCGTATAGGCGACGCTCGTCGTATAGCTGCCGACATTCTTGCTCGACAGCGTACCAGCGGTGCCGGTCACACCCAGCGTCTCACTGCCGATCAGCCCCGACACGGTGCCCGCGTTGACCGTACCGGCACTCGTCGTCCCGTCATAGGCCTTGGCCGTAATGTTCGTACCGCTGATCGACAGCGCCTTGGCCGTAATCGCTGCCGACACACCGCTTGTCGACGCAAGCGTATAATTGGACGCCAAGCCGCCATTACCGCCATCCGCCAGCGTATAGGAAACCGCCGTCGTGTAACTGCCGACATTCTTGCCCGACAGCGCACCAGCCATGCCCGACACGCCCAACGTCTCGCTGCCAACCAAGCCCGACAGACCGCCAATGGTCAGCGTACCTGCGGCCGTTGTCCCATCATAGGCCTTGGACGCGATGCTCGGCGCGCCGATCGTCAGCGATTTGGCTACGATGGCCGCCGATACGCCACTGGTCGATGCCAGGGTGTAGTTGGAAGCAAGGCCACCATTACTGCCATTGGCCAGTGTATAGGCGATGCTCGTCGTATAGCTGCCGACATTCTTGCTCGACAGCGTACCAGCGGTGCCGGTCACACCCAGCGTCTCGCTGCCGATCAGCCCCGACACGGTGCCCGCGTTGACCGTACCGGCACTTGCCGTCCCGTCATAAGCCTTGGCCGTAATGTTCGTACCGCTGATCGACAGCGCCTTGGCCGTGATCGCTGCCGACACACCGGTTGTCGACGCCAGCGTGTAATTGGATGCCAAGCCGCCATTACTACCATCCGCCAGCGTATAGGCGACCGTCGTCGTGTAACTGCCGACATTCTTGCTCGACAGCGCCGCCCCGTTGCCGGACGCCGTCACCGTCTCGCTGCCGACAAAGCCCGACAATGTACCGACGGTCACCGAACCGGCGGACGTTGTTCCGTCATAGGCCTTGCTCGCGATCGTCGGTGCGGTGACCGACAACGTCTTGGCAGCTATCGAGCTTGCGGTGTTGGTCACTGTCGAAGCGATCGCATAGCCGTATACCGGCTTAGTCGCTTGACCGTTCGACGAGGTAACCGTGGCGGAGACGCCGACGGCGGTCAGCGTATTGTTGGCCACTACATTCTTGCTGCGGAAGCTGGCGCCGGTCGATCTAATCGAGGCGGAGTCGCCACTGAATGTGCCGCTGACGGTCAAGCTGGTGATAGAGCCAGAATCACTACCGTCATACGTTTTGCTATAGGCGCCAAGTGTAGCGGTCAGTACCGGTGCGACTCTATATAAAAGACCATTGCCGGTCCCGCTTACCGGCACATTATCGACATTGTACTGCTTGAAATCGAAGAGTAGACCGCCGACAGTATCGTTCGCAGGCGAATCACTACGAATGTCCCAGTTACCGTTCGGGGCCGATAGAGCGTTGGCTCCGGCGTTATTTTTAAATATTGGCGCACTTAGAGCGAGGGCAACGCGCTGACTACCGTTCGCACCGCTGGCCGTTAGGGTATTACCATTCGTCAATATAAGGGCACTACCAGGGGAAATGCCCTGATTCTGAATTGTCAGCGTCGTGGCCGAAACAGACGCAAGTGTAACATCGCCGCTCGTACGGTTGGTCAGCCCCGCTCCATCTGCCAGCGTTAAGTAGAAATCATTTTTACTCGTGATAGAGGTACCCGAGGCCATCGTTACGACCGCTGCACCGGAATCTCGCTGCGCGTCCACCGTACCACTTGAGGTCGGAACGTTCGCTGCCATGCTAACAGTCCCAGCAATTGATATGCTAGCATTGATTAGCAGCGAACGACCGGCATAAAGCTCAAGAACACCGGTAGCATTTGGTGAATTTATCGCACTATTGAAATACAGGTCGTTCGATGACTGAAGCTTTACTCCCGTACCACTGTCCAATTGCGCAGCGACATCCGATGCCTTAACATTTTGGACTCCGTTCGTCTCGGATTGATTGACATCTCCAACAATCAAGTTCTTTGGATCGAGCAATAGATATCCATCACTGGCCTGTACGCGGCCGAGGTCAGCGCGGTACAGATTATCCTCCGACGAGATTTCGACCGCGCCGCCGCTGCCCTTCGCCCCGCTGCCGCGTGCGTCGATCGCGCCCAGGAAAGTCGTCTTTGCATTCGACCAGACAATCGCCGTACCGCCCCGCCCTTCGGATGAGGCGACATTGATCGTGGTCGCATCGTCGACGAAATTCTCATTCGCCTTGCTCAGTTTGGGCATGGTGCCCCAGCGGCCGAGAAAGCTTTGGGTCGAGGCTTGGGTCTCGTCCGGGGTCTTGCCGCCCTGGAACGGACCACCGAGCCGGACAAGACCGCCACCGCTACGCCCAGTTGCCAGGACAGTCGCACCCACCAGCAGCATGTCGGTCGCTGTCATGTCGATCCAGCCACCCAGGCCATAAAGCCCGTCCGCAATGTAGCGCCCCGAAATCCTCGCACCGTCACGGATCAACGAACGGATCGTGCCGCCATCGATCTTCCCCGAGACATCGGTGCGGCTATCGCTATTTTCGAGCAGATTTTCCGCGGCATATGTCACGTTCCCGCCAGAGCCGAGTTCGGATAGCGCCCGCGTCGTGCCGCCCAGCGACAACAACCCGTCGGACTTGACGGCAACCGTGCCGCCGGTCTGCTTGACCCCGGTCGAGGACGCGTCGATCAACCCACCCAGGCCGACGCTGCCGCCGGTGATGGTCACGCTGCCGCCGGAGGCGCCTGCCGCCGAGATCACCGATCCCGTCTCGGTCCCGATCCCGCCCGGGCCGGACAGGGTGATGACCCCGCCTTGCGCCGAGACGGAATCCGCGCGCACGATGCCCGACACGTTGACCGACGCGTTGACCACGTCCCGCGCCGCCGCCGCGCTGAGCAGGATCTTGCCGCCCTGCGCCGCGATGGTGCCGTCATTCTCGACCAGCGCCTTGATCGGCTTGCCGCTCGCATCCTTCAGCGTATCGGTGATCGCGTCGGATGCGGCGAAGCGCACGAGACCGTCGCCATAGAGGTCGATCCCGAACCCCTTGCCCGCCGCCAGCGACACCCGCCCCATATCGGCCATGATCAGCCCGGAGTTGCGGACATGCGGTGCCACGAACGCCGCCATACCGGCGTCGCGGATGGTGATCCGCCCCTCCACGACGATTTCGGCCTGGTCGTTGCCGCCATCGCTGAAGCGCAACAGCGAATCGCCGCGCATGAAGCCCTTCGCGTCGATATCATGGGTCGAGACGATCAGCCCCGCCGTATCGACCTGCGACCCCTTGCCGAACAGCACGCCGTTGCGGTTGATGAGCACGACCTGGCCATTGGCCTTGATCGAGCCCAGAATGGTCGAGGGATCGCTACCCGCCACCCGGTTGACGGTGATCGACTTGGCATCAGGCTGTTGAAACACCGCCATGTCGCCGTCACGAAGCGAGAAGCGATCCCAGTTGACGATGGCGCGGTCGCTGGTCTGGGTGATCGTCGTCTGCGACGTCCCCTGTCCGCTGATCGTCGCCTGACCACCCACGACCTGACCACCGGAAAGCTGGGCGAAGGCCGGGGTGGCATACATCAACGCCCCCGCCGCGACCGTGATCGCGATCCCGCTCGTGCCACCGTACCAGCGCTTGCCCCTGTTCATCATCACACTACGTCCTGGAAAAAATCGATTGGCCCACACGGCCCGCGGCCGGACTCCCGAAGCGGCCGCGGGCGGTCAAAAGCGGAAAGAGATGTTGCCGAGCAGCCGCCCGCCACGCTCGAGCGGACTGCCGCTCGGCGCCTTGACGATCCGGCTTGCCTCAATGCCGCCGCTGATATGCTCGGTCAGGCTCAGCCGGAGCCCCAGCCCCGCTGATGCGGCAGAAGCGGTGCGCCGCTCGCCGGGCAGCAACCGGCCCTGCTGCCAGACCTGCCCGGCGTCGACGAAGGTATAGGCCTGCATACCGACCGGCATGTCGCCGATGCTTGCGGGCGCGCTCCAGCGCAGCTCGACGCTGGAAAGCAGGCAATGGTCGCCGACCATGGCGCCCGCATCGAAACGCCGCCCGAAGCGGCGACCACCATAGCTGCACTCGGCCGAGCTGTAGAGCGGCCCCCGTGCGGCCGCCTGGGCCTGCGCGGCGATCAGTGTCGATACCTGGCCACCCGCGACGCGCGCGATGGGCTGCAGCCGCTGCACCTCCATGGTCAGCAGCAGATAGTCGAGCCGTCCATTCGCCCGGCTGTTGCCGCGCGCGTCGAGCTTCTTCAGCCCCTGCTCCATCCCCAGCCGCAGCGAACTCGCCGCCTGATGCGCATCGGTGACGTCATAGGTCAGCGCCGTCACCACCGAACGCAGCCGATCGCGCATCTCGGCGCGGCCGAGCAGTTCGGAGTCCGTGTTGGCGATGGCACCCCCCACCTCGACCGCGAGATTTTCGGTTCGCGACCGGATGAAGGGAAAGCTCAGGCTGGCCCGACCGGTCATCGCACTGCCCTGATAGTCGAGCAGGCGCAGCAGCGGCGTGGTCGGGCGGGTATGCGAATAGCTGCCCGATACTGCCAGCGACAGTCCGTCCTGGTCGAGGATCGAGACATAGTCCCCCGACAGGTTCCAATACGCATTGCTGGCAATGCTCTGATAAGCCCCCAGCCGCAGCCGATCTCCGCCGGTGAGCAGCGCATTGGCCTCCACCGTGCCGCCCACGACATGGGTGCCCAGCGTGCGCGGCATGAAGCTGTTATAGCCGACATCCATCGAACGGCGCTTGCGCGCGATATCGATGGTCAGGATCGAGCCGCCCACCACATCGGGGGCGGGCGACAGCGTCGCGCGCGCGGTGACGCCTGGCACGTCGTTGATGAGCAGCAGATAGCGCTCGAGATCGGCATTGCGTAAGGGTCGGGACTGGCGAATGCGCTCGGCAATATCCGCAACCGGCCCTCGACCGAGTAGACCACTGGGCAGTTTCGCGCCCGTAAAGTCGATCCGGCTGACAAAGCCCTCCACCACCCGGATGGTGATGATGCCGTCCCTGATCTGCTGTTCGGGCACCACCCCGAACGAAATGGCATAGCCCTTCTTCGCATAGAGCCGCGTCACGGCATTGGCGAAGCGGAACACGTCCTCGACGCTGACCTCTTCGCCCGGCGCATGCTTCCATTCGCGCATCAGCCGCGCGACGGGGATTACCGTGGCCCCCTCGATGTGCACCTCCCGCCAGACAAAGCGGGTCGCAGCGGCGGCTTCGGGTGCGGCCTGTTGCGGCGAGGCCTGGATCGCCAGCGGCGCCGAGGGCACAGGCTCGGGCGTGCGCGCGACATTGTCCTGCACCCGGTTCGGATCGAGCGTCGGCGGCACGACCTGGGGCGGCACACCCTGCGCCAGTGCAGGAGCCGCCAACATCAACCCCAGGGGCAACGTCGTCACACTGCCCAGCCCCCGGATCGAAAGCCGATATGAACGCAGTCGAGGGCGGAAAGAAGGGGCATCGGATAGGAACACGGGAACCTCTACAGACGGAACCCGCCAGTTGGCGGGACGCAGAATAGGAAAAAGGGAAAGCGCGGATGACGTCGCAACCATGCGGGGGCGCTGCATCAGCGCATGGCGCCTGGGGCCTCGGACCCAGCAGTCCAACCCTGTCGCCACAACCGGGTCAGCGAAGGCTTGGCGTGGAGATAGCCCTGCTGCCAGGACACTCCGGAAGATCGGACGAAATCGGCCTGCGCCGCGGTTTCAATTCCTTCCGCCACGACCTCGGCACCAAAGGAACGGGCCAGTTCGACCAATTGGCGAAAGATGCCCGCGTCCCGCGCGCTCAGCGTCGCCCGATCAAGAAACAGGCGGTCGATCTTGATGATGTCGGGCGAGAAAATGAGGAGTTGGCGGATCGAGGCGAAGCCCACCCCGAAATCGTCGATCGCGATCCGGCATCCCAACGACTTGACCAGGGACACGAACGCCACCGCCCGGTTCATGTCGGCCACAAGCGCTGTCTCGGTAATCTCCCAGACCAGCCGCCGGGCGATATCGGGCCGCCGCCCCAACCGCTCGAGAATCTCGCTCCAGGATTGCGTACAGGACAAGCTTTGCGCCGAGACATTGGCCGCCAATGTTACGCCGGGTGCCGCTTCCAACTCGTCGATCACCGAAGAGACGACATAGCGATCCAACGCACAGACGAAGCCCAGTCGTTCCAGGGCCAGCAGCAATGGCTCCGGCGAACCCGTCGCGCCATCGGGATCGCAAAGACGACACAAGGCCTCGTGATACAGGACCGCATCACTGCCGGATCCGTCGATGACGGGTTGCCAGTAGAGCACCAGACTCCGGCCGCTTTCCGTCGCCCCCCCATCGCGCGGAGCCAGGAGCATGGGCAACACCTCCACCGCCAATGCCATATCGGCGCGGTAGAGCGCCGCCGCGTCCGCCTCATTTCCGATCGACGGACCGCCGAACGGGAAGATTCGGCCGCCCTCCCGACCGCCGACCGCCCAATCCCCGGACAGCCAGACGCCCAGAGGCCCCGCCTCGGTAGTGATCGGGCGCCCCAAAGTCGCCGAGCAGAAAGAGGCCAACCAGATCGGGAAGAGCGCCTCGGCGGCCTCGCCTTCCGCGTCCTGGCCCACCCCATGACTTATGCCGGCGAGCAACGTGTCCGCGCCACCTGACATGACATGGCTCGTCGCCGGCAACGCCTCCACCAGCCGACGCCGGACTTCAGTCGCGACCGCTGCTGCGACCGTCCATCCATAAGCGCGGTCGATATGATGGAAATTGCAGATGCGCAGGGACAAACGCACCCTCGCCGCCCCAGCCGCACGAACAGCCAGGCCCGGAACGAACGCTCCCCCCCGCCACTCCATGCTGCCGCGCCCTGCCTGTATCATCACCCGCACCCCCCGGAAACGCGCCTGTCAAGGCGCCTCGCCGGTTACAGTTTAGCCAAGAGTGTATCAGCTGTGCCGTGTCTGCTCCCTATCAGTTTCCGCAGCGCCCATCCTAAATACCGCCCATAATGTGAAGAGGTCAGAGTCAATGACGCCCATGATTTTCAATCGCGATGGACAAAGGAAATATCTCACGCCCGCTGAAATTGACGTATTCGTCAATACGGCACACGGATTTCCATCCGGCATACGCTTGTTCTGTATGATGATCGCTTACTCGGGATGTAGAATCTCGGAAGCGCTCGCGATGAAGAAAAGCAACATAGACTTCGCATCGCGCCACGTCGTGATCCGATGCCTGAAAAAGCGCGGAAAGACGATATTTCGTTCTATCCCTCTACCTTCACGCTTCCTTGATATGCTCAAGTCATGGATCAGAAGAGAAAAGATCAAGGATTGTTTTCTGTGGCCATGGTCGCGCATGACCGGCTATCGCCGGATACGCGACGTCATGAACGCCGCCAATATCCGTGGGCGCCATGCCTCACCCAAGGGCCTGCGCCATGGCTTTGGCGTGCGCGCCGTGCAGTCCAGCGTCCCTCTGACATTGATCCAGCGCTGGCTGGGACATGCTGATATCAAGACTACGGCGATCTATACCAATGCGATCGGCCCCGAAGAACGTCGCATCGCATCGCGCATGTGGCGCGCCAATGTTATCAACAAGGCGTCATCCAATGAACATGCCGCAATAGCGCCGGATAACACGCCTCTCGACGTGGAATCGAATAGTAACATTCACCAATCCAGAGATTCGACAGACTCGGCAGAATTGGTAAACCAAAGTTTAACAACCAAAGCGCATCTTGAGTGCGGTCGGCATATTTCCTCAATAATCCAACCGGTTTCCCCAAATCGGCTAATCGGTAAAACCAACGGTTGCACGCTGATACACTCTTGGCTAAATCGTAACAGTATTTTCACATACTTTTCAGCATCTTATGTCAATGATGCAGTCTTTGATCCGTTGCAACACCATAGCGTTGCAATGGGGTTAAATACCATGTCCAAACCCAACCCCGATGGCTGTTCGGATCCGAAATCAATCCATCCGGAAATCGTCACGGCATCCGACCATCTGCGAGGACGAACGGCTGGCGATGGGCTTGCCGCCGACACCTATTCCGGGCCCGGCTGCAAATCTCGATTCCGTCTGGAGGCGGACAAGAGGCAGGCTGGTGTCAGCCCGCATGGCTGCCCGATGGCCGACCAACATGGCGGCGGCCACTCTATGTCACAGCATTTCGATATCAGAACATGGTGCCACGCCGTTTCTCATTCGGGGTCAAGAACCCTTCCGCCCCTGCTCGCTGCCAAAGACTGACATCGCCACGTCGATGACGCCCTGAAGACCTACGCCTGACGCATAGATTCTGCTCGTAATGCAGCCGCTGAAGCAAATTCCGATCAGTCTGCATCATAACCTGCAGCGACGAAGTAGTTGGCGCACTCTGTCGGCGTGAAGGTGTCGATGGCGGCACCGATGGCGCTGTACAGGCCGTTGCGGGTGTGGGCGGCGGCTTTGCGCAGGAGCGCCTTGAGCTTCGCGAAGGCGTTTTCGATCGGGTTGAAGTCGGGCGAGTGAGGCGGAAGAAAAGCAGCCGGGCACCCCTTGCCTCGATCGCCATGCGTGCCACGACGCTCTTGTGGGCGGGTAGGTTGTCGAGGATCACGACGTCGCCGGGCTTCAGCGTCGGGGCGAGCGCGCGAGCGACTTAGCACTACTTTGGCAGAAATTTGCTGTATTCATTGGTTAAGCCTTTGCCGCAATGAGGGCATCGCCGTGGTGGCGGTCGGGAGAGGCGGTCAAGGATGGCTTGGCGTACAGCCGGGAGGCTCGGCTGAGGCGGTGGTCCGGAGGCTCTTTTTTTTCCGTCCCGCCTGAGCGAGCCTTCGCGTCTGCAGGAAGGCGTAAGCGATCATTGTCATGAGGGCATGGCGATGCAGCCCGGTCCAGGATCGGCCCTCGAAATGGTCGAGCCCGAGTTCCTCCTTGAGTTGCTGATGCGCCTGTTCGCAGATCCAGCGCGCCTTGATGGCGCCAGCGACGTCCTTGATCGAGGTGTCGGGGGGCAGGTTCGAGAGATAGTATTTCCGCTCTCCATTGGAGCGATGCTCGCCCACCAGCCAGGCTTCTTCGCCCGGCATATGCTGCGCGCCAGCCGCACCGATCCGCTGTGGTGGGCCATCGGCGATCCGCACGCGCATGACCGCGAAGCGGGCCGTCAAACGGCCCTTTGTCCCTAGACGCCAGCTGACCTGTCGCCACTTTGACCCTTCGAGCATGGCATGGGCGGCCCGGGATGTGATATCGGGGACATGCCGAACGCGCGGTCGCCCACGTCCCGCCACCGGAAAGATCAACTGCACGTCGGCGGGATAGACCTTCTGATGGCGCGGGACGCCGACGGCCCAGCACAATCCTCGCGCGCTGAGCGCCTGTCGGAAGGGCGCTGACAGGCCGTAGCCTGCATCTGCGACTATGGTGCGATCGAACGCCGTGCAGCGTGAATCGATTGAGTTTTGGAATACGGCTACCGGCTTCGGTGTGTGGCTATCCGCAGCCGCAATCGACGTCATCCTCAACGCTGCGTTTCAAGCGGGAAGGCGCGAGACAGGTGGAATCCTCATCGGCCGCTACGATGCCGAAGGCTGGATGGCCGAGATCGTGGAGGCGACATCGAAGCCCCATGTGTGCAGCACGGCGGTGATGCCGACCCGCGCGCCGAGGTGTTTCGGATCGGCCGCGATGGCCAGCAGCGTGTCGGCCGCCGCGCGGAACAGCAGGTCATAGACCATCGCCTTGTTCTGCTAGGCGATGGCGGCAATCTGTGCGGGCACGGTGAACACGACATGGAAATAGCCGACCGGCAACAGATCGGCCTCGCGCGCGGCCAGCCAGGTGCGCGCGGCGGCGCCCTGGCACTTGGGGCAGTGCCGGTTGCGGCAGGAGTTGTAGGCGACCCGCCAGTGCCCGCAGTCGTCACAGGCTTCGACGTGACCGCCCAGCGCGGCGGTACGGCAGTTCTCGATCGCCGTCATGACCTTTAGCTGGCCAAGGCTCAAATGCCCGGCATGGGCCGCCCGATAGGCGGTCCCGGCGCTACGGAAGATATCGGCGACCTCGAGCGAGGTGCGCACCGGCTCAACCGGGAGGGGCCTTGCCTTCCATCACGGCAACGATCTGGTCGAGCGGACTGGCCACCGCCCGCATGGTCTTGCTCGACACCTTGGTATAGATGGCGGTGGTGTCGATGTTGGTGTGACCCAGCAGCACCTGGATGACGCGGATATCGACGCCCTGCTCGAGCAGGTGAGTGGCGAACGAATGGCGCAAGGTGTGCGGGCTCACGCGCTTGCGGATTCCGGCGAATTCAGCCGCCTCATGCACGGCGCGGTTCAACTGGCGCGCCGAGATCGGATCGGTGCAATTGCGACCCGGGAACATCCAGCCATGCGGCAACATCACCCCGCGCCGCTTGCCTTCGCGCCACCATTGCCGCAGCAGATCCAGCAGGTGCGGTGAGAGCATGGCGTTGCGGTCCTTGCGTCCCTTGCCCTGTTCGACACGGATGATCATGCGCTTGCTGTCGATGTCTCCAACCTTGAGGTGGGTGACTTCGGACACGCGCAGGCCGGCGCCATAGGCCACGCTGAAAGCCGCCTTGTACTTGATGCCTGGCGCGGCCTTGATCAGCCGCGCGGCCTCTTCGACGCTCAGAACGTCTCGAAGTTTGGGTTCACACCGGATGACAGATAGCCCCAGCGCAATCTCCGGCCGCTTTAGCGTCATGGTGAAGAGGAAGCGCAGAGCCGATACTGCGGCGTTGATGGTCGCTGGTCCAACCGCGCGCCGGTGTTGGTCGAGCTGAAATCGCCGGAGGTCTTCTGCATTGGCCGTGTCGGGAGGGCGGCCCAGAAACGCGGCGAAAGACCGGACGTGGCGAATATAGTCCTGCTGGGTATGCGCCCCAAGCCCTCGAAGCTTCATATCCTGCAGCATCCGCTGGCGCAGCGAACCGATTGGGGCCGCAGTAATCGTAATGGTCTCCATGGTGAGTTCCTTTGCGTTGAAGGAACCTCACAATCTCATGGCAACTACGCCTCGCCCAACGGCGCCGCTATTACGGCGCGCGCTCGCCACAAGTACCCATCCTGCGGAGCGGGTTCGTCCTTGTCCCAAGGGCGGCCGCCCCGGTGCCCGATAATGTAGTGGAATGACGTCTCGAGGCGCGATGGTGATAGCCACGTCCTCATACCCTATACGGACGAGGCGGCATATTCGGACACGAAGGTAACAATTTTGTTGGCAGGTGTCCGAATTCGCTGGCTGGTCCGTATAGGGTGATAGACCTCAACCCGATCCGTCAGGCGGCCTGCGCCCACAGCGTGCATTGCGCGTCGTCATACTGGACGCCCGGCCGCGTGACCTGTCGGGCCAACCAGGCGCTGGCGCGCCCGATGCCCTCGCTCAGATCCTCGGCGGGCTTGCCGTCGATGTGCATGATCTCGCGCGGTGCGAGGCGGAAATGCCCGCGCACATGGGCCTGCGGCAGGATCAGCCCACGGTTGCCCGACTTCGACAGCCACAAGTGACAGCCGCTCTGGATGTGGCAGCGACCATCGCGCGGCAGGAACAACGCGATGCCGGTCAGCGCCGGGTTCGGTCCGGCGCGATATTCGAGGTGGAGCAGATCGGCATCGGTCTCAACCGCATGGCGGCCCATCTCGATCTTGTCCTCGACGCCGAGCGGATCGCCGCCGGTGATGACGACGCCGGGCTTGAGCTTGCGGGCACCGAGCAGCAGCTTGACGACGGCGCGGGTGACGGCGGCTTCGAAGGTTGTGATGGTCATCATTCTATCTCCTGGTTTCATCCCCGCATCGGGGCCGTTCATCATTCCGTTCATCTCAACCCTGGTGTTCGCTGCGGCAGGCGCGCACGATCTGGGCGGCGGCGCACTCCAGCCCGGCGGCGCGGTCCCACAGGCAGTTCCAGGGCAGCCGGGTGCCGATCTCGACACCGTGACGGCCGAGCTTCACCGACAGCCCGCCGCGAGCCGGAACCAGATGCAGGCCCTGATCACGGTCGCGGAAAAAGTTGAGGTCGGTGAGCAGCAGCGGGCCGGTGATCGAGCGCAGCGCGACGTCGACGCGGACCGGATCGATCGTCTCCGGATGGAAACCATGCCGAATCAACAATGTATCGCGACGGCGCGTGGCGGCACAGCGCAGCAGCGCCTGATCGAACATCGGCTCGGTCACGGGGGTCATCGCGATGATGACGTTATGGTCGAGGCATTCGACCGCACCCGGCAAGCCGGAGTTGCCGAAGAGCGGCGCGGGTTCGTCGCAGCCGAGGGCTGCGAGAACATAGGTCATCAGCGCGACCGAGGCGGTCGGCAAAACATCGTGGATCATAGAGGACATCGAGCCTTTGTGGACGTACGTGATCCCCGGACCGGCTGGTCCGGATCAGGCCCCTTCGATTTTCATTTCTCGCCAGGGCTTCGCTCGGCCCCGGCCAATTGTCCCTTCCTCACACGGCAGCGATCGCGGCCATCGCGAAAGATGGCGTTGCCGATGACGGCATAGCCCCAGCTATCGAGTGTTCGCGCGCTGTCGCCGGTGGTGCCGGACCGGTGAATGGCGGCAGCCGGGCAATACACCTCGGCCATGGCCGGCACCCAGCCGGCGATGCTGCCGGCGGGCTGGCGTTGCCACCATTGTCCCGCGATCAGGGCGGTCAGCAGCAGGATTGCGCTCAAGCGAAAGACGATGGGGAAGCGGCGGCGCTTCATTTTCTTTTCTCCAGCAGATTGTCTGCTGCCGGAGAAGGTAAGCGTCTAGAAATACACCAAATCGTACTGTCAGAACTAGCCCAGCTTACCGCATGATGCAGCAACCCGACGTCCATCCTGCACAACGGGACTTGGTTCGTTAACGGGTTCCGCCTAAACAAGCCCGGTTCGCCAGCAGGCGGACCGAGGCGTGGAAACCTCGTCGGAAAGTAGCCGCATGCCCGGTCGAAAGAGATTTCGGCCGGGGAGCGGGCGTGGATGTCCAAGGCACCCTTTGGGGGGCCCAAAGACGCTCGCGCCTGTCTTTCCGCAGGTTTCCAATCCCCGGCTTACGGGCCGGCATCGCCTCGTTTCAATATGGGGCGGTGCCGCCGGCTGGGGAAGCCGATGCATCGCCCGACACGGGGGTGCGTATGGTTGCGGGACTCAGCCGCCAGTGGCGGAAAGCGTTTCAAACGACATCGGTGATTTCGGCAGCCATGCTGCTTGCGGCCTGTGGCGGTGGAGGCGTTAATTCGTCCGGGTCGATCCCGACGCCTGCACCCACGCCGACGCCCAGCCCGACACCGACGCCGTCCCCCACACCGACCCCGCCGCCCAGCGCTGCCGATAGCGCCGAGTATAAGGCGTCTGCCGCTGTGGTCAGCGCGAAGGCCGCCTATGCCTATGACAAGGGCATCACCGGCAAGGGCGTGACCATCGCGGTCATCGACACCGGCATCGCCACCAGCAGCGCCGAGTTTGCCGGGCGCATCTCGCCCGACAGCAAGACGTTCGAGAGCCGGATCGCGCGTTGCGCTACCTGTGCACCGGAGACGGTGACCTTCCCGCTCGACGATGTGCAGGGCCACGGCACCGAGGTCGCCTCAGTCGCGCTGGCCGCGAAAAATGGCTCGGGCGTGCACGGCGTCGCCTACGACGCAACACTGCTTGCGCTTAAGATCGCCGCCCCCGATCTCGAAGGCGTCACCGCGACCTCCGTAATCAAGGAGGCGGACAGCGCTAATCCGATGAACGTCGCCCCGGCCATTACCTATGCGGTGGAGAAAGGGGCGTTTGTCATCTCGCTAAGCCTGAATGGCGAGGCGGCTGGTCAGACCGCCGCGGAGCAACGTGCGGCGATGGACGGCGTCGTCAAAGCAGACCGGCTTTTGGTGCAATCCGTCTCCAATTTCGTCGACGACAAGAGTGCCAACGTCGGCACGATCACCCGCAATTTTGTCGGCAGCAATCTCGAGAACGAGGACAACTTCCTGTTCGGCATCCGCGTCGACAGTGCGCTGCGACCACCCAGCGGCAATGGCCTGCCCGGCGAGCTTGCCGACCGCACCCTGGCGGTGGTCGCGACGGACGTCAGCGTCGTTGGCAAGGACGGGCAAATCACCACAGTCACCGGCAACAGCTTCGCCGCCCCCGCGATCGCCGGGGCCGCTGCGCTCCTCAAGCAATATTGGCCGCAACTCGGCGGCAAGGCGATCTCGCGCATCCTGCTCGATACCGCGACCGACCTTGGCGACAAGGGCGCCGACCAAATCTTCGGTGCTGGTTTGCTCAACGTCGAGGCCGCAATGAAGGCGCAGGCGCCCACCAGCGCCTTCGCCGCCGCCGATATGGTGCTGGCACGCTATTCCTCACTGAGCCTGTCGGGTCCATTTGGTAGCGGCGGACAGCTATCCGATGCCGTGACCCGCATGACGGTGTTCGACCGCTATGGCCGTGACTTCGCCATGACCGGCACCGTCGGGCCACGGAGCCGAGGATCGGGGTTGCTGGCAGGTGCCATGCTGGGGGCGATCGATCCGCCGTGGCTCGCTACGAGTGTGAGCGACGCGAAGTTCGGCTTCGCTTCCGCTACCACCGGGCCATGGGCTGCAGCGCGGTCCAGCCGCCCGGCCACCTTCGCCTTCTCGCCTGCTGCAGGCCATATGGTCAGCTTCAGCGCCAATGTCGCGGTCGGGCAAGGTGCGGGCATCGCCGGTTCTGCCCTGCGCGGTGTTGTCGCTGCACCGGTCGGCATGTCATCGTCGTGGAGTGGCAATGGCTGGTCGGCTGCCTATGCTTCCGGCGCGTCGCACGACGGCCGCTCTGATTTGCGCAGTGTCAGTTTCGCAACGCCGCTGGGGCTTGGGGTTGAGCTGTCGGATCTGACCGAGCGCGGTCAGGTGCTGGGCCTGCGCGGGCCGGCTGGCTTTGCTCTCTCAGGCAGCCGGACGACGCTGGCCACACTGACCGCCAGCCGAACCGTTGCAGGGGTGCTGCTGTCGGCACGGGCCACGGCCGCCAATACCCGGGTCGATGGCGGATCGGACCTGCTGCACTTTACCGGCCAGATGACCGGTACGGCCTTCGCGCTCGACGCCGCGCATCGCCTCGGCGGCGGTACCGTCACATTCGGACTGTCATCACCGCTTCGGCTGGAACGAGCACGGGCGGTGGTCGAAGCGCCAGTCGCCTATGACCTGATGACCGGCGTGCTCGCCACCCGCCTTACCAGCGTCGACCTGACACCGACTGCGCGCGAGCTGGACGTCGCGCTCGGTTGGTCGGCGACGCTGTCGCCCACCTCGTCACTGCGGCTTGGCATCGCCCACGCCTTCGATGCCGGGCACGTCGCCGGCGCGCAGGACACCGCTGGCTTCCTCAGCCTGACCCTCCGCTGATCCAGCATCATCACAAGGACATGACTATGTATGACCGAATAATATTTGCAGCGGTTGCAGCCGGACTGCTCACCTTCGCCGCACCCGCACACGCCGCCGATCCGGCAACCATGGACGTGGCCGGCATTCGGCTCGGCGACACGCCGCAGAAGGTGAAGGCGGCCCTGCAGCAGGCCGGATACAAGGTGACCGAGACGCGCAAGACCGAATCCTTCGCGCAGCGCGTTGCTGTCGAAGTGGCGAACCGCAAGGGTGCGGCGGCAGCCAATTCCACCTATGCCGGGATCAGCAACATCATCGCCATGGGGCCTCACCAAGAGCGCGCCGACATCCAGTTCGCGCAAGTAGCCGGGGGCGACAGCGTATCGCGCGTTGAGGTCACCATCCCGGGCACCGCGATGGGCGAAGCCGCGATGAAGGCACAGCTCACGGCCCGATACGGCAAGCCTGATGCGGTGAAGGACCAAGGGCTTACCTGGCATTGGTGCGCACCGCAGGCGGTGAAGATCTGCGGCATGACCTATACTGGCGGCGAGCTCGATACGGCGTGGCCGACGTTGCGGGGCAGCACCGCCATGGGCGCCAATTCGATCATCCTGGAAGCGGGCACCGATGCTGATCGCCGCCTTAGCCAAGCGTTCGAGGCCGCCGTACTGGCGCGAGCGCCCAAGACAGACCGGGCCGCGTTCTGACGATCGAACGGGGTGGCAGCGGCCACCCCGCTCACCTGCTCAAGCGGCAACCATCTGCTCCCATCCGGTACGGAATGCCTGCCATTCGTCCGCCCACATCCGATGGGTGGTGTCAGCGAGATCGGGATGTTCGGCGGCCCAGCCGCTCGGCGTGTGCTGGCGCGCCAGCATGCATATATGGACATGCGGCAGGGCGCGGCTGAGTTCATCGCCGGGGGCATGCGCCACGACCACGCTGGTCAGCGAGCGGCCGCAGGCGAGGTGAATCGCGGCATAGCTGGTGGCCATGTCGAACACGTCGTGGATCGGGGTGCTGATATCGCCGCGCACTGTCAGCACGCCGGCGAGCAGGCGCTGATGCGGGCGGACGGCACGATCATACTCGTCGAGCAGCGGCGCCAACGGCATGTCCCCGACACCTCGGGCGAGCACGAGCCGGTGCTGGCGGGCAGTCACCGGGATGCCGCAGGCGGTCGTGCGCGCGGCGCTGGTCGGCTCGACGGGCGCCATCTTCGCGCGGACCAGCGTCGCCACGCTGTTCGCCTTCTGCTTCGCGCGGGGTCGGAGCAGAGCATAGCCCAGTTCTTCGCACCCGGGCTCGCGCACATCGAAAAGCGTGTCCATCACGGCGCTCGGGCTCAGCCAACCCGGCACAACGTTCGTCTTGGTCTTCATATCAATTCCAGTCCGGCGGCGCGGGGCTGCTCGCGTCGCCTTCAGGTCCATTTCACCATCATGGTGCAGCCGACAGGCTATTCCCCTCCTTCCTCCTGGCCGATCGCATCGATCGGGGCGGCCCGAAATCCGTCATTATCTTTCTGAACCGCGATCCATTGGATGCTGTGGCGGTGCTACATCGTCCGGCCCCTTGCTCCGGATATGGGGCGGAGGGCCCTTCGGCCTGTCTCGCGGGGCGGGCCCGGGCGGCACCTGCCGCTCGCCCTCCTTCTCTCGCTGTGGATCGACCCTGGTCACAACGGGCGGATCCGGCGGTCGTCGATTGACGGGCTGGGTAGCGGCGTAATCGACAGAAGCGGGGGGAGCAGGTTTGGGCGGCGATTTCCCTTCCGGCACGGGTGGCCTGTCCGGAGGCTGGGCGGCGGGCGTGTCCGCAGCAACCGGTGCTGGCCGCGCACGATCCTCCGGCGGCGACATCGTTCTGACCAGGTCGTCCGCTTCCGCCTTCGCGGCCTGTTGCTTGCGACGGGCCGCCTCGGCGCGTTGCAGCGCTGCCTGCTTGTCGCGCTGCCGCTTGGCATCGGCTGCGGCCTGATTGGCCCGCCGCTCCCGTTCGCTGACCAGCCAGTTCTGGAACTCCTCCTCGCCAGCGAACCGCCGCATCAGCCGGTCGATCGATTTCGGCACAACGGACGCGAAGCGCACCGCGTCGCCTTCAAAGATCAGCCGCCCCTCATCTCGTCCATGCCGCGTCAACCATTGGCGAAGGCGTCCACGCACCTGCTCCTGATAATCCGGATGGTGCATCGTCGCGGCGGGTGCCGTCCGTGTGGAAACATAGGTGATCGCAGGAGTGCGTTGGCCCTTTGTCGCAATCGCCGCCGCGACCTCGTCCCATGCAGCACCAGTCTGCGCTTCGATCCGGGCGAGCCGCTGCCGTTCGGCCACACGCTCGTCGTCGGAGGGCGAATGCTGCGCTACCCAGTCGAGATGCGCGCGCGCCGCCTCCAACAGCGCACCGTCACCCGCGCGTGGCTTGGTCCGGCGGCCGGGCTCCGGCTCCAGCGTCGCGATCACCGCTTCCGCCCTCGATCGCGATGCCGCCACCACGACATCGGCGACGTCCATGTCATGGCGGCGCTGGATCAGTCGGCGGGACAATCGCTCATACCGCTGCGCCGCTAAAACCGCGTCGGGCTGGTCACCGATCGACGCCAGGATCAGCGCCATGTCCCTTGCCAGCACGTCCGTCGCAGCGGCCGCCTTCCTATCGCAGGCGGCAAGCTCATCGCGCACGATCTGCCGCGCGTTGCGGGTGCCGACCTCCGTCGCCATTCCACGCCGCTCGTGGCCGGTCGCACGATTACCCATATGCTCGAGCGGGGTCAGGGCAATGCCGTTTTCCTCGTAGGTGCCGTGGAGATAGCGCTCCTCACCCATCACCGCGTTGACGATGTCGATGAAGCGCCCGCGCATGAGCTCGGCGGTGTCGACCTTGGCACGCTTGCCGTTGTTGCCCGGCTCCGCGCGGTAGCTGACCTTGTTCTGACGGTAGGGCCGGGTGTTCTTGCCATTCTTGCGCTCGACCACCTCGAAATCCCACTTGCCCTCCTCGTCCAGCCACTTCGCCGGGCGGTCATAGGCGTCGACATGGATGTGGAAGTTGCGCTTGTCGCCGTGCTGGTCCGGCTGGTGGATCACCCCCACCGCCATCCAGCCATCCGCCGCCAGCATCGCGACGATGTCGCGAAGGATCTGACCTTGCTGCTCTGGCTTGGCGTCGGCGGGCAGTTCCTGCACGAAGCGATAGTGACTGCGCCCCGTCCGTCCCTGCTGCCATCGCGGCGCGGGGAAGCCGGGATGCTTATCGAACCAGGTCAACCGGTCGAACGCCTGCTCGGGCGTGACATCCGCGACGACGACCTGCCGGTTCTTGAAGGGGCGTCCCTTGGCCGCCGCCTTGGCTTCGGCTTCCCGGCGCGCAGCCTTCAGTCTGCGGCTCATGTCACGCAGCCAGTCCGGACTTGTCGCGAATCCCGCCACCCGATCATATCGTCCGACCTCGGCGGTCGAGGCGGTGAGATGATGGACCCTGGGCTGGCTTTCGCTCTGCTCGGCGGCAACGAACAACGACCGCTGGCGCTCAGGGCTACCGCGGATGTTGGATACGATGGCCCGGGCGTTCATACCGCCCCGGATCACCTGCTCATCGATCATGTCGATGACGAGGTCCTCGGCCAGATCGGCGACCGCATGATCGCGCCGGATATAATCGAGATGGCTGATGATCGTGACCTTCGCGCCGTCCCGCAGATAGTCGAAGTGTTCGCCCTGCGTGACCTTGGCCTTGAAGCGGTGGTGAACCTTTCCGTCTCCGCTCGTCGGTACGTGAGCCATGCCCATGGGCTTCATGTCGAAGTGTGGCACCCGGCCGCCACCGGTCTGGCGGCTACCCCGCCGGATCGGGCTGGGTCGGTGGAAGTCGATGCCGACCGCTGCGGCGAGCGCATCCGCCTTGCGACGGGCTGGCGATTGGCCCTGCTCCGCCTCGGGCTGGTGATTGCGTCCGCGACGGTACGACGCTCCCACCAGATCCCGGTCGGCCTGCGCTTGACGCGCCAGGAGCGCGCGCACATGATGCGCGAAGACGGGCTGTGCGTCGGGCAGGCCAGGACCGGTCATGCCTCATAGTGTCCGGCATCAGCCCGGCGCCGACAAGTACCCCCTCCCGCCTTCCGGAAGCCGCGTGCGGCTGGAGGACACCGCGCTCGATCGCCCCTGAACGAGCGCGCGCACCGGCAAATTGGCGGCCCAGCCGCCGATTTGCGTTGTTGCGCCTAAATTTCCTCATCTCCGGTCACGATGGCGCCTTTTCCTGCCCCTCGGGCCACCAAGCTTTACAGCACCGATGCATATTCCTTATTCTGAGGTCGGTTCCACCGCGGCAGAATGATCAGACAAACATGGTAGACGGTGAGCCCAGCAATTCGCGAAGCCCGGTCGCGGCAGGAACCGAATTGAAGATAGCTGCGAGAGAAATCGTCCGACGGTGGGTCCGCGATGCCAGTGACGTTATACTCGACCGGATTGGCGAAGGTGCCATGTGCACATCCTCCGATGCCACAGCTCACCTGCCTGCACTGGTCGAGGGCCGATCTGCACAGACCATCATAGCGGATGTCGAGCGGTCGATCGCGGCATGGGATGCGCCCCCGCCGCCGCCTCGCTTTCCCTGGCTGCGGGGCCGTCAGCAGACTGCCCCCGGCCTATCACCCAAAGACATCGACACGCTGGTGATGCGTCTAGATGCCGAACGGGATGAATCCACTCGGCGGATGATCCTCCTCACATCGGCCCGCGATCGCCTGGCCAGGGCCGCTGGCGGATTGGAGCAGTCTTTAACGACGATCGAGCTATTGCGCCCCATGATCGAGTCAGCGGCGCGGGAGTTGCGGGTCGAACAGCCCGAACGCGCCGCCGCCATGCAGGATCGCGGATCTGCCATCCTGCTGGAACGCGAACAGGCCCTGCTCACGCAGCAGGCCATTCACCAGCAGGCCGTGATGACGCTGGACCTGCTAATCGCCAATCAGACCGTCCTCGACAAGGCGATCATCCAGGCGCGCACTGCAACGCTGTCGGCGCTGCAAGTCGCCATGGCGGCCAGGCAGGTGATGAGCGATCAGACGCGTATCGACCCAGGCCTCGCCGCCGACCGCGCCCGAGACAAGCTTCGTGCTGCCCTGGCCGAGGCGCACCAGGCGATGGAAACACTGGCATCGCGTGACAATTCCACCAGCCCGCTGGATTTGTAGCCGCTGCATGCGGTAGTCTCGCCTCCGGACGGAGGCGACAAGCGCAAGACATGGTATCGGGGTTTCTTGATCGAATCGCCAACTGGCTCTCAGCCCCCGATGACGTGTCGGCCACCCAGCCCCCTGCGCCCGTTCCGAGCAACCCTGCCATCAGCCCCGACGACGAACGCCTGCCCGATGCGTCGCGCCCGCGCGTGGCCCGGCTCGTCTCGCTCATTGCTGATATCGAAGCGCGTGCCCGGGACAATAGCCTGATGGTCTCGGCATTGGCCGAGGTTCGCCAGATGCGCGACACGCATCTGCCGCGACTGATCGCCAGCTATGCCGAAATCCCCCCTGCTCACCGCGCCGAGATTTTCCGCACGACGGGTCGTTCGGCGAGCTACAATCTCAATGAGGCGCTCGATCGCATGGTCACTCGAGCGGAAACGCTGTCCCGATCGATGGCACAGGACGATATCGACAGCTTCGCCGACAATCTGCGCTTCATCGAGCAGCGCTATGGCGACAACGGCCCCGCCTGACCTCGGTTAGCCGAGCCGCATCGTCGGAGTGAGCCATACCGTGCCACGCCCGGAAAACACGAAGACCAGCCCCTCACCACTACGCATCGCATTGCGCAGCCCCCGGACCAACGGGCGAAGCTCGACCTGCAACCCGGCTGAATACATCAGCATCAGGTCGCCATCGACGATCAGTTCGTCACGCCCATCCAGCTCGACCACCTCGATCTCGTCGACCGGCACCGGCGACTCCACGACAAAGGCCCCCGCCCCGGTCAGCTTGGGCTGCATCAGGCCGTTACCCGACAGCACGCCCTGCACGGATCGGTGGATATGGGTCGACACAGCGATATTGCCGTCGCAGGCGTAGAAGGCGCCGTCGTCGAGGATCAGGGCATCCTGCGGCCCATCCATCTGCGCCAGGATGAAATGCTTGGGGGTCGCCTCGGTCCACACCTCGCCCTGTCCAGCATAGCGGGTCGCGAAGGCGCTCTCACCGGTCCCGGCGGAGGTGATGGCGCGGGCAAAAAAGCCACCGGCACCGGCATTCTTCTGAATGTCGATCTGCAACCGGCCCTTGGCATATTGCAGAGCGCCCGGCTCCAAGAGCGCTGCACCGCCATCTAGCACGATCCGCAACTGGCGCGCGGTGGCGGGATGCGGCGGGTGAAGGTGGATGGTGGCGGCGGTTCCGTTCGGCGCGGCATTGGGAACGTGCATCGGCGTGCCGAGCGCGTGGCTCTTGCGCACGAACTGATACAGTTCGAAGCGGACGCCCCTGCCGACCTGCTCGTCGATCTTGGTCCGATAATCGCTCATGCTACTCTCCCCTATGCTCATGCGCGCAGCGGTATCGACGCAGGGCGTGACATGGAATCTGCCACGCCGAAGGCATCGGCGCGGGCAAGGATCCGCTCGGCCCAGCCGCGATGGGTCGATGGTTCGCACATGACCCCATGATGGGCAAACACCGCCGCACTGTCCGGCGCCAGGATCGCCTGCGCCTCCCTCCATTGGTGCGACGGCACCGCGAGCGCCGCCTGGATGACCGGAACCTGATCGGGATGGATCGCCGATTTGGTGAACAGGCCATGCTCGACATCGCGCTGCACTTCGTCGCGGAGCAGCGCGGTGTCGCCGAACCGCTCGAACACCGGCGCGCTGAGGGCAAAGCCCCAAGGCGCGAAGCTGCCGACCAGCATTCCGATCATCGCGCCCAGCGGCCCGTCATAGGCGGTTCGCCCCGCCACGCGGCGCAACCCCATGGTCTGCAGCAGATCATTGCCGCCGATACGCAGCGCCAGGATGCGATCCTGCACAGCCAGCAACTGATCGCGCAGCCGACGCAGCTCATAGGGGTCGAGTGCCTCCCGCGTCTCCAGCGTCGGCATCAACCGATGCCCCGGCGCATAGGGCAGCGAGAGATAGGCGGGCATGTTCTCGGCATGGGCCTTGGGCAGGACGAAGCCCTGGACCCGCTCGATGCCGGGCAAGCGGAGGATATGGTCCAGCATTGCCCCATCGCGCGGCCGGACGAAGATCATTGGATCGCCTGATGCGGCGTCCCGCTGCGCCAGCCGACGCAGCAGCGCCACCAGATGCGCCATCGCTAGAGGAATGTCGGAAACGAGGACCGCATCTTCCAGGCACAGCACCGCTGAGCGCAGCCCTGGCACGGCAGCAGGACCGAACAACCGCTCGAACAGATCGGGCCGGGTGCATGGCATGTAGAGCGTCGCGCCCAGCATCATCGCCGACATCATGAGTCGTTCCCCAGGCTGCGGATGATGGCGACCGCGCGGTAACGGCTGTCGTCGCCAAGGCCCGAGACGGGGACGCCGCCGCGTTCGGCCAGATGCAGCAGATGCGCGACATCGGCATCGTCGCGATCGCGGACCAGCAACCGCTCGGGCATACGACGCAGCAAGGCACGGGTCGCCTCGGCGATGCCCGGCTTGATCCGGTTGCGGTCAATGGTCTGCCCCGATGCGAGCAGACGCGTGACCATCGCCTCGCATGCCTGACGCAGCGCCGGTCGCCGTGCCGCATGTCCGTCGATCGGCTGCACCATCGCTCGCAGCGCCAATGGCGTCAGCGCATCGACAAAGGCGCGCGAACGGTCGGCGGCGGCGAACTGCGGGTAGCAGACACAGGCATGGAAATCGTCCGGCCCAACCAGATCGTCGCGCAGGATCGAGCGGCTGACCAGCCCCGAAACAATCCCGTTCAGCAGGCCTGAGGCGATCAGGTAATCGTCATGGGAAGCGGCGATGTCCGCCTGCCCGGCGGGATCGGCGACGACCGCCAGCACTGGCGCGAAGCCGAACGGCCGGTCGGCGAGGCTAGCACGCAGTTCCTGCGCGATCGCCCCCTTCCCCGTCCAGCCGTCGACGAAGACGACATCGGCCGGATCGTGGCGATCGGCGATATGGCGCAGCGCGTTCCGGTCGATGCCGCGATCGCGAATGATGCTGACGGCATAGTGATCCGCAGTATGCCCGGTGGCCCGCAACAGCCGCATCAGCAACACGCCAATCGGCGTACCAGCACGTGCGAGGCTCGCGATCACCACGGGGCGACCGGGACGTCGCGCCGCCAGATGCGCAGCAAGGCTTGCGATATCCTGCGCCAGCCGCGCGCCATTGCGCGCCAAAGCCGCATCGTACAGCGAGAGATAGGCGTCGCCGGGCACGGTTTCGGGCGCGATCATCTCGGAGTAATGGCGGCGGCCCGACTGGATCAGTGCCTCCTTCTCCACGACATCCGTCGCGTCGAGCGCGACCGGCTTGAGCAGGAACGTCACATCCTCGGGCGCATAGCTGCCCGAGAATTGCAGTCCTGCCAGGACGGTGGCGGGATCAGCCGCCACGCAGCACCTGCTTGCCCAGTTGCGATCCCACCGGCATCATCGCGAAGTCGCAGGCCGCCATGAAGGGCGCATCGGTCAGGCTGTCGCCGATGCCCAGAACCGGCAGATCGCCATGCGCGGCCCGCAACCGGGGTAGCAGCCGCTCGACCGCGTGCCGCTTGCCCAGATAGGGCGGCATCAGCGCGATATTGTTGCCGTTGCGGTGATCGGTCCAGCCGACGGGCAGGCTTGGCACGGCGGCGTTGACCACCTGGTTCAGCGACGCGCTGTCGGCCGTCGCATGTTTGACCAACACGTAGAGCGGCACATCAACTTCGGTCAGGACGCGGACGCGGATCGCCTGCCCCCTATGCTCGGCCTCGGCTGCAATGGCGTCGGCATAGCCAATCAGTTCGGCAACATGCGCTTCGGCGCTGGCGGCGATGCGGGCGGCCCATTCCTCGTCCACCTGCCCATGATCGTCGAGGATCACCCCGCCGTGCGCGCAGATCGCGGCGGCGAAGGGGATATGAACCCGACGCAGCGCATCCAGGCTACGCGCCGTGACCGGAATCAGACGCGTCGTCTGAGCCAGCCAGTTCAGGAAAGACATTTGGCGGGGCGTTGCATAGCTGAGCGGGTCGCCCTCCCGGGTGAAGCCCAGCGGCGTCAACCGGTCGATGGGAACATCGTCGGGACATTTCCCGATCGTCTGGAACAGCGTGTCGTCCAGATCGACGAACGCGATCGCCCCTATCGTCATCGCCACCCCAAGACAGAAGCGTCCAACGCTGAGATCAGCGCCGGATCGACACTGGCTATCGGCGTTTCATGACAGATCCAATTCGCACGCCCATCGGCGGGATCGGCATTGTAAAGATAGTTAGCGACCCCGGTGTCGTAATTGTCGCCGAAGCACAGCTTGGTCGCCATCGCGCCGCCGATCCGCGCCGGGCTGCGGCTGGTCGCCTGCACCACCACGTCACGCCCCTCCGCCTCCAGCCGTTCGGCGAGGCGGAAGGGCAGATAGGTGAACTCGCCGGTGCCGATGATCCGCAATGGCTCCGTGCCATCGGGTAATGGCTCAACCGGCAGCGAGTCGGGCGAGTCCGACCGCCCCAGCCGTCCGTAATTGATATGTGTCGGCATGGTGCCGAGCGACCCCGCCCGCGCCTCGAAGCCCAAATCGGCTTGGTAGTCGGCGGCAGGCGTCCAGTCCAACCGCCCGCGAAGCAGCGATACCACCTCGGTCGAGCGCGGCATGGCGCTCCAACGATCTGGACCCGCCGTCCAGTCGGTGAGCGTCGCCACAACGACCCTTTCGACCTGCGGCCATTCGGCGATCAATGCGGCTGCGAGGTTGCGAACGGTGGTGCCGGTCGAAATCTCGTCATCGACGATCACCAGCGATCGGGGACAGGCCAGTGCATCGAACTGCGGGCGATAGATCAGATGTGCCGAGGCGTGGCTGTGCGGTTCCTCGAACCGGCACAGCAGCGGTGCGTTGACCGTTTGTCGGGTGGAATGGATGAAGCCAACATCTTCGCGCCCGGTCTGACGCTGCCATTCCTCGTGCAGCGTCTGGCCCAAGCAAACCGCCGTCTCGGCCAGTCCGATGACCAGCACCGGGCCGGGCAGATCGGCGGGGATGGCGGAAGCCAGGTCGCGAACGCTGCGCCGCATGACGCTGGCCCGCGCGGGCAGATGCCGCCCCAGCACGCGCGACACGACCAGATAGCCGCGCTTGGGGTTCTCCCGCGCGGCAAAGTCACAAAGCGCCTCCAACGGCCAACGGCTATGGTTGACGCGGATGGTCAACTGACCGGTCGGCAGAGCGAAGCGATAGGGCGGAGGCGCGAGGTCCGGCACGGCCGACATGAAGTAAGAATGTCCCGAATGAACGACCACGACAGGCCGATCCCGCCGGTTTCCCCGGCGGGATCGCGTCGTCAGATATTGACGCCAAGCGACTGGGCAAGCGGCCCCAGACCACCGGCGAAGCCCTGGCCGATCGCCTTGAACTTCCACTCGCCATTGTGGCGATACAGATCGCCGAAGATCATCGCCGTCTCGGTCGAGGCGTCTTCCGACAGATCGTAGCGCGCGATTTCCGTGCCGCCGTCCGCGTTGACCACCCGGATATAGGCGTTGGACACCATGCCGAAATTCTGGCGACGCCCCTCAGCTTCGTGGATCGTCACCGCGAAGCTAAGCTTCTGGATGTCGGCGGGAAGCTGATCGAGGCCGACGACCACGACCTCGTCATCGCCGCTACCCTCGCCGGTCAGGTTGTCGCCCTGGTGGACGACCGCGCCGTTCGCGCCGTTCTTGTTGTTGTAAAATACGAAATCGGCATCCGAGCGCACCCGGCCACCTTCGTTCAGCAGGAACACGCTGGCATCGAGATCGAACGCGCTGCCATCCGTCACGCGCGTGTCCCAGCCCAAGCCGACACGCACGCCGCGCAGGCCCGGTGCTTCCTTGCTAAGGCTGACATTGCCGCCCTTGGAGAGAGAAACTGCCATCTTTGCTATCCTCGATAGGGTCGGCGATCAGCCGACATTGACGCCATAATTGCGGGCCATGGGAGCCAGGCCGCCCTTGAAACCCTGGCCGACCGCGCGGAATTTCCACTCGCCATTATGGCGATAGACTTCGCCGAAGATCATCGCCGTCTCGGTCGAGGCATCCTCGGACAGGTCGTACCGCGCGATCTCGCGGCCGGTGGCATCGTTGACCACGCGGATGAACGCGTTGGATACCATGCCAAAGCTCTGGCGCCGGGCCTCGCCTTCATGGATGGTGACGCTGACCGCGATCTTCTGAACATCGGCGGGCACTTTGCCCAATTCGACCTTCAGCGCCTCGTCATCACCGTCACCCTCACCGGTGCGGTTGTCGCCGGTATGCTCGACCGAACCGTCCGAAGAGCGCAGGTTGTTGTAGAAAATGAAGTCGGCATCACCTCGCACCTTGTCATTGGCGCCCAGCAGGAAGGCGCTGGCATCGAGATCGAAATCGGTGCCGTCGGTGGTGCGTGTATCCCAGCCCAGACCGATCAGGATATGGGTTAGGCCGGGTTCTTCTTTCGACAGGCTGACATTGCCGCCCTTGGCCAGACTGACTGACATTGGTTTTTCCTCTCTCTTGATCGTTTAGATGGACAGGCGTTCACCGGTCGGCGCGACCGGCACCGCTTCCTCCAGCGCCACGTCGCCATCGCCTTCTCGCCGGTTGGCGCGGACCGATGCGAACAACGCCATGCCGATAAACGCCGCACCGATCAGGCCGGTGACGGTTTCGGGCACCTCGACCCGGACCGAGATCAGCATGATCGCGGCCAGCGCGATGATGGCGTAGAATGCGCCGTGTTCCAGGTAGCGATATTCGGTCAGCGTTCCCTTATCGACGAGCATGACCGTCATCGACCGGACGAACATGGCGCCGATACCCAGGCCGAGTGCGATGATGAACAGGTTGTTCGACAGTGCGAACGCACCGATCACACCGTCGAACGAGAAGCTGGCGTCCAGCACCTCGAGATAGAGGAACGCGGCGAGGCCGGACTTGGCCACCGCAACTGTCGCGGCCGCATTGCCCGAGGTGGGTTCCTCGTCGTCTTTTTCCAGGATCGCACCGACTGCCTGCACCGCGATATAGGCAAGCAGGCCGAAGATTCCGGCGGTCAGGAAGGTCATCGCCTCCTCGGCGGGAATGGCGCGCGAGATTCCGTAGATCGCCAGCAGCACTATGCCGATCGCCAGCCCCGAAATCCGCGAGAGACCGGCAAAAGGCCGCTCGATCAGGCCGATCCAATGCGAGTCCTTTTCCTCGTCGAGGAAGAAGGTCAGCCCGACCATCGCCAGGAACGCGCCACCAAAGCCCGAGATGCCGACATGCGCGCCGGTGATGATCCGTTCATAGGCGACGGGATCTGTCGCGGCGAGCACCACCGCGTCGATCGGTCCCAAGCGCGCCGCGATCGCGACGATGACCAGCGGGAACAGGATGCGCATCCCGAAGACCGCGATGATGATGCCCCAGGTCAGGAAGCGACGCTGCCAGACCGGCGTCATGTCGCGCAGCACGGTAGCGTTGACCACCGCATTGTCGAACGACAGCGAAACCTCCAGCACGCCGAGCACCAGCACGATCCACAATATCCCCAGCGTGCCCGCGATATCATGCGTCAACGTCCAGCCAATCCAGGCCCCGATGGCCAGGCAGATCGCCGAAAAGGCGAACGATCCCTTGAAGTACTTAAACATTTTTCCCCCGTATGCCGTCGACCATGGTCGGACGGCCTTAATCCTTGCTGCCCGCGACCCAGCGAAGACCCCAGTCGAAACGTTCGTCGAGCACCTGCTGGTCGCGAACATATTCGACGATCCGCGTCGCCTTCAGCCGCCCGCCGTCATTCTCGATCAGGACGATGCCGCACAGACGGCGGTCATTGCGCCCCTCGGTCATGCGGACTTCGATCGGCGGCTGGTCCGGCATGGTGACCGTCACCACGCCATCGGTCTGCTGCCAGTTCGGGACACCATCATAGATGTTGGCGAAGACGACGAGGCGACGCAGGTCCGACCAATGGGCACCATTGATGCGCATCGTTTCTCCCTGCGAGACATCGCCCGTGCGATCGTCACCCGACAAGGCGATATAGGGGGCTCGATCAAAACCACCGAACGCCCGGCCCAGCGCCTGCACCACACCCTTGCGCCCGTTGGTCAGTTCGAACAGACACCCCAGATCTAGATCGATCGCGGTGCTGCCGCCGAAAAACGCTTTGCGACCGCGAGACCAATTAAGATTGACG
Organism: Sphingomonas fuzhouensis; assembly: GCF_034659795.1. Taxonomy (NCBI): domain Bacteria; kingdom Pseudomonadati; phylum Pseudomonadota; class Alphaproteobacteria; order Sphingomonadales; family Sphingomonadaceae; genus Sphingomonas; species Sphingomonas fuzhouensis. The sequence goes on from NZ_JAXSQY010000002.1 coordinate 107,492, forward strand.
ATGATCTCGCCAAAATGGCTGCCCTTCTTCTCCAGGCTGACCGTCTGGCCCGGCTTGTCGAGCGTGACTTTGCTCAGACGGACAGGCGGCGCCGGTGGGGATGACGGAGGCGCCGGCGGCGGAGCGGCATCCTCCGCCACCTCGATCCCGAAGGAGCGCGCCAAGGGTGCCAGGCCGCCATTGAACCCCTGCCCCACGGCGCGAAACTTCCACTGGTTACCCCGCCGATAGAGCTCACCCAACACCATCGCCGCTTCGGTCGCTCCAGCCAGCATCGGCCGATAGCGAATCGTGTCGCCGCCGCCCGCGGGGGTCACGGAGATTTCGGCATTGGCGAGCAGCGCCAACGTCTGCCCCTTGGCCTGCGCCTCGTGGATCGTCACACAGAAGACGATGCGCTCCAGCTCGACGGGCAATTGCGCCAGATCGACGGTAAAGCTTCCGCGCGGCCCGGCACGATCGCCGAAGCGCACCGCACCGGCCGCGCCATCAGGCTGATTATAGAACACCATGTCCGCATCGCCGCGAACCTTACCGATTGCGGTCAGCAGATAAGCAGACGCATCCGCCTCGACATCACGCCCCGACGGTATGGCCCACGAAAAGCCGACAGACATCTGGCTGCCGGTGACAGGCGTGTTGCCGCCCTGTTGAAGCTCGGTCATCCCCCGCAATTCCCCGCCTGGACGATAGTTCAGAGAACAGCGTTGATCGCGGAACTCATGTCGTGGAACGTGCGCCCTGTCGTCTTCTCACCCAGCGCCTTCATATCCCAGCCCTGACCGTTGCGGGTCAGCTTGGCCATCACCTGCCCGGTGTGGCTACCCTCCCCCGTCAGGTCGTAGCGTGCCATCTCGCGTCCCGTGGTCAGGTCGACCAATCGACAATAGGCATTGGCGATCCGCTCGAAGCTGTCGCCCTGGAAACTGTTGACCGTAAAGACCAAGGTCTGAACCGAGGATGGAACGCGCGACAGATCGACATTGATCGTCTCGTCATCGCCGTCGCCAGCACCGGTCCGATTATCGCCACTATGGACGATGCTGCCGTCCTTGCTCGACAATTGGCGGAACCAGACCTCGTCGACCATGCGGCGGTTGCCATCGAACAGCAGGCAAGAGGCATCGAGATCGATGTCGCCGCCACCGCCGCCGAACAGACCGAACAGCCCCTTACCCTTGCGGACATCCCAGCCCAGTCCCATCGCAACCTTGGTCAGGCTGCCGCCATCGGACTTCGCGAGCGAAACCGTCTGCCCCTTTTGCAAGCTAACCATATACGATCGTTGCCCCCGTTAGATCTCCCGATGGTGGCGCGAACAGTGACACAAGGTCAAGGTCGCCACAGCCCGAATTTTTTCATCCATTTTGGTCAGTGCAAAAAAGATGACCGACACCCCTTCATCTTTCTATGCTTGGCGTGTGAAGGTGGGATGACATCGAGCAAAGGCGACGGGGGTTTATGATCGAGCGGGATCGCTTGACGGCACTGATCGAATATGTCGAGGCAACCGAACGAGATCGATTGCGCACGGTCAGCGACATGGCGGACTATCGTGCGTTTCGGCGATCGGGTGAGGATATCATCCTTCTTCCCGGCGTCCTCGTCAACGTGCGCGACGGCGACGATCATCGCTGGTTGAGTGTCGACCGCCTTGTCCGCCGCCCTCCCCCGGTGCCAAGCGACCCCGAATTGCGACGCTGGATCGACCTGCGCGACGATGTCGCGCAGGTACCAAGTCTGCGCCGCGAACTGCCTAGAGAGATGCTCGATGACGCGCTACGCGACGGGATCGAAACGCCCGGCCTGGCGCTGATCGATCACCCTGAAGCTGCGCGTTTGAACTCGGCATTGGAGGGCTACAAACGCGAGATCTGGTCCGCCTGGGCGCTGGAGGAACGACCCCGCCGCCAAGCGATCGACCTGTACAACAGCCTGTTCGCGCTTCGTCAGACGCTGGACGGCGGGTCGGAGCAGCCGGTCGAACTGGTATGGGGCATCGGCGTCGCGCGCTGGACCCGGCCGTTCGGGCGGCTGCACCACCCGCTGCTCACTATCCCCGTCGAACTGACGCTGGACGAGGTCACGCACCGCATCGACATTCGCCCGCGTAGCGAAGCCCCACCGGGGATCGAGACAGCTCCGCTCGATGCGCTCGACGCGCCCTCGGTCGACGAGTGGCAGGCCGGCACGCAGCGCTATCTCGACGCAATGGAGGGCGAAGGCCTATCTCCTTTCGATGCTGAGAGCTTTGCACCGCCGCTACGCCGGGCGGTCGCGCTACTCGATCCCGACGGGCATTATCTGCCCGATCTGGGCGAACGCCACCCACCGAGCGGCGAGACGCTGCAAGTTGATGGTGGCTGGATCCTGATCGAACGCACGCGGCAGGCGACGCAGTTGATGGACGACCTGCGCCGGTTCAAGGCTGCCCTTGTCACGATCGATGATCCGGAAGCCCTGCCCCCCGCCGTCCGTGTCCTGCTGCAACCACCCGCCGACAGCGCGACGACGGAGGCCTATCCCAGCTATCGCGGCGTCTCGACGGTGCCGGGCGTCACATCCTCGGACGGGTCGGGCCACGACCTGTTCTTCCCCATGCCGTTCAATCGCGAACAGGTGGAGGTGATCCAGCGCCTCGCGACTCGGCCGGGGGTGGTCGTGCAGGGGCCGCCGGGCACCGGCAAAACCCACACCATCGCCAATATCATCAGCCACTATCTGGCGCTCGGCAAACGGGTCCTCGTCACCTCGCAAAAGGCACCCGCGCTGAAGGTCCTGCGCGACAAGCTGCCCGCCGCCGTCCGCCCGCTCGCCGTTAGCCTTCTCGACAGCGACCGCGATGGGTTGAAACAGTTTCAGGAATCGGTCGATATCATCGCCGACCGGCTGCACCGCACTCGCCCGACCGAAACGGCGCAGCAGATCGCGGTGCTCGATGCCCGGATCGAAGCGATTCACCGCCAGCTCGCCAGCATCGACCGGCAAGTAGAGGATATCGGTCGACAGGCCATGACCGTGGCTATGGTTGACGGCGCGTCGGTCGAACCCGCCGATGCCGCACGACGCGTGATGGCGGCGGGAGAACTGGCGGATTGGCTGCCCGATGCGATCGACATCATCGCCTCGCACGAACCCGAGTTCGACGATGCCGCCATCATCCGGCTGCGCGCGGCGCGCAAGGAAGCGGGCGAACGGATCGCGCTGCTCGACCAGCCACCGCCGCCGGGTGACCTGCCCGGTGCGGCGGCAATCGGTGCGATACACCGTGATCTGGTCGAGGCCCGCGCTCTGGGTGAACGGACCGGGGGCGATCAGGCACTGGGACGACAGATCGGTGCCGAGGCCGTCGCCACCTTGCGCGCGCAGGCCGAGGCTCTGCTTACCATCCGGCGGCAGGCGATGGCGGGCGGTTTTGCCTGGTCGGCCACCGTGCGCGACCGCTGGTTAGCCGATGCCGACGATCCCGCGCTGGTCGCCCTCGACGGACTGGCCGACGAAGCCGGGCAGGTCGCGGCCGAGGCGCGGCATTTCCTGGTCCGCCCGGTCGTTTTGCCGGATGACGCCGTCACCGATGCGGCTTTCCGCGAAACCGTTGGCCGATTGGCGGCCGGTGAGGATCTCGGCCTGTTTCAGAGCCTGTTCGCGCGACAGCTCAAGACGCAGGTCGCCACCGTCCGTCTTTCGGGCCGCGCACCCGGTGATGCCAGCGAATGGACCGAGGTTCATCGCTATCTCGCGCTTTGTGATCGGGCGATCCGGCTGGCGGCGGCGTGGAACCATGCGGGACCGCTTGCCGGAGTTGATCCGGTGGCCGGGCAAGAGCCAGCCGCTGCCGAAGCCATGCGGCGGCAGCTTGCACACATCGCCGCCCTTCGCACATTGGCGCACGAAGAGCGGGCATTGGCCGATGGCGTTCGGATAGTTCTGCCCGGATGGCGACGCCCGCTGATCGGCGACGATGCCGCGACCGAGGCGCTGATCATGCTGTTTGACCAGCATCTGCTGGTCTTCCGCCTATCCGCCGCCGAAGAGGAGCGCGACCGACTGGTGACGCTGGCGCGTACCATTGGCGGCGCCATCGGTGATGAAATATTTGCCATACTGCAGGACATGGTCGGACAGCAGAGCATCGACGCTCATCTGCTCGAACGTCGGTGGCAGGCGGCGCTGAGCGAGGTGGCGGTGCTGCGCGCACTGATCCCCAGCTTCGCGACGATCCGCGACCTGACCGCGCTGATCGCCGAAAACGGCGCACCCGGTTGGGCGGAGCGACTACGCAGTGAGGCCGTGACGGGCACCGAAGACGCACTGACGCCCGGCGACTGGCGCGAACGTTGGACGCTACGCAGGCTGTCCACCTGGCTGCGCCGGGTCGATCGGCACGATCGGCTGCGCGCGCTGGGGCAGGAACGCGGCGAGCAGGAATCGCTGCTGCGCCGCGCCTATGAAGAGGCGATCGAACTTCGCACCTGGTGCCGCCTGGCTGAGAAGGCCAGCGATCAGGTTCGCACGGCGCTCGCTTCCTATGCGCAAGCGATGCGAAAGCTGGGGCGCGGCACCGGTATCCGTGCGGGTCGCTATCGTGCCGATGCGCGTGCCGCGGCTGACCGCGCCAAGAACGCCCTGCCCTGCTGGATCATGCCGCATTACCGCGTATCGGAATCGCTGCCCGCCGAACTGGGCCTGTTCGATTTGGTGGTGATCGACGAAGCGTCGCAATCGACCGTCGCCGCCCTTCCAGCCCTTCTACGGGCCCGCCAAGTCCTGATCGTCGGCGATGATCGGCAGGTCAGTCCGGATGCAGGTTTCCGTGAAGAGGCACGGATGAACCAACTGGCCGACCGCCATCTTGGTGGACAGGTCGCAGACTATCGATCCGCGCTACGCGAGGAAAAGTCGCTATACGACCTGGGTACGGTCGTCTTTGCCGGTGGGGCGATCCTGCTCAAGGAACATTTCCGCTGCGTCGGGCCAATCATCGAATACTCCAAAGCGCAATTCTACAGCCACCAGCTAGTACCGCTGCGCCTGCCATCGGCATCCGAGCGCCTCGATCCGCCGCTGATCGATATTCTGGTCGAGGACGGCTATCGCCGGGGGAAGGTCAATCCGCCCGAGGTCGACTGTATCGTCGATGCCATCGGTCGCATCGCCGACGATCCGGCGATGCACAAGCGCTCGATCGGCGTGACCACGTTGCTCGGCCAGGAACAGGCCGTCGCGATCATGACAGCGATCGAGCAGGTGCTGGGCTCCGAAGTCCAGCTGCGTCACAACATCCGCGTCGGCGAGCCCGCAGCCTTTCAGGGCGACGAGCGCGACATCATGTTCATTTCGCTGGTCGCGGATGGGAAGAGCAGCGGCCTGTCCGGCCTGGGCTATGAGCAGCGCTTCAACGTCGCCGCATCCCGGGCACGCGACCGGATGGTGCTGGTCCGCTCGGTGGAATTGGAGGATTTGCGTGCGGCCGACAAATTGCGCCGAAGCCTGATCGAGCATTTCCATGCACCCTTTGCGGGCGACACCACCATGGTTGCCGATCGCCGGGCCAGATGCGAGTCGCCATTCGAAATCGAAATGTACGACCTTTTGGTCGAACGGGGTTATCGCGTCGACACGCAGGTGCCGGTGGGTACCAAGCGGATCGACTTGGTTGTCGAGGGCGAGAACGACCGGCGACTGGCGATCGAATGCGATGGCGACCGTTACCACGGCCCCGATCAATGGCCGCATGACATGGCCCGTCAACGCATGCTGGAGCGAGCGGGTTGGACCGTGTGGCGCTGCTTCGCCTCGCGTTTCGTTCGCGAACGTGATGGTGTCATGGCCGAATTGATCGCTTTGCTGGATTCTCGCGGAATTGAGCCACAACGGGAGGAAGGCGCCCCGCCGAGCCGCTTCACGGAGCACCGCCGATGGCGCAGCACGCCAGAAAAATCGGACCCTGTTCCTTACGCGTGGCTTGTTGCGGAGGATATATTCTGAAGAGCGCTCGGAAAAGTGATAGCGGCTTGAAAGAAATGGGTTCCCGCTCGCACCTCCCCTTAATATCACGCGGGTGAATTGACCGCGACGTATTTAAATGATCTTACGAGAATCGGCATTCTGGGTTTCTTTAACCCATATGTATTATTGAACATTGCCAAAGCCTGGACAGAATAAGGGCCTATAACGCCTCAGCACGTCAATGGCATCGACGACCAAGGGAATATGGCCTTTGATATTGCCGCAAGCGAAAGCCTTACTATGTTGTGCAACTCAACCGCGTTGGTACAGCAAGCAGGTACAGCGTGGCTGATCGCAAGACACAAAAAGCCCGCAAATCTGCGCTTTTTGTGACTGTGACATCCCTCCCGTAGGGGTCACCAGCACCCGCCAGAATGGCGGATTTGTGCGGCTTTGACGGTCTTCATGGACGCTTTACCCATCCTTGTGTACAAAGGATGCGTACAACGTGATCCGTATGGCCAGTCCCATCAAATATCCTCGCACTGGCATTTTCTATATTCGTCGGGTCATCCCCGAGGCGCTGCGTCCGTTCTTCGACGACGCGTCGCGCGAGTATAAGCGGACCCTCAATACGCGCGATCCATGGTCGATGCCTATCTCGACGGCGTAGACGAACGACAACTGCACAGCACGACCCATTCCGTTTCAGTGCACGCCCGCGGCGACGCTGGCGCGCAAAGCCAGCGGCAGCAGGTCATCGTCGACGGCGTCATCCGCGACCGATACCGCGTTCGCCGACGATCTTCAGTCCATAGCCGTCGAGGCCGACCAGCGTGTGGTGCGTGTTGGTGAGCAGCATGATCTCCCCCACCCCCAGTTCGTTGAGGATCATCGCGCCGACGCCGTAATCGCGCAGTTCCTCCATGTCAGGCAGCGTGGCTCCGGCCCGCGCATGGATGGCGAGGGTCAGGCCATCGGGACGCGGGCGGTCGATCACCACGACCACCCCGGCCCCCTCCTCGCCGATGATCCGCATCGAGCGGGCGAGCAACTGCGCCCGCGCGCCGGTTTCGCCGAACATGTCGGTGAAGGGCGACAGCGAGTGCATGCGCACCAGCGTCGGCTTGTCCGGCCGAACCTCTCCCTTGACCAGCGCGACCTGTTCGCTGCCGGTCGCCTTGTTCCAGAAGGTCATGGCACGCCACTGGCCACCCCATTCACTCTCGAACACCGTCTCTGCGCGCTTCTGCACCAGATGGTCGTGGCGGCGGCGATAGGCGATCAGGTCGCGGATGGTGCCGATCTTGAGGTTATGAAGCTGCGCGAAGCCGACCAGATCGTCGAGCCGGGCCATCGAGCCGTCCTCGTTCATGATCTCGCAGATCACACCCGAGGAATTCAGCCCGGCGAGCCGCGATACGTCCACCGCCGCCTCGGTATGCCCGGCCCGCACCAGCACGCCGCCGTCGCGTGCGATCAGCGGAAAGACATGACCGGGCGTTACGATGTCGGCCGCGCCCTTCGTTCCGTCGATCGCCACCGCAACGGTCCGCGCGCGGTCGGCGGCGGAAATACCGGTGGTCACCCCTTCCCGCGCCTCGATCGAGACGGTGAAGGCGGTTTCGTGGCGCGTGCCATTGGCCTTGGCCATCGGGCCGATGCCCAGTTGGTCGACACGGTCCTTCGTCAGCGCCAGACAGATCAGCCCGCGCCCGTGCCGCGCCATGAAGTTGATCGCGTCCGGCGTCGCCATCTGCGCGGGGATGACCAGGTCGCCTTCATTCTCGCGGTCCTCGTCATCGACCAGAATGAACATCCGGCCGTTGCGGGCCTCGTCGATAATCTCCTCGGGCGTGGCGAGAAAGGCGTGGCGGACGTCCGATATTGCGCAGCTGGCCATGGACTTGTTCCTCTCACATCAGGGATGCGCGGGGCGGAGCATCTCGAATCGGTCGGTCTGTCGGCCGTACCAGCCTGCGCCGTGCAGCCGGGAAATCAGGTTCATCGCCGCGATGTCGAAATGCAGCCGCTCGGCGTTCGCGACAAAGGCGTCGGCGATATGGGCGTGGACGATCTCGGCCAGCACCGCGAACTGGTGCGGGCCGGTTTCGAGGAAGCGCCGCGTCCGGCATTCGAACGCGACCGGCGCGCTCGCGATGCGGGGCGCGCCGACTTGGGCAGCGGCCACCATGTCGAGACCCAGCAGCGCGCCTTCATCGACCCCCGCCGGGTGATCGTAGCTCGACCGGTTCATCGCCTCGGCATGGGCCTCGTCGACCAGATGGACGACGAACTCGCCGGTCGCCCGGATATTCCCGGCGGTGTCCTTCGCGCCCTTGGCCGGATGTGCGACCAGCCCCAGCGCGATCATCGGCGGGTCGTTCCCGATCGCGTTGAAGAAGCTGTAGGGGGCGAGATTGGGCACCCCCTCGGCCGATACGCTGGACACCCAGGCGATCGGCCGGGGCGTGACGCAGGCCCCGATGATCTTGTAGCGGCTCGCCGGGTCGAGCGTGCGCATATCGACATGCATCGGGGCCGCTCCCGTCAGTAGCGACCGCTGAGCAGCGCACCGGCATTTGGCACCCGCCGCTCCAGCCCCAGCCGGTCGAGCATCTGGTGCGTGGTGCATACTGCCGCCGAGACGACGGGCACGCCGATCGCATCCTCCAGCCGCTGGATGATCGGCAGCGAGGGCATCTGGACGCAGGCGGAGGCGACGAAGGCATCGACGCCGGTCCGGTCGACGCGCTTGTAGATTTCCAGCAGCCGCTCGGGATCGTGCCGCCCGACCTCCAGATTGTCGGGGATTTCCAGTGCGGTGAAGTCGTGGACCGTGATCCCCTCATGCTCGATATAATCGACCACCAGCTGGGTCAGCGGCTTCATATAGGGGCAGATGACCGAGATCTTCTTGGCCCCCATCCGCTTCAGCCCATCGACCAGCGCGCCCGCGCTGGTGACGACGGGCGCGGCGGCGTTGTTCTCGACGGTGCGGGCGTGGAGCCTTGCTTCGGACTCGCGGTGATAGCCCTTTCCCATGCTCATGATCGCAACGAGGCACGCATAGCCCAGCACGTCGACCCGCGCGTCGGACAGTTCGGTGGCGCAGCGATCGCTGTCGCGGTCCATCGCTTCCAGCTCTTCCTTGACCACCTTCTTCATCCGCATCCGGCTGGAATGGAAGGTGAAACGCTCGGGCAAAATCTCCTCGCGCGCGCGGAGCATGGCGGGGATTTCGGTTTCCATGGTGGTGTTGGACGACGGCACGATCTGGCCGATGCGATAGCTGCGGACGGTCATGGTGATCCTCTCTGGGGTCTGTTCTGGAATGTCAGGGCTGGGCGTCGCCGGTCGGCTCGGGCTCGACCGGCGGCTTGGGCGCGGTCTCGATCCGCACCGGCTGTTGCGGCACCGCGTTCACGCGCAGGTCGAACACGTCGAAGCGGTTATAATGGCCGATAATGTCGTGCATCTGCTTGGGCTGGATGCAGCGCGACAGGTCGATTTCGCCGTAGACGATGCCTTCCTCGTCGATCAGCGGCTGGCCGACGACGCGCCCATCGGGGCCGAGGATGCCGGAGAAGGCGCTGTTCCTGCGTTCCAGCCGCGCGCGCGCATCGGGGACCAACGTCTCCATCGCCGCGATGATCTCCTCCGACACGGTCGAGCAGGAGACGATGGTGAACAGCTTGCCCTCGAAGCAATGCGCGGCGGCGCGCACCTTGATCGCCTCGGCCATGTCGTAGTCGGGCGGGGCCACCGGCAGCGCGATATAGCTGGCGACATGGACCAGTTCGCCCTGCGCCAGCAGGCTGAACCGCGCGAGCGTGTTGGTGTTCTCCCCGCAGGCCAGCCCGCCCAGCGGCCCGATCGCGGTGTCATAGACCTTCAGCGTCGACCCGTCGCCATGCGCCCAGGTCAGCTTTTCGGCCCAGGTCGGCACCAGCTTGCGATGCTTGCCCAGGATCGTACCGTCCGGCCCGATGAAGACGAGTGTGTTGTAGAGCGTGCCGAGCGACACCGGGCTGCGTTCGTTGACGCCGATGACGACATGCACGCCCGCCTGCCGCGCGGCGGTACAGACCCGGTCGATCTCCGGCCCCGGTATCAGGATCGAGGCGCGGGCCAGCTTCTCGAACCAGGGACTGCCCGACACGGGATCGGCGATCCAGCTCCAATAGGGATAGCCCGCTACGAATACCTCCGGGAAGGCGACCAGTTCGGCGCCGTTGGCGGCTGCCTCGCGGATCAGGCTGGCGGCCTTGTCCACGGTAGCGGCGGGATCGAGGAAAACGGGGGCCGCCTGGACGGCGGCGGCCTTGAAGCGGGGCAGGTTCAGCATGAGGCATTCCTTGCATGTGCAAGTTTTTCCTAACCCCGATTGACAGCGCTTGGCAAGATATTTTAAGCCTGAACTAATTCGATGCCACAAGGAGATCGAGCATGTCGACGGAGAGCTTTGACGCCTATCGCGAGGATGTCGCCGGGCGCGCCAATGTCAGCGATACGGCCGAACTGGTGGATTTCTACCGCGACCTCGAAAGCCAGCACGCGGGCGCGCTGTGGACCGTCGCCAACAAGATCGAACCTTGGGAACCCAAGTCCCAGTCGGTGCCGGTCCTGTGGCAATATGACCGCCTGCGCGACCATGTGCTGCGCGCGCTCGAATTGGTAAGCCCGGAAAAGGCCGGGCGCCGTGTCGTCTATCTCGCCAATCCGGGGCGCCGCGACGTGTCGGCGGCGGTCGGCTGGCTCTACACCGGCCTTCAGGTGATGGGACCGGGCGAGGTCGCCTCGGCGCACCGCCATTCCGCCTCCGCGCTGCGCTTCATCATGGAGGGCGCGGGCGCGTTCACCAATGTCGATGGCCACAAGATGACGCTGGGCCGCAACGACTTCGTGCTGACCCCCAATGGCACCTGGCACGAACATGGCGTGGCGGAGGACGGCTCGGTCTGCATCTGGCAGGACGGGCTGGACATCCCGCTGATGAACGCGCTGGAGGCCAATTTCTACGAGGTCCACCCGGACCTCAACCAGGCGGTCGGCTATGCGGTCGACGATTCCACCGCGACCTGGGGCAATGCCGCGCTGCTGCCCGCCGGGGAAAGCTGGTCGAAGCGCTATTCGCCGCTGCTGAAATACGAATGGGAGCCGACCTATGAGGCGCTGCTCCGCTATGCGCGCGCGACCGACGGTTCGCCCTTCGACGGCATCCATATGAACTATGTGAACCCGTTCAACGGCGGCCCGCCCATGTCGACCATCGGTGCGTCGATGCAGTTGCTGCGGCCCGGCGAGCACACCAAGGCGCATCGCGAGGTCGGCAGCTTCGTCTATCAATGCGCCAAGGGCTCCGGCCATTCGATCATCGGCGGCAAGCGCTTCGATTGGAAGGAGCGCGACATCTTCGTCGTGCCGTCCTGGATGTGGCACGAACATGCCAACGGATCGGCCAGCGAGGACGCCTGCCTGTTCTCGTTCCACGATCTGCCCGCGATGCGCGCGCTCAATCTCTACCGATCGGAAGCCTTTGCCGACAATGGCGGGCACCAGCCGGTCCTGTCCTGATCCCCACCTCGAAAGGATTACCATGCGTCTCGTTACGTATCGCGCCGATGTCGAAGCCGAAGGCCGGTTGGGCGTGCTGGTCGATGGTCTGGTCATCGACGTCGCCAAGCTGGGCGCACGCGCGGGTGTGCCGCTGCCGTCGCGAATGCTCGATTTCATCGATCTGGGGCCGGTCGCGGCGGCCGAACTCAAGCTGCTGCTCGACGAAGCCAAGGGCCGCTGGCCGGTCGATGGTGCACGTCCGCTGGCGGGCGTCAAGCTGCTCGCCCCGATCCCGCGCCCGCGCAAGAACGTGTTCGGCATCGGGCTGAACTATATCGATCACGTCGCGGAGAGCGCCGCCGCGCTCGACACCTCGCCCGATTTGCCCAAGAAGCCGGTCATCTTCTCCAAGCCGCCGACCAGCGTCATCGCGCCTGGCGAGCCGATCGTCCACCGCGCCGACATCACCCAGCAGCTGGACTGGGAGATCGAGCTGGGCGCGATTATCGGCACCACCGCGCAGCGCGTCGCCCGTGAAGATGCGTTGAAGCATGTGTTCGGCTACACCACGCTGATCGACATGAGCGCGCGCGATTGCCGCCGCGCGGGCCAGTGGATCTATTCCAAGGGGCAGGACAGCTATTGCCCGATGGGGCCGTGCATCGTCACCGCCGATGAAATCCCCGATCCGCAGACGCTGGACCTGTGGCTGACGGTCAATGGCGTCGAGAAGCAGCGCAACAACACCAGCCACATGCTCTTCAAGGTCGACGAACTGATCGCCGACATCAGCCAGGGCATCACGCTGGAGCCGGGCGACATCATCGCGACTGGCACCCCCGAAGGCGTCGGCGCGGGCCGCACTCCGCAGGAGTGGGTGTGGCCGGGCGACGTGATCGAGGGCGAAGTCGTCGGCATCGGCAAGCTGCGCCATTCGATCGTCGCGGGGTAAAACCCGCCCCTGACAGGTGTAAAGACCGCCCCCGATCGCCAAAATCGGGGGCGGTTTTGTTTTGATCGCACTTATGAAGCGCCCCACCCCGATCCCTATCCTGAAGGGAAGGGCCAAAACGCAAAAAAACGGCGCGCGGGCCGGGACCCGCGCGCCGTCGATCGGCCCGGTGGAAGGATCAGGCCGCGACGCTCAGCGCCTTCGGCCGCATGTCGGCGGGCCATTCGGCCGAGCGGGCTTCCTTCAAATTCATGCAGACCAGCACCACGGTCGCGCGGAAGCGCAGTTCGCCACCGCATTCCACCTGCACCGACATTTCCGCCGAGCTGCGCCCGACCCGTACCGGCGTGACCAGGAAGTCGAGCATGTCGCCCAACCGGCTGGGCATGGCGAAGTCGGCCTCCAGCCGGACGGTGGGGACGCCCAAGCCCCGATCGCCATGCATCTCGGCGAAATCGACGCCGACGGCATGGGCGAAATAATCCTCGATCGCCGCGTTCAGCATCTCGAAATAGCGCGGATAGAAGACGATGCCCGCACCGTCGACATGGGCGAAGCGGACCTGTTGAGTCGAACGGAATGTCATTCGCTATCCTCTCCTTCGGACCCCAGCGACTGTTTCAGGATCGCCAGTAGGTCATAGAGTTCGGCCATCCGCGCATCGGGCACGCGGTCGAACATCGCCGCGATCCAGCCATGATGCGCGGCGGCCAGTTCCTCGAAATGCGCCCGCCCCTGCGGCGTCAGCGCCACGATATAGCGGCGGCGATCCTCGGGCGCGGGCTGGCTGGAGACATAGCCGTCGGACTCCAGCTGGCGGACCAGCGCGGTGACGTTGCCGTTGGACACCAGCAGCGAGCGGGACAGCTCGCCCATGGTGATCCCTCCGGAGTGCCGCTCCAGCGCGGCCAGCACGTCGAAGCGCGGCAGGGTCGTGTCGAACTGCTCGATGAAGCGGCGGCGCAGCCGCTTCTCGATCGTCATCGAACAGCTCAGCAGGCGCAGCAGGACCTTGATGTCCATGCGGCCCGCCAAGGCCCCGTCATGCTTTTCGCGAATGCGATCCGTCAAAATCAATGTCTCCACAGGCGCCGTCACGCCGTCTCCGACTGGCGTTGGACGTTGCGCATAAGCTGTGCCTGGCCAAGGGCATAGGCCGAAGGCACCGGAACCTTATGGCCTGCCGCCGCCGCCGCATGGAGCGTCCAGTTGGGATCGGCCAGATGCGGCCGCCCCAGCGCGACCAGATCGGCACGGCCCGCCGCCAATATGCCGTTGACGTGATCCGCCTCATAGATGTTGCCGACCGCCATGGTCGGGCAGTCCAGCTCGTTGCGAATGCGGTCGGAAAAGGGCGTCTTGAACATGCGGCCATAGACCGGCCGGGCCTCAGGCGCGGTTTCGCCCGCCGACACGTCGATCAGGTCAGCACCTGCGTCGCGCATGGCCGCGGCAATCTCCACCGCCTCGGCCGGGGTCACCCCCGCCTCGCCTGCCCAGTCATGGGCGGAAATGCGCACCGCCAGCGGCCGGTCCTCACCCCATACCGCGCGCACCGCCCGCACCACCTCCAGCGGGAAGCGCAGCCGGTTTGCCAGGCTGCCGCCATAGTCGTCCGTACGCTCGTTCATCAGCGGGGTGATAAAGGACGACAGCAGGAAACCGTGTCCCGCCTGGATTTCGATCATGTCGAACCCGGCCTCGACGGCGCGAATGGCGGCGGCGACGAAATCCTCGCGCACCCGGTCCATATCCGCGCGCGTCATCGCGGACGGGCGCTGGCTTTCCGGCCGATACGGCTTGTCCGACGCGGCGAGCAGCGGCCAGCCACCTTCGGGCAACGGCCGATCCGGCTGCACCGATCCCGGCAGCGTCGCGCCGCGCGGGCCAGCATGGCCAAGCTGGATGCATAGCTTGCCCGCCCCTTGCGCATGGGCAAAGTCGGTGATCCGCCGCCACGCCGCCGTCTGCTCGTCATTCCACAGGCCGGGACAGGCGGGCGTGATCCGCCCCTCGGGCGAGACGGCGGTCATCTCGGTCACGATCAGCCCCGCCCCGCCCATGGCGCGTGCGCCGTAATGGACGAGATGGAAGTCCCCCGGCACCCCGTCCGGCCCGGCTTCATAGGTCAGCACCGGCGACACCACCACGCGGTTGGGCAGGGTCAGTTCGCGCAGGCGATAGGGCGCGAACATCGGCGGCACCGCTTCATTGCCCCCGGCACGCGCGGCGAACCACTGCTCGATACCGTTCAGCCACTCAGGATCGCGCAGGCGCAGATTTTCGTGGCTCACCCGCTGCGACCGGGTGAGCAGCGAATAGGCGAATTGCTTCGGGTCGAAATCCAGATAGCGGTCCAGCGTCTCGAACCATTCGGTCGAGTTGCGCGCCGAATTCTGGATCTTCAGCACCTCGACATGGCGTTCGTTGCGATATTCGGCCAGCGCGGCGGCCATGCCCGCGCGGTCCTGCTCGATATGGTCGCGGCTCATCACCTCGGCCAGCTTGATCGCATCCTCCAGCGCCAGCTTGGTGCCCGATCCAATCGAGAAATGCGCGGTATGCGCGGCGTCGCCCAGCAGCACGACATTGTCGAACGACCACTGCCCGCACAGGATGCGCCGGAAATTGATCCACGCCCCCGACCCGCGCAGATGCGCCGAGTTGGTCAGCAACGGCTCGCCGTTCAGGTGGCGCGCGAAGATGCGCTCGCACGCGGCGATCGCATCGGCCTGCTCCATCGTGTCGAAGCCCAGCCCCTTCCACGTCGCCTCCGAGCATTCGACGATGAAGGTCGAGCGCGTCTCGTCGAACCGATACGCATGGGCCCAGATCCAGCCCGCCTCGGTCTTTTCGAAGATGAAGGCAAAGGCGTCGAACAGGCGCGGCGTGCCCAGCCAAATGAATTTGTTGGCGCGGGTATCGATGTCGACATCGAACTTGTCTTCATAGGCGGTACGGATGCGGCTGTTGATGCCGTCCGCCGCGACGATCAGGTCGTAATCGGCCCATTTGGTCAGGTCGGCATCAAAATCGGTCTCGAACTGCAACCGCACGCCGAGTTCACGGGCGCGGTCCTGCAGGATGTTCAGCAGCCGCTTGCGCCCGATGCCGATAAAGCCATGCCCGCCGGAGCGTTCGACATGGTCCTCCACGACCACCTCGATATCGTCCCAATGGGCGAATTCCGACTCGATGGTCGCCGCACTGACCGGATCGTTGGCGCGCAAATTGGTCAGCGTCTGGTCCGAAAACACCACGCCCCAGCCGAACGTGTCCCCCGCCTTGTTGCGCTCCACGACCAGCACGTCATGCGACGGGTCACGCAGCTTCATCGAGATCGCGAAATACAGCCCCGCAGGCCCGCCACCCAGACAAACGACACGCATCGGCATCTCCTCTATTTGTTTTAGACTTAAAATATATCGACCCACCAATCAAGGGGGTTTCGGGCGATCAGCCCTCCAGATTGCGGTAGACGCGGTCGAGCAGGGCCAGCAGCCGGTCGAAATCGCGCGCGGAAAGTCCCTTGATTACCTGCTGATAGACAGGCGATGTGGCCTGCCGCGCTTCGGTCAGTTTCGATTCGCCGATCGGGGTCAGCGCGACCATGGTGACGCGCGCATCCTCAGGACTAGGGGTCAGCGTGACCAGATCGGCGGCGGCCATGCGCTGAACGATCCGGGTCATGGTGGACAGCGGGATCACCGCCGCCTCGGCGATGTCGCGCACCCCGCGCGGGGCGTGTTCGCCCAGGATCATCAGCACCCGCCAATTGGGTATATCGAGGCCGATGTCACGCAGGCGCGGCTCGATCGTCGCATTGTACCGACTCGCCAGCCGGTTGATGAGGAAGAAGGGATAACGCTCCACCTGGAACGCCGCCGTTCCGGGATCACCCTGCGTACGATGGTCCAATCCAATAGCTCCCTATTCCACAGGGCCTTACCCCCTGGCCCGTCCCGTCGCAACCGGCTCCAAAATAATTTGGTTGCATATGCACGTTTCTTTCGGCAGCTTTCGATCAAGAAATACGAAATCGGAGAGCGACTATGGCCGAATCCGCCTTGTCTCGTTTCGCGGCCGCCCTGACCGGCGGATCGATCGAGATCGTCGACCTGACGCAGGAACTGTCGGAGGACACGCCGGTCCTGATCCTGCCCGAACCCTTCGGCCAGACAGCACCGTTCAGCCGCCAGGAAATCTCGCGCTATGACGAACGCGGCGTCGCCTGGGCCTGGAGCAACTTCACCACCGGCGAGCATACCGGCACCCATTTCGACGCACCGCTCCACTGGGTGACGGGCAAGGATCTGCCCGACAACAGCGTCGACACGATCGACCCCGCGCATTTTGTCGGCCCGGCGGTCGTGATCGACGCCTCGACCGAAGCCGCCGCCGACCCCGACTTCATCCTGACGGCCGAGTTCATCCGCCAGTGGGAAGCGACACATGGCCGCATCCCCGCGAAAAGCTGGGTACTCCTTCGCACCGACTGGTCGAAGCGCGAGGGCGATGCCTATACGAACCGGCGCGACGACGGGCCGCACACCCCCGGCCCCGATCCCGAAGCTGTGCGCTTCCTGGTCGAGGATCGCGACATCATCGGCTTCGGGGTGGAGACGATCGGCACCGATGCGGGGCAGGCGCACGGGATGACGCCCCCCTACCCCGCACACACCCTGCTGCACGGGGCGGGCCGCTATGGCCTGCAATGCCTCGCCAATCTCGACCGCCTGCCGCCGACCGGCGCGGTCATCGTCGCCGCGCCGCTCAAGATCCGTGGCGGCTCGGGTAGCCCGCTGCGCGTCCTCGCTTTCGTCGGGAGCTGATCCATGGCCGAACGGTCCTTTAAGAAGGAAGTCGAAAAGCTCCGCCTCGGCGCGGGCGAGACGTTCGAGGGTGAAGGCATCCTCGCCGTCACCAAGGCGCTGTTGCAGGCCGGGGTCGCCTATGTCGGCGGCTATCAGGGGTCGCCGATCAGCCATCTGATGGACGTGTTCGCCGACGCCGATCCGCTGCTGCGCGAACTAGGCGTGCATTTCGAATCCAACGCCAATGAGGCGGCAGCGGGCGCGATGCTCGCGGCCTCGGTCAACTATCCGTTGCGCGGTGCGGTCGCGTGGAAGTCGGTGGTCGGCACCAATGTCGCCTCCGACGCGCTGTCAAACCTGGCCAGCGGCGGCGTGACCGGCGGCGCGCTGGTCATCGTGGGCGAGGATTATGGCGAAGGCTCCTCGATCATGCAGGAGCGGACGCATGCGTTCGCGATGAAGAGCCAGATGTGGCTGCTCGACCCGCGCCCCAATCTGCCGACGATCGTGGGCATGGTCGAAAAGGGCTTCGAACTGTCCGAGGCGTCGAACACGCCCGTCATGATCGAGATGCGGGTGCGCAGCTGCCACATGACCGGCAGCTTCGTCGCCAGCGACAATCGCCGCCCGACGATGACCGTCGGACAGGCCGCCGCCAACCCGCGCCGCGCGCTCGACCGGATCGTCCTGCCGCCCGCCAACTTCCAGCACGAGATCGAGAAGATTGAACAGCGCTGGCCCGCCGCGCAGACATTCGTGCGCGAACAGCGGCTGAACGAATGGTTCGGGCCGGAGCGCGACGATATCGGCATCATCGTGCAGGGCGGCCTCTACAACACGCTCAACCGCGCGCTGGAGCTGGCCGGACTGTCCGACACGTTCGGCGCGACGCGCATCCCGATCTATTGTCTGAATGTCGTCTATCCACTGATCCCCGAAGAGGTCGTCGCCTTTTGCGCAGGGAAACGCGCGGTGCTGGTGCTGGAGGAGGGCCAGCCCGAATTCATCGAGCATGAACTCAGCACGCTGCTGCGCCGCGCCGATATCCAGACCCGGCTGGTCGGCAAGGACGTGATGCCCCGCGCGGGCGAATATTCGGGACAGGTGATCGGCGACGGCCTCGCCAAGTTCCTGCGCAACCACGCGCCCGAACGCGCGCCCGAACCCCGCGCGGGGGTGCCCGTCCCCGCCGATGTCGCCGCCACCGTGCCGCAGCGCCCGGCGGGCTTCTGCACCGGCTGTCCCGAACGCCCGATCTTCGCCGCGATGAAGCTGGTCCAGCGCGAACTGGGCGAGATGCACGTCTCGGCCGATATCGGCTGTCACCTCTTTTCGATCCTGCCGCCGTTCAACATCGGCAATACGACGATGGGCTATGGCCTGGGCGCCGCCGCCGCCTCGGCGTTCAAGCCGGAGGGCAAGCGCGCGCTGGCGGTGATGGGCGATGGCGGCTTCTGGCATAACGGCCTGACGTCAGGCATCGGCAATGCCGTCTTCAACCAGGACGAGACCGTCACCGTCATCGTCGACAATGGCTATTCGGCGGCGACCGGCGGGCAGGACATATTGTCCTCGCGCGCGAAGAACGACACGCGCATCACCAACCACCCGATCGAGAAAGCGGTGCGCGGCATGGGCGTCAAATGGGCGCGCACGCTGACCCGTACCTATGACGTGGCCAGGATGCGCGACCTGATCCGCGAGGCGATGACCAGCCCCGAAAAGGGTCCGAAGGTCATCATCGCCCAGTCGGAATGCATGTTGAACCGCCAGCGCCGCGAAAAGCCGCTGCTGGCCAAGGCGGCGAAGGACGGAAAGCGCGTGGTGCGCGAGCGGTTCGGCGTCGATCCCGACACCTGCACCGGCGACCATGCCTGTATCCGCCTGTCGGGCTGCCCTTCGCTCAGCATCCGCGACAATCCCGATCCGCTGCGCCAGCATCCGGTCACGCATATCGACAATAGCTGCGTCGGCTGCGGCAATTGTGGCGAGGTCGCCCACGCCGCCGTGCTGTGCCCCTCCTTCTGGAAGGCGAGCATCGTCACCAATCCCGGCCGCTGGGAGACATGGCGCCACCGCCTGACCCGGCGCGTCATCGGCTGGCTGCAACAGCGCCATGGCCGCCACCTTGCCGCGAGGGCTTTCTGATGGAACTGGTTCTTCCCGATCGCGACCGGATCACCATCGCCATCCTGGCGCTGGGCGGTGAAGGCGGCGGCGTGCTGGCCGAATGGGTGCAGCATATCGCCCGCGCCAATGGCTATGTGGCGCAGGGCACGTCGGTTCCCGGCGTCGCGCAGCGCACCGGATCGACGGTCTATTATATCGAGCTGGTGCGGTCACGCCCCAGCGGCGGCAACCGCCCGGACCCTGTGCTGGCGATGATGCCGGTGCCGGGCGATGTCGACATCGTCATTGCCTCGGAACTGATGGAGGCGGGGCGCGCCATCCTGCGCGGTTTCGTCAGCGAGGATCGCACCACGCTGATCGGTTCGACCCACCGCGTCTATGCCATCTCGGAGAAGGCCGCGCTCGGTGACGGCACCGGGGCGAGCGAGCGCATCCTCGCCGCCGCGAAGCGCCGCGCGCGCCGCTTCATCGGCTTCGACATGTCGGCCGCCGCGAGCAAATCGGGCAGCGTCATCAGCTCGATCATGCTCGGCGCGCTGGCGGGCAGCGAGGCCCTGCCCTTCCCGCGCGCGGCGTTCGAGGATGCGATCCGTCATGGCGGCAAGGCGGTCGAAACCAATTTGAAGGGCTTCGGCCTGGGCTTCGACTCGGCGAAAGGCGGCGGCGAGGAGGCCGATGACAGGCCCGCCGGTCCACCGGTGCCGACGACCGCCGCCGGGCGTGCGCTCGCCGCCCGTATCGCCAACACGCTCCCCGAAGCGGCGCAGGCGACCGCGACCGAGGGTGTGCGCAAGCTGATGGACTATCAGGACGCCGACTATGCCGGGGAGTATCTCGACCGGCTGGCGGCGTTCGTACCGCTGGACGATGCGGACGGCGCGCTGACCGGGGCCGCGGCACGCCATCTGGCGCTGTGGATGGCCTATGAGGACACGATCCGCGTCGCCGACCTGAAGGTGCGCGCGACGCGCAGCGACCGCGTCGCGCGGGAGGTGCGGGCGAAGGACGACCAGCTGCTCACCGTCACCGAATATATGCATCCGCGCCTGCAGGAAGTGTGCGAGACGCTGCCCGCTGGCCTCGGCCGCTTCATCCTGAAGCGCGACTGGCTGCGACGGCGGCTGGAACCGTTCTTCCGGAGCGGTCGCCATGTGCGGACGACCGGCCTGCGCTGGTTCCTGATGCTCCGATTGCTGGCGGGAATGCGGGGGATGCGGCGGCGGACGCTGCGCTATGTCGAGGAACAGGCGCGGATCGCGGCATGGCTCGACCTCGCGCTTGGAGCGGCGCGCACCGATCGCGCGGCGGCGATCGCCATTCTGCGCTGCCAGAATCTGATCAAGGGCTATTCGGACACGTTCGAGCGCGGGCTGGCGCATTTCGGGATGGTCATGGCGGCCGTTCCCGCCGCGCTCGCCAGACCCGGTGCGGCGGCGCGGATCGCGGCGCTGCACGATGCCGCGCTGGCGGATGAAAAGGGCGAGGCGCTGGGCTGCGCGCTGGCGGCCACGGGCTGATCTTCGCCGCGCCCAGCGAACAGGCCCGGCACTGGCTGCATAACGCCATCGCCCCGCCGGGCCATAGACTGACACCATAACATATAGGCTAAGAGGATAAGCGCATGGCCATGCTGGACGGAAAGGTCGCGATCGTCACCGGGGGCGGCGCATCGATCGGCGGCGCGATCACGCGCAAGCTGCATGCCGAGGGCGCGAAGGTGGTCATCGCCGCGCGCAACCAGGATCAGGGTGCGAAGCTGGCCGAGGAACTGGGCGACAACGCGCTGTTCGTCGCGACCGACATCACCGACGATACCGCCATCGCGCATCTTGTGGATGCCACGATCGCGAAATTCGGGCGGCTCGACATATTGGTCAACAACGCCTGTTCCTATGGCGACGAAGGCCCCGCGACCCCGCGTGAGACCTGGCTCCAGACGCTGAACGTCAACGCCGTCTCCGCCGCCATCCTGGGTGAGGCGGCGCGCCCGCATCTGGCCGCTGCGCGGGGCAATATCGTCAATATCGGCTCCATCTCAGGCAAGTTCGCGCATATCGGCCGCTGGGCCTATCCGGTGTCGAAGGCGACGCTGGCGCACCTCACCCGCTCGCAGGCGATGGATTATGCCGCCGACGGCATCCGCGTGAACATGGTGACATTGGGCCATATCTGGTCCGACCCGTTCGATGGCCTGACGGCGGGCGACCGCGCCCATGCCGACAAGGTGGCGAGCGATCTCAACCTGATCGGCCGCGTCGCCGATGCGGCCGAGGTCGCCAATGTCGTCGCCTTCGTCGCCTCCGACGCAGCGTCCTACATGACCGGCAGCGAGACGGCGGTCGACGGCGGCTACGGGATGCTCGGGCCGGAGCGGCGGGTGCCGCTGATGCCCCTCCTCGCCGCGCACGGCTGACTCGCGATGGCGGCCGGGAACCGAGACGCCGATATCGTCATCATCGGCAGCGGGATCAACGCGTTGGTCTGCGGCGCGCGCCTCGCCCTGAAAGGCAAGCGCGTCGCGCTGTTCGAGCGCGAGAGCGTCGCGGGCGGCTGTATCCGCACCGAGGAACTGACCCTTCCCGGCTTTCGCCACGACACGCTGTCGACGCTCTACCCGCTGTTCGTCACCTCGCCGCATTATGCCGAGCTGGGGCCGGAACTGGCGCGCCACGGCCTGCGCTTCCGCAACACGACGACGCCGACCGCCTCGGTCATGGACGATGGCCGCAGCGTCATCTTCCGCACCGACCGCGCCGCCAACATCGCCGCGCTCGACGCCTGCGCGCCGGGCGACGGACAGGCCTATGCCCGCGCCATGGCCGAGGTGGAGGACATCGCGCCGCTGGTCTTCGGCCTGCTCGGCGGCGAGCTATGGTCCTGGCCGACCGCGAAGCTGCTGCTGGGCGAAGTGCGCAAGCGCGGCCCCAAGGGGCTGGGCCGGATGTTCGGCGGAATGCTGCGCGCCTCGCGCGACTGGCTGCGCAGCGACTTTTCCTCGCCGCTGTCGCAGGCGCTGTTCGCGCCCTGGGTGCTGCATGTCGGCCTGTCGCCGGAGAGCAGCGCGTCGGCGCTGATGAACCGGCTGGTCCTGATGTCACTGGAGGCGGCGGGCAGCCCGATGGTCGAGGGCGGCAGCGACCGCATCGTCGCGGCCCTCACCCGGCTGATCGCGGAAAAGGGCGGCCGCATCCACACCGGCGCGGACGTCGCCGAGATCATCGTCGAACGCGGTCGCGCCACCGGCATCCGGCTGGCGGACGGCGAAGTGGTGCGCGCGCACAAGGCGGTGGTCGCCTCGGTCACGCCGACCCAGCTTTACGGACGGCTCCTGTCGCCCAAGGCCACGCCCGAACGCGCACGCAGCGAGGCCAGCGCCTATCGCTATGGTCGCGGCGAGATGCAGATCCACCTCGCCTTGTCCGAGCCGCCCGCATGGCCCGACCCGGCGCTGCGCGACGTGGCGATGCTGCATGTCAGCAACGGGCTGGAGTCGGTGTCGCGCGCGGTCAACGAAGCCGAACGCGGGCTCCTCCCCGCCGAGGCGAGCATCGTCGTTGCCCAGCCGATCGCGCTCGATCCCAGCCGCGCGCCCGAGGGCAAGTGGATCTTCTGGATTCAGCTTCAGGAGCTGCCCCGCGACGGCGCGGTAAAGGGCGACGCGGCGGGCATCATTCCCACCCCGGCGGACGGCCATTGGACGCCCGAGCTGCGCGACGCCTATGCCGACCGTATCATCGACCGGCTCTGCGCGCTGATCCCCAATCTGCGGGACAGCATCATCGGCCGCCACGCGATCAGCCCGGCCGATCTCGCCCGGCTGAACATCAATCTCGTCGGCGGCGATCCCTATGGCGGCGACTGTTCGCTCGACCAGTTCATGCTCTGGCGCCCGCGCGCGACGCCGGGCAACCACGAAACCCCGATCAAGGGGCTGTACCAGATCGGCGCCTCGACCCATCCCGGCCCCGGCCTGGGCGGCATGTCGGGCCATATGGTCGCCGAGCGGCTGGAGTAATTTCCATAAAAAATGGCTCCCCGTCGCGGTGACGGGGAGCCCAGTCGGCCAGAGCTCTTAGCGGCCGATCGGGATGATCGCCTTCAACCAGAATTTGTCACCCTGCGGCCGGTTCTCGGCGTGGAACTCGTGCTGCCAGCTGCCGATGAGCTGGACCTTGCCCGCCTGATAGCTGGCCGAGGGGCCGACGCCGATCACCTGCCCCTTGAAGCCGCGCATCCGGTCGACGAACGCCTGTGCCGTCGGATCGGACACCTGGTCCTTCGTGGTCTGCTTATAGACATAGCCCGACGCGCCCAGCTTCCACTTGCCGATCTGCTGGCCGACCGCGAAATCGGCGTGCAGTTCGTTGCCGCTGCGATAGCTGGCGCCGGTCGGGTTGAAGGGGGTGAAGACCGCCTGGTTGTTGCGGGTGTTGATGTCGTACATCACCTTCACATCGACCGAGAAGCCCGACTTGCCATAATAGGCCAGCGCCACGACCGGCTCGAAATTCAGGTAGTTGCGCCCAATATTGGACAGCTTGCGGCGGTCATAGGCCCCAAGCGGCAGGTTGATGTCGACCCCGGCGCTCAGGTGCACGCCGTTCTGGAAATGCCAGCCGAGCAGGATCGGGTCGATGGTTACATCGCCCACCCCCGTCGTCTCGTCACCCAGGCCCGCCGCCCCGACCTTCAGCCGGGTGACCGGCACGATCGCCTGCATCCCCCAGGTCGCGCCCAGGATCTTGACCGGCGTCATGTGCACGACGCGGATCACCGCGGCATCGGCACGGACGCGGAAATTGGGGAGCAGCCCAGCCTCGCCGTCCGGCCCGTTGAAGCGATCCGCCTCATAATGCTGGAGATAGCCCAGCAAATAGGTGCCCGGCGGCGGCATGGCGGCCCCAGAATAGCCCTCCGCCCCGTTCGGATAGACACCACCCCCCAGTTCGGATGCCAGCGCCGGGGCAGAGCCCCCCGCCGCCAGCGCGAGCGTCATCGTGGCGAGAAACTTCCGCATATCATCCCCCTTTTTTGTGATTTATGTCGTTAAGCCGGTGGCCGCCGGATCAGGCGGCCATCTCGTGCAGCTGCCGATACGCGCCGCCATAGAAGAGCAGCGGCGGCGTCGACTCGTCCTCGTGCCGGTGATCGACCACTTCGGCGACGAACAGGCAGTGGTCGCCCGCCGGGAACACGTCCTTCACCCGGCACGCCAGATGCGCCATCGCGCCGCGCACCAGCGGAATATCCTCATGCCAGTCGAAGTCGATCGGCTCGTCGCACGGACGCCCGGCAAAATGGTTCGACAGCGCCATTTGCTGCTGCGACAGGATGTTCAGGCCATAATGCCCCGCCTCGCGCAGGCGGGCCGCCATCTTGGCCTTGTTGTCGATGCTGATCAGCACCAGCGCGGGGTCGAGCGATACGGAGGTGAAGGAATTGGCGGTCATGCCGTGCACCCCGTCCTCGGTCGAGCAGGTGACGATCGTGACCCCGGTGGCGAAGCGGCCGAAGGTCCGGCGAAGAGCCATGCGATCCATGTTATGCAGCCTCCTTGATGAAGTCCTCGGTCAGCTCGGGCGCGGTGATGGTCGGGAAGAAGCGCCGCGGATCGTCGAACGCGTTGGCGAACCAGTGCGCCACGCGCGGCTGCGCCGATGCCGCACCGAGCAGTTGCACCATGTGCGGGGGCGGCGGCTGCAGCATGCCGTTGGTCCAGCCGACGACGAACTGCGCATAGTCCCAATAGCGATCGAAGGTCGCCTGCATCCAGGCGGCGTCGAACGGCTTGCCCGCATTCTCGATGATCGAGTCGAGATAGATGGCCGCGCTCTTGGCGGCGTTGTTCGCGCCCTGCCCGGTGATCGGGTCGTTCAGGCAGACCGCATCGCCCAGCCCCAGCGCCTTGGCACCCGACGGCAGGGTCAGCACCGGCTTGCGCACCGTCGGCGGGAAACGCCCGGTCAGCCAGCCCTGCTGGTCGGTCAGCGTGCAGTTGCGCGCCCGCTCATACTCTTCCGGCACATAGCGCTTCAGAATGTGGAGGCTGGTTTCCAGATGCTCGTCGGCCGAGGCGCGCGGGTCCCACAGGTCCATCGGGCCGCCGGGCAGCGACTCGAACACCATGATCTCGCACGGCCCGTTCAGGGTCAGCGCCGGGAAGACGAAATATTCGCCCATGCCGGGGATGAGGTTGAAGTTGACCGCACTATGCTCGGCACGCGGGGTCATGCCCTTCACATAGGTCAGCGCCAGGCTGCGCATCGGCTTGTCGAAGGGCGACTTCTCCGCGTCGCGCTCGAACAGCTTGCCGATCTCGCCCTTGCCCGAGGCGACCAGGACCAAGTCGCATTCGCGCGCCAGTTCCTCCAGCTCGGCGATGCCCGCGTCGCAAATGCGCAACTCGCCGCCGCGCTTTTCGAACTCGGCCAGCCAGCGCGGCATCTTCACCCGCTGGTCGACCGACTGGGCGGGCGCATCGAGGCGCGAGGCCCAGGACATTTGCGGCGCGCCATCCTCGCCGACCAGCGAGAAGGCGATGCCCTCCACCGGCGGACAGGCCTCGTCCCAGAAGTTGATGCCCAGCGCACGCTCATGAGCCCGCGCCTGGTCGAACATACACTGGCTGGAGGTGACGCGGCCGCCCGCAATCTGCTCCGCCGTCTGGTTGGACAGCATGATGACCTCATGCCCCCTCTCCAGCAAACCCATGCCCAGTTGCAGTCCCGCCTGGCCTGCACCGACGATCCCGATCCGCGTCATCTCTCCGGTCTCCACATGTCTTTTTAATGGAGGCAGGATAAGTGCGTGTGCCGCGCCGGGACTATGCAGCGACCGCCGATGCTGTTCGCGGATTGCATATTTTAAGTTTGAAATGTTATGCTGCGCCACGAGCCGGGCAAACCGGCCGGCGCTTGCAGGTGGACACGACTCATGGCTTGATTCGCCGGTGACGGCGGGACCGATGGAGAGGCGATGCTGGACAGGATGATGCCATCAAAGGCCAAGGCGCAACCGCTCGACAAATGCCGCGTGTTCGGCTCGTCGGATGTGGACGAAACGCGGGCGCATGTCGCACGTCTTTATTGCGACCACCGGCTCAGCCCGACCTCGCAAGACGCCAAGTTGCAGGCGTGGCAGAACGCCGTGACCATCAAGCAATCCTGTCTGGCGACGATGGGCTATGGCGCCGAAGTCCAGATCGATCCGGGCAAGCTCCAGAATTTCTATCTGCTGATGTTGCCCTATGCCGGACAAGCGATGGTCGACGCGGGCGGACGCATGGTGCAGGCCTCCCCGACCCTGGGCACCTTGTTGTCACCCGACGATCTGGTGACGATGCGCTGGTCGCCCGACTGCGCCAAATATATGGTGCGGATCGACCGCGAGGCACTGGAACAGCATGTCGCGGTGCTGCTCGGCCATCCGCTGCGCCGTCCGCTGACCTTCCGCCTTGCCATTCCCCGCGAAGGACTGGGGGCGGAATGGTGGCGGCTCACCGAGTTGCTCGTCGGCCTGGTCGAGTGCCAGGATCGCACGCATCCCCAGAGCCTGGCGATCGAACATCTGGAACAGACGCTGCTGCTCAGCCTGATCGAGGGGCAGGAGCATAATTACAGCGACGTGCTGCGCGACCGCGACCGCTCTATCGCGCCGCGCCATGTCCGACTGGTCGAACAATATATCGAGGAACATGCCGCCGATCCGATCACGATCGAGCAGCTCGTCGCGGTCAGCGGCGTCAGCGGGCGGGCGTTGTTCGATGGCTTCAAGCGCTTCCGCAACACCTCGCCCATGGCGCATCTGCGCGCGTGCCGGATGCGGCGGGTGCGCGAGGCGCTGCTTGCCCCGACGCCGGACACCACCGTATCGCGTCTGGCGCAGGATTGGGGCTTTTTCGAACTGGGACGCTTTGCCGGGCAATATCGCAAGCTGTACGGTGAAACCCCATCCGAAACCCTTCGCAGTGCCCGCTGACGCCGTAACGAGATTCACCGATGGCGCGCCAGGCCCCAAGACAATTCCGTGGCGCCGGCTGTTTGACGTGATCGTCGCCGTATCGAAACGGAGTTGGCAATTGGCGATCCGACCGTCCGGGGCGGTGCCGTGCTTGTTCGAGGTCGCATATCTCGTGGATCGGGAAAGGTTCGAACGAGCAACCGCATTCGTATCCGTCGATATTGCGGACTGAGCAATGCGTCAGCCTGCGGCCGTCATGGCGCAGATGTCGGCGAGCAATGTCGGACCTTCGGGTTGCCAACCCAACCGCTTGCGCGTCAACGTGCTGGATGCCGACATGTCCTTCGATGCGAATGCCGCAAGCCAGCCGAAATGCGCACCAGCCTCGTCCGCGCTCACCGACTTCACCGGCAGGCCGAACGTCTGGCCGATCGCCTCGGCGATGTCGCGAAAGCTGATCGCGCCTTCGGCGGTGCCATGATAGCGCGCGCCGGCCTCGTTCCGCTCCAGCGCCATCCGGTAAAGACGGGCGGTGTCGAGAACGTGCGCGGCCGACCATGTGTTGGTGTCCTCGCCGACATAGGCTGAGACGCCCTTCTTACGGGCAAGCCCGATGATGTCGCTGACCAGCCCCTGCTTGCGGGTGTCATGGATCTGGGAGTTACGCACCACAATGACGCGGATACCGCGCCCGGACAGCGCCTGCCCTGCCAGTTCGGAGGCCACCCGCGGGTTGGGACTATCGGGATTGAAGGCATCCTCCGATGCCGGGTCGCCCGGTACGGTCGATCCCATGGCCGTACTGGACGTGATGATGAGCGGCTTGGACGTACCCCCATGCCGCCCGCCACCTGCAGACATGTGCGCACTTGTCTCGCAGGATCGAGGAATATGGCGAGCACCCTGACCATAAGGCTTATGTGACTGCTCTGAAGGACCGCCATGGACGAAAGAGCGGCTGCTGGAATGCGTAGCTGTTTCCCTGCGGACACAGTCTTGCTTCCCGACAGAACGGAGCGTCGATCACCGTCAGAAGCACCACCGTCATGACAATGTCAAAATCTCCGCGTCGATATCGGCCAAGCTATAGGCCGCATCCGCGATGACGTGACCAACATTCCGCAGGTCAGGCGGAAGAATCGCCATACTGCCATGTGCAGCGCCTGCAGCCCTACATTGGTGAAGTCTATCGACCAATCGCCGGACACACACGGCAGAAACATGGTCGCAGCTTACCCCGCCCCCACTTCGCGCGTGGCACCCTGGACCAGTCCGTCGAGTGTGGCGCCGTCGAAGCCGAGTTCCTTCATCAGGCCGTCGATTACCGGCGCCTGGGCACGGTAACGCAGCGCGGCGGCGACCGCGGAATTGGCGAGGTTTCCATCGCCAGCCGGTGGTGACGACGCATTCCCCGCCGATGCCGCCCCGCCGCCGTTCAGTCCGTCGACCTGGACGATCCTGATGCTGTCGATCGCCTCCAGCGGCTTGGAGGCTTCGCGGACGAGGTCGGGCAGGACCTTGAGCAGCGCCAGCTTGGTCTGGAGCGAGACCTGTTCGTTGGACAGCAGATTGGCGGCTTCGTTGACCGCCTTCTGTCCGGCGGCCTCCACCTCGAAGCGGACGCGCGCGGCGTCGGCGCGCAGCTTTTCGGCCTCGGCCTCACCCTCAGCGGCGGCACGCAGGGCCTGGGCGCGGTCGCTGGCGGCCTTTGCCTCGGCCTCGGCGGCGACGCGGATCGCGATCGCGGCGCGTTCGGCTTCGCGGGTGGCGTCGATCAGCTCGATGCGCTTGGTCCGCTCGGCGACCTCGGTTTCACGCGCGGTGGCGACCTTTTCCTCGGCGGCGACGGCTTCGGCGCGCGCGCTGTCCGCCTGTGCCTTGGCCTGGCTTTCCTCGCGGCTCTTGTTCTGGACCGCGATCTGCTGCTCCTGCCGCGCGATGGCGAGCGCCTGTTCCTGGGCGATCCGCGCCTCCTGGATTGCGCGATCGGCCTCGATCTGCGCAGCGCCGGTCTGCTGCTTGGCGAGGATGCGGGCCTGTTCGGCCTCGCGCTCCCGCTCGGTCTGCTGGCGCGAGATTTCGCTCGCCTGTTCAGCACGACGCACCTCCAGCTCGCGCTCCTGCTCCAGCCGCGCAAATTCGGCGTCGCGGGCGATGGTGAAGGACTGGCGGCTCGCCTCCAGATTCTTCGCCTCGATCTGGACACGCGTGTCCTGTTCGATGTCGTTGCGCGCCTTTTTGCGCAGCTCGATCTGCTCGGTGAGCTTGGTCAGGCCCTCGGCGTCGAACGCATTGTTGGCGTTGAAATGCTCGATCGAGGTCTGGTCGAGCCCGGTCAGCGACACGCTCTCCAGCTCCAGCCCGTTCATCGCCAGGTCGGCGGACGAGACCTGCTGCACCTTCTGCACGAATTCGCTGCGCTGTTCGTGAAGCTGGTTCATCGTCATGCCCGCCGCGACCGAGCGGAGCGCGTCGACGAACTTGCCTTCGACCAGTTCCTTCAGCGCCTCCGGGTTCATCGTGCGCTGCCCCAGCGTCTGCGCCGCGGTGGCGAGGGCTTCGCGGTCAGGACGGACGCGGACATAGAACTCCGCACGGACGTCGATGCGGAGGCGGTCGAGCGTGATGAGCGCGTCGCCGTTGCGCCGCTCCACCGCCAGGCGGACCGTGTTCATGTTCACCGGCATCGTTTCGTGCAGCACCGGCAATACCAGCGCGCCGCCGTTCATCACCACCTTCTCGCCGCCGAAGCCCGTGCGGACAAAGGCGATCTCCTTCGACGCCCGCTTGTAGAGCCGGGCGGTGACGATGCCGATGATGATAAGCGCGAGGAGCGGGATGCCGGCATAGAGGAGCACGACACCCGCACCGGCGGGAACGAGGTTGTTCATATCTTCATCCAGTCGGTGTGGCGGGGTGAGGAATAGAGGACGGCACGAAAGCACGCGCCCTCCCGGCGAACGAGGAGTACGGTATCGCCCTCTTCGAAAATGGCGGCGGGATCATTGGGTTCGACCAGCACATGATGCGGCTGGCCATGCGGGTCGAGGACGCGGGTGCGCGCGGGGCTGTCGATCGCGGCGCGGCCGACCGTGATGACGCCCTGACGCCCGACCAGATCCTCGACATCGAAGGCGGTGGTTTCGTCATGCGGCATCAGGCGTGCGAGCACGCTTCCGAGCCCTGCCGTGACGGGAACCGACACCAGCGCCGCTCCCGGCACCGCCAGCCAGACCGGCAGGAACGTCCCCGTCAGCCCTTGCGCAATCTGCTGCCCCGCCAATCCGAAAATGCCGAAGCTGGCCAGAAAGGCGATCAGGATGACGAGCAACGGCACCCGCCCGACGCCCAGCCAGTCAAGCAACCCGGAATCGAGATCGAGGTCCAGATCGAGCCCGCTTGCGCCAAGCCCCAACGCCTCGATCACGCCGATCGCAAGCATCAACATCAGCGCTGCGGTAAAGACCACCGCTTGCGGCGCGATCAATACGTCCAACACGTCGCAATCCCCCGTCTGACGCCGAGATTAGCGTCGTCGGACGGGGGAGCAAGTGATTCCACAATTTACCGTATCGGCGCTCAGGCGGACTGACCGACACGCATTGCTGCAGTTCGATTATAAAAAAGCGCCGTAATATTAACCCTATGCTTGATGGGACGAGCGCTACAGCCCGACCGAGTACAGCGCATGGTGGGACAGGATGAACAGGCGTTTCCCGCTGCCCTTTTCGTCGAGCACCAGTTGCAATGGCCGTTCCGGCGTATCGATCCGGCGGAGCAACCGGCCGTCGGGCGCGTAGACGAACACCTGCCCGTTCGCGACATAGAGATTGCCCGCCGCATCGCGCGCCACGCTCTCGCCGCCGCGTTCGGCCAGCACGCGCAGGTCGGTGACCCGCCCGTCCGCGCCGAGCCGCCCGGCATAGGTGCGGTTCTCCGATCCGTTGGTCAGGACGACATCGCCGCCGGTCGCTGCGGTCGTGAAGCCATAGGCATCGAGCGTGTCGGACCAGCGCCAGCCGCGATGATCGTCCGGCCCCTGGTTCCAGACCCGAAAGGCGGGCAGGACCAGCGATCCGTCGGGCGAGACATATTCCTGCGCCTTGGCCTCCCCCATCTTCTCGGCGAACAAATCGGCGAGCGTCGGATAGGCGTAGCTTTTGGGATCGATCCGGTCGGCGAACTCGCCATTGGCCCAGACATTGACCGGCAGCAGCGTGCCAGCCCCGTCATGGGCGCGGGCGGCGGTCGGCGGGATGACGGTCACCGCGGCCGGATGGGCGGGGTCGATGCTGTAGACCGTCCCGTCGCGCCCGGCCGAGGACAGGACGAGCAGGTGCCCGGACCGATCGACCGCCAGATTGACCGCATCGAGCGGCGCGTCGGCGACGATGTTCAGCCCCTTGTCCGGCGACCAGCTGTAAATCCGCTGAAAGAAGCGATCGATGAAATAGAGCCTGCCGCCGGTATCCAGCGCCGCTCCTGCGATCGAATAGAAGCCATCGGCCAGCCTTTCGACGCCGGGCGACACCGCGACGGCCGAGCGGGTTGCGGCGGTCGTGGGCGCGGGCGGCACGTCGAGGCGGGCGAACTCGCGCTCACGGACCTCGGCCTGACGGGTCATGTCCTTGATCGCATTCTCGAAGGGGTATTTGCTGGCCCGCAAAAAGGTGCCGCAGCCCTTGGCATCGCAACTGGCAAAGCCGCTCTCGGCATTCACATGGACATTGCGAAAGCGGATATCGCCCGAGTCATAGAGCTTGACCGCCGCGTCCATCGGCTTGGCGGTGCGGGTCACGCGGTAGCCATGGTAATTGGCGAACAGGATGTTGCGACTGTGACGAAACTCGGTCGACACCGCGTTGACGCCGTCGCGCACCTCCTGCTCGGTCTGGGGCGCCAGAAACTCCCAATTGGCGACATGATCCAGCACGATCTCCGCACGATAATGATGCTCGGCGGACAGTTGGTAGACATGGCCCGGCGTCTCGGTGTTCGAGACGTAGAAGCCTGCCGAGGCCAGCGTGTTGGGTGACCAGAGCGCATTGAACGTGCCGCCGCCGCCGTCCGTGACCCAGATGCTGGGATGCTGGCCATCGAACCGGGCGCGGTCATTGCCGAAGCCGATCGGGCTGCCGGGCGTCAACACCGTGCCGCCGCCCTGGATCTTCACATCATCGACCAGCGAGGCTTCGCCTGCCTTCCAGATCAGCGCACTGGCACGCGGATTGACCCCGCCGGTCCATAGCCCCACACCCGACACGATCCCCGCCCCGCCCTTCGCACTCTCGATCAGGGCGCGGGCCGGACCGACCCCGCGATAGGCGGGCGCATCATCGGCCAGATAGATATGGGTCAGGCTGGGATGCAGCGCGATCAGAACGCTATCGGGGCGCAGCCGTAGCGTGTCGCTGACCCGGTAGCGCCCCATCGGCAGATAGAGCACCCGGTGGGTGTCGATCGCGCGTTGCAGGGCGGCGGTGTCGTCGGTGCTATCGTCGCCCTTCACGCCCAGGGTCCGGACATCGGTCCAGACGGCGACCGGCGGCAAGGCGGGGATGGCGGGCCGGGGCCGGGCGGGCGCCCTGGTCAGCCGCGTCATCCGGACATCGGTGGCGAAGTCGCCCATATCGCCCAGCGCCGGGACTTTCAGGCCATAGGAGAAGTCGGCGACGCGGTAGCGCGGCCCCGTACCCGCCACCGTCCGCCCGCTGTCGCGAAAACGGGCGAAGACCGGCGTCGCGATACCGACCGCATCGTCGAAGCCGATCTGGGTGAACACGCTCTTTTCCGACGCGATCAGCACGCCCGCATCGCGGACATTCTCGAACCGGACCTGCTTGCCCCAGAGCGAGTCGGAATAACCGCGATCGATCTCGATCCCGACCGGCGTGTCGCGGATCGCGACATTGACCAGGGTCAGGTCGACCTCATGCTCGCGGATCGCGGCGTCGCGCTGGCCGGTGAAATCGGAGTCGATCAGCGTGAACTGCCAAGCGGGCGAGGTCTTCTCGGTAACGATACCATATCGGCCACCGAAAAAGCGCAAATCCTGTGCGGCATTGCCCGCCTGATAGATGCCTGCAAAGCCCGACCCCAGATGGAAATCGACATGGCGCAGATAGCCATGCTGCGCCACACGGAACCGCACGCCGACCGCGCCCGCATTGCCCTGACCGATCCGGAAATCGATATTGGCGAGCGCGGAATAGAAGGTGCTGGAGGTCGCATCGAACAGGCTGGCGTCGAAGGGGACGGTGGTCGGCACCGGCACGGGCGGCTTGCCCGATCGATATTGATCCTCGCCCGCGAAGGTCATCATCGCGGCGATCCCCGATCCGAAGCCTGGGGTCGCATCGCCCAGCACGATCTCCGGCCGGGTCGCGCCGACGCCGAAAAGGCGGACGCCCGCACGCACGATGATCGTGCGGCTGATCCGATAGCGACCGGACGGCAGGAAGACGATGCCGCCATGGCCGCCCTTCGCCGCGTCATCGATCCCCTGCTGGATCGCCGCGCTGTCGTCCGCACGGCCATCGCCGACACCGCGGATCGTAACCGCGCGCGGATCGGCCGGCGCGGTCCGATAGACCGATGTCGAGGATCGGGCGGCGGCCGGTGTCGCCATCGACGGCACGGCCGCCATCACCACCGCCGCACTCAGCAGCCAGTTCGCCTTCATCACGCTCTCCCTGTTTTTCGGCCTATCGTAACCGCCTGGCCGGGGGCGTCGCCAAACTGGATCAGGTCCAGGATTCAGGCGTGGAGGCTCAGCGCCTGTGCCGCGATCGCCACCTGGGTCCGGTTGCGCACGTTCAGCTTGCGCATCAACGCGGTCATATGCGCCTTCACCGTCGCCTCGGCGATGCCCAGGTCGAAGGCGATCTGCTTGTTGAGCAGCCCCGAATGGACGCCGCGCAGGACCTTCATCTGGGTCGGGGTCAATTGCGCGAACGACGTCGCGCCAGCGGGTGGTGCCATGCCCGGATTTACGGGCTGACGGGCGATCGCGTGAGTCCCTTCCATCGTCATCCTCCTCCATGCCCCATCGGGCCACGGCCGCCGGTCCTTCATGCCGATACGGTCCGCTTATCCTGACCGACCCGCTGCTTTGGACAGATTCGGTTGGACAGGTTTCTACAATGCATCCGTGATTTGCTTGGGATCAAGCCCTTTTCATTTGCCCTATGGCAAAAACCTGTCGTACAACTTGGGATAAGCTTCGGGCAGGTGAAGGCACCGCCACGGGGTTGGGAAACACGACCTAGGAGGGGTGCCGATGCGCGATCCGAACAGCATGACCGGGCTCGGGGCACGCGTCCGTCGATGACCGGCGAGGATTTTCGACTGATCGGGGCGGCGCTGGCGGGCATCCTGCTGGCCGTGCTGATGATCGTGCGCGGCCGATTGCATCCCTTCATCGCCCTGTTGTGCGGCGCGTTCACGGTCGGGCTGCTCGCCGGGCTGCCGCTGGGCGACATTGCCAAGGCGGTGCAGAAGGGCGTGGGCGATATCGTCGGGGGCACGGGCCTGGTCGTCGCGCTCGGCCTGTCGCTGGGTGCGATGCTGCATCTGTCGGGTGCCGCCGCCGCGCTGGCGCAAAGCGCGCTGCGGCTGACCGGGGCCAAGGCCGCACCCTGGGCGACATTAGGCATTGCGATCCTGATCGGCCTGCCGCTGTTCTTCGAAACCGGCCTCGTCCTCCTGTTGCCGATCGTCGTGGCGGCGGCGGAGGCGATGAACATCCCGGACGGCCCGGCGCGCGACGCCGCCAAGTTGCGGCTCATCATGCCCGCGCTTGCCGGTCTGGGCGTCGTGCACGCGCTCGTGCCCCCGCATCCCGGCCCGCTGCTGGCGGTCGAGGCACTGGGCGCCAATCTGGGGCGCACGATGTTCTATGGCATCCTGGTCGCCATCCCGACCGCGATCATCGCGGGGCCGGTGCTGGCGCGGATCGTCACGCCCGGCGTGCGACTGGCACCGCCGGTGCTGGGCGACCATCGCCTGGATATCGCGACGCCGGGCCGGGGCGCGGCGCTGTTCATCGTCCTGCTGCCCGTCCTGCTGATCGCGACCGGCGAACTGGGCCAGCTTGCCCCGGCCTGGAAGGGCGCGGCCTGGTTGGTGGCTGCCAGCAACCCGGTGATCGCGCTGCTCGTCACCAATCTGCTCGCCCTGCCCCTGCTGTTCGGGCGGCGGCTGCGCGAGGCAAAGATCCAGGATGCCGTGTGGCATGAGACGATGGGTGCCGCAGGCGCGATCCTGCTGGCGATCGGCGCGGGCGGGGCATTGAAGCAGGTGCTGGTCAGCGCGGGGCTATCCGACCTGCTCGCCCGGCTCGTCACCATGTACGCCATCTCGCCGCTGCTGCTCGGCTGGCTGGTCGCGGTCGGCATCCGCCTGGCCGCGGGGTCGGCGACGGTGGCGACGATCACCGCGGTCGGTATCATGCCGGGCGTGGTCGCGAACTCCGGCGTCTCGCCCGAACTGGTCGTACTGGCGATCGGCGCGGGATCGGTGTTCTTCAGCCATGTCAACGATCCCGGCTTCTGGCTGGTCAAGAGCTATGTCGGGACCAGCACCGCCGACACGTTCAAGACCTGGTCGATGCTGGAGACGGTGATCTCGGTCGTCGGCCTGGCGCTGGTCATGCTGCTGAGCCGGATCGTCTGAAGGGGGCGGCGATGAACGAGGGGCGGCTGGCGGACCGGGCCTATACGGCGATCGTCCGCATCATCAATGACGAGGGGCTGGTGATCGGCGACCGCCTGCCCTCCGAGGCAAGGCTGGCCGAGACGTTCGGCATGTCGCGGACCATCGTGCGCGAGGCGCTGGCCCGGCTCGCCTCGGACGGGATCACCGAGGCGCGGCGGGGGGCGGGGTCCTATGTCAAACGCCGCCCGTCCGAGCGGCTGGGCACGCACATGCCGATGGACGACCTGGCCAAGACGCTGGGCACCTATGAGGTGCGCTTCGTGCTGGAGGCGGAAGCGGCACGGCTGGCGGCACAGCGCCGGTCGAGCGATCAGCTGGACGAGATCGAACGCGCGCTTTCCGCGCTGCGGGCCGCGCTGCTGTCCGACGCGTCTGCGCATGACGAGGATTGGTGGCTGCACCGCGCCATCGTCGAGGCGACGGGCAATTCGGCCTTCATACCGGTCTTCGATCACCTGAAGGACGCGGTGATGCACATCCTGCGCGCTGGGGTCGACATCTCGCGCTCGCGCCCGCCCGAGGTGATCGGCGCGATGATGGACGAGCATGACGCCATCGTCGATGCGATCCGCGCGCGCGACGCGGACGGCGCGGCGCTGGCGATGCGGTGGCATTTGTCGCAGGGACGCAAGCGGCTGATGCCATGAGGGGCCTAGGCGGCCTGCATCGTCTCGACCCAAGCGAGCGTGTCGCCGACCAACCGTTTGGGCGGCTGCCCGGCATCCAGGGTCAGCGCGCATTCTCCTGGCCCCGGCCGCTCCAGCGTCGCCAACTGGCTGTCGAGCAGGCTGGGCGGCATATAATGGCCCGGCCGCCCGCGCATCCGCCGCGCGATCTCGTCCGCATCGGTATCGAGCAGCACGAAGAACAGCGGCACGCCCGCCGCCGCCGACAGCCGCTCGCGATAGCTGCGCCTGAGCGCCGAGCAGGCGGCGACCGCCACCCCGCTGCCGTGCGCCGCCTCGCCGATCGCCGCGCCCAGCCGGTCGAGCCAGGGCCAGCGATCCGCATCGGTCAGCGGATGGCCGCTGCGCATCTTGGCGACATTGGCGGCGGAATGAAAATCATCGCCCTCCAGCACCGGGCAATGCAGATGCGTGCCCAGACGCTGGGACAAGGTGGTCTTGCCGGTGCCGCTGACGCCCATCACCACGATGCCATAAGCGCGTTCGCCTGCGTCACTTCCGTCTGTCGCCTTCACCCGCATCCCTTATCGCTTGTGCCCGTTCGGCCTTCGCTATCGCGCCTTGGGCGGCAAAGGCCATTACGACCTTTGTCGCAGTCGTGCCGACGTGTCGCCTTGCCTATTCCAATTACCCTGCCATCGATCCGTTCCGCCTGATGAGGATGACCGCCATGACGCGCCCGCTTTCCCTTGCCGTTCTGGCACTGCTCGCCGGGACCGCCGCGTCGCCCGTTTGGGCCGATCGCCCGGCCTCGGTCTTCACCCGTGCCCCCGCCGATCCGCGCGCGGTGACGGTGACGGCGCGCGGCGACGGGCGGAGCGACGATGGCGCAGCGATCCAGCAGGCAATCGACCGGGTCGCAGGCCAAGGGGGCGGCGGCATCGTCTTCCTCCCCTCGGGCCGCTATCGCCTGACCCGCACGCTTTATATGCGGCCGGGGGTGCGTCTGTTCGGGGTGGGCAAGACGCGGCCGGTCTTCGTCCTCGCCCCCAACACGCCGGGGTTCCAGCAGGGCATCGGCACCATGGTCTTCTTCACCGGCACCCTGCCGCCCGAGGCAGGCAAGACGGCACCGCCGGTCCCCGTGCCGCCGCCGACCAGCGTGCCCTTCGACAAGGGCATTGCCGACGCCAATTCGGGCACCTTCTATTCGGCGATGGCCAATGTCGATTTCGACATCGGCGCGGGCAATCCGGCCGCGACCGCCGTCCGCTTCCATACCGCACAGCACAGCTATCTGGCGCATATCGACTTCCGGTTGGGCGATGCGCTGGCGGGCATCTATCAGGTCGGCAATCTGGGGCAGGACCTGCATTTCCATGGTGGCCGCTATGGCATCCTGACCGAAAAGCCCTCGCCCGCCTGGTCCTATACGCTGCTCGATTCCACCTTCGACGGACAACGGGATGCCGCCATCCGCGAGCATGAGGCGGGGCTGACGCTGGTCAACACGGTGATCCGCAACGTGCCGGTCGGGATCGAGATCGACCGGGGCTATGGCGACTGGCTGTGGGGCAGGAATGTCCGGTTCGAACGGGTCCGCCGCGCCGGTGTCATCATCAGCAACGAGGACAATGCCTATACCCAGATCGGGTTCGAGGGCGCGACCGCGACCGACACGCCCGTTTTCGCGCATTTCCGCGACAGCGGGCGCGATGTCGCCGGACCGGGCCGCCATTACCGGGTAGGCCGCTTCACCTATGGCATGGCGGTGCCGTCGCTGGGGCAGACCGGCGATTATGCAACGACGTTCGATGCCGCGCCGCGGTCGGGCGCGCCACGGTCCCCCGCGCCCGCGATCCGCGCGCTGCCGCCGGTGTCCACCTGGACCAATGTCCGCGCCCTTGGCGCCAAGGGCGACGACGCGACCGACGATACCGCCACATTGCAAAGGGCGATCGACACGCACCGCGTCCTGTATTTCCCCGCCGGTTTCTACCGAGTCAGCTACAGCTTGCGCCTGCGCCCCGACAGCGTGCTGATCGGCCTGCACCCCAGCCTGACCCAGATCGTCCTGACCGACGACAGCCCGGCCTTTCGGGGCGTCGGCAGCGCCAAGGGGCTGATCGAAAGCGCCAAGGGCGGTGACGCCGTCATTTCGGGCCTGGGTCTGGCGGCGGGCGGACGCAATCCGCGTGCCGCCGCGCTGCTGTGGCGTGCGGGCGAGGCCTCGCTGGTCGACGACGTCAAGTTCCAGGGCGGTCACGGCACCTTCCGGGCCGATGGCAGCCGCTTCGATCCCTATAATGCCGATCACACCGGCGATCCCGACCCGACGCAGCGCTGGGATGGTCATTATCCCAGCCTGTTGGTCACGGACGGTGGCGGCGGCACGTTCAACGGGTTGTGGACACCCGATACCTATGCCTCGGCCGGAATGATGGTGTCGAACACCGACACGCCGGGCCATGTCTATCAGCTATCCGCCGAGCATCATCGCCGGGCCGAGATCGTGCTCGACAAGGTGGCGCATTGGGAGTTCCTGGCTCCCCAGACCGAGGAGGAAGCGGGCGAGAGCCGGGATGCCGTCGCCTTCGAGATACGCAATGCGCGTGACGTGCTGTTCGCCAATCTCCATGCCTATCGCGTCACCCGGTCGCTGCAACCCGCGCGCGCCGCGATCACGCTCTATGGCGACAACGCGCTTCGTTTCCGCAACGTCCATGTGAATGCCGAGAGCGGCTTTGCGACCTGCCAGGCGGATGGTTGCGGCACCTATCTGCGCGCCAGCAAATATCCCTATGAGAATGCCATCCGCGACATGACCCGCGCCGCCGAAGTGCGCGAGCGCGAGTTCGCGACGCTGGACGTCACGCCCGCCGCCCTGCCCGCCCCCTCGCCGACCCTGGCGCCGGTGCGTCGTCTGGCCGACGGCTTTTATTCGCTGGGCGGCGGTGCGACGGACGCGAACGGCAAGCTCTATTTCGTCGACCGTTATTTTC
Source organism: Sphingomonas fuzhouensis (assembly GCF_034659795.1). Classification (NCBI taxonomy): domain Bacteria; kingdom Pseudomonadati; phylum Pseudomonadota; class Alphaproteobacteria; order Sphingomonadales; family Sphingomonadaceae; genus Sphingomonas; species Sphingomonas fuzhouensis. Next base: position 147,198 of record NZ_JAXSQY010000002.1, read on the forward strand.
AGCGTATCCATGGCTGGAGCGAGGCGGAGGGCCTGTCGGTGGTGTCCGACGCACCGCTCGATCCGGTCAATCTGGCGGTCGATGGCGCGGGCAAGCTGATGGTGCTGTCCTCGGCGGGGCCGGCGGCGACGGTCTACAGCATCGACCCCAAGGCCCCCGCCGCCGTCACCCTGCTATCGCCGACCACTGCAACGCCGCCGGGCGCGCGGATCGTGCTGCCCGGCAGCCTGTGGGACAATGGCGAGTTTCGCGATCAATATGATCCGGCCACCGACCACTTCACGACGCTGGCCGAAATGTTCGCCCGCGATGTCGCCATTCCCAAGCCGACATCCTATGTCGCCCCTGATGGCAGCATCGCCCTGCCCGCCTTCCGCGTGTGGCAGCAGGGGCCGACCGACCATCGCGGCTGGCGCTTTTCCGACACGCTAGACACCTATGGCTTCATCACCGGCCGCCCCGGCACGCGGATCGCGATCGCCAACGGGTCGGAGGACCGCACCTATACCGGACTCCTCGGAGCGGGCGGCGCGCTGACCGATCTGAAGCCCTTCGCCAGTCGCGGGGGCGAGAGCGTCGTCACCGGGCCGGACGGGCGCGTCTATATCGCGAACGGCCAGGTCTTCGTCTATGATGCAGGCGGTCGTACGCTGGGGCGGATCGACGTGCCCGAGCGTCCGCTGCAACTGGTCTTCGGCGGTGCGGAAGGGCGGACGCTGTTCATCCTGACCCATCATAGCCTTTACGCGGCGCAGCCCTGAAATCCGCCGATACCGACTATGGTCGTAGATGCCCCCTGCCTTTCCTCAGGTTAAGGTAGGGGACAACGGAGGAATCACCGGCAAACGGCGCGTGCTCCGATAGGCGAGTGAGGGGATGGATCAATGAACATGGGCAAGCGCCGCGCGGGCGTCACGACAAAATCCGGTAACGCTACCAGCATCATGGCGCTGGCGTTGACGCTGATCGCCAGTCCCGCGCTGGCTCAGCCTTTGCAGCAGACCGGCTCGCCCGATCCATCCACCTCCCCCACCGAAGAGACGCAGGCCGCCCCCAGCGCCAAGGACATCATCGTCACCGGCACGCGCATCACCGCCAATGGCTATAACGCCCCCACCCCGACCACGGTGATCGGCGAAGAACAAATTCAGCAGAATGCGCAGCCCAATATCTTCAACACGGTCGCGCAACTGCCCTCGCTGCAGGGATCGACCGGCGCGACGACCGGCACCTTCAGCACGTCGAGCGGGCAACAGGGCCTCAGTTCCTTCTCGCTGCGCGGCCTGGGTACGATCCGCACCCTGACCTTGCTCGACGGGCAGCGGGTGGTCGGCGCGAACGTGACGGGCGTTCCCGATATCAGCCAGTTCCCGCAACTGCTCATCAAGCGGGTCGATGTCGTCACCGGCGGCGCCTCGGCCTCCTGGGGGTCGGATGCGGTCGGCGGCGTCATCAACTTCATCACCGATACCCGCTTCACCGGGTTCAAGGGCAATCTTCAGACCGGCGTCACCACGTACGGCGATGACGGACAGGTACTGGCCCAGGCGGCGTTCGGCAAGGCGCTGGCGGGCGACCGGCTGCATGTCATCGTCAGCGGCGAATATGCCAAGGATCAGGGCGTCGGGCCGGGCAATTTCGGCGAGGATCTGGCCGGTAGCCGCGACTGGTATCGCGCGACGACGCTGGTCGATACCGGCATCCGCAATGGCAGCACCCCGCAATTCCTCTATCGCGACCATGGCCAGGCCTATCAATACACCAAATACGGCCTCATCAGCGCCGGGCCGCTTCAGGGCACCGCGTTCGACGCCAATGGCAATCCCTTCCCTTTCCAATATGGATCGAACGGGGTGCCCGCGAAGAATGCGGCGGGCAATGTCATCGGTTGCTATGTCGGCTTCTGCGTCGGCGGCGACCAGTCGGGCCATGTCGGATCGGGCACCTCGCTGCAATCGGCGCTGGAGCGGATCAACGGCTATACCCGGATCGGCTATGACATCGCGCCCGACATGGAGCTGTATGTCACCGCCAATATCGCGCAGGTGAAGACCAGCAACCAGCCCAATCCGGGTGCGGCCAAGACGGGGCTGACCATCCAATGCTCCAACCCCTATCTGCCGCAATCCATCCAGCAGCAATGCGCCGCCAACGGCATCACCCAGTTCAGCTATGGCCTGAGCAACGCGATCCTGCCCAACATCAAGGTCAATACCGACCGCCGCCAGTATCGCTTCGTCGGCGGGTTGAAGGGCAAGGCCGATGTGCTGGGCGGCAGCTGGACCTATGACATCTATTACGAGCATGGCATCAACGTCACCGATATCGATGTCGACAATATCAGCCTGACCGGACGCTATAATCAGGCGATCAATGCGACGACGCTGAACGGCCAGATCGTCTGTGCCAATGCGGCCGCGCGGGCCAGCGGGTGCCAGCCGATCAACATCTTCGGCGGCGCGACGCCCTCAGCGGCGGCACTCGCCTATATCGTGCCCGCCAACGGCCCGTTCCAGCATACCCGCCAGACCCAGGACGTGGCGGCGGGCAGCATCTCGGGCAATCTGATCGACCTGTGGGCCGGGCCGCTCTCGATCGCGACCGGCATCGAATACCGGCGCGAAGCCTATCGCGTGAACGCCGATCCTTACGGCGCGGGCGTATCCGACATCAGCCCCAATTCGGCGGCGTACCCGGCCGACCCGTTCCTGAACTCGACCACCGGCAGCAACTGGTATGCGGGCAATTACAAGAACGGATCGGGCAAATACGACGTCTATGAGAGCTTCCTGGAGCTCAACCTGCCGATCCTGAATTCGGAAGCGCTCGGCCGTGCCAATCTGAACGCGGCGGGCCGTGCCACGCATTACTCCACCTCAGGCGCGGTCTATGCGTGGAAGGTCGGCGGCACCTGGGACACGCCGCTCGACGGATTCCGCCTGCGCGCCGTCACCTCGCGCGACGTGCGTGCGCCCAACCTGTCCGAGCTGTTCGCCGCCCCCACCACGACGACGGTGCCCAACTTCACCGATCCGTTCCGCAATACCCAGGTGCTCATCATCCAGAACACGCTGGGCAACCCCAATCTACGCCCCGAAATCGCGCGCAGCACCGAGGCGGGCGTCGTCCTGTCCCGGCCGAGCTGGGCACCGGGGCTGAGCCTGTCCTTCGACTATTACACGATCAAGGTGAACGACGTCGTCTCCAGCCTGTCGGCGGCGCAGATCGTCAATCTCTGCTTCCAGGGCAATACCGAGACGTGCGGGGCGTTCAACCTTCAGAACACGGCCGGGCCCAATTTCGTCAACGTCCAGGCGTTCAACCTCGCCTCGATCAAGACCAGCGGTTTCGATATCGAGGGCAGCTATCAGTGGCGCAATCCGCTGGGGCTGAACGGCAATCTGACGCTGCGGGCGCTCGCCACGCATGTCATCAAGTTCGTCACCGATCCCGGCCTGCCCGGCACCATTCCGGTCGACAGCGCCGGGGCCAATTCGGGCGCGACGCCGGACTGGAAGTGGCTGGCGATCCAGAGCTACGACACCGACAAGTTCAGCCTGCTCATCCAGGAACGCTGGTTCAGCGACGGCGTGATCGGTCACCAATATGTCGTCTGTTCGACCAACTGCCCGGTCTCGACCGGCAACAATCCGACGATCGACCGCAACTTCATGAAGGGCGCCTTCTACCTCGATATCGGCGGTTCGCTGAACGTGACGCCCGCGGTCAGCATGTTCTTCAAGGTCGACAATCTGCTCAACCGCGATCCCGAGCCCTCGCCGCAAACGAACACCGGCCTCGACGTCAATCCGGCGCTCTACGACACACTGGGCCGCTTCTACCGGATCGGCCTGCGCGCCAAATTCTGATCGCCGGACGGGCGCAGCGTCTTTCCCCCGCGCTTGCGTCGCTGGCCATAGTCCGGTCGGCGGAAAACCCTTCCGCCGACCGGTTTTTTTTGCCTCACCCGCCTTAACGCCACGCCCTGACGCCCAGGATCGCCAGCCCGCCCGCGATCGTGACCATCGCCAGCGCGATGAGGACGCGGCCGAAATCCTGCGGTGTGGCGAAGGTCCAGGTCAGGGCGGCGCCCAGAAAGGTCGGCAGGGTGTTGGTCAGGTTGAACAGCCCCAGGTCGCGCCCGCGATGACGCGGATCGGGCAACAACTGAAAGCTCAGGCCCGAATGGAGCGCAACGAACACCGACGATCCGGCGGTATAAAGGATGAAGGCCGCCGCCCCCGCCGCGCGGCTTTGTGCCAAGGCCATCGCGAACAGCCCGAGCGCCGCGACCAGCGCCGCCAGCAGCAACACATATTGCCGCCGCTCCGCCCGGTCGGCCAGCCGCCCGAAAATGAGTGCCAGCGGAAGCGGCACGATGAAGGCGAAGGTGAAGAGTTGCCCGATCCAGCGCGGCAGATCGGCCTGCTCCGCCGATGGCACGATCGTCTCGAAATAATAGAGAAGGTAGAATTGGGTCGCGACCGCCGCGACCTGGATCAACAGGCGCGACAGCCCGGCGATCCAGAAGTCACGCCGGGGCGGGCGTGAGGAGACGACGGGCAGGTCGTCCATCGCCACCGCAAGACGCCCGCGCGTCAGGACCAGCGGCAGGACGCACAGCAGGATGACGAGCAGCACCATCGCCAGCCGGGCCCGCTCCCCCAGCATCGCCTCGCCCACCAGCCAGGCCGACAGCGCCGAGGCGGCCGGATTGCCCAGCGCCAGCAGGCCGCCCGCCAGCCCACGCTTCGCATCGGGGATTTCCTCGGCCATGATCGCCATCAGGGGGGCGAGCAGCGCATTGACCGCGAACTGAAAGCCCAGGATCGCCGCGACGAGCGTGGCGGACGTCGACGCCATGCCGATCGCGGCATAGCTGGCGGCAATGCCGACCAGTCCGATCGCCATCCAGCCGCGCCTGCCGCCGCCCGCCCGTCGCGAACGATCGCTCAGCCAGCCGAACAGGATATTGGCCCCACTGGCGACGACCGCGCCCGCCACTGCGATCAGCGACAGGAGCGCGATCCGGCCGTCCGCGCTGATCGCCTCCACCTTCAGTGGCACCAACAGGGTCAGCAACGGCAGATAGGCGATCACCCCGCCGATATTGGCCAGCGCGAACAGCCCCAGCGGAAGGGGTGCGCGCGGCGGAGCCGGATCGGGGCCAGATGGGGACATGCCCCACCCTGCCCCCGATCGTCCCGCCGGGCAACGTCCCCGGCGGGATGCTTAGGGCTTCATCGTCTGCGGCGTGACCATGGTGGTCGTGACCATCGCCCGGTCGGCGGCGTCATGCGCCACCGCAACGCGGTATGGCCCGCCCGCGATCCGCCAGCCCGGCAGGCTGGTGTCATAGTCGGCCAGGATGCGCGGCTCGGCGGTCAGGGTGATGCGGCGCGTCTCGCCCGGCTTCAACGCCACCCGCTGGAACGCAGCCAGACGCATCGGCGCGTCGCCGCCATCGCGCGCGATATAGATTTGCGGCACGTCCGACCCTTCACGCTGGCCGGTATTCACCACATCGACGGTGACGCGGATCGTCTTGCCCCCGGTGACGACCGGATTGCGATAGGCGAAGCTGGTATAGCTGAGCCCATGGCCGAAGGGGAAAAGCGGTTTCAGCCCCTTTTTCTCATACCAGCGATAGCCGACATCCGCGCCCTCGACATAATCGACCGGGAAGCTTTGCAGCGTCTTGCCCGACGACGCGGCCGGATTGGCCGCCGCGGCCGCCTCCAGCTCGGTGAGGCGGTCCAGCCCGACCGGGCGCGGGCGCGGCGGTTGCGAGGCATCGGCCGGGAAAGTGATCGGCAGACGGCCCGAGGGATCGACCTGTCCGGTCAGGATCGCGGCGATCGCCTCACCTCCGCGCTGGCCCGGATACCAGGCCTGGACCACGGCGGGCACCTTGGCGATCCAGGGCATCAGCACCGGGCCGCCGGTTTCCATCACCGCGACCGTCCTGGGCTGGACGGCGGCGATGGCGGCGATCAGCGCGTCCTGCTGGTTGGGCAGGCGCAGGTCGGGCACGTCATCGGCCTCCGTCGTCCACTGGGTCGCAAAGAAGATCGCGAGGTCCGCATCCTTCGCCGCCGCGACGGTGGCGTTCAGGTTGCGCCCGTCCATCCATTGCACCTCGACACCCGGCAGCGCCTTGCGCAGCGCGTTCAACGGCGAGGAGGCGTGATAGGTGATCCGCGCGAACGAGGCCGACCCGCCATAGGCCAGCGGAATCTCCACCGGTGCCCCGCCGACCGAGCGGACCTGCGACGATCCGCCGCCCGACAACACGCCGACATCGGCATTGCCGCCGATCACAACGATGCGCTTGGCGGTGCGCGCGATGGGCAGCAGATTGCCGTCATTCTTGAGAAGGACGATGCCCGCTTCGGCCGCCCGCTGCGCCACCTCGGCATGGGCAGCGTAATCAGGCGTCACCGCCTGGGGCGGCATGGCCGTGTCATAGGCGCCCGTCTCGATCAGGCCGGTCAGATAGCGCGCGACCATATCGTTCAGCCGCGCCTCGGACACGTCGCCCCTGGCCACCGCCTCGGCGAGCGGCGCGCCGAAATAGACGTCCTTGTCCAGCTCCTGCCCGGATTCCTGGTCCAGACCCGCATTGGCGGCCTTCACCGTCGAATGCACCGCGCCCCAGTCGCTCATCACCCAGCCGGGATAGCCCCAGTCACGCTTCAGCACATCGGTCAGCAGGTGGTGGTTCTCGCACGCCCAGTCGCCGTTGATCTTGTTATAAGCGCACATGACCGAGCCGGGTCGCCCCTGCTCGATCGCGATCTGAAAGGCGAGCAGGTCGCTCATCCGAAGTGCCGCCTCGCCGATCCGGGCGTCCAGGATGTTGCGGCCAGTTTCCTGGGCATTGAGCACATAATGCTTGATCGTCGAGACGATGCGGTTCGACTGGACGCCCGCGATATGGGCGCCGCCCAGCGTGCCCGCCAGCAGCGGGTCCTCGCCCAGATATTCGAAATTGCGCCCGTTCCACGGGTCGCGGGTCAGGTTGACGCCGCCCGCCAGCAGCACGTTGAACCGCTTGTCGCGCGCCTCCGCGCCGATCATCGCGCCGCCCGCCCGCGCGATGGCGGGATCGAAGCTGGCCGCCGTGGCCAGGCCGGAGGGCAGCGCGGTGGCGACATCGCCGACCCGCTGTTCGACCTGATTGGCGACGCCCAGCGAGGCGTCGCTTTCGCGGACCAGCGGCACGCCCAGCCGGGGAATGCCGTCGATATGCCCGGCCGAAGGGATCAGTTCGTTGGTCGTCTTGCCCGCCGCCATCGGCGGGAACAGGCCATGGACCAGCGCGATCTTTTCCGCGCGGGTCAGCTTCGCGACGATCCGGTCGGCGCGGGCGCGTGCCGCCTTGGCGGAGGATGCAGCCTTGACCTGGGTCTTCGTCTGCGCCTGCGCCACCGTGCCTGCGCCCGCACCGCCCATGACCAGCGCGATCATCGCCAGACTGCTCGCCAACTTGCCCTTGTTCACTGTCATCCTCCCTGTATCGGCCGCGCTTCTACCGGCTTGTTGCTGTCAGACAAGCATATCCGGAGAACGTTCACAATCATTCGATTTCAATGACAAGTCGCTCTTGACACCATCATGGCTTTGCGAGAGTGAACGTTCTCAAGAGCGCGGCAAACCGCGCCCGTTTCAAAAGGGGAGGTTTTTATGCGTAGCGTTCGTGCGCGCCTGCTATCCAATTTCGCCATCGGTGTTTCCACGGTTGCCCTGACCCTTCCTGCCGCCGCGCTGGCGCAGGATGCGGCCGCCACCATGGGCAATCCGGGCCCGGCCCAGACCGATCCCAACGCCCCCGCCACCGGCCCGGCCGATCCCGCACAGGGGCAGGGCGATATCGTCGTCACCGGCATCCGCGCCTCGCTGCGCCAGTCGATTGACATCAAGCGCAATGCGCAGGGCGTGGTCGACGCGATCAGCGCCGAGGAAATGGGCAAGTTCCCCGACACCAACCTGGCGGAATCGCTCCAGCGTATTACCGGCGTGTCGATCGACCGGTCGAACGGCGAAGGCCAGTTCGTCACCGTGCGCGGGTTCGGCCCCGAATATAACCTGGTGACGCTCAACGGCCGCCAGATGCCGACCGCCGCGATCGGCGACGGCAACAGCGCACCGGGTTCGCGCTCGTTCGACTTCGCCAACCTCGCCTCGGAAGGCGTCGCCGCGCTGGAGGTCTACAAATCCGGGCGCGCCACGGTTCCGTCGGGCGGCATCGGCTCGACGATCAACATCCGCACGCCCCGCCCCTTCGACAAGCCGGGCCTGCGCGGCTCGGTCGCGGCGCGCGGCGTCCTCGACACCTCGCAGAACGGCGGCAAGCAGATCACGCCGGAAGTGTCGGGCATCATCTCCGACACCTTTGCCGACGACCGGATCGGCGTCCTGATCACCGGTGCCTATCAGCGCCGCAACTTCAGCCAGAACCAGGCCAATGTCGGCTGGCGCGACGGCTATCTGGGCTCGGAGAATAATTGGGGTTCGCTGGCGCAACCGGGCGACCCGCGTTACGCCAACATCACCAACCGCCCCGGCCCCAATGACGTCTATCAGGTGCCGCAGAACGCCAGCTACAACATCGTCAACGGACGGCGCGAGCGGATCAACGGGCAGGCCGTCCTGCAATTCCGCCCGACCGACGATCTGACCGCGACCGTCGACTATACCTATTCGCAGAACACTTTCGACATTCGCGACAACAATGTCGGCATCTGGTATAATCACAACGACACATCGAGCGCCTGGACCGACGGCCCGGTGGCAGGCCCGATCTTCTATACCGAACGCTTCACTGCCGCCGAGGCCAAGGATCTGGCCTATTCGGCGTCGCAGACCTCGACGCGCAGCGTCAACAAGTCGCTGGGCGGCAATTTGACGTGGAAGGCGCCGGGCGGCGTCACCCTGTCGATCGACGCGCATCACTCGACCGCCGTGTCCAAGCCCGACAATCCTTACGGCAACAGCAATTCGGTCGGCACCGCGATCTTCGGGGTGCAGAGCCAGACGGTCAATTTCGACAACAAGCTGCCCGTCATCTCGTTCGCGATGCAGCCGGGGGTCGACCCGCTCAACGCCGCGAACATCGTCCCCACGGGCAGCGCGTTCCGCAATTCCTATTTCCGCGACGAGATCAACCAGGTCCAGTTCCGGGGCCATTATGACCATGAGCAGGGCTTCATGGACAGCCTGGACTGGGGCTTCGACTATACCGACAACAAGGTCCGATCGGCCTATAGCGTGCTGCAGAACGACACCTGGGGCGGCACCGGCGGCGACAGCGCGGCCCAGCGTGCGGCGGCCGCGGCGCTGATCCCCGACGATCTGTTCAAGCTGATCAGCGTGCCGGACAAATTCTCGGGCATCAACGGCGCAGGCGATCCGGCGATGGTCAAGTCCTTCTACGGCTTCGACCTGCCGACCATGGTGTCGCTGCTCGACAAGGCGTATAATATCTGCGGCGGCAACGGCCAGTGCCTGATCCCGTACAACACGGACTCGCGCATCCGCGAAAAGACCGTCGCGCCCTATGTCCAGTTCAACGGCAAGATGGACCTGTTCTCGCGCCCCGCGCACCTGATCGCAGGCCTGCGGTTCGAGAATACGGATGTGTCGGCGTCGGCGCTGGTGCCGACCCCGGTCGGCGCACGCCAGAATTCGCAGAACGAGTTCAACGTGCTGTTCTCGGGCAGCGGCTTTACGACCTTCAAGGGCAGCTACCAAAACTGGCTCCCCTCGATCGACTTCGACTTCCAGCCGCTGGAAAACGTCAAGCTGCGCGCATCGTACAGCCACACCATCACCCGCGCCGATTATGGCAGCCTGCAAGGCGGGCGGCAAATCGATCAGCTCTTCCGCATCGGCGGCGGCACCGGCAAGGTCGGCAACCCCAACCTGATCCCGTACAAGTCGAAGAATATCGACCTGTCGGCGGAGTGGTATTACAAGTCCGACAGCTACATCTCGGTCGGCTTCTTCCACAAGGTGGTGTCGAACTATATCGGCCAGACCCAGCGCAACCTGACCATTCCGGGGATCACCACGCCGGTCACGACCTTTGGCGGGACGACGCAATATGGCCCGCGTTACCAGGCGGCGGTCAATGTGCTGGGTGCGAACGCGACCTTTGCCGATATCCGCAACTATATCGCCACCAACTTCCCCGGCGGCGTGGTCAACGGCACGATCGTCGCACAACCCAATGATCCGCTGGCCAATTTCGTCGTGACGACGCCGTTCAACAGCGACCAGACCGCGACCGTCAACGGTGCCGAATTCGCGATCCAGCATAATTTCTGGGATACCGGTTTCGGCACGATCCTGAATTACACGATCGTCCGGGGCAATCGCGACTATAACAACACCCTGCCCGCCAGCGTGTCGCAGTTCGCGATCACCGGCCTGTCGGACAGCGCGAACGCCGTGCTGTTCTACGACAAGTTCGGTATCCAGGCGCGGGCGGCCTATAACTGGCGCAAGGGCTATCTGGCGGGGGCGGGCATCAACCCGGTCTATGTCAACACCTATGGCCAGCTCGACGCCAGCGCCAGCTATGCGCTGACCCCGAAGATCGCGATCTTTGCCGAGGGCATCAACCTGCTGGGCGAAAACCGCAGCGGGCATCTGCGCTCGGATCGCAACATCAACTTCGTCACGAAACAGGATGCGCGCTATTCGGCGGGCGTACGCTTCACCTTCTGACGATGTCGGATCGGCCGGTTTTCCCCGCGGGGAAAGCTGGCCTTTTCGGACCGGCGGCGGCATCCTGACGGATATGGGCGTGCCGCCTGCCCTCCCCTCTCGTGCCGCGATCGGAAAGACACAGCCCATGACCCGCCATGCGATCCTGACCCCGGAGGCGCATCGCGACCTGCGCATCCTCGACCGGCATGACGCGGCGCTTGGCGATGCACAGATGTGCTGCATCACCGTGCCGTCCGAGTTTCGCGCGGTGCAGGCCGAATATCCCATCCTGTTCCGTCTGACCGCCGAGCGCGACCGGTTCCACGCGCTCGCCATGTTCGGGTTCGAAAATGGCGAGAATCTGTACCTGACCGATCGCGGCTGGGACGCGCGCTATCGTCCGCTGGCGATGGCGATCCAGCCCTTCCTCATCGGCGGCGGCCCCGACGATCACAGTGCCAAGCAGGTCCATGTCGATCTGGACTCCCCGCGCATCGCCAGCGGCGACGAAGGCCTGCGCGTCTTCGACCAGCATGGCCGCCCGACCGCGTATCTGAACCGGATCGCCGAGCAACTGGGCGATCTCGATCAGGGGTATCGCGAGGCGACGGACTTCTTCGCGGCGCTCCAGCGTTACGACCTGCTGGAGCCGTTCACGCTGGAAGTCACGCTGGACGATGGATCGACCAACCGGCTGGTCGGCTTCCACATCATCGCGGAGGAACGGCTGGCCTCGCTCGACGGTGCGGTAATGGCCGAGCTTCACGCCGCCGGGTATCTGGAGCCCATCTATATGGCGATCGCCTCGCTGACCCAGTGGAGCGGCCTGATCGCGCGGCGCAACCGGCGGATGGCGCATGGCTGACGACGGTTCGGGGCCGCTGTCCGCGCTGCCCCCGGTGCCCGAAATCGCGGTTGCCGATACGGCGGCGCTGGACGCGGCGCTGCGGCGGCATGACCGCCCCTTCGTCATCCGGGGCCTCGCCGCCGACTGGCCGCTGGTGCAGGCGGGGCGGCGCTCGGCCGGGGCCGCGCAAGGCTATCTGCTCGATCATCATCGCGACCGGCCCTTCACCGTCTCGGTCGGCGTGCCGGGCAGCGGCGGGCGGCTGTTCTATGACGATGCGATGGCGATGAACTTCCGGATGATGGAGGCCAAACTCCCGGAAATCTTCACCCGCATCGCCGAATTTGCGGGCAAGCCCGAGGCGCCGTCCATCTATCTTGCCTCGATCGACATGCACCAATATTTCGACGGGCTGCACCAGGCGAACCATATCGATCTGGGCGACCGCGAATTGCTGTCGAGCATCTGGATCGGCACCCGCACCCGGATCGCCGCGCATAACGACGTGCCGCACAATCTGGCGGTCTGCGCGGTCGGCCGCCGCCGCTTCACCATTTTCCCGCGCGAACAGTTCCGCAACCTCTATCTCGGCCCGGTCGACAACACGCCCGCCGGTCGCGCGGTCAGCATGGTCGATTTCCACGCCCCCGATCTCGGCCGCCATCCCCGTTTCACCGAGGCGCTGGCGACGGCACAGGTCGCCGAACTGGAACCGGGCGACGCGGTCTATATCCCTGCGCTCTGGTGGCATCATGTCGAGGGGACCGAGGATTTCAACGTGCTGGTCAATTACTGGTGGCGCGACGCCCCCCGCTGGATGGGCCAGCCCCAGGAAGCCCTGAACCACGCGATGATGACGATCCGCGACCTGCCCGCCGACCAGAAGGCGCATTGGCGTGACATGTTCGACCATTATGTCTTCGCCAATGACGAGAGTGTCGTTGCGCATATCCCGGAGGGCGGGCGCGGCATCCTGGACCCGATGACCCCGGAACTAGCCAGCCGCATCCGCTCCTTCCTGCTGCGGACGCTCAGCCGATGAGCGCGCCACGCCGGATCGTCATCGCCGGGGGCGGCACCGCCGGTTGGATGGCCGCCGCCGCCTTTGCCCGCACGCTGGGCCGGGCGGTGACGGTGACGCTGGTGGAATCGGACACGATCGGCACGATCGGCGTCGGCGAGTCCACCATCCCGCCGATCATCACCTTCAACCGGCTGCTCGGCATCAACGAGGCCGAGTTCATGGCCGCGACCCAGGCGACCTTCAAGCTGGGCATCCAGTTCGACGGCTGGAAAGGCCACGAGGACCGGTATTTCCACTCCTTCGGCCTGACCGGCAAGGATCATTGGGCGGCGGGCTTCCAGCATTTCTGGCTCGACGGCCGCGCGCGCGGGCATGACGCGCCCTATGACGACTATTGCCTGGAACTGGTCGCCGCGCGCGAGGGCAAGTTCGCGCATCTGCCCGACGAGCGGATGAACTATGCCTATCAGCTGGACTCGACGCTCTACGGCCGTTTCCTGCGTCGCATGGCGGAGGGCGACGGCGCGACGCGGATCGAGGGGCGGATCGCGCAGGTCGATCTGGACGGCGAGACGGGCGACATCGCCGCGCTGGTCCTCGACGATGGACAGCGGATCGAGGGCGACCTGTTCCTCGACTGCACCGGCTTTCGCGCGCTGTTAATCGAACGGGCGCTGCATGTCGGGTTCGACGACTGGAGCCACTATCTGCCCTGCGATGCCGCCGTCGCGGTGCAGACCGAAAGCGTGCGGCCGCCCGTGCCCTTCACCCGCGCCATCGCGCATGAGGCGGGGTGGCAATGGCGCATCCCCCTGCAACACCGGGCGGGCAACGGCATCGTCTATTGCAGCCGCTATATGGATCACGACGCGGCGCGCGAGACGCTGCTGTCCACCATCGAGGGCAAGGTGCTGACCGAGCCCAATATGCTTCGCTTCCAGACCGGCGCGCGGCGCAAGCAATGGCATCGCAACTGCATCGCCATCGGCCTGTCGGGCGGGTTCATGGAGCCGCTGGAGTCGACCAGCATCCACCTGATCCAACGGGCGATCCTGCGGCTGATCCGCCTGCTTCCCGGCGGTCCGATCAGCGCGCACGACATCGCCGAGTTCAACGATCAGCAGATGACCGACATGCTGCAGATCCGCGACTTCCTGATCCTGCACTACAAGGTGCACGAACGGCGCGACAGCGCCTTCTGGCGGCAATGCGCCGATATGGAGATACCGGACAGCCTGGCGCACAAGATCGCGCTGTTCCGCGAAACGGGGCGCGTCTTCCGCCGCAACGACGAACTCTTCGCCGAGAATAGCTGGGTGCAGGTGATGATGGGTCAGGGCATCACGCCCGAAAGCCATCACCCGATCACCGCGCGCCTGTCGGACGAGGAACTGGCCAAGCTGCTGTCCACGCTGCGTCAGAATGTCGCGACGACGGTGCGCGGCCTGCCGCCCCATGCCGACTATGTCGCGCGGCATTGCGGCACGGCCGCCTGACCGTCCATGGCCCCGCGTCGCCGCCAGTCCGTCACCATCCGCCACGTCGCGGCCGATGCGGGCGTGTCGCTCCAGACCGTCAGCCGCGTCATCAACAAGGAGCCTAATGTCCGCCCCGAAATGATGGCGCGGGTGCAGGCCTCGATCGCCAGGCTCGGCTATGTCCCCTCGATCGCGGCGCAGCGCATGGGCGGATCGCGATCCTATCTCATCATCGCGCTCAACGATCGCGAACGGACCATCGCCGACTGGCGCAATCGGCAGGGCACCGACTGGGTCGACCAGATGATGCTGGGCGGCATGCTGACCTGTGCCGAACATGGCTATCGCCTGATCGTCGAGCTGGTCGACACGCATAGCGATCATATCGAGCGCGAGCTGCTGGGCGCGATTGCCGCCTTGCAGCCCGATGGCGTGATCCTGACCCCGCCCCATTCGGAAAACCCGCTCATCACCCAGTTGCTGGAGGCGCATGGGATCAGCTTTGCCCGGATCGGATCGCTGAAGCCCGGCGGCGGCTTCGCACTGGCGATCGATGACGAGGGCGCGGCGCGGCTGGCGACCGATCACCTCGCCGCACTCGGGCATCGCCGGATCGGCTTCATCGCCGGGCCGGATGACTATGAACTCAGCGGCTGGCGGGTTCAGGGCTGGCGCACATCCATGGCGGCGGCGGGACTGAGTTGCGATCGCCTGCTCGCACAGGGCGACTTCAGCTTCGCCTCGGGCCGTGCCGCCGCCATCGCGCTGTTCGACGGCGCCCCTGCCCCGACCGCGATCATCGCCAGCAACGACCAGATGGCGCTGGCGACACTGGAACTGGCGCGCGAGCGCGACCTCGACGTGCCCGGCGATCTGTCGCTGATCAGCTTCGACGATACGCCTATCGTACGCTTCGTCCACCCTGCGCTGACCGCCGTGGTACAGCCGATCGCCGCCGTCACCGCCCGCGCGGTCGAGCTGATCATCGCCGAACGGTCCGGGCAGGACGCGCCGACCGGCCCTGTCATCCTGCCCGCCGAACTGGCGATCCGCGCCTCGACCAGCCCACCCCGTTCTGGGGACGCCTAACCTCAATCCCTCGACAAAAAGGCCCCCAGCTTAGCCCCGGCCGCCTGCCAGTCGACATCGCGCTCATGCAACCAGGCGTCGTCATAATAGGTGCAATCGTAACGCTCGCCGCCATCGCACAGGATGGTGACGACCGAGCCGTGTTCGCCGGCCGCGTGCATCTCGGCGATCAGCTGCGCACAGGCGACCAGGTTCGTGCCGGTCGAGCCCCCGACCCGCCGCCCCAACCGCGCCGACAGGGCCCGCATCGCACCGATGCTGTCCGCATCCTCCACCGCGATCATCCGGTCGATGACCGAGGGGATGAAGCTGGGCTCGACGCGCGGCCGCCCGATGCCCTCGATCCGGCTGGCGCATCCTTCCGCCAGCGCGGTCACCGCGCGATCGGCAAAGTGGCGGTGGAAGACCGAATGAACGGGGTCGGCGACACAGAGCCGGGTCGCATGACGCTGATACCCGATATAGCGGCCGATCGTCGCCGAGGTGCCGCCGGTGCCCGCCCCGCACACGATCCAGGCCGGGATCGGAAATGCCTCCGCCGCCATCTGCGCGAAGATGCTTTCGGCAATGTTGTTGTTGCCACGCCAGTCGGTCGCCCGCTCGGCATAGGTGAACTGGTCGAGATAATGACCGTTCGTCTCTACCGCGAGGGCGTGGGCAACGTCATAGACGGTACGCGGATCGTCGACCGCATGGATCTCGCCGCCATGGAAGCGGATCGCATCGAGCTTGGGCGCGGCGGTCGAGGCGGGGACGACCGCGATGAAGCGCAGCCCCAGCATGCGCGCGAAATAGGCCTCGCTGACCGCCGTCGACCCGGACGACGCCTCGATGATGCAGGTGTCGGGCCCGATCCAGCCATTGCACAGCGCATAGAGAAACAGCGATCGTGCCAGCCGATGCTTCAAACTGCCCGTCGGATGGCTGCTTTCATCCTTCAGATACAGCGTGATCCCCGGATAGCGTGGCAGCTCGATCCGGATCAGATGCGTATCCGCCGAGCGGTTGAAATCCGCCTCGATCCGATGGATCGCCTCGGTACGCCAGGCCCGGATGGCGGCATCGTCGCGATCAGCGGGCATCGGCGGTCAGCCCGTGGCGTAGCAGCATCGCCTGCGGATCGGCGTCGCGACCGCGAAAGGCGCGGAAGCTCTTGGCGGCCGGGCGGCTGGCGCCGCGCGACAGGACCTCGTCGCGGAAGCGGGCGGCGGTGGCGCGGTCGATCAGCCCGGCTTCGGCAAAGCCCTGGAAGCCGTCGGCGGCCAGCACCTCGGCCCAGAGATAGCTGTAATAGCCCGATGCATAGCCCCCTGCGAAGATATGGGTGAAGGCGTGGGGGAATCGATGCCAGGCGGGCGGGCGGACCACCGCCACCTCGTCGCGTACCGCTTCGATCACCTCCATCGGATCGCTGCCCATCGTGCCCAGGTGCAGCAACAGGTCGAACAGTGCGAATTCCACCTGTCGCACGATGAACATGCCCGACAGGAAGTGCCGCGCGGCGATCAGTCGCTCGAACAACGCATCCGACAGCGGCGCGCCGGTGTCGTGATGTCCGGACATGTCGCGCAGGACGGCGCGGTCCCAGGCGAAATCCTCCATCAGCTGGCTGGGCAGTTCGATCGCGTCCCATTCGAAGCCGTTGGTGCCCGCAATATTGGGGCGGTCGACCCGCGTGAACAGGTGATGCAGGCAATGCCCCGTCTCGTGCAGGAAGGTGACGACCTCCTTATGACTGAGCAGCGACGGGCTACCCGGCATCCTGGGCGCGAAGTTGCACACGAGATAGGCGACCGGCACGCGCCGGGCATTGCCGTCGTTCAGCCGGGGCCGCGCCTGCGCCATCCATGCGCCGCCCCGCTTGCCCGGCCGCGCATGCAGATCGACATAGACGCCCGCGAACACCGTGCCCGCTTCGTCCGCCACGTCATAATAACAGGCATCGGGATGATAGACCGCCACATCGGGCCGCGCGATCAGGCGGATGCCGAACAGGCGGTCGAGCAGATTCTGCCAGCCCGTAACGACACGCACCACCGGGAAATGGGCGCGCACCTCCTGCTCATCGACGGCATAGCGGGCCTGACGCAGCCGCTCCGCCACATAAGCCACATCCCAGGGTTGAAGATCGGCGATCCCCAGATGCTGGGCAGCATAATCGGCCAGTTCGGCAAACTCGCGCGCCGCGGCCGGTTTCGCGCGGCACGCCAGATCGCGCAGGAAGGCCAGAACCGTGGCGGCATCGGGCGCCATCTTGGTCGCGAGCGACCATTCGACCGGATCGGGAAAACCGAGCAGGTGCGCGCCCTCCCGCCGCCGCGCAAGGATTTCGGCGATACGCCCCGAATTGTCGAAGCGACCGGCATGAGGCCCCTGATCGGACGCACGGGTGCCCGAGGCGGCATAGACACGCTCGCGCAAGCCCCGATCCTCGGCAAAGGTCAGGACCGCGTTGACGCTGGGCATCTGAAGCGTGACGACCCAGCCGGACAGGCCACGCAGCTTGGCCGCCTCGGCGAACATCGCCCTGTCCGATGCGGAAAGACCGGCCAACAGGCCTTCGTCCTCGACATGTTCGAACCAGGCATCGGTCGCGTCGAGCACCGCATTGCCGAACTCGGTCGACAGCTGTGACAGCTCCACCGACAAGGCGGCGAAGCGGGCGCGGTCCTCGAGCGACAGCGCGACCCCCGACAGGGTGAAGTCGCGGATCATGTGGTTCACCGCCGCACGATCCGCCTCGGGACGCGCCGCAAAGGCCGTCGTCTCGGTCAGGGCGACCAGCACGTCGTACAGGGCGCGGTTCTGCATGACCTGAAGATGGTTCTCGACCAGCCGCTTCTGCCCCTGTGCGTAGGCCGATCGCAGTTCGGGCGTGTCGGCGACCGCCTGTAGATGCGACACCGCCGACCAGACACCTGCGATCGCGGTGTCCGCCCGTTCCAGCGGCATCCACGCCTCGGCAAAGTCGGTCGGTCGGGCCTCGACGATGCGCGCCACCACCGCGCGGTGATCGGCCAGCACCTGGTCGAGCGCGGGGGCGATCTGGTCGGGGCGGATATCGCCGAAATGCGGCAGTGCCAGCGTGTCGAGCAGCGGGTTCGTCATCATGCCTTCTCTTTCAAACCAGCGGAGCGGAGGCCGCGCCATCGGCGGCAATCGCGTGAATATTGTGGCCCGCCAGGAAGCGCTCGGCCTCCAGGGCGGCCATGCAGCCCATGCCTGCCGAGGTGACGGCCTGGCGGAACAGCTTGTCCTGCACATCGCCCGCCGCAAATACGCCGGGCACGCTGGTCGCGGTCGATCCGGGGGTGACGAGGATATAGCCCTCGTCGTCCATCCGAAGCTGCCCCTTGAACAGCGATGTGGCGGGATCATGCCCGATCGCGACGAACAGCCCGTGGACCGCCAGTTGCGACATGGTGCCGCCCTGCGTATCGCGCAGCGCGACGCCGGTCACGCCGCTCGCATCGCCCAGCACCTCCGCCACCTCGGCATTCCAGATCATCTCGATCTTGGGATTGGCATGGAGCCGCGCCTGATTGGTGCGATCGGCGCGCAAACGATCGCGGCGATGGATCAGATAGACCTTCTCGGCGAAATTGGTGAGGTACAGTGCTTCCTCGACCGCCGTGTTGCCGCCGCCCACCACCGCGCAGGTCCGGCCGCGATAGAAGAAACCGTCGCATGTCGCGCAGGCCGACACGCCGCGCCCGCGATATTCGGTCTCGCTGTCCAGCCCCAGCCAGCGCGCCGACGCGCCGGTCGCCACGACGATCGTGTCGGCGCAATAATGCGTGCCGTCGTCACCGATCGCCAGGAAGGGCCGGGCGGTCAGGTCCACTTGGACGATCAGGTCGCTCACCACCTCGACACCGGCTTTCCGCACCTGTTCGCCCATCCGCGCCATTAGGTCGGGGCCGAGCACGCTTTCGTCGCCCGGCCAGTTCTCGACCTCGGTGGTGATGGTCAATTGTCCGCCCGGTTGCGGCCCCTCGATCAGGATCGGGGCAAGCGCGGCGCGCGCGGCATAGACGGCGGCCGTGTAACCCGCCGGGCCGGAACCGATGATGAGGACCTTGCCGGACCGGATCGAGGGGGAGCGTATGTCCGGCACGTTACGCCTCCACGACCAGCGGCGCGGCTTCCATGACCTCGATGGCCTTCCAACCGGTGGCCATATAGGTCGCGACCGACTTGTCCATGCGATCGCATCGCATGCGGAAGCGTTCACCCAGCGCCGGATGATCGGCGTCGAGAATGGCATAGACCCGCGCCAGCCCATCCAGGTCCGCCTTGTACCCGTCTTTCTCCGCCTGTTCGCGGATCTTGTAGACCTGGCTCTCTTCCTCTTCGGTCCAGCCGATCTCCGCGAGCGAGCGATACAGGTTCAGCGTGCCGACCGCACTCAGCGTATCGCGCAGCACCGTGCGCATCGTGCCGGGCCAGGCCGCCGCCTCGACCGCACTGCCCGCCTTGCGACCCAGCGGATCGTCGCCGATCGCATCGGTGGCCGCCACCGCCGCCAGCCGTGCCGATTTCCACGCCTTGCGATCGGGTTCGTCCCCGTCGATGGCGCGCCGGTGCAGGGCGACGATCGCCTGTCGGCTCTGCTCCAGCAGCGGGTGACGCTCCGCCACCGCGCACAGGGTCTGCTGTTCCAGCAGCGACAGGATCAGCCGGGATACGACCCCCGTCAGATCGGCACCGACCGGCGTGCGCTCCAGCCAGGCTTCGGCAAAGGCGGCGGCGTCGGCGCGCGGCCGGAAACCGTTGACGAACACCGGCAGCGTCTCGGCCAGGGCGATCGGGTATCCCAGCCGGGCGGCATAGCCGGGCGTGTCATCCGCCTCGATGATCGCACCGATCACATTGGCCTGGCCATTCTCCCAGGCGGGGAAATAGACGAAGGTGTCGGCCGCGATGTGCCGCCGCAGTTGCGCCAGGGCATGACCCTTGAGCGCAGGATCGCCGTGAAACGCGATGTCGGCCATCATTCCCCACCCACATGCGCATCGACAAAGGCATCGAGGCGGCTACGCGAAATGGTGCCGACGGTGCGAGCGGTTTCCGCCCCGTCCTTCACGATCATCAGGAGGGGAATGCCGCGCACGCCGAACCGCTGGGCAAGACCCGGATTGGCCTCGATATCGACCTTCACGATCTCCATCTCCTCGGCATAATCCTCGGCCAGTTCGTCGAGCGCGGGGACCAGCGCCTTGCACGGCGCGCACCACGGGGCCCAGAAATCGACCAGCACCGGCTTGTCGTTCTTCAGGACGATGTCGTCGAAATCCTGCTCGGTCGCGTTACGCATGAAACTGTCCTTTCGGGAATGTTCGGGAGTTCATCCGGCCTGTCCGCCGACCATCATCCGGTCGATGCGCAGCGTGGGCTGGCCGACGCTGACATTGAGCGACTGGCCCTGCTTGCCACAGGTCGCCATGCCGGTGTCGAAGGCCAGGTCGTTGCCGATCATCGAGACGTGGCGCAGCGCCTCGTGCCCGACGCCGATCAGCGTCGCGCCGCGTACCGGCGCCACCAGCCTGCCCTTCTCGACCAGCCACGCCTCGATCGTGGTGAAGTTGAAGCGGCCGGTGACGATATCAACCTGCCCGCCGTCGAACTCGGTCGCGTAGATGCCGCGATCGATCGAGGCGATGATGGCGGCCGGATCGGCCGCGCCGTTCGCCAGGAAGGTGTTGGTCATGCGCGGCATCGGCAGATGGGCATAGGACTGGCGACGGCCATTGCCGGTCGAGCGGGCGTTCATCAGCCCGGCGTTGAGCCGGTCCTGCATCAGCCCGGTCAACACGCCGTCTTCGACCAGCACGGTGCGATCGGGCGCGCTACCTTCGTCATCGATGCCCAGCGAGCCCAGCCGCCCTGCCAGCCCGCCATCGTCGATCACGGTCACGCCCGCCGCGGCGATCCGTTCGCCGACCTTGCCGTCGAAGGCAGACAGATGCTTGCGGTGATGATCGCCCTCCAGCCCATGGCCGACCGCCTCGTGGAACAGCACGCCGGGATAACCCGGCCCCAGCACCACCGGCATCTCGCCGACCGGCGCGGCGATCGCGTCGAGATTGTTGAGCGCCATGCGCGTCGCGGTCTTGACCATCTGATCGACGGACGCGGCATCGAATCCCTCCAGTGCCGCACGCCGCCCCAGCCCCGCCTGGCCGCGTGCGCGCCGCCCGTCCTGCTCGGCGATGACGACCATCGACAGGATCGTCAGCGGCCGCACGTCGCCCGCCAGCAGGCCATCGGCCTCGGCGACGAGGATCGTCGTGTCGGTCGAGCGGACATTGGCATCGACCCGCGCGATGCGGCCGTCCTGGGCGCGGGCAAGCTGGTCGATCCGCTCGAGCAGCGCGATCCATGCGGTGGCGTCGGCGACCGAGACCGCGTCGATGGCGGGATAGAGATCATGGCCGCCCGCCTGACGGGTCAGCGCGATGCCCTGCCCCTGCCGACCCGCATCGCCGTGGCGCGCGAGCGTGCGCACCGCGCGCACCGTATCGCGCAACGCGCCTTCGCGCATATCGGCCGAATGGGCGAAACTGACCTGGCCGCCATGCGCCGCGCGTGCGCCGACGCCCTGCCGCATCGAAAAGCCGCCCTGGGTGACGCGGCCGTCCTGCAATTGCCAGCTTCGAGTCGCGGTCGTCTCGAAATACAGATCGGCCAGATCGGCGCCGCCGCCCGCCAGTTCGCCCAGCGCGCGGCCGATCGCCGCTTCGTCCAGCCCCGCCGGGCCGAGCAGCGCCGCACGCGCCCGGTCCAGAGCCAATGCGCCGCCGTTCATGCCTTGCCTCCCACCTGCATGTCGTCGACCAGGATCGCCCCCGTACGGATCGCGCCCAGACGCTCGACATCGCGGCCGACCGCGCGGATGCCGTTCAGCATCGCGGGCAGTTGCCCCGCCAGCGTCACATCGGTGACGGCATGGACGATCTCGCCCCCCTCGACCCACAGCCCCTTGGCCGCCTGGGTCCAGTTGCCGGTCGCGGGATCGGTCTTACCGCCCTGAAACTCGGTGACGACCAGCCCTGTGTCCAGCATCCGCAGCATCGCCGCAAAGTCGCCGCTCGGGGCCGTGCTGGTCAGTCGCAGATTGTAGAAGCCATCGGCATTGCCGGTCGACGCCATGCCCAGCTTGCGCCCCGAGACGCTCGACAGGAACAGCCCCTCGACCATCCCGCCGCGCAGGATATGCCGGGTCGACCCTGCAATCCCCTCGCTGTCGAACCCACCGCTCGCCAGTCCCAGCGGTTCGAACGGGTCCTCGACCAGATCGAGATGCGCGGCGGCGACGCTCCGGCCCAGCGGATCGCGCAGGAAACTCATCCCCCGGAACTGCGCCATGCCGGTCAGCGCGCCCGCCAGGTCGGACACCAGCGACATGGCTGTGCGCGGATCGAACAGGACGGGACCACGGCGGCTGGGCACGGCCCGCGCGCCCAGCCCTGCACGGGCCCGGTCGGCTGCGGTCCGGACCAGCTGCTCCGGCGGAGTCAGCGCGTCGACGCGCCGCTCCTGCGACTGGCAAAAGGCAGACGTGCTGCCGCCCTCGTCCTTCGCCAGCATCACCGACCAGCGTGCATCGTTCGAGCGGCGGACGCTGCGGCAAAAGCCGTCGCTCGTCGCCAGCGCCCACAGCCCCTCGGTCGCGACCGCCACCGACTCCCCGGCGCGAAGGCGCGGATCGGCGCGCACCGCCTCACCGGCGATCCGGTCCATCAGGCTGGCCGAGGCCAGCAACACGTCCGGGTCGCGCGGGCCGTCCGCGTAAATCGCGGGCGACGGCCCGGAAAAGGCGAGCGCGTCGGCGGGCGGCAAGCCCGCATCCGGGTCGGGCTGGACATGGGCGGCGATCATCATCGCCTCCTCGACCACCCGTTCGATCGCCGCCCGGTCGAAGCTGGCGGTCGAGGCCGCGCCGCGTCGTCCTTCGTGGAAGACCGTGATCCCCAGCCCTTGCGTCCCGCTCCGCTCGGCAGTCTCGACCTCGCCGCCGCGCACCGCGATCTTGGCGACGCCTTCATGATGGACCGAGGCCCGTGCGGTGGCACCGCGCCGGACCGCCAGTTCGACCGCCCGTTGCGCCGCAGCGCGCAGATCCTCCTCGCGCTGGGTCAGCAGGCTGCTCATGCCGCCCCCTCGATGCGCGACGGCGTGGCATGGCCGTGATGCAGGGTCAGGCGGTGGGTGTGATACGCGGCCAGTTTCTCGTTATGCACGACGCTGACGATGGTGGCGTCGGGCATGGCGGCGATCACCGCCTGATAGAAGAACGCCGCATTGCCGGCATCGAGCGCGCTGGTCGCCTCGTCGACGATCAACAGGGTCGGCCGCTGCAACAGGATGCGGGCCAGCGCGACACGCTGCTGCTCGCCGGGCGACAGCTCGTCCTGCCACATGCGCAGCTCGTGCATGGCCTCAACATGGGCATCCAGATGGACTTCCCTGAGCAGCGCCGCGATGACCGCATCGTCATGATCCTCGGGCTGGTCGGGGAAGCAGATCGCGTCCTTCAGCGTCCCCAGTGGCAGGTATAGCCGCTGCGGCACCAGCATCGCACTGCCGGTCCGAGTCATCGCGACCTGCCCCGTGCCGTCCGGCCACAGCCCGGCAATGGCACGCAGCAGCGTGGTCTTGCCGGTGCCCGACGGCCCCTCGATCACCCAGCGCTCGCCATTGCAGATCGTCCAGTCCGCCACCGACAATAGCGGCTCGCCATTGGGGCGGCGCAAGGCAAGGCCGGTGGTCAGGATCGCCACGCCATCCGGTGTGCCGCCGGGCGTGAACGCGATGCCGCGCGGCCGTTCATGATCGATCGCATCGTCCAGCGCCTTTAGACGGTTGATATTGGCGATCTGCGTCGCGATCTGCGGATAGGCGGTGACGATATAGGACAGGCTGGACGAGAATTGCGTGAAGGCGTCCCGTGCGGCTTGCACTTGGCCGAAGGTAATCGCGCCTGCGAAATATTTGGGGACGGTCAGGAACAGCGGCACGACCGTCATGATCCGCTGATAAATATTTTGCCCGGCGCTCAGACCGGCATTGGCCAGCATCAGCGGATACCAGTTGCGACGGATATTGGCGAAGGCGATCCGCAGGCCATCACGCTCGGTTGCCTGCGCGCCCGAAAAAGCGATCTGCTCGCCGTTACGCCGGACGTGCAGCAGGGCGCTGCGATAATCGGCATCATAATGCTGCTCGCGCATCTTGCGCCGGATGAACGGCTTGCCGATCCAGGCGATGAACACCGTACCGAAGATCACATAGGCGATCGAGAACCAGACCAGGTCACCGCCGGGCAGCGGGATGCGATAGCCGAAGAGCGGTATCGCGATTGGCGAGGAGGTTTGCAGAAGGATGGTGGCGAACACGACCGCGCGCACCGTGCTGAAGATCACCCCGACCAGGATAGCGAACGGCGATGTGCCATATTGCAGGCCGATCGAGGTGAAGGATCGGATATCCTCGGCGATACGCTGATCGGGATTGTCGATCATGCGCAACCGCTCGATCTCGTAAAACCGGTCGCGCGCGAACCAGCGGCCGAGATACCAGTCGTTCAACCAGCTGCGCCACCGGATCGACAAGGTCCAGTTGACGATATTGTGGGCGAACATCGTCCCCACTTCCATGCCCGCGATCATCAGGAACATCACGACCAGCGACAGGAACTTGGCCCCCTGCCGCTGCTCGATCGCATCATAGAATTGCCGCTGCCACTGGTTCGACCAGAAGAAAGCATAGGTCGTGCCGATCTCGATCACGCAATAGCACAGGACCAGAAACCACGCCCATTTCCAGTCGTCCGAGACGAAGTACCGCGTGCTGATCCGCCAGGCATGCGCCCACCGGTCGCGGGCGGGCTGCGGCGGCTGGAGACCCGCTTCGCGGCGGGTCTCCTCGACATTGGCGGGGGGTGGCATCATGATCGGCGAAACCTATCAGAACAAACGCTTGGAGATGCTCAGGCGGACGCTGCGCGGCTCGTTGACCGGTACATAGGCGAATGTCGCGGTCGACCCGTAATTACGCCGGTTGAGAATGTTGCGGATACCGATGTTGAAGTCGAAGCCCTTGAACGACAGGAACGCATTCGTATCGATCTGGCGTGACGGCGGCACGACATATTGGCCCAGAACATTGGCATAGGAACTGGAGCGCCCGTACAGCCCCCCCGATACACCGCCGCTGACGCCATCGGAAATCTTTGTGCGATAGGTCGAATACAGGCTATACGTATCGCGCGGCTGGTTCGCTACCACGGTCTGCGATGCGTTCGTCGTCAGCAAGGCATATTTGGTGCGTGTCAGCGACGCCAGCACCGACCATCCCGGCAGCAACTGCCCGGCGATATTCAGGTCGATGCCACGCCCTCGCTGGCCCGGTCCCGGAAACAGATTGGTCGGGTCGATCGGATCGCGGACGATGATATTGTCCTGCTGGATATCGAAATAGGACGCGTTGATCGTCGCCCGCTTGTGGAACAGGTCGAGCTTGACGCCCGCCTCCTTATTCGTGGTGATGATGTTCGGCAGGATGCTACCGTCCTTGGCCACGGTGAAGATGGCCTGTTCGCCACGTCCATAGTTGGCGAAGAGGGACAGGTTGTTCGTGGCGTCCAATATGATGCCCGCGCTGGGTGACACGCCGTTCTTGCGCTGCAAGGATACAGCCGACGGCCCTGTGAAGAATGTCTGCCCCCGCGTTTCGAACCAGTTCTTACGAACGCCGCCGAGAATCTTGATCTTCCAGAATTCGATCAGCGCCTGGCCGTATACGCCCTCCTGCTTGCCCTGGCTGCGGATCTGCACCGGTCCGAAGGGCTTCCAGAGAATTACATTGTCCGTATTCCCGAACAGAGGCGGATTGGGGATGGTCAGACCCGACGTCGCGGACCGCTGCTCGACCGTGCCGTCACTATAATTATAGCCGACGTTGAAACTCGCCTTCAGTGCATCACCGAGATGGGTCTTGATGCGGACAAAGCTGTCGATGGCGTTGGACGAGCCCTCCTGCTGCGAGCCTATGAAATAGCCGTTGAAGGCCCCCGCACGCGTATAGCCGAGACTGCCGGCCCGCAGCGTCAGCAACGTCTGGTCGTGCATGCCACGGGCCACGATCTCGACGCCCGGCACGATCTGTCGCGTCGCATCAAAATAGAAACGACTGGTGCTGATCCGGATACCCTGGTCGGAGGAATAGATCGGCACCGAGGGATCGCGATCGATGATCTGCCGCGTTTTGTTGTCGAACAACGTGTACGCGCCGATCCCGCTGGTCGCCTCGTTGATGCTTGCGCCGACGACGATATCGGTCAGGCGATCCTTATATCGCAGCGACGGCGCGAACAGCCAGCTCTTGTCCCCGGTATAGCCGCCGTAATTATGGTCCATCGTCTGCGCGCTGGCGATGACGCGTGCGGAGAGTTTCTTGTCGGCGGTGATCGCGTTGTTGGCATCGATCACACCGCGCACCAGCCCGAACGAACCCGTATCGAAGCTGACGGCCAGCCGCTCCTCGGCGCTCGGCTTCTTGGTCACCACGTTGATGTTGCCGCCCAGATTGCCGAACCCGGCGAGTATCGCGTCCGGCCCCTTCAGGACTTCCACCCGCTCGATATTGGCGACCGGCTGATCGGCACCGGCGTTGACGCCATATTGCGACGACGACGTCAGGCCATTGACCAGGCCGCCTGCCGAAAAGCCACGGACCGTGTACGTCGCACCGCTATTGGGGCCGTTGCCCTGGATCGACACACCGCCCGCATTGCGCAGGATGTCGGTGATGTTGAGCGCCTGCTGCTCCTCGATGGTCTTGGCGGTGATGACCTGCGTGTTGCGCGGCTGGTTGCGCAGGCCCAGGCCGTTGCGATCCGATGTCGTGGCCTGGCGAACCAGAACGCTGGTCTCCGCCTCGTCGCGCCGCGCGGTCACGACGATGTCGTTGACGATGGTCAGCGCGCCCTGCGCACCGGGGATGATCGCCAGGCTGCTGCCCTGGATCGCCGCCTGAACGGCACGCTTGGCGTTGCGGGCGCCGCGCACCGGGTGCGAGGTCAGCCCCTTCACCGCATCGGGGTCGTAATTGATCGCCTCGCCGCTCCGTGCGGCGATCGCCTGAAGCGCCTCGGCCATCGGCATGGCGGGCAGGTCGATCACAGCCCCCCGGTTGCTCGGCCCGGTCTGTGCCGAGGCGGGCGACGGTGCGACGCCACTCATGATCGCCAGAACGCTCAGGCTGGCGGCGCCCAGAAGGCCGCGTGCATTTGCAGTCATATCCAACATGCAATCCCCTCCCCAAGGCCAAGCGCCATCCCGCGCACGGGCATGATCGCCCATCCGTTGAACCGAAGACCCTGTGACAAAAACGGACTCGCCCGGTGGCGAAAAAGCGGTCGATTCCACGACAGTAACAACCGCGGCCGTCCTCCTGCTCGACGGACTTCCCTATCTTGGCACCAACGGCGCCAGTGGGAATTTTCCGTCTGAAGAGAGGCTATGCTTCAGGCGTGTGACACGCAAATTCGAAGTGTTCATGACCACCATGAATGGCATCGATGGGCCGGATCGTTCACATCCGGCCGGGAAAAAGCCCGGCATAGGCCTCGATCTGTTCGACGAACCAGGCGAGCATCGGGTCGCGCCGCCGGTGCGACGCCCATTGCGCCACGATCTTCGCCTCTTCGCGCACGAAGGGCGGACTGACGACCTTCAACGGCATTATCGAGGCATAACGCTGGAACAGCCAGCTGCTGCCCGTCGCGATCAGGTCGCTGCCGAGAACGATCGACGGCAGCGCCGCCTGCGAGCTGGTGCGCATGGCGATCCGCCGCGCGCCGAGCAGGTCGGCGGCCTTCCGGTCGAGGGTGAAGGATGGCATCCGCTCGTCCCGCGCGATGACGTGGCGGGCGGCGCGATAGGCGGCCTCGTCGATCTCCAGTCGATCGCTCAGTTCGGAATGACCGTTCCAGATCAGACACGACACATGATCGGTCAGGATCGGCAGGGTTTCCAGGTCTTTCAGCGCCATGTCCGCAGGCAGCAACAGCAGCTCCGCCCCCCGGTCGAGCGCCTGACGCGGTGCCCCGGCATCGAGCGGAATGACGTCGACCGTTAGTCCGGGCGCCGCATGCAGCACGCCGCGCAGGACCGGGCCGAGCAGCATCTGCTCGACAACGTCCGATGCCGCGACGGTGATCGTCCCGGTGCCCGTCAGCGGATCGAAGGACAAGGCGAAGTTCAGCGTACCGTCCACGTCGCGCAGCACCCGGCGCACCTCTGCGCGCAACGCCATGCCCAGCGGGGTCAGTTGCTGCTCACCGCTCAGATGGATGACCAGGTCGTCGCCGAAATGCTCACGCAGGCGGCGCAGGGCATGGCTCATCGCGGACTGGCTGAGCCGCACCCGCCGCCCCGCCTCGGTCAGGGTCGGCGCGTGCAGGATCGCATCCAGCGGATAGAGCAGGTTCAGGTTGAGACGGTGAACGGGCGCCTCGCCCAGAGGCACGCCGATCCTGTTCGTCGTCGGTCGATCCACCGTCACCCCTGCCCCCTTCCGCATCACCGCCATCCGCCGACACTATTCACGGCTTTGTCGCGGCGCGAAAGGGGCACGGGCCGGAGGCGACGGGTGCCGGGCGATGCCGGGCGGCCGGTCAGCGCTGGCGGGCGAGGTGGCGGTGGATCGTGCTGCGATGGACACCCAGTTGCCGCGCCGCCGCCGTGATATTCCCGCCATAGGCCGCCAGCGCCGCGTCGATCGCTTCCGCCCGGTCATCCGCCAGCGGACGCGCGACGGACAGTTCGATGCCACCGCCTTGATTGTCCGCGTCCCAGCCGCCGATCAGCATCGCGCCGTTGGTCAGCCGCAGATGCCCGCGCGCCGCCTGCCCGCCCATATCCACCAACTCGCCCAGCGCCGTATCGTCCAGCGCTTCCCAACTGCGCCCGACCAAGGACAGGCCCCGGCGATTGGCGGCGACCAGCCGGTCCTCACGAAACACCAATATCCCCTCACGCGCGGTGCCCAGCATCGCGGCATCGTCATGCATGCGCAGGACGCGACAATCGGTGAAGCCGGAGCGGAAGAGCCGATGCTCGATCTGGTCGACCGCCAGCCGGATCAGCCCCAGCGCATGGCTATGCCCGCTGGCCGAGGGCCCGGAGATATCCAGCGCCCCGACGATCGCGCCGCGTGGATCGAGGATCGGCGTCGCCGCACAGCTCAACACGGCATGTTCGGCGAAGAAATGTTCGGGGCCGTGGACGGCGATCGGGCGACGCTCGGCAATGGCGGTGCCGATCGCGTTGGTGCCGGTACTCGCCTCGGTCCAGGAGACGCCCGGCCGCAGCGCCACCTGCGCCGCGCGGGACAGGAAGCCGGTGTCGCCGATACTGTCGAGGATCATGCCGTCCGCATCGGCCAGGATCACGACGCTGCCCGTATCGCGCGCCTCGCCCGCCAGCATTTCCAGTTCGGGACGGCATAGGCGACGCAGCGACTCGCGACGCTGGCGCAGGGCGTTGAGTTCGCTCTCGGTCAGCGGGCCGCCATCCCGTCGCCGTCCTTGCGCCAGGCCCATGTCGGTGCAGCGCAGCCAGGAGCGCAGCACCGGCTGGCGCACGCTTTCCAGCGGCAACTGCCCCTCGTCGAAATAGGCCCGACGCCCTTGCTCTATCCCGGCGCCGTCCATCGCCGCATCCTTCTCCGCCATATCGTTCTTCCAGTGTCGCAAGTTGCGACACTGGCGCGCCTCCGCGTCGCGCCGTGCGACACATGCTACGCTTAACCCGCAGAAAGTCCATCGTCGCGCTTACACTTCGTCGCGGATCGGCTTGTCGTCGGCCGGGGACAGGCAGAGCCTTTGTTCCATACGAAACGAAGGAGAGGTTGCATGACGATCCACGAAACCATCAAGGCCCGCACCGCGCCGTTCAAAGAACGCTATGCCAATTTCATCGGCGGCCGCTGGGTCGATCCGGTCGACGGCCGCTGGTTCGACAACCAATCGCCCATCGACGGGCAAGTCATCTGTCAGGTCGCGCGCAGCCAGGCGGCCGATATCGAACTGGCGCTCGACGCCGCGCACAAGGCCAAGGACGGCTGGGGCCGCACCAGCGTCGCCGAGCGCGCCCTGATCCTCCACCGCATCGCCGACCGGATGGAGGAGAATCTGTCCCTGCTCGCCACCGCCGAGACCTGGGACAATGGCAAACCGATCCGCGAGACGACCGCTGCCGACCTGCCGCTGGCGATCGACCATTTCCGCTATTTCGCCGGCTGTATCCGCGCGCAGGAAGGCGGGATTTCGGAGATCGACCATGACACGGTGGCCTATCACTTCCACGAGCCGTTGGGCGTGGTGGGGCAGATCATCCCGTGGAACTTCCCGCTGCTGATGGCCTGCTGGAAGCTGGCGCCCGCGCTGGCGGCGGGCAATTGCGTGGTCCTGAAACCCGCCGAGCAGACCCCGGCCTCGATCATGGTGCTGGCCGAACTGATCGCCGACCTGCTGCCCGCGGGCGTACTGAACATCGTCAACGGTTTCGGCGTGGAGGCAGGCAAGCCGCTGGCGCAGAACCCGCGCATCGCCAAGATCGCCTTTACCGGCGAAACGACGACCGGCCAGCTCATCATGTCCTATGCATCCGAAAACCTGATCCCGGTCACGCTGGAACTCGGCGGCAAGAGCCCCAACATCTTCTTCGCCGATGTGGCGGCCGAGGATGACGATTATTTCGACAAGGCGATCGAGGGCTTCGCCATGTTCGCGCTCAACCAGGGCGAGGTCTGCACCTGTCCCAGCCGCGCGCTGGTGCACGAATCCATCTATGACCGCTTCATGGAAAAGGCGGTCGCCCGCGTCGAGGCGATGATCCAGGGCGATCCGCTCGACCCCGCCACCATGGTCGGCGCGCAGGCCTCGCAGGAGCAGATGGACAAGATCCTCGGCTATCTCGACATTGGCCGCGACGAAGGGGCCAAGGTGCTGACCGGCGGCACCCGCAACCGGCCCGAGGGGCTGGACGGCTATTATGTCAAGCCGACCGTGCTCAGCGGCAACAACAAGATGCGGGTGTTCCAGGAGGAGATTTTCGGTCCCGTCGTCTCGGTCGCGACCTTCAAGGATGACGAAGAGGCGCTGCGCATCGCCAATGACACGCTCTATGGCCTCGGCGCGGGCGTGTGGACCCGCGACGGGACGCGCGCTTACCGCATGGGCCGTGCGATCCAGGCGGGCCGCGTCTGGACCAACTGCTACCACGCCTATCCCGCGCACGCGGCGTTCGGCGGCTATAAGCGGTCGGGCATCGGGCGCGAGACGCACCGGATGATGCTCGACCACTATCAGCAGACCAAGAATCTGCTGGTCAGCTATTCGGCCAAGAAGCTCGGCTTCTTTTGATCCGGTCAAGGCAGGGACCGGCACACGCGCCCGCCCCTGCCTCATCATCCGACAGGAGAAACACCATGGCGAAGACGATGAAAGCGGCGGTCGTTCGCGCGTTCGGCGAACCCCTCAGCATCGATGAAGTCCCCGTGCCGGAGGTCAGCGACGGCCTGATCCAGGTCGCGATCCAGGCCTCGGGCGTCTGTCACACCGATCTCCACGCCGCCGAAGGCGACTGGCCGGTCAAGCCCAACCCGCCCTTCATTCCGGGGCATGAGGGGGTCGGCTATGTCTCGGCGGTCGGCAAGGGCGTAAAGCATGTGAAGGAAGGCGACCGGGTCGGCGTGCCGTGGCTCTACACCGCCTGCGGCCACTGTATGCATTGCCTGGGCGGGTGGGAGACGCTGTGCGAGAGCCAGCTCAACACCGGCTATTCGGTCAATGGCGGCTTTGCCGATTATGTCATCGCCGACCCGAATTTCGTCGGCCATCTGCCCGACAATATCGGCTTTACCGAGATCGCACCCGTGCTGTGTGCCGGGGTCACGGTCTATAAGGGGCTGAAGATGACCGATACCAAACCGGGCGACACGGTCGTCATCTCCGGTATCGGCGGGCTCGGCCATATGGCGGTGCAATATGCCGTCGCCATGGGCCTGAACGTCGCGGCGGTCGATGTCGACGATGCCAAGCTGGACCTCGCCCGGCGGCTGGGTGCCAAGATCACCGTCAATGCGCGGCTCGGCGATCCGGTCGAAGCGGTCAAGCGCGAAACGGGCGGCGGCGCGCACGGCGCCTTGGTGACGGCGGTCAGCGAAAAGGCGTTCGCCCAGGCCGTGGGCATGATGGCACGCGGCGGCACCGTCGCGCTCAACGGCCTGCCGCCGGGGGACTTTCCGCTCAACATCTTCGGGCTGGTGCTGAACGGCATCACGGTGCGCGGGTCGATCGTCGGAACCCGGCGCGACCTGCAGGAATCGCTCGACTTCGCGGCGGACGGCAAGGTCCGGGCGACCGTCTCCACCGCGCCGCTGACCGAGGTCAATGAGGTATTCGAGCGAATGCGCAAAGGCCAGATCGAGGGCCGCATCGTCCTCGACCTCGCCGCGTGACACCGTGGCGGGCGGCGGTTTCGGCCCCGCCCGCCGCATTGGGAGTGACAATGACCGATCGTATCGCCTGCCCGACCCTGCGTTCCCGTATCACCGATGCCGACACCGCCGCCGCCCTGATCCGCCCCGGCGAGACGGTGGCGACCAGCGGCTTCACCGGCTCCGGCTATCCCAAGATGGTGCCGCAAGCCCTGGCGCGACGGATGGCGGCGGAGCATGTCGAGGGGCGGCCGTTCCGCGTCAATCTGTGGACCGGCGCGTCGACCGGCCCCGAGCTGGACGGCGCGCTGGCGGCGGTCGACGGCATCGCCCAGCGGCTGCCCTATAGCGGCGATCCGGTCGCGCGCGAGAAGATCAATCGTGGCGAGATCGACTATCTCGACATGCATCTCAGCCAGGTCGCGCCGATGGCATGGGAAGGCGTGCTCGGCCCGCTCGATACCGCGATCATCGAGGTGTCGGGCATCCGCGCCGATGGCTCGCTCATCCCCTCCTCCTCGATCGGCAACAACAAGACCTGGGTTGACCGGGCGAGCCGCGTCATCCTGGAGGTCAACCGCTGGCAGGACGCGGCGCTGGAGGGGATGCACGACATTTATTACGGCACCCGCCTACCGCCCGACCGCGTGCCGATCCCGCTGGTCCGCCCCGACGACCGCATCGGCACGCCCTATCTCGCCTGCGATCCCGCCAAGATCGTCGCCATCGTCGAGACGGACGCGCCCGACCGCAACCTGCCCTTCGCCGCGCCCGATGCCACCGCGCGCGCCATTGCCGGGCATATCATCGAATTCCTGCGCCATGAGGTGTCGCGCGGCCGCCTGCCGCCCGCGCTGCTGCCGATCCAGTCGGGGGTTGGTAATATCGCCAATGCCGTGCTGTCCGGCCTGATCGACGCGCCGTTCGAACCGATGACCGCCTATACCGAGGTGATTCAGGACGGGATGCTCGACCTGCTCGATGCGGGGCGCCTGCGCATGGCCTCGGCCACCGCCTTCTCGCTCAGCCCGCAAGCGGCGGCACGGCTCAATGCCAACATGGCCGCGTATCGCGACCGCATGATCCTGCGCCCGCAAGAGATCAGCAACCATCCCGAACTCGTCCGCCGCCTGGGGTGCATCGCGATGAACGGGCTGATCGAGGCGGATATCTACGGCAACGTCAATTCGACGCTGGTGATGGGATCGCGCATCCAGAACGGCATCGGAGGATCGGGCGATTTCGCGCGCAACGCCTATGTCTCGATCTTCATGACCCCCTCGACCGCCAAGGGCGGCAAGATCTCGGCCATCGTGCCGCAGGCCTCGCATGTCGATCATATCATGCAGGATGTGCAGGTGATCGTGACCGAACAGGGCCTGGCCGATCTGCGCGGCCTGTCGCCCCGCCAGCGCGCGAAGGCCGTGATCGAACGCTGCGCCCATCCCGATTACCGCCCGCTGCTCGCCGATTATGCGATGCGCGCCGAGGGCGGGTCCTACGGCCTTCATGCCCCCGCCCTGCCCGCCGAAGCGTTATCCTGGCACCGGCGTTTCATGGAAACCGGGACGATGCTACCGTCTTGACCAGGGTCGATGTCGCGCGCGTCGAACCGGCCCATCATCGATGGCAACCCAGGAGGACAGCATGATGACCACCGACACCGACCTGCTCGTCACCCGGCATGGCGTGCGGCTGCACGTCCGGCCCGCGCAAGACGCGGACGAGGCGGCGCTGGCTGCGTTCTTCGCCAAGGTCTCGCCCGAGGACCTGCGCTTCCGCTTCCTGACCGGCATCCGCCAGGTCAGCCACGAGCGACTGTCGGGCATGATCCGCGCCAATGACACCGACAGTCTCAGCCTGATCGCCTTTGCCGATGACGGATCGATCCTGGCGGCGGCGATGCTGGCGGGCGACCAGACGGGAACCACGGCCGAGGCGGCGATCGCGCTGCGGCATGACAGCAAGCAGCAGGGCATCGGCTGGACGCTGCTCGATCATCTGGTCGATCATGCCCGGCGCCGGGGATACCGGACGATCGAGGCGCTGGAGGACCGGGCGAACCGATCGGCCATCACGATCGAGCGGGAAATGGGCTTCGAACCTTATCCAGTGGAGGGCGACCCGACGCTGGTCCGGCTGAAGCGGACGATCCGCTAGGCCGGTTCGCCCAGCGTCTTGCGCATCCGGGTCAGCGGCACGACCACCCCGTCGACCGCCGCATCGGCGCGCGCGATCGGGTGATAGCCGCAGGCGGCGTAAAGCGGTGCACCGCCCGCGGTGCCCATCAGTTCGACCGCCGTGAAGCCTTCCGCCCGCGCCGCCGCTTCGCAATGGTTCAGGATCATGCGGCCAATGCCGCGCCGGACATGGTCGGGATGGGTGTACATGGCGCGGATGCGCGCGGCATCCTTTGCCGGATCGAGCAGGGCCGGATCGCGCAAGGCGGTGCTGTGGTCGCCGCCATAGAGCGTCGCCCGCCTGCTCCATCCGCCGCACCCGACCGGCACCGTCCCCTGCTCGACCACGAAATAGGTGCCGTCGCGCACCAGTTGTGTGTCGAGCCCCATCACCGCACGGCTCGCGGCGACCTGCGCCGGGGTAAGGAACGCCGCCTGCCCCTGGTCTATCGCCAGCGTCATCAGCGCGCGCAGGGCCGCAAGGTCGGCCTCGATCGCCTGCCGGATAGTCAGCACCCCGCTCATGCCCCCAGCTCCAGCCGCCAGGTCTCGCCCTGAAGCGGAACGCCGAAGCGTTCATGCATCGCCGTCTCGACACAGGCAAAGCCGTGCCCAGCATAGATGCGGCGTGCGGACTCCAGGACGCTGTGGGTCCACAGCGTCAACGCATGATAGCCGGTTTCCCGTGCGAAAGTGACGCAAGCGCCGACCAGCGCATCGCCGATGCCCCGCCCCCGTGCAAAGGGCTCGACATATAGCAGCCGTAGCCGCGCCAGCCCCTCGCCTTCATCGGTGACGAACACCGCCCCCGCCATCACCCCATCGATCTCGGCGACCCAGCATTGTTCGCGTGCGGGGTCGAAGTCGCGCAGGAACGCCGCCGTCACCCCGCTCTCGATCACCTCCAGTTCGCGGCCCCAACCATGGCTTTCGGCATAGAGGACCGACTGGCGCGCGGCGATCAGCGCGGGCTCGCCGGTGCGAAAGGGGCGAATGACGAACGGCCCGCCCGATCCGGGGTCGAGCAGCAACCGTGCCCGCGTCAGCGCCTCCACCAGATCGCGGCGGGCTCCACCCTGAACCGTGGCCAGCAGATCGCCGACGGCATCGCTCTGGCGACCATCGATCAGCGCAAACGCCGCGCGCCCGGCTTCGGTCAGGCGCAGGTCACGCGCCCGCGCATCGTCGTCGCGGCGGACCCGGACGACCCAGTCGCGCCCCTCGAACCGCGCGATCAGGCGGCTGAGATAGCCCGCATCCATGCCCAGCGCGTCCTGTAAGGCACTGGCCGTCACCGGTTCGCGGGTGGCGATCTCGAACAACAGGCGCGCTTCGGGCAGGGTCGCATCGGTTCCCAGAAAGCGGGCGTCCAGCGCGCCGATCATCTGGGTGTAGAAGCGGTTGAACCGGCGGATGGCGGTGATGTCTGCATCGTCCATAGCCGCCATGCTGCATCGGCTTGGTTGACAGAGTCAACTATTCTCGCGCGCCCAATGCTGCGAATAGCGCCTGTTGCCGCAGCGGCTTGCCCAGTACCATGTCGAAGCCGCTGTCCCGCGCGATCGCCGCCAGCGCCGCGCTGGGGGCCCCGGTGATGAGGACCGAGCGCCCCTGCCAGCCCCGCGCCGCCATCGCCCGCCGCACATCGCAACCCGTGGCATCGGGCAGGCGATAATCGGCGATCAGCACATCGGCGGCATCGAAACCGCCCCCGGTCAGCACCGGTGCGGCGGAGGCGAAGGACAGCACGTCATAGCCGCGCCAATGCAACAGCAATTGCAGCGAGCGCCGTACCCCATCGTCATCCTCGATCAGCAGGGCCCTGCGCCGACTGTCCGCCTTGTCCGTCGTCATGATCCGCTCCACGTCGAAGGTCGATCATGGCGGCGCGCGCCAGCGCCGTCGCTACGTGATGTTCCGGACCCCGCTACGCCTCCGCCAGCCCGGCGGCGAAGGCCAGGCGCAGCGCGTCGGACAGGCTGTGTACGCCCAGCTTGGCCATGACGTTGGCGCGGTGCACCTCGACCGTACGCGGGCTGATCCCCAGGTCGAAGGCGATCGTCTTGTTGGGATGACCATGGACGAGGCCGGTCAGCACCTCGCGTTCGCGCGGGGTCAGCGCGGCGATGCGTATCTCCGCCTCACGCGCGCTGGCCGCCGTCACGTCGCGACGTTCGAGATCGCCGAATCCCCGGTCGAGCGCGGCAAGCAGCGCGGCCTTTTCGAACGGCTTTTCGAGGAAATCGACGGCTCCCTGGCGCATCGCGGTGACGGCAGTGGCGATATCGCCATGCCCGGTCAGCACGATCACCGGCAGCGCGATGCCCTGTTCCGCCAATTCGCGCTGGACCTGAAGCCCGTCCTTCTCCGGCATCCGGATGTCGAGCAGGACGCAGCCGGGCGTCGCCGCCTTCGCCTGCGCCAGAAAAGCCACGCCGCTGTCCCAGGTCGTGACCGCGAACCCGGAGGTCTTCAGCATGAAGGCGATCGAGCGGCGTACCGCCTCTTCGTCATCGACCACATGCACCTGCCGTGCCTCAGTCATCGCCGTCCTCCGCCGCGCCGCTCCATAGGGTGAAATGAAAGACCGTGCCGCCCCCCTCGCCCGGCACCGCCCAGATGCGGCCGCCATGCGCCTCGACGATGGTGCGCGAGATGGAGAGGCCGAGGCCCATCCCCTCTTCCTTGCCGCTGGCGAACGCCTCGAACAGGCGCGGTGCGATGGCGGGCGCGATGCCGGGGCCGGTATCGGCGACCGCGATGTCGATCATGCCGCCGTCGCGCCGGGTCGTGACGCGAATGTCGCGCCGCTCGCCCCCCGTGACCGCCTCGGCCGCGTTGCGCAGCAGATTGACCAGCACCTGCTGCACCTGCACCCGGTCGGCCAGCACCAGGGCGGCGCGGGGATCGAAATCGGTGAACAGCCGGATGCCTCGTTCGGTCGCGCCGAGCAGGCCCAGCCGGGCCGCCTCGGCGATCATCGCGGGCAGGTCGTGCACCGCCTTCTCCGTCTCACCCCGCGCCACGAAATCGCGCAGGCGGCGCACGATCTGCCCGGCGCGCAGAGCCTCGCGCGCGGCCTCGTCCATCGCCTCGCGCAGGAAGGGCCGCGCATCGGCCGCATCGCTGTCGATCAGGTCGCGTCCCGCCTCCAGATAATTGGCGATCGCGGTCAGCGGCTGGTTCAGCTCATGCGCCAGCGTCGAGGCCATCGTCCCCATCGCGCTGACGCGGGAGACGTGGATCAGTTCGGCCTGCAATTCCTTCATCCGCATCTCGGCCAGTTGCTGTGCGGTCAGGTCGCGGATGAAGCCGGTGAATATACGGTGCCCCTCGTCCCGCGCTTCGCCGACCGCCAGCTCCATCGGGAATTGGGTGCCGTCGCGGCGCAGGCCGGTGACGACGCGGCCGATGCCGATGATACGGCGCTCGCCGGTCGCCTCGTACCGGGCGATATAGCCGTCATGCTGTTCGCGGTACGGTGTCGGCATCAACAGGCTGACATTGCACCCGACGATCTCGGCCTCGGTATAGCCGAACAGCCGCTCGGCAGCGGCGCTGAACGACAGGATCAGCCCGCCATCGTCGATGACGATCATCGCATCGGGCACGGTCGCCAGGATCGAGCGGACATGGAGTTCGCTCTGGCGCAGCGCCTGTTCGTGGGCGCGGCCGGAGGTGACATCGGCGATGCCCAGCCCGAAGCCGGTCAGCGCGCCCGCATCGTCACGCAGCGGCACGATCGATACATCGGCCAGAAACTCGCTGCCGTCGCGCCGGGCCAGCCATTGCTCGCACCGAAGCGGCCCGCCGTCGCGCGCGGCGTCCAGATCGGGGCCGGGCGGGCCCTCACCGCTACCGCGCGGATAGAGGACGGAGGCGGTCCGCCCGATCAGCTCCGCCTGCGTCCAGCCCAGCAGCAACATGGTGCCGGGCGTGCAGCCGGTCACGATGCCGTCGCTCGCCAGAAGCAGCACGGCACGGTCCAGCGTACCCTCGACGAACCGGGCCAGCTGATCGGCCATGGCCCCGTCGTGCCCGCTCATCGTCATGCCGCTCGCGCTATCCTTCTGAAGGGAGGCCCATGCGTTCCAGCATGACGATGGCGGCCGCCATGTCAAACCGCGACACTCGCCCGGCCGCGCACCGACACTCGGCGCGCATCGAAGGCGGCGGCGACCAGTCGACGATAGCAACGATCGGTCTCGGCCATCACGACCTGTCCACCCGACCGGGCCACGATGCCCCGCGCGGCCAAGGCGTCCAGCGCGGCCACCGACCCATCAAGGATGTGGAGATCGGCCTCATGATCCGAACAGACCGCCGCCAGATCGACCCGGCCTTCGCACAGGATATGCGCGATGATCGCTCCGCGCAGCCGGTCCTCGGCCGTGCGCACCACCCCGCGTACGCCCGCCAGCCGACCGTCCCGTACCGCCGCGCGGTAGCGGCCGACATGCTTTTCGTTCTGGACGATCACCCCGTCGAACTGGCTGATCGACGAAGCGCCCAGCCCGATCACCGCCTCGGCCGGATCGTCGGTGAAACCTTGGAAGTTACGCCGCAACCGTCCGGCCGCCGCCGCGCGGGCCAGGCTATCGCAGGCGAGCGCATAATGGTCGAAGCCGATGGGGCGATAGCCTGCCTCCCCCATCAGCCGATCCGCCAGCGCGCTCTGGCCGAACCGCGCCTCGGCATCCGGCAGGGTCGCGGCGTCGATCATCCGCTGGCGGGGCAGCATCGCGGGCACATGGGCATAGCCGAACATCGCCACCCGCGATGGCCGAAGCTGCAGCGCCGCCGCGATGGTGGCGGCGATGTCGTCCAGTCCCTGATGCGGCAGGCCGTACATCAGGTCGAGATTGATATGGCGGATGCCGACGCCGCGCAGCCGATCGACCACGCCCGCCACCCTGTCATAGGGCTGGATACGGTTGATCGCGCGCTGGATCGGCAGGGCGAAGGTCTGGACGCCGATGCTGACCCGGCGGATGCCGATCGCCGCCACTGCGGCGGCGCGTTCGGCATCGAAGCCGCGCGGGTCGATCTCCATCGCCCATTCGGCCGCTTCGTCGACGCCGAACTGGTCGCGGATCGCGTCGGCGATACGGTGGAGTTGCGCGGGCGACAGGACATTGGGGCTACCGCCGCCAAAATGGACCGAGCCGACCCGCCCGTCGAGCAGCCTCGCGACCGTCGCGATCTCGGCCAGCAGCGCCTCGACATAATCATCCAGCCGCGCCGCCCGCCCGATCGCGCCAGTATTGCACCCGCAATACCAGCAGATTTCATGGCAATAGGGGATGTGGATATAGAGCGAGACCGGCATGTCACGCCCGACGCCGAGCAGCGCCAGTGCCTGGCGCTCGGCCCCCACCGCAGGCGTGAAATCGACCGCGGTGGGATAGCTGGTGTAGCGCGGCACGGCCGCGCCTGCGAGGTCGGGGTGATAGCGCGCCATGCCCTCACGCCTCCTCGTCGGCGGGCAGGTGGAATTCATGCCACATGCCGTTGATGATGCCGAAACCGACGGCAAGGCCAAGGCCCAGAACCCAGGTGAAATACCACATGGCGAATACTCCTGTTCAGTAGAAGTCGGGGCCGGTCGTGACCGCCTGGGTCGTCACCCGACCGAACATCACGCGGTACGCCCAGGCCGTGTAAGCGAGCACGATCGGCAGAAAGACGATGGTGACGATCAGCATGATCCCCAGCGTCCGTGCGCTGGACGAGGCGTTCCAGACCGTCAGGCTGGAATGCGGATCGATGCTGGAGGGCAGGATGAAGGGAAACATCGCCAGACCCACGGTCGCGATGATCCCGGCCGCGCCGATGCTCGACCCGCTGAATGCCGCCGCCCCCTGCCGCCGATAGATGCCGATCATCGCCAGCAGCGTGCCGCCAAAGCCCATGACCGGCGCGATCAGCATCCAGGGATGCCGGGCGAAGTTGAGCAGCCAGCCGCCCGACACCATCCGTGCGCTGCTGTGGAGCGGGTTGGACGGGGCGGACGGATCGACCGCGCCGACCAGTTCGAACCCCGGCATCTGCATGACCAGCAGGCCGCCCAGCCCGAACAGGATCAGCGCCACCGTGCCCGCCGTAAAGCCATAGGCGGTCGCCCGGTCATGCACCGCGCCGTCCTCCACCTTGATCGACAGCCAGGCCGCGCCGTGCAGCACCAGCATCGCCACCGACAACAGCCCGGCGAGCAGCGCAAACGGGCTGAACAGCGCAAGGAAGCTGCCATCGTAAAAGACGCGCAGATCGCCATCCAGGCGGAAGGGCGCGCCGGTCAGGACATTGCCGACCGCGACGCCGAAGACCAGTGCGGGCACCAGTCCGCCGACGAACAGCGCCCAGTCCCAGCGGCTGCGCCAGGCGGGATCGGGTCGCTTGCTGCGATATTTGAACCCCACCGGCCGCAGGATGAGCGCCGCCAGCACCACGAACATGGCGAGATAGAAGCCCGAGAAGCTCGCCGCATAGACGAAGGGCCAGGCCGCGAAGATCGCGCCGCCACCCAGGATGAACCACACTTGGTTCCCCTCCCAGGTCGGGCCGATGGCGTTGATGACCATCCGCCGCTCCGCATCGGTCCGCGCCACGAAGGGCAGCAGCGCCGCGACGCCCAGGTCGAACCCGTCGGTCAGGGCAAAACCGATCAGCAGCACGCCCAGCAGCGCCCACCAGATCAGGCGCAACATCTCATAGTCGAACATCGGTCATGCCTCCTTCAGGCGACAAGGGGTCGAGCGGAAATGGCGGCGTCCGCCTCCGCCGGAAGCTGCGGCTCGTCCTCGACCGGGCCGTGGCGGACGGTTGCCAGGATCAGCCGCACCTCGATCACCGCCAGCGCGCCATAGATCAGGGTGAAGCCCGCAATGGTGGTCAACAGCGCCGGGACCGTCAGGCTGGACGCGGCCAGGAAGGTCGGCAGCACCCCGTCGATCGCCCAGGGTTGCCGCCCCAGTTCGGCGACCACCCAGCCCAGCTCGATCGCGATCCAGGGCAGCGGGATGGCGACGACCGCCGCCTTCAGGAACCAGCGCACGTTCATGTGCATCCGCAGCGAACACAGGACGAAGGCGGTGGCGAACAGTGCGATCATCGCAAAGCCGATCGCCGCCATGATCCGGAACGCCCAGAACATCAGGGGGACGCTGGGCACCGTGTCCCAGGCCGCCCGTTCGATCTGGGCGGGCGTCGCGGCGGCGGGGTCGGCGACATAACGCTTCAGGAGGAGGGCATAGCCCAGATCGCGCTTATGCGCCTCGAACGCGGCGCGCGCGGTCATGTCCCGGCCATCGACCTTCAGCCGCTGGACCGCGGCATAGGCGATCCGGCCCGAGGCGATCCGCTCCTGCGCCTGCAACACCAGTTCGGACATGCCGGTGACGGTGCCGTCCAGGCTGCGCGTCGCGATCAGGCCCAGCACCCAGGGGATCTGCACCTCATAGCGCGTCTCGTGCGTCGCCATGCTGGGCATGCCGAAGACGGTCAGCCCGGCGGGTGCGGCCGAGGTGTGCCACGCCGCCTCGATCGCGGCGAGCTTCATCTTCTGGTTGTCGGTCAGCGCATAGCCGCTCTCGTCGCCCAGCACGACGACCGACAGCGACGCGGCGAGACCGAAGGCCGCCGCGACCGTCATCGACCGGCGCGCGACCGGGACCCAGCGCCCCTTCAGCAGCCAGAAGGCCGAAATGCCGAGCACCACGACCGAGGCGGTGACATAGCCTGCGCTGACCGTATGGACGAACTTGGCCTGCGCGACCGGGTTGAACAGCACCGCGCCGAAGTCGCTGACCTCCATGCGCATCGTGTCGGGGTTGAACGTCGCCCCGACCGGGTTCTGCATCCAGCCATTGGCGATCAAGATCCACAGCGCCGACAAATTGGTGCCCAGCGCCACCATGAAGGTGACGATCAGATGCCCCAGCCGCGACAACCGGTCCCAGCCGAAGAACATCAGCCCGACGAAGGTCGCCTCCAGGAAAAAGGCCATCAGCCCTTCGATCGCCAGCGGCGCGCCGAAGATATCGCCGACATAATGCGAGAAATAGGACCAGTTGGTGCCGAACTGGAACTCCATGGTCAGCCCGGTGGCGACGCCCAGCACGAAGTTGATGCCGAAGATCTTGCCCCAGAAGCGCGTGACCTGGCGCCACACCGGGCGGCCGGTCATGACATAGATCGACTCCATGATGACCAGCATGAAGCTGAGCCCGAGCGTCAGCGGCACGAACAGGAAATGGTACAGCGCGGTCAGCGCGAATTGCAGCCGCGACAGGTCGATGACGGTCGGGTCCACCTTCTGGGTCTCCTCCTTGGCCCACAGCGAAAGGCGCCGGGCTCGGGCGGCTTCATCGGCCTGCCGCGTCGCCATCGATATACGGGAAGTCCCGTATTCGGGGCGGTCGGGGCAGCGGCTAATCCCCCCCGCATGACGACGATCCCCTCACGCCGCCGCGCCGCCCCCTCTCCGCTCGTCGGCCTGACCCTGGGATCGCGCGGGGCCGAATGGCTGATGATCGGCGATACGCTGGCCGCGATCGGCTTTGCCGCCGGGCTGGCCGGGGCGATCGGCCATGGTGGAGACATGAGTGCGACTCTACCTTGGCTGGGACTGACGCTGGTCGCAGGGGTGGCGCGGGCCGGGCTTGCCGTGGCGCTATCGGCACGCGGCGCGGCGGCGGGACGGGACGCCACCATGCATGCCCGAACGCGCATCGTTCGGGCGGCGTTCGGCGGCATGGCCGGGTGCGGGCCGAGCGCGCCGGAACTGGTCGGCGCGGCGGTGGACGAGGTCGATACGCTGGACGGCTATGCCGCGCGCTTCGTGCCCGCGCGACGGGCGGCCTCGATCGCGCCGATGATCGTGCTGGCCGCGATTGCCGTCGCCAGTCCGGTCAGTGCCGCGATCCTGCTCGGCACGCTGATCCCCTTCGTCGCAGCGATGATCCTGGCGGGCGGCGCGGCGGCGGATCGCTCGCGGCGGCAATTCGCGGCGCTTGTGCGTCTCTCCGCCTTGTTCGCCGACCGGGTGCGCGCCCTGCCGGTCGTTCTCGCCTTTCGTGCCGAAGAGCGCGAGGCGGCGCGGATCGGGACCGCGTCGGAAGAACTCGCCACGCGCACCATGGGCGTGCTGCGCGTCGCCTTCCTGTCCTCGGGCACGCTGGAGTTCTTTGCCGCGCTGTCGGTCGCGCTCGTGGCGGTCTATTGCGGTTTTGCGCTGCTCGGCCTGCTGCCCTTCGCGACGCCCGAAACGCTGACGCTGCCGGAGGCGTTTTTCGCGCTGGCGCTGGCGCCGGAATTCTACGCCCCCATGCGCCGTCTGGCCGCCGCCTATCATGAACGGCAGGCGGCGGAGACGGCCGCGACCCGGCTCGCCCCGCTGTTCGACCGGCCCGCCCGCCCCGCGCCGCTGGCCCCGGCCGCGCCGCCGCATATCATGTTCGACCGGGTCACCATCCGCTATCCCGACAGCGATCGCGCGGCGGTCACGACCTTCTCACTGACCATCCGGCCGGGCGAGACGGTGGCGCTGGTCGGCCCCTCGGGCAGCGGCAAGACCAGCCTGCTCCACGCCCTGCTCGGACTGGCGCCGGTGACCGAGGGGCGGCTGCTGATCGACGGCCTGCCCCCGCCCTCCGGCGGCGCGGTCGCGGCAGCCTGGGCGGGGCAGAATCCCCTGTTGATGCCCGGCACGATCGGCGAGGCGATCGCGCTCGGCCAGCCGGGTGCCTCGTGCGACCGGATCGCGGCGGCGGCCGAGGCGGCGGGGCTGGGCCCCGCACTCGCCCGGCGCGACGGCGGTTTCGACGCCCGGATCGATGCACGCGGCGGCGGTCTGTCGGGGGGCGAGCGGCGGCGGATCGGCATCGCCCGTGCGCTGTTGCGCGACGC
This sequence comes from Sphingomonas fuzhouensis, assembly GCF_034659795.1. Lineage (NCBI taxonomy): Bacteria > Pseudomonadati > Pseudomonadota > Alphaproteobacteria > Sphingomonadales > Sphingomonadaceae > Sphingomonas > Sphingomonas fuzhouensis. The sequence continues at coordinate 191,943 of NZ_JAXSQY010000002.1, forward strand.
CCCCCTCCTGCTGCTCGACGAGCCCAGCGCGCATCTCGACGCGCTGGCCGAGGCGGAAATGGTCGACGTCATCGCCCGCGCCTGTGCCGGGCGTACCGCGATCATCGCCACCCATTCGTCCCGTCTGGCCGCCATCGCCGACCGGGTGATCCGCTTGGGAGACATGGCATGACCCGCTTTTCCGATCTGCTCACAGGCGAGATGCGGCGCGAGCGCCTGGGCCTGATCCGTGCCGGGCTGCTCGCCGCTGCGGTGGCCGCCGCGACCGTCGCGCTGCTCGGCCTGTCCGGCTGGTTCATCACGGCGGCGGGCGCGGCGGGGCTGGCGGGGCCGGTCGTCGCGCAAGGCTTCAACTATCTGCTGCCCAGTGCGGCGATCCGGCTGCTCGCCATCGTCAGGACCGGCGCCCGCTATGGCGAGCGGCTGGCGGGGCATGCCGCCGCCTTCGCGATCCTGTCACGGGTCCGGCCTGCCCTCTACCGCGCCATCGCCGCCGCGCCGCCCGCCCGTGCCCTTGGGCTGACCTCGGGCGAGGCCAGTGCACGGCTGGTGCAGGATGTCGGCGCGGTCGAGATGGCGATCGCGCGCCGCCCGGCACGGGTCGGCGCGGTGGCTTCGGTGGCGAGCGGCGCAGCGCTCTGCTGGCTTGCCCGCCCTGTCGCCGCACTGGCCCTGGTTCTGCTGGTCATGGCGGTGCTGGCCGTCGCCTTCCGCCTGTCACGGTCGCTCGATGAAGCGGGCCGTGACGTACAGCGACTGCAGGGCGCGTTGCGCGATTTGCTCGCTTCCTATCTCGCCGCCGCGCCTGAATTGCGCTGCTATGCCATGGAAGAGACCGCACTGGCGCGGATCGCCACGGTCGACACGGCGCTGGCCAAGGCCCGGCGGCGGCAGATGCTCGGCTTCGGGGCAATCGAGGGCGTTTCGGCGACGGCCACGGGCATGGCGGCGGTCGGCGCCTTCCTGCTCGCCTGGCCGAGCGGCGTGCCGCTCGCATCGCTCGCCGCACTGGCCGGGGTGACCGCGATCGACGGGCTGATGCCCTTCCTGCGCGAATGCGCCGCGCGCGGTTCGACCCGTGAGGCCGAGGCGCGGCTGGCCGACCTGTTCATGACGGGCGACGCGGCATCTGCGCCCGCTTTGCCCGTGTTCGGCTACCTCCCCAAGACCAGCCGGATCGCGATCACCGGTCCGTCCGGCGCAGGCAAGACGACGCTGGTCGAAACCCTGCTTGGCCTGCGCGACGCCGATCGGGCCCCGGCCCAGAGGCGGGCGCGTTTCGCCTGGTCGCCGCAGGACGCGCAGCTTTTGGCCGGGACGATCCGCGACAATCTGCGGCTCGCCCATCCCAGTGCCGATGATGCCGCCATGTGGGAGGCGCTCGACGATGCCTGCCTCGCCGAGGTCGTGCACGCCCTGCCCCAGGGGCTCGACAGCTGGATCGGCGAGGACGGCACCCGCCTGTCGGGCGGTGAGCGACGCCGCCTGTCGCTGGCCCGCGCCTATCTCGCCCCGGCGCCATGGCTTTTGCTGGACGAGCCGACCGAGGCGCTGGACGCGCGGACCGAACGCCGGGTCATCGACCGCCTGACCGCCAGGCTGGCGCGGACGGGACAGGGACTGATCGTCGTGACCCACCGCCCCGCGCTGCTGGCGCTCTGTCCGATCCGCCATGCCGTCGGCGATCCGGCCGACGAGCGGATGATCGCGGCATGAGCGGGTCCGCTCAGCAGACCGAGGTCAGCGGTGCCGGATCGGGTTCCTCGATCGTCGACAAGGGGATCGGGCGGCCATAACGATAGCCCTGCCCCAGCTGGCAGCCCAGCTGGCGAAGGCGATCCGCCTGCCATTCGGCTTCGATACCTTCCGCGATCACCACCTTGCCCAGCCCGATACCCAGCCCGACAATCGCGCTGACGATGGGTAGCGTGCCGCCCTCGCCTTCGTCCAGCCCGGCGACGAAGGACTGGTCGATCTTGATCCGGTCGACCGGCAACTGGCGGAGATGGACGAGCGAGGCATAGCCGGTGCCGAAATCGTCGAGCGCGATGCACACCCCCGCATCGTGCAGCGTGCGCAGATTGGCCAGGATGCTGTCGGCCACCCGGTCGAGCATCACCCCCTCCGTCACCTCGACACAAAGACGGGCGGGATCGATGCCGTGATGCGCCAGCCGGGCGAGCACATTGCGCGCCGCGCGCGCGCCTGCCAGCTGGGCCGAGGTGAAATTGACGCTGAGCAGCCCCAGTTCCTCGCCCCGGTCCCGCAGCGCGAGCAGCGCCATTTCCAGGACATGATCCTGAATGCGCAGGCCCACCCGTTCGGCGACCAGCACCTCGGCAAAGCTGTCGGGGGTCATCAGGCCATGATACGGATGGTTCCAGCGCAGCAGCGCTTCATGCCCGCACACCGCCTCGGTCTCGAGCGAGACGATGGGTTGCAGATAGAGTTCGAACTGGCCTTGCTCCAGCGCCTGCTCGGCCTCGTCGTTGAAGGCGATCTGCATGTCGCGCAGGCTGCGTTGCAGCGGATCGAACCGGATATAGCGCCCGCGCCCCAGCCGTTTGGCGGTATAGAGCGCTAAGTCCGCATTCTGGTAGAGCAGGTCCAGCGCCGCCGCATCCTCGGGATAACGCGCCGAGCCGACGCTGAGCGACATGGTGCGATTGCGGTCGGTGGGGTGCCAGACCTCGCCCTGCACCGCGGCCATCGCCTCGGCCAGCGCGGTTTCCGCCGCGAGCGGGCCGGGACACAGGATCGCGAACTCGTCGCCGCCGATCCGCGCGACCCGCACATCCGCCATGGGCTGAACCACCCCGGCCAGCGCCGAGCCGACATGACAGAGCAGCATGTCGCCGCTGGCATGGCCCAGACGGTCGTTCACCTCCTTCAGATAATCGACATCGACCAGGAACAGGCTGAACGGCATCGAGGCCTTCATCAGGGCGTTCGCCTGCTGCTGAAAGGCGGCACGGTTGCCCAGGCCGGTCAGGAAGTCGGTATGCGCGGCGAGCCGCAGCGTCTTGGTCTCCGCCAGGTCGATTTCGCGCCGCTGCCGCGCCTTGTCCAGTTCCTGCCGGATCAGGCGGAACCGGTCGGCGATCGCCAGCGACAGCACGAGCGCCTCGAACCCGAGCGCGACGAAGGTCGCCATGTCGACCGCATCGCTCTGGCCCACGAACCCCAGGTTGCGCGCCAGCCGCGCGAGGAAGAGGCAGATGACCGGGGTCCAGCCGATCAGGTAGAACCAGATGACCCGGCTGCCTCGCCGCACCGCAACCACGCAGGACCAGGCGATCACGATCGAGGTCGCCGCGATCGTATAGCTGAGCAGCTGATCGGTCAGGACCACGGGCAGCCATGCGTCCGCCGATGCCAGCACCCCGAACACCGCGCCCGCCACCGCCAGCAACCGGCCGATCCGCGTCAATCCGCGCGGCAACACCCCCTCCTCGATCACCGAGAAGAAGAACATGTTGCACGCCGCGACCATCAGGCCGATCAGCACATAGTCCAGCCGGAACGCGATCGGGCCGACCAGCCAGGGAATGGCCAGCGCCGCGGTGTTGGTCCAGATCAGGCCATAGACGAGCGCGACCGACACCCAGAGCAGATACCAGCGCTGAAAGGCCGGTCGCTGCCCGGTATGGATCACGATATTATAGACCAGCGCCGACAACAGGGTGCCCGCGAACAGCCCGGTCAGCACCAGCCAGCCGACATCCGCGCCGTTCATCGCCGTCCCCGGCCGGGCGACGACCTTGCGCATCAGCGACAGGTCATCGATCCGCCGGAACCCGATATAGAGCCCGCGCACGTCACGGCCCGGCGGCGCGATCACGAATTTCAACAGTCCGCCGGGTGCCCAATGGCCCGCAAGTTCATAGGCGCTGCGCGAGACGCGGGTGGTCGAGTCCCGGCCGACGATCAGCACCGCGATCCGATCGAACCGCGTCTGATCGATCAGCAGATCCCAGTTCGCGGGCAGCGCCCCCAGATACGACGTATCGAGGCGCAGCCACAGCCAGCCGGGGCTCTGCGTCGGTGCCTGCGCCCCGCAGCGATAGGGTGCGGCCAGCACCTGCGCGTTGGTGGCCTGCGCGGGCAGGACGGCGCTACAGACCGACCGGTGCAGGTCGATCGGCGCGGCCGACGCGGTCCCTGACATCAGTCCCGCAAGGAGCAGCAGCCATGCGAGCCCCCACGCCCTGACGTTCAATGCCACCTTCGCGGCCACCATGCCGATCCGCCCTTAGCGTAGGTTAAATTGCGTGGACACGGACGCGGCCGTCCCATGAAGCCCCCCAGCTTCGCCGCGCGTTCCAGCGCTGGCCCCTGCCCCCTTTTTTCCGCCTGCGTCAATGTCGGTATCTCAAGCCGCTGTGCCAATTTGGTTTTCCTCCGCGATTTCGCCGCGCTGCGTCGCCGGAGGGCGGACCGGCCTGATTATCGACGGGCCGGTTACGCACCGCTGGCGGTCGGCTTACGCTTTCGCCATGGAGGAGGAATGACGATGTCCCATCCGATTGCCCGCGCCTCGCGCGCCCGCTTGGCGCTGGCCGCCGGGCTGCTGATCGCCGCCTGTTCGCCGCTGACCGCGTTCGACACGCTGGTCCCCAAGGACGGCGGGGGCGCGAGGGTCGCGAGCGGCCTGGCCTATGGCCGCGATGCCCGGCAGACGCTGGACATCTATGCGCCCAAGGCTCCCGGCGTGCGGGATCGGCCGGTCATCGTCTTCTTCTATGGCGGCAGCTGGAACAGCGGCACGCGTAGCGGCTATGCCTTTGTCGGCCGCGCCCTGGCGGCGCAGGGATTCGTGGTGGTCATCCCCGATTACCGGCTGGTCCCCGCGATACGCTATCCCGCCTTTGTCGAGGATGGTGCGGCCGCCGTGCGCTGGACCGAGGGGCATATCGCCGGATATGGCGGCGATCCCCATCGCCTGGTGCTGATGGGGCATTCGGCGGGTGCCTATATCGCCGCGATGCTGGCGGTCGACGACCGCTGGCTGGGTCCGGCGCGGCAGGCGGTTCGCGGCTTTGTCGGACTGGCCGGTCCCTATGACTTCGCCCCCTTCGACATCGATGTCAGCCGCGCGGCGTTCGGCGAATGGCCGCGCCCCGAGGAAACCCAGCCGGTGCACTGGGCCGGTGCCGGCGATCCGCCCGCGCTGCTGCTGTTGGGTGCCGAGGACAAGACCGTTCAGCCGCGCAACAGCGAGGCACTGGCCGCGAAGTTGCGTGCGGGCGGCGTGCCGGTGACGCTGCGCACCTATCCGAAATTGGGGCATATCGGGCTGATCCTGGCGGTCGCCCGCCCGTTTCGCGGCCGCGCGCCGGTGGTCGCCGATGTCGCCCGCTTCGTCCGGCAGGTGACGCGTTAACGCGCGTCCGGGATCAGCCAGGTCTCCGCGACCTGCTTGCCGCGACCGCTGCCGCCCATGCCCGGCGGGCGGGTCCAGGCGAGGTCGAGCATGCCATGCGCCGTCGCTTCGCGCGGAATGGCGATCGTGACCTGCATCGGGTTGGCGGTGCGGACGAAGTGGTCCTGCAATATGATCGTCCCGTTGGCGACCAGCCGCATCGGCAGGGTGTAATCCTCGCCCGCATAGGTGATCGTCAGGCTATAGCCCCGGCGCGGGTCGAGCCCGTCATAATGCATCCGCAGCGGGCTGTCATAGAGCGTCTCGGCATAGTCCAGCTCGCCGGGCCACCAGCCGTCCTGCAGAGTGCGGTCGGCGATCCCGTCGATGGCGGTGGTGAAGAATTGCGGATCGGCGAGGAAACCGGGGCCGCGCACCAGATGCGGCTCGGCATCGGGGCGCCCCAGATCGTCATAGAGCGCGCCCTCCGCCCGGCGGCTGCGATCGGGGATCGGCCAGCCCTTGGCCATCTGCGCCTCGATCCAGGCACGGCCGGTCAGGTCGACATCGGCACGGTCGAGATTGGCGCCCCGCTCGATATTCGACGCACCATAGCGTTTAACGCTGAGTTGCAGCCGCGCCTTTTGCCACAGTTGCTCGGCAAGGGCGTTCAGCCGGTCGAGCAGGGCTGCGACCTCCGGCCCGTCGCCGGTCGCCAGGATCGCGCGCGCACGCTCGGGATCGGGGGCCGCCAGCGCCGCTGCACGGCGTGCACGCGCCGCGATGGTACGGCGACGGACCAGCGCGTCATAGACCGCGCGGTAGCGGAGCGCGTCGAGCCGCCAGTCGGCAAAACCGGCGGGCCGGACCTGGTCGGCCAGGCGCAGCGTCGCATCTATTCCGGCGTTGGTCGCCGGATCGCCGACCCAATTGGCCTCCAGCGCCGCCGGTAGCGCCGCCGCGCGGGGGTCGCCGATGAACACCCGCGCATAATCGCGCACAAAGGCCTGGGGATCGGTCTTCGGGTCCCACCCCATGCGGAACCAGAGGAACTGGTTGAAATCATCATTCACCCCCTCGGAATAGGTGATGAACCCGGCGGTCAGCGGGGCGAAACGGGCGAAGATATGCGTATAGGCCGAAGGGCGCGGATTGATCGGCTCACGCCCTTCGGTCAGTGCAAATTCGGGCCACCAGCGCGGCACCGGGAATTGCGCATGCATGGTGTGCGCGATGTCGGGATAGAGGATCAGCGGATAGCGCGCCGGTATCCGCGCCCGCTCGACCGACAGCGGATCGCGGGTCTGGGGGCCGACGAATATGCCGGTCAGCCAGTCGGGGCGCTTGTCCAGCTCATGGTAAAAGGCCTCGAACCCCGCCGCGTCGAATCCCTGCGACGAGATATAGACGGGCGCCCTGGGATTGCGCGCCCGCAGCAATGCCGCCTGCTGCGCCACCAAGGGAAACAGCCGTGCGGGCGCGGTATGCCCCGGATCGCCGCCGGGCACGTAGAGCGCATCGACATAGGGCAGGTCGCCGAGCACCTTGCCGAACGCCGCCACCTCCGTCGCCACCGCGCCCGGCTTTTCATAATCGCCCAGCTCCGGATAATAGAGCGCGACGTCCAGCCCCAGCCGGTGGGTGATCGTCGAAATCCCCGCCAGCGTCTCGCGCGGCGGCGCGGGGAAGAGCGGCCCGGTCGCCGCGTCGTCGGACACCGGCGCGATCAGCTGTACGCCGCTGGCGCCCCATAGCGCGAAATCCTCGATCCGCCGCTGAAACATGGGCAGCGTCCAGGCATCATAGCTGTTGTTCTTGGGTCGATAACCGATCTGGGTCAGCCGCGTGGCATAGGCAGGGGCCTGATCGACCGGTCCCTGGAGCGTCAGCCGCGCCGTACCGCCCGTCCCGTCGAGATGACGCAGCACCCAGCCTGCGCCATAGACCAGTCCCCGCGTGCCGCGCGCGGTGACGACCGTGACCGACCCGACCTGCCGGATCGCAAAGCCTTCCGGGGCCAGCATGACCGGCGCGCGCCACCGCGCCCGCAGCTTCAGCGGCAGCGCCGCCGCCACCGCTTCCGGCGGCGCGACCAGCAACCGGACATCGCCGCACGCCTTCACCTGCTCGGCGATACGGCGGTTCAGCAGATCGGCGGCGACCTCGCCCCCTGCCCCGGCCGTGACACAGGATACGGCAAGCGCGGCCGCCACAATCATCATGCGCCGGTCCGATATGCGATGCGGGTCAAGCTCGGCTCCCAGGTTTCACCTTCGCCTTATCGCCGGCCGGCGGGACTGGCGATAGACTTTGCCCGCTCGGTCAGTCCTCGGGCCGCAACCCCCATTGGTCATAGACATAGACCCGCTCGCCAAAGCGGAAGCGCCGATCGTCCAGTCGTTCGGCCGACATACCGGGTGCCGCCCGCGCCGCCATCCAGCCCGGCAGCGTCACGCGCGCCACCACTCCACCGAACGGGCTGGCGAGCGGGCTATCCAGGTCGAGCAACAGGTCACGTGCGCCCAACCGGGTCATGACCTCCGCCATATCATCCGGGAAAACGAGTTCGAAAAAAGGCTTGGACAGATCGAGCGCCACCCCGTCCGCCCGCTGCCCGTCCGCCAGAACGCCGCCCTCCAGGCGACTGGCGTGATTGATCCAGGCGGCCCCGCCCGCCTGCGCGATCGGCTTCAGCGCATCCGGGTGCAGGGCCCGTTCGACCAGCAGGCGATTGTCGCGCGGAATGGCGATGTCGGGCCGCGCTTCGATCAGCCGCAGCGTCGCCTCCAGATGCAGCACATTGGGATAGACATCGCCCAGCCCGTGCCGACCACCGCGCCCCGGCTCCAGCAACGGGGTCAGATCGCGGTCCTCGGGACGCAGGACCAGCACGCGCGCCTGGGCGAATGCGCCGCGATCCTTGCGCCCATGACGATGCAGCCGCCCGATCCGCTGGAGCAGCACGTCCATCGGCGCCAGATCGGTAATGAGGAAATCGGCATCGATATCGAGCGACTGTTCCAGCGTCTGGGTGCCGACCAGGACGCACCCGCCCGCATGTCGCGCCTTGCCGAACGCCGTCTCAACCGCCTTGTCCAGCCGCTGCCGATCCGTCGCGGCAAAGCGGCCATGGTGCAGGGTCGGCACGTCCTCGACCCGGAAAGCCAGATCGGGCGCGCGCGTCGCCACCGCCTGCGCCACCGCGATCGCCCCGGCCACGCTGTTGCGCACGACTAGCACCGCCGCGCCGTCCCGTGCCGCCGCGACCGCGCGCGTGGCGACGGCGTCGGGATCGGCGATCAGCCCCGCCGTCTCGATCGCCACCTGTTTCTGGCGCGCGCCACCCGATAGGGCCGCGCGCGGTGCGCGCCCCGTTCCCGACAGCGCCGGATAGGGCAGCGCCTCCGCCTCGGCGAGCGACGCGGGCGGCGTCCGCAACAACCGCCCCCGCGCCGCCGCGCCCAGCGTCGCCGACAACAGCAAAGCCCGGCCACCGACCGCGACATGCTGGTCCAGCAACCGTTCGAGCAGCCCGGTCATATAGGCGTCGGAGGCATGGACCTCATCGACGACCAACAAGCTGCGCGCCAACACTGAGGCGCGGAAAAAGGCGTGTTTGACCGGCAGCACCGACAACAGCGCCTGGTCGATCGTCCCGACCGCCACCCGCGCCGCGAGGAAACGGTTGGCCCGCTCCGCCGCCCAGCGCGCATCCTCCGCCCCGCCGGGCTCGCCCCGGTCCCAGCGGACCGCATAGCCAGGCAGCGCCTGTCCGTGCGCATCGCCCGCCCGCAAATAGCCGGGCACCGCCAGCACGGCGGGCGGGGCGTCCGCACCCCAAAGCGTCTTCACCGCGTCGTTGACCCGCGCGTGAAGCTGTACCGCCGCCGAGCGGGTCGGCAGCGCGAAGAACAGGCCATCGACCTCGCCCCGCCGCCGCATCTCCAGCCAGCGCCAGAGCGCCGCCTCGGTCTTGCCCGATCCGGTCTCCGCCTCGATCAGCGCGACCGGGCCGAGGTCGGGGGCGGCCGCGTCGGCCTGAAAGGCATAAGGCGGATTGCCGAATATCGTCTCGAACGTCGCAGGCGGCGTGGCGAGCGGCGTGAAACCCCGTGCCGCCGCCGCCGCGCCCGCCTGGGTCCGCCGTAGCGCATCGCGCGCCATGCCGTGCGGGCCATCGACCGGGAAACGCCGCGTGTCCGAACCCAGCCAGTCGGCCAGAGTCACCAGTCCGGCGAACAGCGCCGCAAAGCGTGGTGCATCGGGCAAGGGTGGACCCACCTGCCAGGCGAGCGGCCAGCGGGCACGCAGGGCCTCGATCAGATGGACGACATCGAACTTGGGATCATGGCCGCGAATGGCCTCCCAATGCCCGATATGCCGCTTCCACACATCTTCCTTTTCGCGACCCGCCGATCGGTGAAATTCGGCCAGCGGCCTGCCGTGATGGGCCATGACGGCGGCGAAAAGGTCCGCTGCGCCCCAGGACGTGATGACCTCCAACAGCGCCTTTCCTGCGATACTCTGTCTGAAACCGGCATGGCGCAACAAGGCGGCGACCGGGCCGGTATGGCCGACGATCTGCTTCACCGCCGGATCGATCCGCGCCTGAAAGCCGTGATTGGCCTTGCCCAGATCGTGCAGCGCGGCCAGCACGATCAGCCGGGCCATATCCTGCGGCGTCAAAGGCCGCCCCGCCGCAACTTCCAAACTGTGCAGCCAGACCGGCAGAACCCCCTCCAAAGCGGCGCCGACATCCAGGCAATGGTCGAGCAGCGGCAATATCGCCGTCAACGTCCCGTCATCGGCACGGGTCAGTTTTGCCCAAGGCCCCGCATCGGTCATCGCCCGCTCCCCCAAGGCGACACGCGCCCGCGCGAAAGACTAGCGTCGACAATGGCCGACGCAATCCTTTCCACGCCTGGAAATACATCCGATTCGATCCGTCCTTTCATTGCAACATCTGCGCCCGCCAGCATCCTGATAAGCGGGAGGATCAAACAATCGACATGTCGGACACGGCCGCCTTTGCCATGCCTTCGCCCCGTGGGTCCGGCCCGGGCGTCGGCCAGTTCGTGTCGCTGCGCGGACGGCTGTGGATGGTCGAGGCGCAGCCCGACGGTCCGCTCTCCGGCCACCGCCTGGCCTGTATCGACGACGATGCCAGCGGCGAGGATGCGCAGGTCCTGTGGAGCGCGGAGGTGGACGCGCGGCTGCATGACGAGGAAGCCTGGGCCTCGCTGGGCGCGCAGGGCGGCGACGCGGCGACCTTCTCGGCCTATTTACGCACCGTGCGTTGGCGCACCGCGACGGCGGCCGAGCGCGACCTGTTCCAAGCACCGTTCCGCGCCGGTATCCGCCTCGATCCCTATCAGCTGCTTCCCTTGCGCAAGGCGCTGCGCCTGCCGCGCGTCAACCTGCTGATCGCCGACGATGTCGGGCTGGGCAAGACGGTCGAGGCCGGGCTGGTCCTGCGCGAGATGCTGCTGCGCCGCCGGGTCGATTATACCGTCGTCGTCGCGCCCGCCGCCATGACCGGCCAGTGGCGGGACGAGTTGCAGAGCAAGTTCGGCCTGGCCTTCGAGATCGTCGATGCGCGCCACCTCGAAGACTTGCGGCGGCGGCGCGGCTATGGCGCAAACCCCTGGGCGGCGGGATCGCGTTTCATCCTGTCGCACCGGCTGCTCGGCGAGGAAGCCTATGTCGCGGGCCTGCGGGACGTGCTGGAGGACTTCCGCGCCCGCTCGCTGCTGATCCTGGACGAGGCGCATCATGCCGCACCCTCGGGCAATGGTCGTTATGCGATCGAGAGCCAGTTCACCCGCGCGCTTCGCGACCTGTCGGATCGGTTCGAGCATCGCCTGTTCCTGTCGGCGACGCCGCATAACGGCCATGCCAACAGCTTCGCGACGCTCCTCGAACTGCTCGATCCGCAGCGTTTCACGCGCGGGCTGACCGTCCGCCCCGCCGATCTGGAGCCGGTGATGGTGCGGCGGCTGAAAAGCGACCTGCGCGCGCTGGGCGAGGCCTTTCCCGAACGGATCGTTGAACCGATCCTGCTCGATGGTCTGGCCGAGGATGCGCCCGAACTGACACTGGCGACGATGCTCGCCGACTATCGCCGCCTGCGCGAACGGCGGATCGCCGGACTGCCGGGGGCACAAGGCGTGCGGGCGCGGCTGGCGATGGTCGGCCTGCAACAGCGGTTGCTGTCGTCGATCCCGGCCTTTGCCCGCACGCTGCGGGTGCATCTGGCCGGACTGGACCGCGCCATCGCGGGGACGGTGCGCGAGGTGGCACCCCCGACCGAACCGGAAGCGCCCGACCGGATGGAGGACGAGGATGCCGCGCTGAACCTGCTCGACCGCGGCGTCGAAGCGGAGGCCGAACGTCAGGCCATGACCGGCGCGGCCGGGGCGTCACAGGACCAGTTGCGACAGGAACGTGGCCAGGCCGCCGCAATGCTCGCCGTGGCGGAGGCCGCGCGCGCGAACAGCGATGCGCGCATGGACTGGATATTGGACTGGGCGCGCACGCATCTGCTCGATGCCGAAGGCCGGTGGCGCGAGCGGCGGTTGATCCTGTTCACCGAATATGAGGATACGCGTCGCTGGCTCCAGCGGCAATTGGCGGTGCTGGTCGACCCCGAGGACGTGCATGAGGCGCGGCGGATCGACAGCTTCACCGGCATCACCTCGACCGAGCGGCGCGAGGCGATCAAGCGCGCCTTCAACGATCCCGCCGATCCGCTGCGCATCCTGGTCTGCACCGATGCCGCGCGCGAGGGGATCAATCTTCAGGCGCAATGCCATGACCTGATCCATGTCGACCTGCCCTGGAACCCGTCGCGGCTGGAACAGCGCAACGGACGGATCGATCGCAAGCTGCAACCCAGCCCGACCGTCACCTGCCGTTATTTCGTCTATGCCCAACGGCCCGAGGACGTCGTGCTCGACGCGCTGGTCCGCAAGACCGAGCTGATCCGTCGCCAGCTCGGCTCGGCGGGGCAAGTGCTGGGCGCACGCATCGCCGATCGGCTGGGCGGCGGCATCGACCGGGCGGCGGCGCGCGATCTGGCCGCACGGATCGATGACGAGGAAGCCGATGAGCGCGTCCGTGCGGCGGTCCGCGATCTGGACGACGGCGCGGACGTTCGGCTGGCGCGGTTGAAGCGCGAACAGGCCGATCTGTCCAAGGCGCTGGAGACGGCCCGTGCGCGGGTCGGCGTCGATCCGGGGGAGTTGCAATCGGTGGTCGGCCTCGCGCTGACCCGTGCCGGTGGTGGCTGGGCCAGCCCGTCGGCAGTCGGCGACACGCCGGTCTTCGCGCTCGATCAGGATAGGCTGGCGACCGATCCGAGCTGGCAGCCGCTGCTCGACGAGTTGCGCGCCCGCCCGATCCGCCCCGGCGAGCGGCCCGGCGAATGGCGGGCGAGCGCCGATGCCGATGTCCGCCGGATCAGCTTCGCCCCCGCCATCCTGCCCGATGGGCGCGATGCGGGCGATGTGGTGCAGCTGCATCTGGAGCATCGGCTCGTCCGCCGCCTGCTCGGGCGGTTCCTGTCGGCGGGTTTCCGCCAGGGGCTGGAACGCGCCTGCGTCATCCGCACCGCCGCCACGCTTTCGCCGCGCGTCATCCTGCTCGGGCGACTGGCGCTCTTCGGCGAACAGGCCGCACGACTGCATGAGGAGGTGCTGAGCGTCGCCGCCGACTGGCGTGACACCGGCGGGTTGCGGGCGCTGGCCGAGGGGCGCGAGGCCGAGGCGCGGGTGCTGGAGGAACTGATCGAGGCGCTGCGCCACGCCAGCGACGCCGAACCCGCCATCGCTGCCCAGGCAACCGCCCATGCCCTGCGCGACGTGACCGATCTTCGCCCTGTGCTGGAGGCGCGGGCGGCAGCGCGGGTCGAGAAGGTCGCCGCCGAACTTACCCGCCGCGCCGAGGCCGAGGCACGCGGACTGGAAACCCTGCTGCGCCAGCGTATCGCGCGCATTTTGCGCGAACGGGGCGAGGATGACGGTCAGCTCGCGCTGCTGCTCGATCCGCAAGAGGCCCGCCAACGCGCCGCCGACCGCCGTTCCTGGGACCGCGCCGCGACGCGGCTGGATGACGAACTGGTCCGCGAGCCCGAACGGCTCCGCGCCGCCGCGCGCATCCATGCCACCCGGCTGGAGCCGATCGGCCTCGTCTATCTCTGGCCCGTGGCATGAGCGGCCCCATCCCCGGTGGTCGGCATGACTGGATCGGTTATCTCCAGCCGGTCGGCCTGGTCGTCGCCCCCGCCGCGCTGGCGCGGATCGGCCTCTGGCCCAGCCCACAGGGCGCGGCGGATGGCGAAGCGGCGGTGCGCGCGGCAGCGGGCTTCGCCGACGATCCCTGGTCGTTCTTCCGCGAGATATTGGGCTGGCCCGACGGGCGTATCCTGCGGGACGAGGCCCTGCCCGACCGATTGCGCGTGGTCTTTCGCGAGCAGGAGACGCTGCTGGAGCCGCATGGCGCAATCCCGGCACCCGACGGCACGATCCAGTTGCTGGTGCGGATCGAGGCACCCGACCTGATCCTCGACCGACGCGGCACGCTGCCCGGTTGGGAGGCCACCGCGCAGCAGCGGTTCGAGCGGCTGCTCCGCGAAACCGGCGTCGCGGCCGGGGTGATCGTCGGCGCGGGTGAAACCGGGCGCAAGGACGGCCCCGCCACCGAACCGGTCCTGCGGCTGGTCGTCGTCCCGCGCGGCGAGGCGTCGGGGCATATCAGCTGGCCCTTGGCGCGGCTGGGCGATGTCTCGGGCCGCGCGATGCTGGCGGGCTTGAAGCTGCTGCTCGACGCCCATGTGCTGTTCAGCGGGCCGCCGTCACACCGCCTGCCCGCCATCCTCGCCGAAAGCCGCGCGGCGCAGGCCGAGGTGTCCAACCGGCTCGCCGGACAGGTGCTGGCGGGCCTGCACGAATTGCTGCGCGGGCTGGACGCCGCCGATGGTCCGCGCATCCGCGCGCTGGCGGCGGGCGACCCGGATCAGCTCTACAAGGGGTTGCTGACCGTGCTGCTGCGGCTGGTCTTCATCCTTTATGCCGAGGATCGGCAGCTGATGCCGTCCGCACCGGGCGGCATGGCGGCGGCGCTGTACGAACAGGGCTATGCGCTGGGCGGGCTGCATCTGCGGCTGCGCGACGATGCCGCGCTCTATCCCGACACGATGGACGAGCGGCGCGGGGCCTGGGGGCGGTTGCTGGCGCTGTTCCGGCTGGTCGATCGCGGCCATCCCTCGGGCTTCATGCAGGCGCGGGGCGGCAAGCTGTTCAGCGAGGCGGCCTTCCCTTTCCTCTTGGGCCGTGACACGCCCGACCAGCCCGAATGCGTGCTGCCGGTCGGAGATGGCTGCATCCTGCGGGTGCTCGACAGCCTGTTGATGCTGAAGGGCGAACGGGTCGCCTATCGCGCGCTCAGCGTCGAGCAGATCGGCTCGGTATACGAGGCGGTGATGGGCTTCACCGTCCAGCGCGCGCCCAGCATCATGCTCGCCATCCGCGCGGGCAAGGGCAACAAGGTGCCGGTCTGGGTCGATCTGGACGCGCTGGCCGCCACCAAATCGTCGGAGCGCGAGCGCGCGCTGAAGCTCTGGACCGGCCGCGCCGCCTGGCCCGCCGCCGTGTCACGCAGCCTGCGCGGTGCCGAGGATGTCGCCGCGCTCGCCGCCGCACTCGGCCCGGTGACCGACCCGCGTGCCTCCCCGCGCGGACAGCCGGTGGCGGCGGGGACGCCGATCCTGCAACCGACCGACGAACGGCGGCGGACCGGCAGCCATTATACCCCACCCTCGCTGACCCGCCCGATCGTCCAACACGCGCTCGCCCCCGCCTTTGCCCGGATCGGCCCGGATGCGGGGCCCGCGCAGGTGCTCGACCTGAAGGTCTGCGATCCCGCCGCCGGATCGGGCGCGTTCCTGGTCGAGGCGTGTCGCCAGCTCGGCGAGCGGCTGGTCGCCGCCTGGACCCGCTGGCCTGCCCAGCGTCCGACCATTCCCGCCGACGAGGATGATCTGCTCCACGCCAAGCGGCTGGTGGCGCAGCATTGCCTGCGCGGGGTCGACCGCAATCCGCTGGCCATCGATCTCGCCAAGCTGGCGCTCTGGCTGGAGACGCTGGCGAGCGCGCATGAGTTCACCTTTCTCGACGCGGTCCTGCGCTGCGGCGACAGCCTGGTGGGCTTGCCCAATCCGAACATCATCGCCGTCACCTGGGACAAGGTGTCGGGCCAGCAGGGTTTCGTCGAGGCGATCGTGCGCGAAGGGATCGACGCCGCCGCGCAACTGCGCCGCCTGATGCGGGTCGAGGCGGAGATCGCGCCCTATGCCGTGCAGGAACAGCGGCATGACGCAGCGACCTTCGCGCTGGCGCGCGCGCAACTGGTCGCCGATGGCATACTCTGGTCCTATTTCACCGGCACGACCGCGCGTGAGCGGGCCGCGCGGCTGGCCGAGGTGCAGCAATGCGTGCTGGCGCCCACGCCCGCCAGCTGGGCCCGGCTGCAAGCCTGTCGCGACGCGTTGCGCCAACCGCCGATCGGCATCACGCCCTTTCACTGGGAGCTGGAGTTCGAGGATGTCTTCAACCGCGCCAATCCCGGTTTCGACGCGATCATCGGCAATCCGCCTTTCGCGGGCAAGAACACCATCGCGGCGGGCCATGCCCCGGCCTATCCCGACTGGCTGAAGACGCTCCACACGGGCGCACATGGCAATGCCGATCTGGCGGCGCATTTCTTCCGCCGCGCCTATGGCCTGCTCCGGCGCGGCGGCGCATTCGGCCTGATCGCCACCAACACCATCCGCCAGGGCGACACGCGCGAGACCGGCCTGACGAAAATCCTGGCCGAGGGCGGCGCCATCATCCGCGCGGTCAGCCGCCACCGCTGGGAAGGTGAAGCGGCGGTCGTCGTCGCGCAGGTGTTCGTCATGAAGGGCGCGGCGGACGTGACGCCGATGCTGGACGACCGGCCGGTGCGGCGGATTTCGGCCTATCTGATGGAGGGCGATCTCGATGGCTCGCCTGCGGCGTTGCGGGAGAATGCGGGGAAGGCGTTTATCGGGTCGTTCTTGTTGGGCATGGGCTTCACATTCGACGACGTCAATTACAGCAAAGGCAAAGCCAGTTCGATCGACATGATGAGCGAACTGATCGCCGCCCATGCCGACAATGCCAATCGCATCAGGCCCTATCTTGGGGGCGAAGAAGTCAACAACTCGCCGATCATATCCCATAGCAGGTACACGATCGATTTTGGCGACATGCCACTTCGACGGATCGAAAACGGAAAGAACTGGGCATCGCTGTCAGAGCGGGAGCGGGCAGACCAACTGCGCTCCGGCTTGGTAGCGCACGACTATCCTGACCGCGTGGCAGCCGATTGGCCCGCACTGCTCGAAATCGTCGAACGCCTGGTGAAACCGGAACGCGATCGCGACAATCGCGAACTACGCCGACGCAAATGGTGGCAGTTCGCCGAGAAGGCTCCTCAACTCTACCAAGCGATCTCTTCTTTGAATAAGGTGATGG
Source organism: Sphingomonas fuzhouensis (assembly GCF_034659795.1). Classification (NCBI taxonomy): domain Bacteria; kingdom Pseudomonadati; phylum Pseudomonadota; class Alphaproteobacteria; order Sphingomonadales; family Sphingomonadaceae; genus Sphingomonas; species Sphingomonas fuzhouensis. The sequence goes on from NZ_JAXSQY010000002.1 coordinate 208,857, forward strand.
TACGCCCCCAGGTTTCACCACATCACGCTTTCGCATTTGTTCCCAGCGACCAGGTTCTTGCATTGACGCTGGTCAACTTCGCGATGGAATCCAATTCGGCCTTCGCCATACTGCAATCGCGCGTCCACGAAGTCTGGACCCGCTTCTTCGCGTCCACATTGGAAGACCGCCTCCGCTACACGCCGTCGGACTGTTTCGAGACCTTCCCCCTGCCCCCCGGTTACGCCGACTCCCCCGACCTCGAAGCCGCAGGCCAGGCCTATCACGACCACCGCGCCGCGCTGATGATCGCGCGGGATCAGGGGATGACGCCGACCTATAATCGCTTCCACCGCGCCGCCGACACGGACGACGATATCGCGACGCTGCGCGCGCTCCACCATGCCATGGATCGGGCGGTGCTGGCCGCTTATGGCTGGGACGATCTGGCCGCCGAGGCCGCGCCCGTCTTCCTCGATTCCGAGAGCGAGGACGATCATCGCTATCAGGGCCGCCTCTTCTGGCCCGCGCCGTTCCGCGATGCGGTGCTGGCACGCCTGCTCAAGCTCAACGAGGAACGGGTCAGGATGGAGCGGATGCTGTGAACGCGAGCGGCGTGCGTGCGGAGATGGTGCGGCGGCTGCGCCGCAACCTGATCGGCCCCAGCGAGGCGGAGGATCACGACCTTGCCGCCGAACGCCTGCCAGCGGGCGAGAATCCGTCGCGCTGGTATCTGGCGGGCTTCATCGCGCCGTCCCGGGAGCTGACCGTCGAGCCCGCCGCCGATGCCGACACCGAATGGGACGAGGTCGACGGGTTGCTGTCCGATGTCGAGGCGTTCGGCGCGGGCGGCGCGGCGGGGGATCATGACGAGCCCGAGGCTCCGCCCGCCCGGCGGCGTTTCCTGCCCAGCACGATCGGCCTGTCGACCATGGTCGCGCCCGAGGTCCGCATGCTGGAGGCCACGATCGACTGGGGCGATTATGTGCCCGAGCCGCCGCTGCCCCCCGAGATGCTGGAAACCGGTGGCGAGCCGCAGGGCGTGCCCGTCAGCTGGCGGCGGGTGGCGCGCCAGCATCGCATCACCCTGCCCTTGCCTGCCGAGGCCGAGGGCGTCACGCATCATCCGTTGCCCGGCACCGCCGCCACCGCGCGGCCGGGCGGCGCGCTGGAGCTGGCGATCCGGGCGCGTCCCTTTGCGCTGCATCTGGCCGATGGATCGCGGCGCGCGGTGCAGGTCGTCACCGTCTTCCTGGTCAATAAGCGGTTGGAGCCGCCCTCTAAATATCGCGATCTGGCCTATGCCTTTCAGGCGACGCTGCGCCTGCACTGCGCGAACGGCTTCGTCGCGCAGCATGACCTGTCGCGGATCGCGCGCGACGACTGGGACGACCAGCTCGCCGATCTTCACTACCGCGACAGCGCCGCCTATGCCGCCGGGCTGGGCTGTGCGGCGGCGCATGTCGTGGAGGAGGACGGCATGGTCCGCTGCGTCCACACCACCCACCTCCCCCGCGCCGCCGTCGAGCGGACGGTGGCCGCGCCGGTGCCGGGTGTCGTCTTCGGCATGGACGCGCTGGCGACGCTGGCACAGGGGGATGGGCAGGCGCTGCACGCCGCGCTGATCCCGCTGGTCACCGACTATCACCACTGGGCGGAGGACCAGCGCACGGCCGCCACCGCCCCCGATCTGGCCAGTGCAGCTCAGCGTGGCCGCACCGCCGCCGCGCTGATCGCCGCGCAGGACGAGGCGCGGGGCCGGATCGCGGCGGGTATCGCACTGCTGGCGCGGGATGCGCAGGTCCGCCTCGCCTTCGAGATCGCCAACCGTGCGGTCGCCGATGCCACCCGTGCGCGCCGCCCCACCGATACGGCGCCCGCATGGCGGCCGTTCCAGCTCGCCTTCATCCTGCTCAACCTGTCGGGCATGACCGATAAGCGCCATCCCGACCGCGACATCGCCGACCTGCTGTTCTTCCCGACCGGCGGCGGCAAGACCGAAGCCTATCTGGGCCTGGCCGCCTTCACCATCGCGCTGCGGCGGCTGGGGGCGAGCGGGCTGCTGGGGGCGGGCGTGTCGGTCATCATGCGCTATACGCTGCGGCTGTTGACGCTGGACCAGCTGGGCCGCGCCGCCGGGCTGGTCTGTGCGCTGGAACTGTTACGCGACGGGCCGGATTACCGCGACGTGGCGGGCCGTCCGCGTCTGGGCGACTGGCCGATCGAGATCGGGCTATGGGTCGGCTCCGATGCCAGCCCCAACAAGCTGGGCCGCAAGGGCGACCGGACCGAGGGCACCGCCGTCCGCCGGGTTCGCGCCTATACCACCGGCCGCGACACGCGCGCGCCCGCGCCGATCAAGGCCTGTCCATGGTGCGGCACCGCCTTCACTCCGCAGAGCTTCCGGTGCGTTCCCCATGCCGACGCGCCGACCAATCTGGAACTGCGCTGCGTCAGCGACACGTGCCCGTTCACCGGCGATCGCGCGCTGCCGGTGGTGACGGTGGACGAGGCGATCTACCGCCGCCTCCCCGCCTTCCTGATCGCGACGATCGACAAGTTCGCCGCTTTGCCCTGGAACGGTCAGGCGGGCGCGTTCTTCGGCCATGTCGACCGCGCCGACGACAGCGGTTTCTACGGCGCGGCCGAGCCCGGTCAGGGCCGTGCGCTCGATGGCGGGCACCGGCTCGATCCGCCCGATCTGGTCGTGCAGGACGAACTTCATTTGATCTCCGGCCCGCTCGGCACCGTGGCGGGGCTGTACGAAGCGGCGATCGACCGGCTGGCCACCCGCGAGATCGCCGGACAACGGGTGCGCCCCAAGATCGTCGCCTCCACCGCCACCGTCCGCCGCGCGAGCGACCAGATCCGCGCGCTGTTCGACCGCGACCGGACCCGCATCTTCCCGCCACCGGGCCTCGACCGGCGCGACAGCTTCTTCGCGTTGACGCGCGCCGAGAGCGAGGCCGATCCGACGCGCTGGTATGTCGGGCTGGCCGCCGCCGGGCGCGGGCCGAAGCTGGTCTTCCTTCAGGCGCTGGTGACATTGCTCAGCGCCGCGCAGGCCATGGCCGAGGATGGCGACGAGGCCGACGCCTATCGCACCGCACTCTGTTACTTCAACGCACTGCGCGAACTGGGCGGCGCGCGGCGGATCGTCGAGGACGAGGTGGCCGCCCGGCTCGCGCGGTACGGGGCGCAGCGGCGGCGGCTGGAGCCCTCCGACCGGCCCTTTGCCGATCGCGAACTGGGCGAGCCGGTCGAACTGACCTCGCGCGTGTCGACCGATCAGGTCGCCGCGGCGAAGCGGCGGCTGGAGGCGACGTTCGACAGCGCGGAAGATCAGCCGGTCGATGTCGCACTCGCCACCAACATGATCTCGGTCGGGCTGGACATCGACCGGCTGGGCCTGATGCTGGTGCAGGGACAGCCCAAGACGGCGGCCGAATATATTCAGGCTACCAGCCGCGTCGGCCGCAACCCCGCGCGGCCCGGCATGGTCGTCGTGGTGCTCAACGTCCACCGCCCGCGCGACCGGATGCATTTCGAGCAGTTCGGCCATTTCCACGACACCTTCTACCGCGCGGTGGAGGCGACCAGCGTCACCCCCTGGTCGCCACGCGCGCTGGACCGCACGCTGGCGGCGGTGGTGGTGGCGATCGCGCGGCATCTCGACCCCGCGCTCACCCCGTCGGGCGCGGTCGAGGCACTCGCCCGCATGCCCGGCACCCGTACGGCGGTAGTTCGGCATCTGGTCGAGCGTGCGCCATCGGACGTTCGCGACACGCTGGCCGTCCAGATCGAGACGCTGCTGGACGACTGGATCGCCATCGCCGTCGAACAGACCGCCGCCGGGGGCCGCTTCACCTATGAGGATCGGCCGCACCGGCTGCTCCACCCGCCGCTCGACCCGGCGCTGGACCAGCTTACCCCCGAGCATCGCCGCTTCCAGGCCGGATGGAGCATGCGCGATGTCGAGCCCGGCGTCCGGATCAAGCCGCGCGGCCCCGATGGCGAACGGGTCGGCGGCGCGGGAGACATGGCATGACCACCAAACCCATCACGCTGCGCCAGTCGCAGCTCATCACCGCCTTCGGCCCCGGCGCGATGGTCGACCTGCCCACCCGATCGGTGGTGATCGGCGGGCTCGACCTGTGGCACATGCGCGAGCGCGGCAGCTGGCAGCCGATCCACGAGCCGCGCGCGACGGCGGTGCTGGAGACGTTGATGCGCGCCAGCGGGCGACTGGCCGAGGAGGCCCGGCTGACCCTGCGCACGCCGCCTGCCGATGCCGACAGCGCCGGTACGGCGACCGAACCGCCCGGCGTCGAGGCGCGCATCTTCCCCGCCTGGTTCGTCGCGCGCGATGCCGAGGAGCTGGGTGAGGTCCGCCGCCGTCGGCTGGTCCGCTGGCGCGATCTCGATCCGCGCGGGCGCAACATGCTGGTCGATGACGAGGGCCGCCGTGTGCCCGTGACGCCGATCCGCTTCGTCGCGGGGTGCCGCAAGGGGCATTTGCAGGACATCAACTGGGCCCAGGTGGTGCATATCGGCATCGAGGGGCGCTGCATCCAGCCGCTCTGGCTGGAGGAGCGTGGCACCTCGGGCGATCCGGCTTCGACCCGTGTCGTCTGCGGCTGCGGCGCGGCGCTGTCGCTGCGTGATGCGCAGGCGACCGGGCTGCTCGGCGGGTGCCGGGGGCGTCGTCCCTGGCTGCGCACGCCCGAGCCCGGCGCATGTAGCGAGAATCTGCGCTTCCTGACCCGCACCGCGACCAACGCCTATTTCCCGCAGGTGCTGACCGTCATCTCGCTGCCCGCCGCCGAGGACGAGCTGTCGCGGCTGGTCGAGGCGCATATGGACGCGATCGACTGGGTGACGTGCGAGGCGGAGATGGCGATCGCCCGCCGCTCCAACCCCGCGCTGCGTGCCGCACTCGCCGGGTGGAGCGACGGCGAGGTGGTGACCCGCATCGGCCAGCTGCGCCTGAGTGGCAACCAGTCGCTCGCCAAGGCCCCCAAGGTCGCCGAGTTCGACCTGCTCGCCTCCGGCCAGCCACAGATCGGCATGGATGCGCCCGATGCCCGGCTCCACGCCCGCACCCTGACCCGCGCGGCGTGGGACGGCGAGCGCCCCCGCCTCGCCCCGATCGCCTCGGCCGTGGCGGTCGATCGGCTGCGCGAGGTCGCCTGCCTCTATGGCTTTACCCGATTCGAGGCGGCCCCGACCGCAACAGACGGCGATCTGGAGGAACTGTATCTGGCGGTCGAGGGCGCAGCACTCGCCACCGAACTGGAATGGCTGCCCGCGGTCGAGCATCGCGGCGAAGGCATCTTCCTGCGCTTCGATCCGCAGGCCATTCGCGACTGGCTGTCCCGCCCGGCGGTGATGGCGCGCGGCGAGGCGCTGTACCGGGGATGGGACCGGTGGCGGGCCGGGCAATTCTATGGCGCGCGGCTGCAATTTCCACGTCTGGCCTATTATGCCATGCACGGCTTTTCGCACGCGCTGATGAACGAGATCGCGCTCGACTGCGGCTATCCGGCGACCGCACTCAAGGAGCGGCTCTATGCGATCGTCGATGACGAGGGCGAGCGCTTCGGCCTGTTGATCTATACCGCCTCGACCGGCACGCAGGGGACGCTGGGCGGGTTGGTCGCCGTGCTGCCGAGGCTGGGCGCGATCGCCGAGCGAGCGCTGGACCGGCTGGTGCTGTGCTCCGGCGATCCGATCTGCGCCGAGCATGATCCGGACGCCCATACCGACGACCGCGCGCTCAGCGGTGCCGCCTGCCATAGCTGCCTGCTCGTCGCCGAGACGAGTTGCGAGGCGCGCAACCTCTATCTCGACCGCGCCCTGACCGCGCAGACGATCCTGGCGGGCGGGACGGGGCTGTTCGAGTGAGGCTAACGGCGATTCACCGTAGCATCCTAACATGCTGTTGAGCACAAGATATGGCTGAACATGCTTTTAATCACTGTAGTGTGTCTTATTGACTCACAATGTGAATAAGCTCATTAACCAGATGTGCTCGACCCGAATCACTCCATTCCCTCGCGCAGAGTGAGACGCAGCTATCTGCAAGCGTCTACACTTGCTCGCCTGACACTATGGTGGAATTCTAGGTACACAGCACCGAAATCCAATGGCGATCTAAACAAGTGCAATCTTGTGACATTTGTTCAAATTGACATTGTTCGATGCGGAGGTTTGGCTGGTCGCGCCAAAGGGACGTTATCTGTTTCCGCGCATATGGCGCGGATTGCCCCATGCTTTTAAGTACCGGGTGGACTCCCCCGCACTTGCGGGGAAAATAGCATCAATCACGCAGATAACCCAAATCGGTCGTATTTTTGCTTGATATTTTCGATAATATCTCGAAATATTTTCGCCGGGAGGGGCTAATGATCGAATGGCGCGATAGTGAAAACCACGATCATTGCGGCAGCCTGTTTGCGGCATTTTCCGCTCTGGCGCGCGGCGAGGCACGGAGCTTTCCCGCGCTGCGCCCGCATCAGCGCGAACCCTGGCACAGCTTTACCGTACAGGTCGCCGCGCTGGCGCTGATCCGCGCCGGGCGGGACGACATGCCCGACGACGAGGCGGCGTGGCGTGACTTGCTGATCGCCTTGACCCCGGAATGGCCCGACGGCGAAGCATGGGACCTGGTCGTCGTCGACTGGTCGAAACCGGCGCTGCTGCAACCGCCGATCGTCGCGGCGACCGATCGGGCTGCGTACAAGAACCGGCTGATGACGCCCGACGCACTCGACATGCTGGTCACCGCGAAGAACCATGACGTGAAGCAGGAGCGCATGGTCGGTGCCAGCGAGCAGGACTGGCTGTTCGCGCTGGTGACGCTTCAGACGACGGAAGGGTTTCTGGGGGCCGGCAACTATGGCGTGTCCCGGATGAATGGCGGTTTCGCCAGCCGGATGAGCCTGGGCGTGCGGCCTATTGGCGGGGCGGGCTTCCGACGCGATGTGCGGCGGCTGGTCGAGGATGCCCGCGCCCGGCCCGACCGGCGCGGCGGCATCCCGCTGCTCTGGACCGTGCCGTGGGACGGCACCGTATCGCTCAGCTATGCCGATCTGGATGAACTCTATGTCGAAATCTGTCGGCGGGTCCGGTTGCAGCGTTCGAATACGGGCACGGTTCAGGCGATGGCGGCGGGTTCGAAATGCGCGCGGGTCGCGGCGGCCGATCTGAAGGGCATCACGGGCGACCCCTGGGCCCCGGTAAAGGCCGATCGCTCGTCCAGCCATACGCCGACGGGTGCGGGCTTCGGCTATCGCCAGATGGCCACCTTGCTCGACCAGGCGAAGATCACCCGCCCGCTCCTTGCCGAGCCGCATGACGGCGACGACCGCCAAGGCCTGTCGATCGTCGCGGCGGCACTGGTGCGCGGACAGGGCAAGACCGAAGGGCTGCACCGGCGCAGCGTGCCCGTCAGCCGCTGGGAGACGATCAGCGCCTATGAGGACGCCCCGCTCGACCGGATCGGCGCGGTGGCGACCAAGCGTGCCGGGGACGCGGGCGAGGCTGGCAGGCGGCTCGGTCGCGCGCTGATCTCGTTGGTGCAGGGCGGGCCGGAAAAGGCACGGCTCGACGATGATGCCGCCAAGAAAAAGACCGAACGCTGGCTCGAACAGTTTAATCGGGTGGTGGACGCGGAGTTTTTCGACGTGCCCTTCTGGGCCGAGGCGGCGGGCGATGACGGCAATCACCGGCTGCTCTGGCGGACTCGGCTACGTTCCATCGCCAGCGATGTGTTCGACACCGCCGCCGAAGCCGCCCCGCGCACCGAGGTCCGGCGCATCCGCGCCATCGCCCGCGCGCGCGCTTTTCTCGATGGTCAGATGGGGAAGTGGATGAAGGATGTGCAGCATGGCGAGTGAGGCCCCTTCCCCGGCAGTACCAGGCGCCCCGCCCAGGGACAAAGGCCCCATCGAGTCGATCGCCGGGCAGATTCCGTATCTGTCGAGCCGCGACCATGCGCTGTTGCGGCGCATGTATCTGACCGGGCGGCATGAGGCCGATGGGGTCGTCGCGGCGCTGCTCGTTCGGGCAAAGGTCAAGGTGCCGACGGACCCGCTGGGCTTCGCACCGTGGCGGCTGCTCGCCCATTGCGCGGCGCTGTTGTCCGGTACCGGCAAAGCCCATCCGCACGCCAATGGACCGCAGTTGGGCAGCCGACTGCATGAGATCGGCCTGTCGGAAAACCGGCTGATGCGCCTGGTGTCGGCACGCGGGAGCGGGCTGGAAGCGCAGGTCATCCGCGCGATGCGAATGCTGGCGCAACACGGCAAGGCGCCGGTCAACCTCCACACGCTGTTCGGGCTTATCGGCCACGACCCCGATCAAGCGGAGGCTGCGCGCATCCGTATCGCCAAAGACTATTATGCCGCCGAAGCGCGGTCCGAAGAGGGGACTTCGAGTGACGACTGATACGACCGAACCCACCACGCCGAAGTTCATCCAGATCCATTTCCTGGCCGCCTGGCCGGGCGCGCTGCTCAACCGCGACGATGCCGGGCTCGCCAAGCGTCTGCCCTTCGGCAACGCGACCCGGACGCGCATTTCCTCGCAATGCCTGAAGCGGCACTGGCGCGTGGCCGATGATCGCCACGCATTGCACAGCCTCGCCAAACAGGCCGGGGTCGAGGGGTTGCGCTCGAAGATCGCGATCGAGCGCGAGGTGACAGGCCCCCTGCGCGCCCGTTTCGACGAAAAGGCAGTGGACGCGGTCGAACTGGCCTTCCTGACGAAATTCTACGGCAAGAACGCCAAGGACAAGCAACAGCGCCAGGCGCTGCTGTTCGGCCGCCCCGAACTGGCCTGGATGCGCGAACAGGCTGAGCGCCTCCTGTCCGAGAACCCCGACGCCGCTGCCGCCAAGGCCGCCGCCGAAGCCTGGATCAAGGAGGAAAAGGCCAACCTCAACCAGCTGCGTGACCAGAATGTCCTCGCCGCCTCGCTGGAGGCCGCGCTGTTCGGGCGGATGGTGACGAGCGACACCCGCGCCAATCGCGATGCCGCGATCCATGTCGCCCATGCCTTTACCGTGCACGAAGAACAGGCCGAGCTCGACTATTTCACCGTCGTCGACGATCTGCGCGACCGCGAACAGGGCGACGATGCGGGCGCGGCGGGCGTGTTCGATACCGAACTGACCTCGGGCCTATATTATGGCTATGTCGTGGTCGACGTGCCGCTGCTGGTGTCCAACCTGACCGGCTGCGCGCGGGGCGACTGGACCGGCGATCATGACCGCGCGCTGGCGGCACAGGTCGTCGCGCATCTGATCCACCTGATCGCCGAGGTCTCGCCGGGCGCCAAGAAGGGCTCGACCGCGCCCTATAGCCGCGCCGAACTGGTGCTGGTCGAAGCGGGCGACCGCCAGCCACGTACGCTGGCCAATGCCTTCCGCGATGCCGTGACGCTGGTCGATCGCGGTTCGAACGAGCCTTTGGGGAGCCGCGCCGCCGAAAAGCTGCACGCCCATTTGCGCGAGATGGACGCTGTGTATGAAACCGGCGAGGCGCGCCGTCATGCCGCTCTGCCGCAGTTGAAGCTGAACGGCGTCGCGGACGGCAGCCTGCGCGAACTGGCGGACTGGGCGGGCGCGCTGGTCCGCGACGCGCGGATGCCCGCATGAGGCATGTGCTGCTGGACCTCGACGCGCCGCTGATGAGTTTCGGCGGCGACCTGGTCGATGCTTACGGCGTGGTGCGCGACTTTCCCGCCAAGTCGATGGTCGCCGGGCTGTTCGGCAACGCGCTGGGCTGGGAGCGCTTCGACGGCGCGGCGCATGCCGATCTGCAGGCGCGGCTGACGATCGGGTCGATGCGGATCGCCGAGGGGCACCGGCAGCGCGAGTTCCAGACCGCCAAGCTGGAGGCGGGCGATCGCGGCTGGACGACCCATGGCCGGGTTGAGGGGCGCGCGGGCGGCGCCGACACCTATAAGTCGCCACATATCCGCTACCGCGACATGGATGCCGATACCCGCGTGCTGGTCGCCTGTCGGCTGGCCCCTGCGGACAGCGGCCCCGATCTCGACAGGCTCGCCGCCGCGTTGACCCGGCCCGAGCGGCCGCTGTTCATCGGGCGCAAACCGTTCCTGCCCTCGCGCCCCCTGCTGCTCGGGACGATCGACGCCGATACCATCCCCGATGCCTTGATCGCAGGGCTTTCCCTGCTCCGCGAACCGCCGGTCCGTCAGGACAGTGCACGTGCGCAATGGCCGTTCGGCGAGCCGACCGGCGCCGCCATCGCCACCGCCTTGCGCGAAGACGAACTGACCGATGAGCGCCATTGGCCCGCAGGCGTGCATGCCGGGCTGCGCCGCGTCGTCCAGGGGCGGCTCGCCTGGCCGGAGGCAACCGCGTGACGCTGCACCTCGTTCGGATCGGCATCGACCCGCACGCCCTCGCCATCTTCGCCGCCGAGCGTCGGCTGAGCGACGATGATGCGGGCTATGCCCTCCATGCGGCGCTGGCGGCGCGGTTCGGGGAGGCCGCACCCCGGCCCTTCCGCTATTTGCCCGACCATGCGCGGAGGCCCCATCTGCTCGGCTATTCGAGCGACGTCGCCGGAATCGCGGACGCCGCCGCGCTGCCCCCCGCCGATGCCTTGGTGGCCGACCTCTTTGCCGCCCCCCAGGTTCAGGCGATGCCCGAAGCGTGGCGCGAAGGCGCCCGCTATGGCTTTGATGTGCGGGTGCGCCCCGTCGTCCGCTTCGGCAAGACCATCCGCGCCGCGCGCGCCGAACGCGCCGACGCCTGGCAGCGCAAGGCGGGCGAGATCGACGCCTATGTCCGCGCCTGCGAACGGGCGGTGTCGGAAGGGCGCGAAACCGGCTCGGTCGACCGCGAGGCGGTCTATATCGCTTGGCTCGCCCAGCGGCTGGACGGTGCGGCGACGCTCGATCACGCAACGCTCCACCAGTTTCGCCGGTCGCGCACACGGCGCAGCACGCACCAGACCAAAGGCGCGCGGACGCACGGAGTCGAGGGGCCCGATGCGATCATGACCGGCACGCTGACCGTCACCGACCCGGCGGGCTTTGCCGCGCGGCTGGCCAATGGGGTCGGGCGCCATGCGGCCTTCGGCTATGGCATGATATTGCTCTCGCCGCCGGGACGCGCCGGATAGATGCTGTCGGGGCGCCTCGGGCTGGAGCGGGCGCGCATCCCGCATGCCGACCGGCATGGCCTGGTCTGGGTCGAGCGCGGGCGGCTGGAGGTGGAGGATGGCTGCCTGCGCTTCGTGACCGCGGGCGGCGGGGCGATGGAGGCGGGGGATTACCAGATTCCCTATCATTCCATCTCGATCATCCTGCTGGGGCCGGGGTCCAGCGTCACCCATGACGCGCTGCGCCTGCTGGCCCGCCATGGCTGTGCACTGGCGGCGATCGGGGACGGGGCGGTGCGCTTCTATACCGCGCCGCCGCTGATGCCCGACAGCTCGGCACTGGCACGCGCGCAGGTCCGCCGCTGGTCCGACCCCAAGCAGCGCATGGAGACCGCCCGCGCCATGTATGCGATGCGTTTCGGCGAGATCGTGCGCACCCGCGACATCGCCGTGCTGCGCGGGCAGGAGGGCGCCCGCATCAAGCGCGCCTATGTCCTGGCCGCCGAACGCCATGGCATCGTCTGGAGCGGACGCCGCTATGACCGCGAAAACCCGGAGGCGGGCGACCTCGCCAACCAGGCGATCAACCATGCCGGATCGGCGATGACCGCCGCCGCCAGCGTCGCGGTCGCCGCCACCGGCGCGATCCCGCAACTGGGCTTCGTGCACGAGGATTCGGGCCAGAGCTTCGTCCTCGACATCGCCGACCTCTATCGCCACGACGTGCTGCTCGACATCGCGTTCGGCGCGGTGCGCGAGGCGCGGGCGCGCGGTGCCGCTCCGATCGAGCGGCTGGTCCGCAAACGCGCCGCCCTGCTCTTTCGCCAGCGCGCGGTGATCCCCGGCATGATTGACCGGATCAAGACGCTGCTGATGCCGGGCGGCGGCGACGGCCCCGGCGAGACTGCTGCCGGGAACGGGCCACCCACGCCGATCGACCCGCCATGCCGCTGACCGTGATCATCACCCGCGATGTCGAGGACCGCTATCGCGGCTTTCTGGGCTCGGCGATGCTGGAGTTGGCCCCCGGCGTCTATGCCCAGCCGCGGATGAGCGCCGGGGTGCGCGGCCGGATCTGGGCCGTCGTCGAGGAATGGCACGCCCGCCTGCGCCGCGGCAGCATCGTGATGTGCTGGGCCGAATCCGCCGCCGCCGGTGGCCTGGGCCTCCTGACCCTGGGCGAGCCGCCCAAGGACGTCATCGCCCATGAAGGCATCCTCCTGGTCCGCCGCGCCCTCCCCTCCCGCATCCCGTCCTGACGCGCGTTCCGAGTGGGCCGTCCAACAGCGGGTCTTTGACATTGTGAACGAAATCAGCGATCTGCCTGCCAGAGGCTCCCCCGCACCCGCGGGGATGGTCCCTTCAAGACCCTCGTGAAGGCCGCCCTCGACACGGCTCCCCCGCACCCGCGGGGATGGTCCCGATTGGGCGTCGCAGCCCTACACCGCCGAGACGGCTCCCCCGCACCCGCGGGGATGGTCCCGCCAAGGCCCTCTTCGGCCTGCCTGACGATACGGCTCCCCCGCACCCGCGGGGATGGTCCCCGTTATGGCGGGATCGACCAGATCGCCAACGTGGCTCCCCCGCACCCGCGGGGATGGTCCCTGTGCTGAAATGGGGTATCACGGCGGCAATCTGGCTCCCCCGCACCCGCGGGGATGGTCCCATGGACACGCCGCGCTTCAAGCGATCGCTCACGGCTCCCCCGCACCCGCGGGGATGGTCCGCGCAGATTGCGCTACAGGCATCGCGGCGAGAGGGCTCCCCCGCACCCGCGGGGATGGTCCCTTTTTCGACGTGACCGCCGGGTCCAATCGCATGGCTCCCCCGCACCCGCGGGGATGGTCCCGTGCGGAGGCGGCCGAAAAGGACGGCCAAGCGGGCTCCCCCGCACCCGCGGGGATGGTCCCAAGGTCCTTGTTTATCCATCACTCGCCCAATCGGCTCCCCCGCACCCGCGGGGATGGTCCGGCTAACTCCCGTATGCCGGGCACCCTGACATGGGCTCCCCCGCACCCGCGGGGATGGTCCCCGGCGTTCGAGCGGTCGGACAAGGCTTGGTACGGCTCCCCCGCACCCGCGGGGATGGTCCCAAGCGAGCAATCGTAGTACCATGTGTCGCAAGGGCTCCCCCGCACCCGCGGGGATGGTCCCCCCGGAAGAACAGCCCCAGCGGTGCACCCATGGGCTCCCCCGCACCCGCGGGGATGGTCCCCAATCGCTGGAGGTTCACTCAGTTCGGTGACGGGCTCCCCCGCACCCGCGGGGATGGTCCCACCGACGCGAAGATCATGCGGGAGGCGCGGATGGCTCCCCCGCACCCGCGGGGATGGTCCCGTGCCAATGGCCTATAAGGACGGCACTCCGCTGGCTCCCCCGCACCCGCGGGGATGGTCCCATGCCCGGCATTCCAGGCAAGGGCGGCGTAAAGGCTCCCCCGCACCCGCGGGGATGGTCCCACGGCGGGTGACAAGGCAACCGAAATCCTTGCGGCTCCCCCGCACCCGCGGGGATGGTCCCGGGCAGCCCGGTTTTCAAGTGTGGATACTAGCGGCTCCCCCGCACCCGCGGGGATGGTCCCCGCCATCATCGGGGTTGCTATTCTTTCGGTCAGGCTCCCCCGCACCCGCGGGGATGGTCCGAGCCCAATGTTGCCGCGAAACTTTTTCTTACCGGCTCCCCCGCACCCGCGGGGATGGTCCCTCTGTAGCGTTACCGGTGATGCTACCGGTGAGGGCTCCCCCGCACCCACGGGGATGGTCCCGTGCGCACCCTTCACAGTGTCGGGAAGAGTGGGGCTCCCCCGCACCCGCGGGGATGGTCCCGTCAATGTTGTCATTACTAACGAGGTAGACTGGGCTCCCCCGCACCCGCGGGGATGGTCCCCATGCGGTAGCACCGCGTCCAGCATTGGCCGCGGCTCCCCCGCACCCGCGGGGATGGTCCCGTCGGTGTGCTCATGACTTAACACACTGTATTGGCTCCCCCGCACCCGCGGGGATGGTCCCTGGTGCATCGGACGATCGACGGCAGCGCGTATGGCTCCCCCGCACCCGCGGGGATGGTCCCCACTGGTCGAAGACGACCGGCGTGTTGTTCGCGGCTCCCCCGCACCCGCGGGGATGGTCCCGTCTGGCTCGGCGCGACGGTGGTCAATCAGACGGCTCCCCCGCACCCGCGGGGATGGTCCCGACATGGAGGATTTCCACGTCGCCGAGTTCCGGGCTCCCCCGCACCCGCGGGGATGGTCCCCTTCCATCAGTGCCAGATCACCGTGCGCGGCCGGCTCCCCCGCACCCGCGGGGATGGTCCCCGAGGGCGCCGCTGATCGTCGTCTGGGCGATCGGCTCCCCCGCACCCGCGGGGATGGTCCATTGCCTTTCGCATCGCGACAAGGAGCTGTGAAAACTCCCTCACATGGGTGGGGACGATCTTTTCTCCTTTGCGACGCAGCAACTGCTATGCACTTCCCCAAGCCTGCGTCACGCCATCAACCGAGCGGGCCCCGGCTAAAAACGGCAGCCTGCCGGCTCCCCAACTAGGCATCCCCAAACAATCACCGCACCTGGCGCCCCATGCCCGGTCGCGCCCGCCCGGCCAGGCGCGTCCATATCCTCGACCGCGCCTCCGAACCCAAACCCGCCAGCACAGCCCGCTCCCGCGCCGACAGCGCGTATAGCCGCCAGCCGCGCTCCTTCATGCAGGCGTCGATGCTCGTCCCCGGATCGACCGCGCGCGCACCATTGTCGAGCAATGCCGCGCCGTCGGGGCGTTCGCCGCCGGTGGTCGGGCCCGTGGTGATACGGCGGCACAGGCGCCGTTCGGCCTCGACGTCCTCCACCTTCGCGCCCGGTCGGTTGTAGAAGACCGGCGGCACCGGGTCGGCGACCGTCGCCGGTCCCGGACCCGATACCGCAAGCAGGGCCCATGCGATCATGTCATCGGCCCCGCTCGCTCCATCAGAAAGCCAGCTTCAGCCCGGCGCGATAGGACTGGTTGCGGACATCGTCGCGCCCCACCGTCGAGTCCGCCGCCAGCGAGACGGTCGCCCGGCCGGACCGATAGGCGATACCGGCGCTGATCTCGCCCCAGTCGCGGTCTTGGCTGGCGGTCAGGAAGCGGGCCTGGGCGCGCGTGCCGCCAGCGAAACCGGCGTCGAAATAGCCCGGCCGCCCCTCGAAATCATGCACGAAATAGGCCGAGGCGAAGGGGCGGAAGCCCCCCTGGGTCGCATCGATCTGAAGCCCCGCCCGGCCCTGCACGCTCAGGAAGCGGTCGCGGCCATAGAGCAGCGCGGGACCGGTGCCCGTCTCGCCCGTGGGGGTGAAGTCGATCGTGCTGGTGCGGATCGCCACGCGCGGGCCGAAGCGCAGCGTCTGGCTGCCCTTCATATAGCTCGCCCCCACCTCGCTCGACAGCGCCAGCGCATTGTCGCGCGCGCGCAGGTCGAACGGCGTGCCGACGAAGCTGCCCTGCCGCCGGGTCGAGGACTGGTACACGCCCGCCCCGAACTGTGCGTCGAGCGCGGGCCCCAATGTGCCGCCGAGCCGTCCGTAGAGCGTGCCCTGGATCAGTTCGCCCTCGGCGGACTGGCCGAAACGCTGGTCGCCGTCGATGTCCGAATAGGACAGGCCGAAGCCCAGCGCCGCCGTGTCGGACACCCGCGCCTCAATGCCGCCCGCGATATAGAAGCCGTCGAACGGATCGCGGCCGCCGATGGTGCCGGGCATGGGCGCGCCCGATCCGTTGACATAGCCACCGGCCAGATAGGCCGAGACAGTGTCGGGCAGCATGTTTTCGCGGACCATGCTGGTCGGCGTATCGCTGACCGTCTGGGGACGGCCGGGCGCGGCGATCGCGTTGGCGGCGAACTCCAGCGGCTTGCCGATCATCGCGACCGTGCCGCCCGCAAAGCCGTCCGGCGTCATGCCGTTCAGGCGGTCGCGATAGAAGCGCGCGATATTGTCGGTCGCGGTGGTGCCGATCGCCCGGCGCGTCGTCTCCGCCCGTGGCGCGATCGCCTCCAGGCTTGCTCGGATCGTGCCGACATCCTGAAGGTCGAGCAGGTCATAGGTGCCGCGCAAATTGGCATAGGCCGACCGGTTGCTGTCGAGCAGCCGGGCATAGGCGGTCTGCACCGGCGTCCCCGCGACGACGCTGGCATAGGGCTTTGCCCCCACCGCCGCCGTCACCCGGCCCGCGGCATAGCTTAATTCGGGATAGAGGATCGCGCTGAACGCGGTGGTATTGCCGAAGCTGCCGGTGATGCCGTTCGACGCGGTCAGGATCGTGTAGCTGTCGCCATAGCGCGGCAAACGGTTGACCGGACGCAGGGTCAGCGTGCCGCCGCCCAGCACGATGCTGCGCGCGGTCAGCTGGTCCGAGGTGCCGCTGGCACCGATATCGGCGACGAACTGGCTGCCCGCGCCCAGCGTGGTGGTCCCCGCGACGTTGAGGGTCCCGATCGCGCCGGTGCTGCCAGGCGAGACGATGCCGCCCGACCCTGCCGTCAGCGATGCGACGCTGCCGTTGCCCGCAAGGATGCCGCCGGACATCGCGGTTACCGCCGATCGGGTCAGGCTGCCGTCGACGGTCAGCTGTCCCTGCTCGACCCGCGTCGGGCCGCTATAGCTGTTGGCGGCGGTCAGGATCAGCTCGCCGCCGCCGCGCTTGACGATGCCGCCGATATCATTGGGGAAACCCGCCAGCACTTCCGCCGAATAGCGGTCGCGCGCGTCGGTGATCGGGTTGCTCCAGATATCCGTGGTGCCCGACGCCACCGTCACCTCGCGCGTGTCGCGCAGGGCGGTCGGCCCGCGCAGCGCCACCGCCATCTGCGGCGCCCCCCAGCCGGAGCGCAGGTCGACGCCCGGCGTGTCGAGGTCCTTGGAACTGGACACCAATATGTCCGAGATCAGCCCGGTATTATATTCGGGGAAATACTCCATCAGCAGCGCCGCGAAGCCCGAAATATTGGGCGCCGCCATCGAGGTGCCGGTCAGCGCGGCATAGCCGGGCCCGGTGAAGGTGATGTAGCGCTGAAGCTCGGCGGTGATGATGGCATTGGCCTGGGTCAGCACCGAGGAGGTGAAGTCGCGCCCGACCAATGCGACATTGCCGGGGATGGTCAGGATCTGGGCCAGGCGGCTGGTATAGCCGTCCGGATCGGGCGTCATGAAGCGCGCGCCATAGGCCAGCGAGATGCCGACCGCCTGCTGTGCGACCTTGGTTCGCTCGGCATCCTCGTCGAAGAAGCGCCCCGACGCCTTGGCCGCATCGCGCCGGTTGAGATAGTCGTTCAGCACGCCCAGCCAGCTGTTGACCGCCGCATTCTGCAACTGGGCCAGCGTCGTCGCGGCATAGATGCCCGGATACATGGCGCGGGTATATTTGGCGCGGATCGCGGCCCCGTCGATGGTATAGGTCTGTGCCGAGGACACGACCGAGCTGCCGGGCCCCGATACGCACCAGGTCGCGGTCTGTCCGCACAGGCTGGTGCTGGCCGCCGCCGTGCCGTTCGCCAGATAGTTGGTGACCGACAGCCAGTTGGAGCGCAGCCGCAGGTCGTTCAGCGGGGTCACCGCATCGATGCTGGCATGGACGCCCGATCCGTTGCCCGCGGAAAACACGACCAGCACGTCGTTCTTCAGGACCGGATCGTAAAAGCCGTTCAGCGTCTGCTGGAACGCGCTGCGCGCCTGGGCCGGGGTCAGGGTATAGGGCTGGGTCGATGTCGAACCCCAGCTGTTGTTGATGATCCGCACCCGCCCGGTATTGGCGAGATCGGGGATATTCTCCTGCGCGGTGGCGACCATCACGTCGTCGAGCACCTGATCGCGCCACCACAGGAAATCGCCCGCCGCGAAGTTGGTCGTCGCCGACAGGATGTTCGCGCCAAAGGCGTTGCCGAACATCACCCCGTTCGCGATCCGGTTGCCCGCCGCCGTGCCCGCGACATGGGTGCCATGGATTTCCCAGGGCCGCCGGGGATTGACCATCCCGTCATTGCCATAGGTCGAGGGGATCGGGGTGCGCAGGCCGGAAATCTTGCCCGACCCGGCGAACAGCGGATGGCTCATCACCACGCCCGCATCGTTGATCCCGATCGTCTGTCCCTTGCCCGACAGGCCCAGGACATAGGCATATTCCAGCCCCAGATTGCCCTTGGTGTAGTCAACCGAGAATTGCTTGTCCTGCCGCCAGGATGCCAGCGCCGCGTCATAGTCGGTCGTCCGCTGGCCATTGGCCATGACATAGCCGCCGGTCGGTGCGGGCGGGACATATTGGCTTTGCGCCATGGCAGGCACCGCCTGCGTCGAAATTCCGAATGCGATCGCTAACAGCGATGCGCGACGAAGATTGCCCCCCATGATGAGCTAGCCCCTTGATATTTATCCGTTATCGGAGCAGTTTTCATGGGGGCAGATCGATGTCAACGATTTCATATAGTTGACAAAATCTTAGAGATCATGACGCGAAGCATGACCCCGATGCTGTAACGATCATGCCAACACAATGCGCAACGGACGTGACGCTACGGAAAGTATAGGCGAACGGCTAATAGGAGAGGTGGCGGACAACGCGTCGCCTTAACCTCGCGCAACAACGGACCCTGACGCCACCACTTGGCTCGGCAAGACCCTATGGTCGATTTATCTTGGTTAAGACATCGCAACGCGTCGCTAAAGCGGTGAATACGTGTCCATTACGGTCGACCATGCGGTGCCGAATCGCTCCGAGTCGTTAAATTTAACCGGTGCCCGCTCTTGCGCCGATGGAGCGCCATAACTGCCGAGAGCGATATCATCCTGGCGATCAGCGGGGGACCTCGGCCCGCTCCGCGCCCGAGACGGTCAGGCGGCGGGCGCCGAGTGCGATCGGCAGCGTCGCGAACCCCATCACCCCGATCACGCCGGGCACGCTCAGCCCCAGGGCCAGCAGCAGCGTCACGACCACGACCATCGCCACCGTGACGAGGGCGTTGACGATGTTGTTCGCCGCGATCACCCGCGACCGCTCCGCCGGGTCGGTCCGGACCTGCAGGATCGCATAAAGCGGCACGATGAAGATGCCGCCCGACAGGGCCAGCCCGGTCAGCGCGACCAGGATATGCGCGCTTCCCGCACTCGCCCAGAACGCCGCGATATCGGCTTGGGGCACCGCGCCGTCATAGCGACCCGTCGCGATCCACAGATCGATCAGGAACACCGCCATGCCGAGCGCCGCGAACGGCACATAGCGCGCCGACACCTCGCCGCCGAGCAGCCGGTTGACGACCAGCGACCCCGCCGCGACCGAGATGGAGAAGACCAGCAGGAACAATGTCACGACGCCCGGCCCGGCATGCAGCGTCCCGCTGACCAAAGGTGCGAACTCGGAAAGCAGGATCGCGCCCACCGCGAAGAACCAGCTGATCCCCACAACCGCCAGCCACACGCCCCGCCCCGAGCGCGCGACCGCCAATATCTCCCACGTCCCCTTCCAGATATTGCGGTCGATCCGCAGATCCGGTGCCGCCGCCGGAGCCGAAGGGATGGCGAGGCTGGCCAGCAGGCCTAGTGTCGCCACCCCGATCGCCGCCAGCCCCGCCTGCCACGCCTGGATCACCCCGCCCAGCAATTGCCCGGTCAGGATCGCGAGGAACGTCCCCGCCTCGATCAGGCCGGTGCCGCCCATCAGCTCATGGCGGCCCAGAAGCTGGGGCAGGATCGAATATTTGACCGGCCCGAAAAGCGTCGAATGCACCCCCATCAGGAACAGACAGGTCAACAGCACCGGCACCGACTGGAACCAGAAACCGACCAGCGCCAGCGTCATGATCCCGACCTCGGCCCCCTTGATCGCGCGGATCAGCCATGCCTTGTCCCACTTGTCCGCGACCTGGCCCGCCAGCGCCGACAGCAGGAAATAGGGCAGGATGAACAAGCCGGTGGCGATCGTCGCAAGCTGCTCGGCCTTGGCGGGTGCGGCGGCGTAGAGGGTGAAGTTGGCGAGGAAGAGCATCGCGAACTTCAGCAGATTGTCGTTGAACGCCCCCAGGAACTGGACGACGAACAGGGGCGCGAACCGGCGCTTGGCCAAGAGCGACAGATCAGGTGCGGACATGGTGACGATTCCCCTTCGTCACGCGCGATAGCGGCGGAAATTCAACGAGCAAGCTCGTCGGGCAGATAGCGGCTGTAGAGCCAGCCGATCCCGATCAGGCTGAACCCCAGCGCCGCGAAGGATGCGATGCGCGCCAGTCCGTCGAGCCCGGCGGCGTCGAACAGGAAGACCTTCACCACCGCGACCAGCATCAGCGCCAGGCTGGCGACGCGACAGTCCCGCTTCCGCCGGACGATGCCGAGGCCCAGGAACAGTCCCGCAAGCGCCAGCGCGAGGAGCGAGCGCAGGATCTTCTCCCCCTGCCCCGTACCGTCCCACAGCGGCATCGGGCGGTGGCTCAGCTGGCGCAGCAGGGTGAAGCTGGCGACGATGCTCAGCGCCATCAGCGCGCCGTCACGGGCACGGACCATGTCCGGCAAGGCGCGGGGCATGGCCCACAGAAGCGCCCCCATCACCGCATAACCGATCGCCAGCCACGGCCCCGACTGTTGCAGCACGATCAGCGGATTGAGCACGATGCCGGTAAACCAGACGCCATGCGCGAGCGCCGCCGCACCCAGCCCGATCGCGGCATCGCGTCGCCCGAAACGCCAGGCGGCCCCCGCGCCAAGTGCCAGCATCGCTTCCCACATGGTGCGCTCCATCGGTGCCCGCATGACGAAGGCGGCGGCCGTGTCGATGCCGATGGCGTGTTTCAGCGCGACATGCGCCGCCAACATCATCAGCCCCAGGCCCAAGATACCACCGATCCGCCGTGCTTGCCGGTCCAGCGGCAGCCACCACGCGGCGGCACCGATGGCCAGGCCCGGCAGCGCAAGGCGCGACAGGGCGTCGGCCAGGTCGGGCCAGCGGTCGAGCGGCACGAACGTCCCCGCCATCGCCTCAACCGACGCGGCGATCCAGCTCCACACCGGCATCAGGGCCCAGCCGATCACCAGCGCCGCCGCAGCCGCGCTCGCCGGGCGCAACGCGCCCCGCCGGGTAGCGGCCAACCCACCGAGCAGCGCCACCGCCAACCAGGGCAAGGCCACGCCCGGCAGCAACTGCGCCACGGCACCATAGCCGATCACCACCGCCACCGGCTGCACGAGCCAGGCGCGCCGCCGATCCGAGCGCCAGGCGATCAGGATCGCTGCCAACGCGGGCAATATCCAGTGGCTCGCATGGCCGGACATGGGTTCGCCGAACAGCCGCTGGATACCTTCGTCGATGCCCAGCAACGCCAGCATCGGCAGGCCGAACGCCATGCCTATCCGCTCGATGCGCCGATCCTCCGCCGTATCGCCCAGCAGAACCAGCGCGGCACCGACCACCGCTGCGACCGACGCCCAGGCAGCCAGTGGCAGCGCCTGTGCGCCTGCCAGTGCGGTGAGCAGCCCGGCACTGTTGGCGAGGACCGCGAACCGCGCATCCTCGCCCCGCTCGGCCACGCGCCAGCCCCAGGCCGCGACACCCGCTGCCAGCACCGCTCCGACCAGCGTGGCCATGCCCGATCCATGACCATGGATCGCTGGCAACACCCCGATGGCCGCTGCCGCCGCCGCCACGATCGGTGCATCGATACGGCGGACATCGCTGCGCCAGACGCGCCAGGCCGCGGGCGCGGCATGGATGGCGACCACCCCGCACAACAGCAGCGTCAGTCCCAATATGCTCGGGTTCGGCCAGGCACAGCCCAGCAGGAGCGCGACACCCAAGGCCGCCACCGGCATATCGGCGAACAGCGTCTCACGTCGCGACAGCCAGAGGACCGCAACCGAGATCAATCCGAACAGCGCCCATTGCAGCGCGCCGAACCCGCCCAATGCGACCAGCGCCGCCATCTGCGCACAGCCCATCAGCCCGGCACCGGCACGCAGCAGCGTGGCACGATCGCCGACCAGCAGCATCGGCAAGCCGATCGCCAGCACCAGCGCATAAAGCCCCAGCGACAGCGACGCGGCGAAGCCCAGCGCGCCACTTACGATCAGCAGCGTGCCCCAACCGAACCCGCCCAGCAAAGCCGTCGCCCCCAGCCATGCCCAGCCCTGTCGCCGCCCGAGCATGCACAGCCCACCGACGGTCAGCGCCAGATACAGGGTCAACAGCGAAACATCGGGCTCCCCTGCCCCCAGCAAGGCGGGCGCGGCCAGTCCACCGAGCAGGCCCAGCAGCGCACTCGGCGCGCCGAAGCGCAGCGACAGTCCACCCGCCAGGATCGTGACCCCGGTCATGACGGCAAAGGCGGTGCCGGAGCCGATCAGGCCATAGAGATTGGCGGCCGCCAGCGTGACCGCATAAAGCGTTGCGATCCCCGCGCCCGCCAAGGCCTGCCGCACGCGCGGGTCGCGCACCGCCTCGTCGCGCCGCAACGCCAGTTCCGCCCCCGCGATCAGCGCACTGCCGAACAGCCAGCCCATCACCACCCGGACCAGCGGCGACAACAGCCCCGCCTCGATCGAATAGCGGACGATCAGCACGCCCGCGACCGCCAGCGTCAATCCGCCCGCCCAGATCGGCAGGCGGCGGCCGAAAATCTCTTCGAAGCCGAAGCCACGGACCGGCGCGGCCGGTTCGAATTCCACCTCTTCCACCACAGACTCTTCCACCACAAACGGGGGGCTGGCTGGAAACGGGATGGGCGGCGACCAGTCGACGGTTGGCGGCGGCGGCGGCGCGGCCGGAACCGGGGCGGGCGCAAACGGACGATCCGCGATATCGCTATCCGGTTCAAAGACCGGCGCGAACGATGCGCCTGCCTCCAACACGGCGATCCGCGCGCGCAGCCGCCGCACCTCTTGCCACAGCATCGCCAGCAGCACGGCCAAGACGATCGTCATCAGCATCATTGGGTTCCCTCCCACGATTCGGACGCGACCATATCACGAAATGAACACCGCTCAATAATGAAATTGGACAGCGTTCAATTATGGCGCTAGAGCCTTGTCATGGGCCGACGATCCGATCATAGCCGCGCCGAACTGGAGGAATTGATCCTGTCGACCGGCACCGCCCTGGTCGCCGAGACGGGGCTCGCCTGTTTCTCCGCGCGCGAGGTTGCGCGGCGGATCGGCTATTCGATCGGGACCATCCACAATGTCTTCGGCAGCGCGGACCGGTTGATTGCCGCGATCAACACGCGCAGCTTCGCCGCCTGGGCCCAGTATCTCGGCGCGCGTCTGGCCCAGGCGGGCGATGGCGACCGGATCGCTGCACTGGTCGAGGGCTATTTCGGCTTCGCGCGCGATCACACCCATTTGTGGACCGCCATCTACGACCACCGCCTGCCCGCCGATATGGGCCTGAGCGAAGCGGACGAGGCCGGGCGCGGGTTGCTGACCCGGATCGTGGTGGAGGAGATCGCCAACGCCCTGCACCGTCCGGTCGATGAGGCGGTGATCGCCCTGTCCCGCTCGTTGATCGCGACCGTCCACGGCCACTGCGCCTTCGCGATCAGCGGCGCCTGGGCCCTGATGGGCGAAGCCGCACCCGAGGCCGCCGCGCTCGCCCGTGTCCGCGAGGCGCTGGCGGCGGCGCGTTAGCGACCGGAGGAGCCACTAAACCGCCCTGCGCACCGCCGCTAATGCCTCGTCACGGCGGCGCGTCAGTTCCTCGACCGACCGCTGTGCCAGATCGAACCGCAGTTCGTGCATCGTCATGCCCGAGCGATACCCCTCCGGCCAGACAGCGGTCTGTTCGAACCCGCACCGCAGGAAAAAGGGCGCGACCTGAGGCGAGGTGTCGACGGTGACATAGCGGGTGACCGGCCGGGCATGGACCGCGACATGCCGCAGCCGCTCGAACAGCAGCAACCGTCCCAGCCCGCTGCCATGATAGCGCCGCGCGGCCATGCCCCAGAACAGCAGCGCCTTGTTGTAATGCTCCCAGATCTCATAGCCGCCGAACGCCGCCGCCTGTCCGTCGATCGCGACGACGAAGGCCGGGCCATCGGGCTCGTCGAGCGTCTCGACCAGCCATTCGCGGTCCCCTGCCCCGAAATAATCGGGCAGATTGCTGTCGAAGATCGCCAGCACCGCGTCGCGATCGGCGTCGTCATAGGGGCGGACGGTGATGTCGGTCATACCCATAAAGCCACCGTGTCGATCGCCCCGTCCTGTTCGCGGGTCCAGCAATGCGAGACGCCTTCGCACGCCGCCGTCGCCTCGCAATCATCGATCAGTCGCGTGTCGATCGCCGGGGGCGCGATCCGGCGCGGTTCGCCGATCAGCTTGGCATGCGCTTCCTTGATCGTCCATCGGCGCAGCCATTGCCGGGGCGGGTCGGCGGCGGCCCGCACCGCCCGCGCCTCTGCTTCCGTCAGCATGTCCCAGAGCGGCGGGACATCATCGATCACCTCATGATCCACCGCGATGGGGCGGTCCGCCGCCGCGATCAGGCATTGGCCGTCCCGCCCGGCGAAACTGATGAACCAGCCGGGCGGCGCGGCGACCTGGGGTGCGCCTGCAATACTCCGCGCCAATTGCACCGCCGCGCCCGACAGCCGTCCGACAAGGGCATTCGCCAACGGCGCGCGCTGCCCCCGCCCCGGATCGCGGGTGCGCCAGACCAGGGGCGACTGCCCGTCCCAGTCCAGCCGGTCGAGCGGCCCGTCATGCCAGACCGGGGTCATTCCCCGGTCACGATCCGCGCCGGGCTGCCCTCCCAATTGGTGCCGTCGGGCAGCGTCTCGCCCTTCATCACCACCGACAGATCGCCCAGCTGCGCATCCGCGCCGATTTCGGCATCGTAGAGCACGATCGCCAGCGAGCCGATGGTCGCGCGGTCGCCGACCTTGATCGCGCCGACCTTCATCACCCGATCCTCGAACAGATGCGTCTGGAGCCCGGCATAGTCGTTCAGCGCGACATCGTCGCCGATCGTCACCAAATCATGCTCGGTCAGATCGGTCGTGTCGATATAGCAGCGCTTGCCGACCTTGGCCCCCATCAGGCGCAGATACAGCCCGATCCACGGCGTCCCGCGCAACGGCTCCAGGAAATTGGCGACCGCGAGATTCTCATAGGTCGCGGTCACCAGTTCGGTCCGCCAGACGAAGGTGCTCCACAGCGGCGCGGTCCGCGCCTTGTAGCGGCCGACCACCAGCCATTTCAGCGCAAGGACGAACACGCCGCACGCCAGGCAGAACGCCATGTACAGGAACGGGAAGGTCGTGATGATGACCAGCCCGCCCCGCTCCAGATCGTCGAGATCGCCGACCACCGACAACAGCGCGCTGAAGAACACCAGGAAGGCGGTCAGCGACAGGGTGGTGCGGATCGCCTCGATCGACAGGCGGGTCGCGATCAGCCCGCGCGATGGGTTGAAGCGTGCGCCCTCGTCGAACATCGTCGCGACCTGCCGCACGGGCAGCTTGATCGCGGGCGAGCCGAACCAGGTGCTGCCCGGCTCGGTCGCGAGCGCGGGGTCTTCCGGCGGCTTGGAGAGGACGCCGATCAGCACTTCGTCGCCGATCTGCGCCCCGCTGGGCAACAGCGCGGAATTGCCGATGAAGCTGCGACGGCCAATCTTCGTATGCGCCAGCTCGATCGTGCCATGCCCGATTCTGGCCGCCCCGAAGATGACCGAGTCGGCGATGAAGCTTTCCGGCCCGATCTCGACCAGGTCGGGGACGATGGCGCTGGCGGTCGAAATCTCCGCCCGCCGCCCGACCTTCACGCCCAGCGCGCGATACCAGGGAATGACATAGAGGGTCGCGAAGATCGGGTGCAGCAGGCGCAGCGCCAGGTCGTTGATCTGCTTGACCAACCAGTAACGGACATAGAACCAGCTGCCGAGCGCATAGGTGCCCGGCGCCACCCGCCCCAGGATCAGCCGCTTGGCGAGCACCGTCAGCACGCACATCATCACGACATAGGTGACGGCGAGCAACGGCGAGACAAGCATGTAGCTATAGCCGGTCGTCGCCCAGTCCATCTCGATCAGCGCGATCAGGCCCGGCGCGATCGGCAGGATGGCGATGATCGGCAGCAACAGCGCACCGATCAGCAGGCCCAGCGCCGGGCCGAACGCGCCCTGCTTGCCCTGCACCATGCCAGGCTGCACCCGGCGGTCGAAGGTGGCGGGCGATCCGGTCCAGCGCTCGCCCGCCGGAATGGCGACCCCGGCCTGAAGCGCGGACATGTCGTCCAGGATCGCATCCTCGCCCAACGACGCATTGCGCCCAACCACCGCCTGCGACCCGACAAAGGACCGCGCGCCGAGCGTGACCGTCCCCAGCCGCAGCAGGCCGCGCTCGACCGAGCTAGTCGCCATCACCGCCATGTCGCTGACGATCGCATCATCGCCGCAGGTGAACAGGTCGGCGGTATCGATGACACCGGTGCCCAGATAGGCGCGCTTGCCGATCTTCGCGCCCAGCATCCGGTAATAGCCCCGGATCATCGGCGTCCCCGCGATATAGGGGGTCGCGGTCACAGCGATGATCCGCCGTACCAGCCACCAGCGGAAATAATAACTGCCCCAGAGCGGATAATCGCCCGCCTTGGACCGCCCGACGATCAGCCATTTCGCGGCGATCGAAAACAGCATCGAGGCAATGGGGACGATGGTAAAGAACAGGGCGCTGAGGATCAGTGCGTCGATGCGCGGCATCCGCCCGGCCAGATGGGTATAGGCGACATAGGGCGAGAACCATTGCAGCCCTGCCAGCGTATAGATCGGGATCAGCGCGATCGTCTGCGCCGCGACACAGGCCCATCGCTTCCAGGCGGGGACGCGGTGGAAACTCGCCTCGGTCTCGACCGCGACGGGGGCGTTGCCGCCGATACGCAGCGCCAGCGCACGGATGGTCGGCGCGGCGTACAGGTCTTCGAGCGACAGCCCCTCCAGCCCCGGCACCTTGCGCGCCGCCGATACGAGGCGCGCAGCCTTCAGCGAATGGCCGCCCAGATCCTCGAACAGATCGTCCAGCACCGATACCGGCTGCGGCGCGAAGGCCTCGGCCCAGATGGCATGGAGTTTTTCCTCCATCGGCGTGGCGGGCGGCTCGACCGTGCGGCCGGTGTCGATGGTGACCTCGGGCTTCACCAGCGCCTTGCGGTCGACCTTGCCCGAGGCGGGCAGCGTCGGCAGCGCCGCCAGCTGCTGATAGGCGGCGGGGCGCATGTAATTGGGCAGGCGTTCGGTGACGCGCGCCTTGATGTCGGCGATGTCGATCGTCTCGCCGGACCGCGCGACCAGGAAGGCGGCGAGGAATTCCGAACCATCGGCATCGGTGAACAGATGCACGACGACCTGCGCGACGCCCGGCGCCTCGCCGATCACCGCCTCGATCTCGGCCAGTTCGACACGGAAGCCGCGGATCTTCACCTGCGTATCGATGCGCCCGACGAAATCGATATCGCCCGCCGGGTCCAGCCGGACGAGATCGCCCGAGCGATAGATGCGCTCCGGCTTGCCCGACACGGTGTCGAACGGGGTCATGGTGAACTTCTCGGCGGTCAGGTCGGGACGGTTGACGTAACCGACACCGACGCCGGGGCCGCCGATGACCAGTTCGCCCTCCTGCCCCGCCTCGACCGGTTGCAACTGCTCGTCGACGATCCAGGCGGTATAGCCGGGAAGCGGCTTGCCGATGGTGATACGCTGGCCGGGATGCACCTCGGTCCAGGTCGCCGTCACCGAGGTTTCGGTCGGGCCATAGGTGTTGAGCAGCCGCAGGCCCGGTCGCGCCAGACGACGCGGCAGATCGGCCGGGCAGGCCTCGCCCCCCATGTTGATGAGGCGCAAGCTCGGCACCGGATGCTCGACCAGCGCGATCAGCGAGGGGACGACGTGCCAGATCGTCGCCTTTTCCGCCGCCAGGGTGATCGCGACATCGGGGCCGCTCGACGCCAGGGCGTCGGTCGCGACCAACAGTTTCGCGCCGACGAAAAAGGCGCTCCACATCGTCTCGACCGACATGTCGAAGGCCAGGCTGAACCCGCCGAACACGATGTCGCTCGGCTCCAGCGCCAGGATCGCGCTTTCGGAGCGGACCAGGTGGCAGGCATTGGCATGGGTGATCATCACCCCCTTGGGCCGCCCGGTCGTGCCCGAGGTATAGATGATATAGGCCAGGTCCTGCGGGTCCGATCCCGTCAGATCGCGGCCGAGCGGTTCGGCCGGTTCGGCGGCCAGGTCGCCCAGTTCGGCATCCAGGCACAGGGTCTTGCCCGGTATCTCGCCCGCCCGCGCGGAGGTGGTGATGGTCAGCGCCGCACCGCTATCCTCGATGATGTAGGCGATGCGATCCTGCGGATAGCCCCAGTCGACCGGCACATAGGCCGCGCCCGACCGCAGCACGCCCAGGATCGCCATATACTGGTCCAGCCCGCGCGGCAGGCACAGGACGACACGGTCGCCCTTGCCCACCCCCAAGGCGCGCAGCCGGTGCGCCAGCGACAGGCTGCGCCGGGCGAGCATGTCATAGGTCCAGGCCTTGGGTCGGCTATATTCCTCGTCCGCGCCGATCAGCTGGGCCGCCACCGCCGTCCCATGGTCGCGCACGGTCGCGTCGAACAGCTCGTGCAGCAACTCGTCACGGGCATAGGGCCGCCCCGGCCGCAGCGCGGGTGCGGGCGCGATCGAGGCGTGGATGCTCGGCGCGACGGGATCGGCGTCACGGGGCGGCATCGTATCTGCTGGCATCGAGAGGCTTTCTTGCGGAACGACAGGACAAAGGGATCAGCTTCGGCGGATAAGCGCCCGCGATAGTCGCCGATCCTCCAAGGAATAGTAAAGCCAGATACCATCCTGCGCCACCACAACCGAGGCGGCAAAGGCAATATCGGTCGCCCCGCGATCATCGGCGGGCGGCGGTAGGATCAGCGGCTCGATGCCGCGCGCGACGACGCGGGTATAATGCTCGTCGAACGCGACCCAGCCGATCCGCCAGCGCGCGTCACGGGTCGCGCCGTTATAGAACATCACCGGGCACGTCTTGTCATCGGTCAGCAGCGGGCCGGTCGACAGGTGCCAGTCGTCCCAACTATCCTCGCGCGGCATGAAGGGCGTGGGCTGCTCGGTCCATGGCCCGGCGACATCCTCACCGATCGCCAGACCGATCCGCGACGCATCGTCGGCGGCATATTCGTAGAACAGCCGCCAGCGCCCGTCCGCCGTCCGGTCGACCGTCGCCTCCTTGGTATTGCCCTCCGACTTGGAAGAGGCGAGCGCCACGCCGCTCTTCTCCAGCCGGTCCAGCGACGGCCCGGTGGCGTAGGAAAGTTCGCCATGGGCATGATCGGCGAGCACGCCCGAATAATAGACGATATAGCCTTGGTCGGTGCGTACGACCGTCGGGTCCTCGACCCCGCCCGCGTCATGATCGCCCGGCCCCGGCGCGATGGAGGGCGCGTCTAGCATGGTGAAATGCCGCCCGTCCTCGCTCCATCCCGACCAGATGACGCCGGTATCGGTCAGCGTCTCGCCCGGCCGCACCACCGCGCGGACCATCATTCCCCAGCGGCCATCGGCCTCACGCCAGACATAGGGGCTCATCAGGTCGCGGGCCATCAGCGCGGGCGGCCCGTCGAGCGTGACATCCTCGATCCGCTTGACGTTGAAATCCAGGTCCAGCGGCGCGTCGGCCACCCGGTCCTTGCGGTGCGGGTCGGCGACCGGGCTGTTCGCGTCGGGGGCCATCATGCGCCGAGCGCCTGCATCAGCGACAGACCGCCATCGATGACGATCCGCGCGCCGGTGATGTACCGCGCCTTGTCGGAGGCGAGGAAGACGGCAAGGTCCGCCACCTCCGAGGCGTTGCCCGCCCGGCCGATCGGGATATTCTTCTCCAGGCTGGCGCGATAGGCGGGATCGGCCTGCGCCTTGGCATTCATCGGGGTCAGGATCATGCCCGGCTCGATCGCATTCACGCGTATGCCGCGCGGGGCCTCCTCGATAGCGAGCGTCTCGACCAGGTTGGTCAGCCCGCCTTTGGCCGCGCAATAATCCGCGCCGCCCGCGCGCACCGCATAGGCATGGATCGACGAGATTTGCAGGATGGTCGCGTCGCCCTTCGCCGCGCCGCGCCCGGCCAAGAACCGGCGCGAGGTCAGGAAGGCGCCGGTCAGGTCGGTGTCGATCAGCCGCTGCCACTGGGCCAGCGTCATGTCGCGCACGCTCACGCCCGACATGTTCAGCCCGGCCGAATTGACCAACACGTCCGCCGGACCCCATTGCTCCTCGACGGTGGCGAAAGCCTGGTCGACCGAGGCTTCGTCATCGACCGCAACCTGCACCGTGATCGCCTCGCCGCCTGCCTTGCGCACCGCGTCGGCCGTGACATCGGCGTCGTCCTGCCTGCTGTGAAACAGGACCGCGACCCTGGCCCCGGTCGCACCGAACGCCTCGGCACAAGCCGCGCCGATCCCCGACTCCGCCCCCGTCACGATCACCGTCTGCGCTGCCACCGGCTTCCTCCTTTCATGGATGAAAGCCCGTAACGATTCTTATCCTGGATTGTTTCTAGGCGGGAACGACATTACATTTCCGTCATTCCCGGTCCGTCTGTCCGTCATGATGCCCGCTCATCGCCGCACCCGCATCGGGGGCGAAACGCCGGTTCCAGATGATCGCCGAGGTGGAGATCACCGCGACGACCAGGAACGCCGCCGAAAAGCTGGTCAGCGTCGGCGTGCCCTTCCCCTCGACCAGCGCGCCGATCTGCAGCACGGTCGCGGCGGTACAGATGCCCAGCGACAGGGTAAGCTGTTGAAAGGTCGCATAGAAGCTTGTCGCCGCGCTCATCCGGTCCTTGTCCACATCGGCATAGGCGATGGCGTTGAAGCCGGTGAACTGGAACGAGGTGAAGAAGCCCGACAGCGCCAGGATGCCCATGATCGCCGCGATCGACCAGTCGGGGCGGAACAGCGCGCAGGTCGCGTAACCCGCACTGCTGACTAGGCCCGACACGATCAGGCTGCGGCGAAACCCCCAGCGGCGCAGCACGCGCGGTGCCAGCGCCTTCATCGCCAGCGCGCCGACCGCGCCCGCCATGGTGATCGTCCCGGTCTTCGCGGCGGTCAGCCCGAAGCCGAGCTGGAACATCAGCGGCAATAGAAAGGGCTGCGCACCTTGCGTGATCCGGGTCAGCGACCCGCCGATCACCGACAGGCGAAAGGTCGGCACTCGCATCAGCGTCGGGTCGAGGATCGGATCGACCATATGCCGCGCATGGCGGATGTAGAGCCCCCCGAACGCCAGACCGACGAGCAGCAGCACCAGCGCGACCCAGCCCGTCCCCGGTCGGCTCGCCAGCTCGAACCCGAAGAGCAGACAGCCCAGCGACACGCCCGACAACAGGAAGCCCGATATGTCGAACCGCGCCCGCGCATCGCCGCGTACCTCGGGCACCAGCATCCACGCCCCAATCATGCCGATGACGCCGATCGGGATATTGAGATAGAATATCCAGCGCCAGTCGAGCCAGGTCACGATGAACCCGCCCAAAGGCGGTCCCAGGATCGGGCCGATCAGCGCAGGCATGACCAGCCAGGACAAGGCCTGCACCATGTCCGCCTTGGCGACGCTGCGCAGCAGGACCAGCCGCCCGACCGGCACCATCATCGCGCCGCCAATCCCCTGAAGAAAGCGCGCCGCGACCAGCGTCGGCAGCGAGCCCGACTGCGCGCACAGGATCGAGCCGAGCAGGAACACGCCGATCGCCGAACAGAACACCGTGCGCGAGCCAAATCGATCGGCCAGCGTGCCGCTCGCCGGAATGAACAGCGCGAGTGCCAACAGATAGCTGGTCAGTGCCAGGCTGAGGCTGGTCGCGGGCGTGCCCAGGTCGCGCGCCATGGTGGGGAGCGCGACGGTCAGGACGGTGCCGTCCAGCTGTTGCATGAACAGGGCGGAGGCGACGACCAGGGCGATCACGCGATAGCCACGGGTCTGCACAGGCTCTTCGGAACGGGGGGTGCCGCTGGTCACGGCCTCGACGCCGGGGGCCAGCCCATCGCTCACGTCCGCACTCATCGAGGCCAGGTTACGTCGTCTCCAGCGCATGCCGTTCCATTCGTCTATCGCTCACCCCCGGCCCCCTAGAACGCGATAGGCCCCCGACCGATCAAGTCCCATCGCGATCTTTTGCGGATCGGCCGGTCGCGGGCCGACGGAACGGGGCGAACGGGCCAGGGGTTTGGCCAGGGTTTGGAAAGCCGAAACAAAGAGTTCCCCGCCGATGCCGACGATCGCCACCGACCATCTCTTCATCGCCCATGACCTGTACGGCCCGGAGGGCGCGCCCGTGGTCCTGCTGCTGCATGGCTGGCCCGACGATGCCACCACCTGGGACAGGGTCGCGCCGCGGCTCGCCCAGGCGGGGCTGCGGGTCGTGGTGCCGACGCTGCGCGGGTTCGGTGCGACGCGGTTCCGCCATGACCATATACCGCGCACCGGCGACAGCGCGATCCTGGCGCTGGACGCGATCGCGCTGATGGATGCGCTGGGTATCGACCGCTTCATGGTCGCCGGGCATGACTGGGGCGCGAACATCGCCGAGGCGCTGGCGGTCGGCTGGCCAGAACGGGTTACGAGGCTGGCGATGCTGGGCACTCCACCACGCTTGGGAGGGATGCCGACGCCGTCCTTCGATCGGGCGCAGCGGCAATGGTATCACTGGTTCATGGCGACCCGGCGCGGCGCGCAAGCGGTGCGCGACGATCGGCGGGGCTTTGCCCATATCCATTGGGTCAACTGGTCGCCGCCGGGCTGGTTCGACGCGGCGACCTTCGACCGGGTGGCCAAGTCCTTCGACCATCCCGACTGGCCCGCCATCACCATCCACAGCTACCGCGCGCGCTGGGACGAGGCGCAGCCCGATCCGCGCGGGAGCTGGCTGGCCGACCGGGTCAAGGCCACCAGGACGCTGTCGCTGCCCACCCTCTATCTTCACGGCGAACGCGATGGCGTGAACCCGCCTGCGACCGCGCGCGACGTGCCGTCCAAGTTCACCGGACCGTTCACGATGGTCGAACTGCAAGGCGTCGGCCATTTCCCGCAGCGGGAGAATCCGGAGGCCGTCACGCGCCATCTGATCGACCTGTTCGTCGACAAGGGCGACGATCGGCGACGCAAGGCGACCGCCACGAGGCTCGGCATCGGTCTCGCCGCCACTGCCGGTCTCATCGCCCTCGGCATCGCCTGCTCCCGAAGCGGATCGGACGATCCCGCGTCGTAACGGGTTGCCCCACGGCGCGGTCGATGCGAAGGAATCCCTAGGGTGTTCGCAGACCAGATGCGGGCAGGATCGTCGTTGGTCGGGCCGCCAGCGATGGTCAGCCATGTCGGAGACACCCCTCATGACGCAATCCGCGCGCGCCAGCGCCATCCGCCGTTTCCTCAATTCCCAGACCTCGTCCGGACTGGTCCTGATGGCGGCGGCCCTGCTGGCGCTGATCCTCGCCAATTCGCCGCTCGCCGGGAAGTATGAGGCGGTCCTTCACCAACATCTGGGGCCGTTGTCGCTGAGCCACTGGATCAATGACGGGCTGATGGCAGTCTTCTTCCTGCTCGTTGGGCTGGAGATCAAGCGCGAGGTGCGGGACGGGCAATTGTCCAGCTGGCCGCGTCGTATCCTCCCCGGATTGGCGGCGCTGGGCGGGATGGTCGTGCCCGCCCTGATCTATCTCGCCTTCAATCGCAGTGGCACCTCTTCGGGCTGGGCGATCCCGACGGCGACCGACATCGCCTTTGCGCTGGCGGTCATCCGGCTGGTCGGCGACCGGGTGCCCGCGTCCTTGCGCATATTCCTGGCGGCGCTGGCGATCATCGACGATCTGGGCGCGGTCGTGGTGATCGCGGCCTTCTATTCCGCCGCACTGTCGCCGATCGATCTGGGCGGCGCGGCGGCGATGCTGGTCTTGCTGATCGCGTTCAATCGACTGGGGGTGAAGCGGCTGTCGCCCTATATGCTGGTCGGGATCGGGCTTTGGGTGTTCATGGTCCGATCGGGCATTCACGCCACCATCGCGGGCGTCCTGCTGGCCTTCACCATCCCGATGAGCCGCACCCCGGCCCGGCCCGATGGCGAGGATGATACGCGCGACAGCCCGCTCCACCGATTGGAGCACGGCCTGCACATGCCGGTCGGGTTCCTGATCCTGCCGATCTTCGGGCTCGCCAATGCCGGGGTTCCTGTGCTGGGCCTGCCCATGGGGGCGTGGGCCGCGCCAGTGACATTGGGCGTCGGCATGGGGTTGCTGGTCGGCAAGGTGGTCGGCGTCTTCGGCATGACGATGCTGGCGGTGCGCACGGGCCTGGCCGATGCGCCCGCCCATGCGACCGTCACGCAGATGCTGGGCACGGCCCTGCTCTGCGGGATCGGGTTCACGATGAGTATCTTCATCACCTTGCTCGCCTTTCCCGGTGATCCGCTGCTTCAGGCGGAGGCCAAGCTTGGCGTGCTGGCGGGGTCGCTGGCGTCGGGGCTGATCGGTTTCGCCATCCTGCGCCGCGCCGCCCGATAAGCGCTTGCGCCCGTTCGGCCCGGCGGCCATCCTGCCGATCTCGGGACATGAAGGGGGACGGCAATGCGGTGGATGGCGGCAACGGGTTTGATGGCACTCGCCTGGGCGATGCCCGCCACGGCGCAACAGGCGACCCCGCCGGTCGCCGCCAAGAAACCGCATCAGGTCGCCTCCCCCAATGGCGCGCGCGAGGACGAATATTACTGGCTGCGCGACGACACCCGGAAGAACCCCGAGATGCTCGCCTATCTCAAGGCCGAGAACGCCTATGCCGATGCGCAGACCGCCGCGCTGAAGCCGATTGAGGCGACACTCTATGCAGAGACGGTCGCCCATATCAAACAGGACGACAGCAGCGTCCCGTACCGCAAGAACGGATACTGGTATTCGTCACGCTTCGCGACCGGCGCGGACTATCCACTGGTCGAACGCCGCCAGGGCAGCCCGACCGCGCCCGCCACTCTGCTGTTCGATCAGCCCGCCATGGCGAAGGGCCACAATTTCTTCTCGCTGTCCGACTGGTCGGTCAGCCCGAACAACAGGCTGGTCGCCTGGGCCGAGGACACGGTCGGGCGGCGGCAATATGTCCTGAAGGTCAAGGATATCGCGACCGGGCGCCTCTATGAAGACACGATCGCGAACATCGAGCCGAACATCGTCTGGGCGGCGGATAATCGCACCATCCTCTACATCGCCAAGGACCCGACGACGCTGCGGGGCTACCGCGTCATGGCGCATGTGCTCGGCACGCCGGTCAACGCCGACCGGATGCTGTATGAGGAGAAGGACGACACCTTCAATATGGGAATCGGCCGGACGACCGACGACCGCTATATCTGCATCGGCGTCCAGAGCACGGTCAGCGACGAGCAGCGTTGCGCCCCCGCCGCGCAACCGACCGCCTTCACGATCATCGCGCCCCGCGAACGCGAGTTCCGCTATAGCGCCGACCATCTCGGCAATCGCTGGATCATCCGCACCAACCGGGGCGCCAAGAACTACAAGCTGGTGACGCTCGCCGATGCCGACACGGCAAGGGGCGAGGCTGCATGGCGCGATTTGGTGGCCGGCAGCGACGCGGTGTTCATCGAGGCGTTCAAGCCCTTCAACGGCTTCGTCGCGATCGACCAGCGCGAGGGCGGCAACCGGATGATCCGCCTGCTGACCGATGCGGGCACGTCCATCCCCGTCAAGGCGGACGAGCCCGCCTATCGCATGGGCCTGTCGACCAATGAAGAGCCGGACACGCCCTGGGTCCGCTACACCTATGGCTCGCTGGTCACGCCGACCACGACCTATGAGATCAATGCCCGCACCGGCGAGCGCCGCACGCTGAAGGTGACGCCGGTGCCGGGCTATGACCCCTCGCGCTACGTCACCGAGCGGGTCTGGGCGCCTGCACGCGACGGCACGCGCATCCCCGTCTCGATCGTGTATCGCAAGGGCGTGAAGCGCGACGGCACGGCACCGCTCTTCCAATATGCCTATGGCAGCTATGGCATTTCCACCGATCCCTCGGTCGATGCCGGGCGGATCGGGCTGCTCGACCGCGGCGTCGTCTATGCGATCGCCCATATCCGCGGCGGGCAGGAGATGGGGCGCGGATGGTATGATGACGGGCATCTGCTGAACAAGAAGAACAGCTTCACCGACTTCATCGACGTGACCCGCTATCTGGTCGCGCAGAAATATGCCGCGCCCCGCCGGGTCGCGGCGATGGGCGGCAGTGCGGGCGGCCTGCTGATGGGCGGCGTCGCCAATATGGCGCCGCAGGATTACAGGGTCATCATCGCGCAGGTGCCGTTCGTCGACGTGGTGACGACGATGCTCGACGCCTCGATCCCGCTGACCACCTTCGAGTATGACGAATGGGGCAATCCAGCGAACAAGCCCTATTACGACTATATGCTCAGCTACTCACCCTACGACAATGTCGCGGCCAAGGCCTATCCGGCGCTCTATGTCGGCACCGGCCTGTGGGACAGCCAGGTGCAATATTACGAGCCCGCCAAATGGGTCGCCCGGCTGCGCGCGAAGAAGACAGACGCCAACCCGCTGCTGTTCCGGGTGAATATGGAGGCCGGGCATGGCGGCAAATCCGGGCGGTTCGAACGCATCCGCCAGAATGCCGAGTGGCAGGCGTTCATGCTGTCGCAACTGGGGGTGACGGGAAGCTGACCCCAAATCCTTCGCCTCGGCACCCGCACGACGAGGGGCATTGCAGATGATACGGCTCGGCTGGCTCATCCTGGGATGCCTGTTCGTCGCGCTCGGCGTGATCGGGGCGATCCTGCCGCTGATGCCGACGACGATCTTCCTGATCCTGGCGGCGGGCTGTTTCGCGCGGTCCTCGCCCCGGCTGGAGGCGTGGCTGCTCGACCATCCGCGCTTCGGCCCGACCTTGCGCGCCTGGCGGGAACAGGGCGCGATCGGGCGGCGGGGCAAGGCGATGGCGTGCGGCGGGATGACGCTGGGCTATGGTCTGTTCTGGCTCACCGCCAGGCCGCATTGGCCGCTGGCGCTGCTCGTCGCCGCCGTGATGGGCGGATGTGCGGCCTATGTCCTGACGCGGCCGACCGCCTGATCCGGCCTTGCAGTCGCTATATATGAAGCATATACGCTTCATATATGGGTATCGTAAAAATCGACGACCAGCTCCACGAGGACATCCGCCGCGCCAGCACCGTCATGTGCCGGTCGATCAATGCGCAGGCCGAGTTCTGGATGAAGATGGGCATGCTGGCCGAGGCCAATCCGACACTGACTTTCCATCAGATCGTCAAGGATCAGATGGCGGCCGCCGATATGGCCCTGCCCAAGCCGCTGGTCGCCTGACATGGTGAAGACTCCGCAAGAACTGGCGCTGATGCGCATCTCCGGGCGCCTGCTGGCGCAGGTGTTCGAGATGCTGGACGGCGTAACGCTGAGCGGCATGTCGACGCTGGCGGTCAACGATCTGGTCGAACGCTACATCACCCATGACCTGTCCGCGCGGCCCGCGAGCAAGGGGCAGTACGGCTTTGCCTATGTGCTCAACAGTTCGATCAACCAGGTCGTCTGCCACGGCGTGCCGAACGCGGATGACGTGATCCGCGACGGCGATATCGTCAATCTCGACATCACGCTGGAAAAGAACGGCTTCATCGCGGATTCCAGCAAGACCTATATGGTCGGCGAAGTCTCGCCGGGCGCGAAACGGCTGGTCCGCGTGACGCAGGAAGCGATGTGGAAGGGCATCAGACAGGTCCGCCCCGGCGCACGGCTGGGCGACATCGGCGCGGCGATCGAGAAACATGCCAAGGCGAACGGCTATTCGGTGGTACGCGACTATTGCGGCCACGGCATCGGGCGCGAAATGCATGAGGCGCCCGATGTGATGCACTTCGGGCGGCCGGGCACGGGTGTGCCCTTGCGCGAGGGGATGACTTTCACCATCGAACCGATGATCAACCAGGGCACGCGCAAGGTGTCGACCAGCGACGATGGCTGGACGGTGGTGACCGATGACGGCAAGCTCTCGGCGCAGTTCGAACATACGGTCGCGGTGACGAAGACCGGGGTGGAGGTTCTGACCCTCCGGACGGGCGAGAAGCTGGGCTGACGTAATTCCTCCCCTGCAAGGGGAGGTGGCAGGCCGTCAGGCCTGACGGAGGGGTGTCGCTATCGAGAGGGTTACACCCCTCCGACGCGCTACGCGCGCCACCTCCCCTTGCAGGGGAGGAATGGGATGGT
Source organism: Sphingomonas fuzhouensis (assembly GCF_034659795.1). Classification (NCBI taxonomy): domain Bacteria; kingdom Pseudomonadati; phylum Pseudomonadota; class Alphaproteobacteria; order Sphingomonadales; family Sphingomonadaceae; genus Sphingomonas; species Sphingomonas fuzhouensis. Next base: position 247,258 of record NZ_JAXSQY010000002.1, read on the forward strand.
CCTACCCCTCCACCCGCAACCGATACCCCACGCCCAGTTCGTTCGCGATCACGCTGCCGACCGGCCGTGGCGCCTCCAGCTTCTGGCGCAGGTTGCGCACGACGATGCGCAGATAATCGATGCGCGGGTCCTCGTCCCCGCCCCAGGCGGCATCGATGATCTTGTCATGCGTCACCACCCGCCCCGGATGCCGCGCCAGTACCGCCAACACGTCATATTCCTTGCGGGTCAGATGCTGTTCCTCACCACCCCGCGTCACCACGCGCCGATCGAGATCGATCGCCAGATCGCCCGTCCGCACGACAGAAGGCGCCGCCTCCGCCGCGCGTCGGTGGCGCAGGGCGACACGCAGCCGCGCCAGCAACTCGTCGGTGTCGAACGGCTTGGTGACATAATCGTCCGCGCCCAGATCGAGCGCGGCGACCTTCTCCTCGGTCGCCTCGCGCGCGGAGACGACCAGGATCACCCGCTGTCCCCCACGCAGCAGCGGGATCAGGCTGAGCCCATCACGGTCAGGCAGCCCCAGGTCGAGCAGCACCGCATCGGGATGGTCCGCCGCCGCGCGTGCCAGCGCCTCTCGCCCGTCGCGCGCCTCGACCACCAGATGCCCCGCCTGTTCCAGCGTGTTGCGCAGCAGGCGGCGGATCGCGACTTCGTCGTCCACCACCAGGATCGTCGCGGGCATCAGGCCATTCCCTCCGGCGCCCCGTCACCCATGACAAGGTCGCGCATGATACGCTCGCGCGGGAAGCACAGCGCGAACGCCGCGCCCGTGCCATCCTCGCGATTGCCCGCCTCTACGCCCAGACCCATGGCCTCGGCAAAGGCCTTGACGATGGCGAGGCCAAGGCCCGTGCCACCCGCCACCCGGTCCGAGCCTTCCAGCCGCCGGAACGTCTCGAACACCTCCGCCTCGCGCCCCGGCGGCAGGCCGGGACCATGATCGAGGACCGAGAGGCGCAAGCTCCCATGGCGGTGCCGCCCCTCGATGACGATCTCGGTCCCCGGATCGCCGTAACGCCCGGCATTGTCGAGCAGGTTGAGCAGGCAGTGGTGCAGCAGTTGCGGATCGGCGCGGACCAAAGGCAGGTCGGGCGGCACGTCGAGCCGCACCGCATGGCCCTCCAGCGCGCGGCGGGCGTCATGCGCCGCGCCGGTCACCGCGTCGCTGAGGTCGATCGCCTCGATCTTCAGCTTAAGCGCCCCAGCCTCGACCCGCGCCATGTCGAGCAGATTGGCGACGAAGCGGTTGAGCCGTGCCGCCTCGCCCTCGATGGTCGAAATCAGGTCGGGCGTCGCGCCCTGCCGCAACTGCGCGGCGGCGGCCATCACGGCAGTCAGCGGCGTGCGTAGGTCATGGCTGACCGAGGACAGCAGCGCGGCGCGTAAACGATCGCGGGTGCGCACCGCATCGACGTCGCGCACCTCCACCTCCAGCCGCAACCGTTCGAGGATCAGCGCGGCCTGATCGATCAGCCCGGTCAGCAGCGGCAAGCGGTCGGCGCGCACCGGCTCGCCCCCTGCCTCACGCGCCAGCCCCAGCACGGCGAGCGTCCGGTTGCCCGCCTTCAGCGGCTGGAACAGCCATTCGGAGGCGGCCAGCGTCGCCGATCCCTTGCCCGCGGGCGTGCCGGTGTCGAACGCCCAGTGCGCGGCGGCCATCTCCATCGTCTCCAGCCGGTAGTCCGGCTTGGTCGCGGCCTGCACGGCCAGCCCGGCGGGCGATGGGGTGAGCAGCACCGCCTGCACCTCGAACAGCCGGGCAATGTCTTCGCAAATGACCCGCGCCGCCTCGGCCGGATCGGCGAGGCCGCTCAACCGGTGGAGGAACCCCGCCAGCGTCGCATTGTCGCGGGCACTCGCCGCCGCCAGATCGGCCTGCGCCCGGACCCGCGAGGTCAGCTGGCTGGTCGCAATGGCAACGCCTAGCAGGACGAAAATCGAGATGACATTCTCGGGATTGCTGACGCTCAGCGTGCCGACGGGGGGCAGGAAGAAGAAGTTGTAGGCCAGGCTCGACGCGATCCCGGCGAACAGGCCGGTGCGCAGGCCATAGAGGCTCGCCGCCGCCATGACGGGGAGCAGATAGAGAAGCGCGACATTGCCCAAGTTCAGGATATGGAACAGCGCACTCGCCAGCCCGGTGACGCCCGTGACCCCCGCCAGCGTCAGGGCATAGCCGATGGGCGAGCCCCATTGTCCGCGCCGCTTGGTGCGCTCGCGCGCGACCGGCGCTTCCCCGACCGGCAAGACATGGACGGTGACGCCCGGCGTCTCACGCACCAGCCGGTCGACGACCGAACCATGGCGCAGCTCGAACCAGCGCGATCGCTTCGCCTTGCCGACGACCAGCTGCGTGGCGCGTGCATCGGTCAGGAAGGCGCGGATACCCTCGACCACGCTGGGGGCAGGCACCGTCGCCACCGCAGCCCCCAGCTGTGTGGCCAGCGTCATCGTCGCGGCCAGCCGCCGATGCTGTGCCTCGCCCAAAGTCGCGGTGCGCGGCGTATCGATGAACAGCGCGGTCCAGGGCGCGCGTAAAGCATCGGCGGTGCGTTTGGCGGCGCGGACCAGTTCATCCGCACCGGGCAATTCGCTGACCGCGACGACCAGCCGCTCCCCCGCCGCCCATTGCCCGCCGACGCCCAAGCTGCGGACATGGTCGAGCATCTGCGCATCGACCGCCTGTGCCGCCCGCCGCAGCGCCAGTTCGCGCAGCGCCGACAGGTTGGACTTGGAAAAGAAATGCGACAGCGCCCGCGTCGCTTCCTGCGGCAGATAGACCTTGCCCGCCTTCAACCGCTCGATCAGCTCGTCGGGGGGAATGTCGACCACCTCGATCTCGGCGGCCTCCAGGATGCGGTCGGGCACCGTCTCGCGCACGCGGACACGGGTGAAGCTGGCGACGACGTCGTTCAGGCTTTCGACGTGCTGGATGTTGACGGTGGAATAGACGTCGATCCCCGCCGCCAGAAGCTCCTCGACATCCTGATAGCGTTTCGGATGGCGACTGCCGGGCGCATTGGTGTGCGCCAGTTCGTCGACCAGCGCGAGGCGCGGCGCACGGGCGAGCACCGCGTCGATGTCCATCTCATGCAGCGTCCGCCCCTCATAGGGGACGGCGCGGCGAGGCATGACCTCCTGCCCCCGCACCAGCGCCTCGGTCTCGACCCGGCCATGGGTTTCCACGACCGCGACGACGACATCCACCCCGTCGCGTCGTCGTGCGGCCCCTTCGGAGAGCATCTCGAACGTCTTGCCGACGCCGGGGGCTGCGCCGAGGAAGATTTTCAGGCGGCCGCGCCCCTCGCGCTCGGCGGCGCGCAGCAGGGCATCGGGGTCGGGGCGCGGCTCGCCTGCCGTCATCGCGCGGGCGTGGCGTCCAGCGCGCGGTTAAGGGCGAGGACGTTGACATGGGGGTCGCCCAGCACCGAGCCTTCGGTATGAGCGACGACCAGCGCCCGAACCTGCTCGACGCCCAGACCTCGGACGCGGGCGACGCGTGCGACTTGCGCCAGTGCGGCTTCGGGCGACAGATCGGGGTCGAGGCCCGAGCCGCTGGCGGTGACGAGGTCGGCCGGAATCGGCCCCATCACACCCTCGGCACGACGCTTGGCCACATCGGCCTTCACCCGGTCGACCAGGGCGCGCGACGTCGGCCCCAGATTCGAGCCCGACGAGGCCAGCCCGTCATAGCCCTTGCCTGCCGCCGAGGGACGCGTCTGGAAATAGCGATCGCTGACGAAGGCTTGCCCGACCACCTCGGAGCCGATCACGCGGCCGCCGACCTGCACCAAACTGCCATTGGCCTGATGCGGGAAGATCGCCTGGCCGATCCCGGTCATGGCCAGGGGATAGGCGATGCCGAGAAGAGCGGCGAACAGGATCGTCATGACGATCGCGGGCCGCAAGGCGGAAGTGAAATCCTTACCCATGACAATGCTTCCTTATGCGAGGCCGAGGCCACCGACCACAAGGTCGATGATCTTGATGCCGACGAACGGCGCGATCAGGCCGCCCAGGCCATAGACGGCGAGGTTACGCGCCAGCAGCGGCCCCGCCCCCATCGGCTTGTAGGCGACACCCTTCAGCGCCAAGGGCACGAGCAACGGGATGATGAGCGCGTTGAAGATGATCGCGCTCAGGATCGCCGATTGCGGCGTCGCCAGACCCATGACGTTGAGCACGCCAAGGCCCGGATAGAGCACCACGAACATCGCCGGAATGATCGCGAAATACTTCGCCACGTCATTGGCGACCGAGAAGGTCGTCAACGCCCCGCGCGTCATCAGCAGCTGCTTGCCGAGGCCGACGACCTCGATCAGCTTGGTCGGATCGCTGTCCAGGTCGACCATGTTGCCCGCCTCGCGCGCAGCCTGGGTGCCGGTGTTCATCGCCACCCCTACGTCCGCCTGTGCCAGGGCCGGCGCGTCGTTGGTGCCGTCGCCGCACATCGCGACCAGCTTGCCGCCCTGCTGTTCCTTGCGGATCAGCGCCAGCTTGTCCTCCGGCGTGGCCTGGGCGAGGAAGTCGTCGACGCCCGCCTCGGCAGCGATCGCGGCGGCGGTCAGCGGATTGTCGCCGGTAATCATCACCGTGCGGATGCCCATGCGGCGCAGCTCGCCGAAGCGTTCGCGGATGCCCGCCTTCACCACGTCCTTCAGGAAGATGGCACCGAGCAGGCGACCATTCTCCGCCACCGCCAGCGGGGTGCCACCGGCGCGCGCGATCTCGTCGGTGATACGGCGCAGCTGGGTCGCCGCCGCCGTCTCGCCTACGCCCGGATGGGCGCGCAGGATCGAGTCGACCGCGCCCTTCTGGATCAGCCGATCGCCGATCCTCACGCCCGAGATGCGGGTCTGGGCGGTGAAGGGGATGATCTCGGCGTTCGCCGGCAGGCTGGCGATCGACACCTTGAACTGCTCGCGCGCCAGGACGACGATCGAGCGGCCCTCGGGCGTTTCATCGGCGAGACTCGCCATCAGCGCCGCCTCGGCCAGCGCGTCGACATCCGAGCCGCCGACGGCGCGAAACTCGCTCGCTTGACGGTCGCCGATGGTGATGGTGCCCGTCTTGTCGAGCAGCAGCACGTCGACATCGCCCGCCGCCTCGACCGCGCGCCCCGACTTGGCGAGCACGTTGAAGCGGACCAGACGGTCCATGCCCGCGATACCGATCGCCGACAGCAAGGCCGCGATGGTCGTCGGGATCAGGGTGATGAGCAGCGCCGCCAGGATGGCTACCGGGATGCTGCCGCCCGCAAAGGAGGCAAAGCCCGGAATGGTGCCCACCGCAATCAGGAAGATGATGGTTAAGCCGACGAGCAATATGGTCAGCGCCACCTCGTTCGGGGTCTTCTGCCGCTCGGCCCCCTCGACCAGCGCGATCATGCGGTCGAGAAAGCCCTGGCCCGGATTGACGGTGACGCGTACCCGGATTTCGTCCGAGATGACGCGGGTGCCCGCCGTCACCGCCGAACGGTCGCCGCCCGCCTCGCGGATGACCGGCGCGCTCTCGCCGGTGATCGCGGCCTCGTTGACCGAGGCCACACCGGCGACGACTTCGCCGTCCGAGGGGATCAGGTCGCCGGTCTCGACCAGCACCACGTCGCCGATCTTCAGCGCGCTGGCGGGGACATTCTCCCACTCATGGCCCGCGCCCTTCAGCCGCTTGGCAGTCAGCTCGGCCTTGGCAGCACGCAAGCTTGCCGCCTGCGCCTTGCCACGCCCTTCGGCCAGGGCTTCGGCAAAGGTGCCGAACAGCACGGTCAGCCACAGCCAGACGACCAGTTGCAGCTTGAAGCCGGTGGTCAGCCCGTCATGCCCGACGACGAGCAGGATGGTCAGGAGGGCGGCGACCACGGCGGTCACGAACATCACCGGATTGCGGATCAGTTCTCGCGGATTGAGTTTGACGAACGACGCCTTGATCGCCGGGAGCACCAGCTCGGCGGTGAACAGGCTCTTGGTAGGGGAATGGGCCATGACAGGCGCTCCCGATCAGAAGAGTTGACCGCGGATCATCGCGAGATGATCGGCGATGGGACCAAGGGCGAGGCTCGGCAGGAAGGTCAGGCCGCCCAGCACCAGCACGATGCCGACGAGCAGACCGACCCACAGCAGACCCGTGGTCGGGAAGGAACCGGCCGAGGCGGGGACATGCTTCTTCGCCGCCAGGCTGCCCGCGATCGCGAGCATCGGCACGATGATGAAGAAGCGGCCGACCCACATGGCGACGCCCAGAAGGCCGTCATACCAAGGGGTCGCGGCGGTCAGGCCGCCAAAGGCCGAGCCGTTGTTCGCGACGGCACTGGTGAAGGCGTAGAGGATTTCGCCGAACCCATGCGGCCCCTTGTTCAGCGGCCCCGCGAGGCCTTGCTGCGTTACGCATGACAGCGCAGTCAGCCCCAGGATGAACAGCGGCAGGACGGCGATGGCGAGGACGGCGAGCTTGACCTCGCGGGCTTCGATCTTCTTGCCGACATATTCCGGCGTGCGGCCGACCATAAGACCTGCGACGAACACCGCGAGGATAGCGAACAGCAGGAAGCCATAGATGCCCGCGCCGACGCCGCCGATCACGACCTCGCCCAGTTGCATGTTGAACAGTGGGATCATGCCGCCAAGTGCGGTGAAGCTGTCATGCATCGCATTGACCGCACCGCACGACGCCGCCGTGGTGACGGCCGCGAACAGGGCCGAGGCGGCGATGCCGAAGCGCACTTCCTTGCCCTCCATATTGCCGCCCGCGACACCCAGCTGGTGCAGCACGGGGTTGCCCGCCGCTTCCGCCCAGTAACAAACGGCCGCGCCGCCCAGGAACAGCAGGATCATGGCCGACAGCATCGCCCAGCCCTGACGCGTGTTGCCCACCGCCTTGCCGAAGCACCAGGTCAGGCCGAAGCCGATGACGAAGATCGACAGCATCTGGACAAAATTGGTCAGCGCGGTCGGGTTCTCGAACGGGTGCGCGCTGTTGGCGTTGAAGAAGCCGCCGCCATTGGTGCCGAGCATCTTGATCGCTTCCTGGCTCGCGACGGGGCCGAGTAGGATCGACTGGCGCACGCCCTCCAGCGTGTCGATGTTGACGACACCGGCCATGGTCTGCGGCACGCCGCTGGCGATCAGGAACAGGGTATAGACGACGCAGAGCGGCAGCAGCAGATACAGGGTGATCCGCGTCACATCGGCCCAGAAATTGCCGAGATTCTTCGTCTCGCGTCCCGCAAAACCCCGGAACAGCGCGAACGCCAGCGCGATGCCGGTCGCGGCCGACAGGAAATTGTGGATGGTCAGGCCGACCATTTGGGCAAGGTTCGACATGGTCGACTCGCCCGCATAGCTTTGCCAGTTGGTGTTGGTCGTGAAGCTGATCGCGGTGTTGAACGCCAGATGCGGGGTCAGCCCGGCCAGCCCCTGCGGATTGCCCGGCAGATAATATTGCAGGCGCAGCACCGCATAGGTGAAGACCATCAACGCGACGTTGAAGATCAGCATGTGCAGCGCATAGCGGCGCCAGCCCTGCTGGGCCTCCGGGTCGATGCCCGACAGCGTGTAGAAGCCGCGCTCGACCGGGCCGAGAACGACATGAAGGGGCGTACGCCGCCCCTCGTACAGCGCGAACAGCCACGCGCCGACCGGCTTGGTCAGCGCGAGCAGGATTGCGACGAAGCCCAATATCAGGGCCCATCCTTGAAGCGTCATGATGCCGCCCCCTTCAGAAGCGTTCGGGGCGGATCAGCACCGCCACCAGATAGACGAGAAGGCCAAGCGCGGTCAGCGCCGCCAGCCAGAGGTCGAGGGTCATGGTCTCAGCCCCCTCACGCGTGGTCGCACAGGCGGGCATAGGCGAGCGTCGCCGCCACCAGCCCGGCCATGACCAACAGCCAGATCAGATCGTCCATGTGCGATGCTCCTCAGAAACCGGCGGTGAGGGTGGCGAGGAAGGTGCTGCCCGCGATATTGCCGCTGCCGTCCTGCCCCTTGCTGAAGCTCGGGCGCAGATAGGCGGCCTTGCGGTCGGCAATGCTGGTGTCGACCCAGGCGACGCCCAACGTCAGATTGTGCCAGCTCGTATCCGCGCCCAGCGACCAGTCCCAATAGTCGCCGGTCGGCGTCGGCGCGGTGGCGTTGGGGCCAAGCCCGTCCATGCCCCAGCTATGGCCGATATGCGCCTTGGCGGTGAACGGCGTGCCCGCGATCGCCGCCGCGCCGTCGCCCCAGAGATAGAGGTTGTCGCTTCTAGCGCCGGGATGATCATAGACCCCGGCGGCGGCGCTGGCGCCGTTATCGTACCATTTGCCGATCGCCTGCTGCTTCGGCGCATAGGCGACGCCAGTGGTCAGCGAGACCGGGCCGGTGGTGCCCGACAGCTTCACATAGGGTTCGGCATAGTCGGTCTTGTTCGCGCCGCCCGGATACATGTACCAGGTCAGCCCGACGTCCAGCGTGCCGGTCGGGCTGATCCTAGTCTTGTACCCGCCGATCAGGTCCAGCTCCATGTTCGCGCCGCCGAAGGTCCCCCACCCCGCGAGGTTCGATCCCCAGACGCCGACATAGGCGCCGCTTTCGTGTGCCACGGTCAGGCCGCCCTGCACCGCCATATGCTCGTCCGACTGCGAAATGCCGCGCAGGCGATAGTCCGATGCGATGGCAACCGATCCGCTGACCGTCACGGGCGGCGGCGGCGCGGTGTCGGCGGTCTGCGCTGACGCAGCAGCGGGAAACACGAACAGCGCCGCGGCGGCGCTCAACATCATGGTCTTCATACAGGCCCCTATGGACAGGCCCCCACGATGGAATGGGCGGCCTCCAGGGCTGAGCAATTAGGCCCGAGCGCCGTAGCAATTCGAGGGCGATCCCCCGGTTTCGCATATAGATGGCGTATAGCGACGCACACATTCCTCCCCTGCAAGGGGAGGGGGACCAGCGAAGCTGGTGGAGGGGTGTCCCCGGTCGCGAGGGTGGTCGAACCCCACCGAGCGGGACACCCCTCCGACGCGCTGCGCGCGCCACCTCCCCTTTCAGGGGAGGAAAAAGATCGGCGTCACCAAAACGTCAATGACATCGGCCATGGCGGGACATGGTCACATTCTCCCGTCGTTCCCTTCTCTCCGCTGGCGCCGCACTGGCCGGTGCCGCCGCCCTGCCCCCGGCCATCGCCCGCGCCGCCGCCATCGCGCCCGACCGGCGTACCGGCACGATCCGCGACATCGACCATGTCGTCATCCTGATGCAGGAAAATCGCGGCTTCGATCACTATTTCGGCACGATGCGCGGCGTGCGCGGCTTCGGCGACCGCCTCCCCATCCCGGTTGCGTCGTCCGCGGACGCGCCCCGTACCGTCTGGCAACAGCTCGACCGCAGGGCGGAGGGCGGCCCGCGCTTCGTCTCCCCCTTCCACCTCGACACCGAGAAACAGTTCGCCCTCATGCGCATGGAAGGCACGCCGCACACCTGGCCCGACGCGCAGGCCGCCTGGGACGAGGGCCGTATGGCGCACTGGCCCGAGGCGAAGCACCAGCGCGCCATGGGCCATTATGCCCGCGCCGATCTGCCCTTCCAGTTCGCACTGGCCGAGGCGTTCACCATCTGCGACGCCTATCACTGCGCGGTGCAGACGGGGACCAACACCAACCGCCTGTTTCTGTGGACCGGCACCAACGACCCGAGCGGCCAGGCGGGCGGCCCGGCGATCGGCAATTCGCATGACAGCTTCGTCGAGAATGGCGGCGCAGCCGATCCCTATCGCTGGACCACCACCCCTGAGCGGATGCAGGCGGCGGGCATCGACTGGCGCATCTATCAGGACATGGCAGACAATTTCACCGACAACCCGCTGGTCGGCTTCCATGCCTATCGCGAGGCGCATCATGGGCGCGGCGACCCGACGCTGAAAGACCGGGCGCTGACCACGCGCGGGCTGGACGTGCTAAAGGCCGATGTGCTGGCCGGGCGACTGCCGCAGGTGTCCTATGTCATCGCCACCGCCGCCGGATCGGAACACCCCAATCCATCCAGCCCGGCACAGGGCGCGGCCTATACCGCCGAGCTGCTCGACGCGCTGACCGCCGATCCGAAGGTCTGGGCGCGTACCGCGCTATTCGTGATGTTCGACGAGAATGACGGCTTTTTCGACCACGTCCCGCCGCCCGCGCCGCCGTCGCGTGGGAGTGATGGCAAACTGCTCGGCGGCTCGACGGTCGATCTGGCGGGGGCCTATCATGACGTGCCCTCGACCGGCGACGCCGATGTCGACAAGCCCGCCTATCGCGGCCGTCCCTATGGCCTGGGTCCGCGCGTGCCCATGTATGTCGTCTCGCCATGGAGCCGGGGCGGCTGGGTCAATTCGGAAGTCTTCGACCACACCAGCGTCATCCGCTTCCTGGAGACGCGGTTCGGCTTCCACGAACCCAATATCGCACCCTGGCGGCGCGCGGTGTGCGGCGACCTGACCAGCGCGTTCGACTTTACGGGAAGCGACGAGACCACGCCCAGCCTGCCCGATCCGCGCGCGCAGGCGGTCCGCGCCGCCGCGATCAAGGGGCAGGTCGATCCGCAGGCGCCCGCCTCGCCCGGCGCGCCGCAACAGGAACCCGGCATCCGCCGCGCCCGGCCCCTGCCCTATCGGTTGGACGTGCAGCGTGTCGCCGATCCGGCAGGCGTTCACCTGCGCTTTCGAGCGGAGGGTGCGGGGGCGGTCTTCCATGTCTATGACCGCCTTGCCCTCGATCAGGCACCGCGCCGCTATGTGCTGGCGGCAGGCACGCGGATCGAGGATGTCTGGCCTCCCGCCCATGACCTGTGGGTGCTCGGCCCGAACGGTTTCCACCGCCATTTCGCCGCGCGCGACGTGGCGGCAGAGGTGCAGCATTGGGTCGATGACCACGGCCTGACCCTGATCGTCCCGCCGAGCCTGACCGACCTGTCGATCGTCCGCCTCGAACCCGGCAAGGCCGCCCCCTCCCCCCGCCCGCTCAAGCCCGGCCGCCATCGCTGGTCGTTGGATCAGGCACTTGGCTGGTACGACGTGACGCTGACCCGCACGGGCGATCCGCATTACCGCCTGCGGCTGGCGGGACGGCAGGACCGGCCGGGTCGCGCGACGATCAGCGATCCGTTCCGCGCCTGACCGCATTCCCCCTTCCCCACCCGCCGCACCAGCGATAGGGTGGCGAATACGCAAAACAGTTTGCTTAATAGGGGGGATGTTTCATGCGGGGCAAAGCGCGCGCCACGGTGTCCGGTCGTCGCTGGCGATGGGCTGTCGCCGCATCCGCCCTGCTCGCGGGCGTCGCCCCGCTGGCGCTGTCGGCCGATCCGATCGCGACCGTCGAGCGCAACGGCGCGCTCGTCTCGGTCGAACCCTACGCCCCCGGCATCGTCCGCGTCACCATCGCCACCGACCGCGCCGAGGCGGAAGGCAAGCCCGGCTATGGCCTGATCGCGAAAAGCGACGCGAGCGGCTGGTCGCACCGTGCCGATGCCAGCGGCGACGTGTTCGCCTCGCCCGGCATGACCGTCACCGTCCCACCGCAGCCTTGGCCCAAGCCGCCCAACCAGATGGAGCGGTATTTCGCGCCCTCGCTGCCCCCGGTGGCGATCAGCTTCACCGGGCCAGACGGCAAGCCGCTGACCCGGATGAACGGCTGGGAAAAGGCGCCGCACACCGTCTCGGACGAAAAGACCTTCCGCGTCGGCGCAAGCTTTTCCGATACGCCCGACACCCATTATTATGGCCTCGGCCAATATCAGGACGGCGTGCTCGACCTTCGCGGGCGGACCATCGATTGCCGCCACGATTATGACCGCCCCGGCGGCGAGTCGGTCTGCGTGCCGTTCATGGTGACGGACAAGGGCTATGCGATCCTGTGGGACAATCCGTCCGCCACCACCGTCTCGCCGGGCCTGCTGAACGCGACCAAATTCGCCTCTAACGTCGGCGAGCGGGTGTCGTTTTTCGTCATCGCGGGCAAGACGGCGGACGAACTCTATGCCGGTTACGCCCGCCTGACCGGCGCGACGCCGCTGCCGCCCAAGGCCGCCTTCGGCCTGATCCAGAGCAAGGCCCGCTATGAGACGCAGGGCCAGTTGACGGACATTGCGGACGGCTATCGCAAGCGTGGCCTGCCGCTCGACATCATGGTGCTCGACTGGTTCTACTGGACGCGGATGGGGCAGCTCGACATCGACCGCACCGCCTTTCCCGATCCCGCAGGCATGAACGCGCATCTCAAGGCGATGGGGATGCAGAGCATTATCAGCATCTGGCCGCGCTTCGAGCGGGAAAGCCGATATTTCGACACGCTGGCCGCCAAGGGCTGGCTGATGAAGGACAAGGACGGCAACCCGGTCGACGGCCTGCCGATCCGCTCCGACCGCGCGGGCGCGCTGATCGACAGCACCAATCCGCAGGCCCGCGAATGGTATTGGGACAAGATCCGCAACAACATCTTTAGCCAGGGCTTCGACTATGCCTGGCTGGACGAGACCGAGCCCGACCTGGTGCCGGAAGGGCATTTCTTTTCGATCGGCTCGGGCGACCGCTATCGCAACGTCTATCCGCTGCTCCACACCGCCAGCGTCGCCGAAGGCTCGGCGCGCGACCGGCCGGACAAACGCAACCTGATCCTGTGCCGCGCCGCCTATCTGGGCACGCAGGCCAATGGCTGCCTGTTCTGGTCGTCGGACGTGCAGTCCAACTGGGAAGCGCTGCGCCGTCAGGTGCCCGCCGGTCTGGGCATGACCGCCAGCGGCATGGCCTATTGGTCGAGCGACACCGGCGGCTGGCAATGGCCCAACGGACCGGAGGCCCAACGCCCGGTACTGGTCGATCCGGCGGGAGCGACCGCGATGGCACCGTCCTACCGCGATTACCCTGAGCTGTTCGTCCGCTGGTTCCAGTATAACGCCTTCACGCCCACGCTGCGCATCCATGGCCAGCGGCCGGGCACGGCTTTGTGGGACTATGGCACCGCCGCCGAGCCGATCCTGGCGAGCACCCTGCGCCTGCGCTACGCGCTGATGCCCTATCTCTATGCGCTGGGGCGGCAGACCAGCCAGACCGGCGCGCCCTTCATGCGCGCGCTGTTCATGGACTTCCCCAATGATCCGGCGGTGAAGGATCTGGGTGACGAGTACATGTTCGGCCCCGCCTTCCTGGTCGCGCCGGTAACCGAACAGGGGCAGACCACGCGCCGCGTCTATCTGCCCGCCGGGGCCGACTGGTATGATTGGTGGACCGACAAGCGCTATACCGGTGGCCAGTGGATCGCGGCAGCCGCGCCCATCGACCATATTCCGCTGTTCGTGCGGGCGGGCTCGATCGTGCCGATGGGCGTTCAAGTGCCCAGCACCGCGACCGCGCAAGGGCTGGAGAGCATCCGCGTCTATCCGGGCCGCGATACCAGCTTCACGCTGTACGACGATGACGGCACCACCAACGCCTGGCGCAAGGCCGGGGGGCGCAGCGCCACGCTGCGCTGGGATGACAGGGCCCGCCGACTGACCGCCAGCGGCCGCCTGCCGACCGGTCAATCGGTCGAGCCGCTCGTCAAGATCATCGGCCAGTAAGACGAGGCCCGGCTCCTTCCTGGGGCCGGGCTTTTCTTAACTCGCAGAATACAATCGTTTTTATGGAACGGCCTGGATGCCCTGGCCGAAAGAGGAGGAGAAGGATCATGATCGGATTTGTGGCCCTGCTGATCGCGGCGCTGCCAGCGGGAGGCGCCGCCCAGGCCGCCCCCAGCGCGGCGGCCCAGCCCAGCATCTTCGACAAGGCGGTCAACGCCCCCGGCATCGGCTGGTCACCCTATGGCCCTAATCAGAGCGCCAAGCAGGTCCCCGCTCCCGACGTGCCCGGCGGCAATGCCGTACAGGTCAAGGTGACGGCGGCGGGCGCCAATCCCTGGGACAGCGGCGTAACCTATCCCACGATCAAGCCGATCGCCGCAGGCGACACGCTGATGACCATGATCTTCCTGCGCGCGCCCAACGCGCCCGAGGGGCAGACCGTGTCCATCCCCGTGGCCATGGGCGGCGCCGAACCGCCCTATACCCCGATCGCGTCCGAGCCGGTGCAGGTCGGATCGACGTGGAAGCGCTATTATGTGACGGGCGTCGCAGGCCAGGCCTTCGCGGCGGGCAAGGCGAATATCTCGGTCCAACTCGCAGGGGCCAAGCAGGTCATCGAAGTCGGCCCGGCCTTCCTGCTCGACCTGGGGCCGAATTTCGACCGGTCGAAGCTGCCGCATAACTGATCCTCGGACCGGGGCGGTTCCATGTGAGCGCCCCGGCTCTGACTCATTGCGAGCGTAGCGAAGCAATGACGGGTCAGCATGCAAAGAAAAAACCGCCCGCCTCCGAACAGGAAGCGGGCGGTTTTCTTATGTCACCCCGGCCGAACCCCGAAAGGTCCGGCCGGGAAAACGGGATCAGAAGTTGCCGCGCAAGATGAACGAGTAGCGGCGGTCATTGACGAAGTACGACCGAGGGGCAAGCTGGCTGGGATCGCCAGTATAAGCCTGCAGGGTCTTCGTCACGGTGTTGGTCAGGTTCACGCCCTGAACGCCGATTTTGACGAACTTTGACACGTTGATGAATGCCGACGCATCGAGCTGCCCCGCAGCATCCTGGAAGATCGACGTGTAGGGGAAGATCACGTCGGCCGCCGTCAGCAGATACTTGGACCGCCAGTTATAGGCCGCGCGAAGCGAAATCGGTCCCTTTTCATAGAAGAGCGTGGCGTTAACGTTATGCTTCGACAGACCTTCCAGCGGCAGGTTCCCGCGCACCGTCTGCGCCGCAACGTTCGTGACCGGTGCACCACCGTTCAGGAACGAATTGGGCAGGCCCGAGCTTTCGATATACGAATAGTTGCCCGTGAAGCCGAAGCCGTTGAGGAAGCCCGGCAAGAAGCTGAAAGTCTGCTGATAGGCAATCTCGACACCCTTGATCTTGCCATGGCCGTTGTAGTTCGCAGGTCCCCGCGTCAGCAACGGGAAGGTCACGCCGTTGTTCTGCAGCGGCAGGCTCACGATCGACTGGTAGAAGAAGTTCGACACGTCCTTGTAGAAGGCGTCGACGGTCAGCGATCCGACCTTCGAGAAGTACCATTCTGCCGTTGCGTCGAACTGCCACGCCGTTGCCGGCTTCAGATACGGATTGCCGACCGTGCTGAGGAAGTTGCCGTTACCGTCGATCGTGATCTGCTGGAAATTGCGGATCAACGCGGAGTCGGGCCGTGTCAACACCTTCGAACCAGCGAGACGCGCGATCAGATTCGGCGTGATACCGAACTTCAAATTCACGCTCGGCAGCCAATAGGTGTAGCTGTTCTTCGCCTGGTTAAACAGGTTGACCGAGTTGACCCCCGCAAACTGCTGCAGCAGGCCATAACCGGTTTCGCCCAGGTTACAGACACCACCGGGACGGCTGGGGTTGGTACCAGCCGGCGCGCCGGCTGGCGGCGGCGAAATGGCGCAACGCGAGTTGTACGGGTTCGAGATGTTCAGCGTCGCCTGGTTGGGGATCGTGCTGGTGCCGAAAGAGTCCAGACCGGTGCGAACATAACGTACACCCGCATTACCGCTGAAGCTGAACGACCCCAGCGATTTGAACGACACCATCGCATATGCCGCCGTGTCGCGCTGATGCACGCGCTGGATTTCGCTCGGAAGATACGAGGTGCCTGCGACAACGCCCGGACGCTCGGCCAGCGGCACCCACTGCTGCTGGGTGTTGCCGTTCTGGGTCTGCGCGACGGATTCGACCTGCTTGATGAACTTCACCGCATCGCCATATCCGTTGATGAGGTCGCCATTGTAATAATAGCCACCCGGGGGCGAGTTGGTCGCACCACGGAAGAAGTTCGGGAAGCTGTAATACTGCGCCTGATTTCCGCCGAACTGGTCGACGGTCACGGGGTAACCCGCCCAGATCTCGCTCATCATACCCCAATTATACGTGGAGTACTTCACGGTCTGGTCGCGATCGGCATAGCGAGCGCCGAAACGCACCTTGTTGAAGAAGCTGCCATCGGCGAAGTCATAGGTGACGTCCGCCTTGAACTGATATTCCTGGCCGACGCTGTCCTCGGCGTGATCCATCGCGGCGCGCCAGAATTGCGTGCGCTTGTCCGCGAAATACTGGGCATCGGTCTCGCCTGCGAGGACCGTGTTCGTCGGCTGCGCCCAGCTTGCCGACAGCGTGCTCGGCTTGTGCGAGATGACCGACGGCAGGTTACCCGTCAGATCGAGTTCCTGGTCGGCGTACGTCGCGCCGAAGATGCTCAGGCTGCGATTGCTGCGCTCGGAACGGGTGTAATCCGCATCCAGGTTGACCGACAGCCGATCCGACGGGTGGATTTCGGCATTCAGGCCATAGTCGCTGATCAGATTGCGTTCGTACGTCTGACCACGCGCGAGCTGCAACTGCGCACCGCCTGTCGGAATGAAGGTCGTGTTCGGCGCGCCGCTACGGTTGGTGCGGTAGCCGGTGCCCGGCGACGTGATGTAACCGCTCTGGAACAGCCCGTTGGAGTCGTAAGTGTAATTCTTGAACTGGCCGATCGGGCATTCCGCGCGGGTCGTGCCATTGCCGTTGTAGAGCGGCCCGTTGTTGTTCTGTACGCAGCCGACTGGGAAAGTGCTGTACTCCGACAGATCGGGCGCGGCTTCAAACGTGTACTCATCGGTGTTGTTCGTGGTGTGCGAACGCAGATACTGCGCGGTCAGCACGAACGACTTGTCACGCGTTTCATATTGCGCAGCGAGTGCGATACCGTCGCGCTTGCGATCGAATTCCTGCGTCCGGTACTGGCCGCCCAGCGGCGCATAGGCCTTGGTCAGAGGATCGGCCAGGCCGTCCGCGCCCGGCGTCGATGCCGTACCACAGGGCGAACCCGCCGCCGGCAGGGTCGTCGTGTCGGTGTTGCCGGGCAGAGGATTTCGGCAAACGAGTACGCCGCCGCCGTTCTGGAACGGCACCTGCGTATTGTCGCGCGTCTGGAAATTCGTGATCTGCACACCGTCGGCCCGGCTGCGGATGCGCGAATAGGACAGGTCCCCGAGGATACCGAACGTACCGATCCCGGTTTCGAACGTATCGCTGACCAGGATCGAGCCGGTCGGCGTCCACTTCTTGCGGAAGTCGCCATAATTGGCTTCGGCATCATAGCCGATATGGAAGCCGCGATTGTCGAAGGGCTTGCGCGTGTTGAGGTTGACCGTACCGGCAAGGCCACCTTCGATGGCGGCCGCGGTCACGTTCTTGTAGACCTCGACCGACCCAAGCAGTTCCGCCGGAACGTCGGAGAAGTTGATAGCCTGACCGCCAATACCCGCGGCAAAAGCATCACGCCCGTTGAATTCGGAGCGGACGAAGTTCAGACCACGGATGACCACGCCCGAACCCTCGACCGAGAAGTGGTCGGGATCGTTGGCGGCGGCGAAGCGGCTGATCGACACGCCGGGAACGCGCTGAAGCGCTTCGGTGACCGAGCGATCGGGCAGTGCGCCGATGTCGGTTGCGGTGATCGCGTCGACGACGGTGTCGGAGTTGCGCTTGATGTTCTGCGCATTCGCCAGGCTCTGGCGGATACCGGTGACGACGACTTCCTTGCCGGTGTCATCGGCTGCGGGCGCCTGCGCGCCAGCAGCTTGGGCACTGGCGCTCTGGTCGGCATTGGTGGTCGTCTGTGCAAAGGCAGGCGTGGTCAGCCCCGCGATGCACAGCGCACCGGCGGACGCGCCCAGCAGGAGCCGATTAAAACGATTGGCATTGGCAGTGACGGGCGCAGCGCTGCGCATAATGGTCATCCCCCCCTTGTCGCGCGCCCCATCGGCGTCGCTTAGATAGGTTGCGAGCGCGCCTGTCGACACGCTCCACAGACTGGTGATTGCGCTACCAGCAACATTTCGACAAGATGTTTAACTTAAACTATGTCCGATCCGGGACAAGGTGCGACATTCCTGCCACGCTCCCCCGATCGGTGGATTGCGGCATGGGCCTGCGCACGGCATGAAATGCGCAAATGGCCAGGGGAATCACCGGCCAGGGGGATGGATGACGAAGGTGGCAAAGGACAGGGTGCGGGTCGTCATCGTGGGCGGCGGCACGGCGGGCTGGATGGCCGGCGCCGCGCTGACCCGTCTTCTTTCGGGACAATGCACGGTCCGTTTGATCGAATCGGAAGCGATCGGGGTGGTCGGCGTCGGCGAGGCCACGCTGCCGCATATCCGCGCGTTCAACGAACGGCTCGGCATCCCCGAGGCCGAGTTCATGGCGCGCACCCGCGCGACCTTCAAGCTGGGCATCGAGTTTCGCGATTGGGGCCGAATCGGGGACAGCTATATCCACCCCTTCGGCACCTTCGGGCGCGGCACCGGGGCGATCGACTTCCACCATTATTGGACGCGGCTGGCCCGCGAAGGCCATGATCTGCCGCCGCTCGATGACCTTTCCTATGCCTGTGCCCTGGCGCGGGAGGCGCGGTTCGACCATCCCGATCAGGCGCGCGGCGGTCTCGCCTCGACCTTCGGCTATGCCTATCAGTTCGATGCGCTGCTGTTCGCGCCCTATCTGCGCAGCCTGGCGGAAGAGGCGGGCGCGGTGCGGACCGAGGGCATGGTCGTCGATGTCGAGCGCGATGGCGCAAGCGGCCTGATCCGCGCGGTGACGCTGGCCGATGGCGAGCGGGTCGAGGGCGACCTGTTCATCGACTGCTCGGGCTTTCGTTCGCTGCTGCTGGGACAAACGCTGGAAGAGCCGTTCGAGGACTGGTCGAAATGGCTGCCGACCGACCGCGCGGTGGCGATGCCGTGCCGGACCGAAACCGCCGTCACCCCCTATACCAGCGCGATCGCGATGCCCGCCGGGTGGCGCTGGCGCATCCCGCTCCAGCATCGCACCGGCAATGGCTATGTCTATGCCAGCGACTTCATCAGCGACGCCGATGCCGCCCGCGCGCTGGAAGAGGCGGTGGAAGGCGAGAAGCTGGCCGAGCCGCGCCTGCTGCGTTTCAAGGCGGGGCGGCGGCGGCGCAGCTGGGTCGGCAACTGCATCGCGATCGGGCTGGCCAGCGGGTTCCTCGAACCCCTGGAATCGACCAGCATCTATCTGGTGCAGCAGGCGATCACCGCGCTGATCGAGCTGTTCCCCGGTCGCGAGATGGCCTCGTCCGACCGCGACGAGTTCAACCGGGTCATCGACCTGGAATATGACCGGATCAGGGATTTCCTGATCCTGCATTACCACGCCACGACGCGCGACGATTCACCCTTCTGGGACTATGTCCGCACCATGCCCATCCCCGACAGCCTGGGCGAGAAGATGGAATTGTGGCGCAGGCGGGCGCGGGTGGTGAAGTATCGGGAGGGCGTGTTCCTGGATGCCAGCTGGATCGCGGTCTATCTGGGCCAGGGGATAGTGCCCGACGGCTGGGACCCGCGCGCCGATGTCGCGGGGACCGATGATCTGCTCCACGCCGTGACAGGGCTTCGCGCCGAGATCGCCGCCGATGTCGCCGCGCGGCCCGATCATCGCGCCTTTCTGGAACGCTATTGCCCGATGGTGGCGGCATGAGCGCGCCCATGCGCCATGTGCTGGTCGCCGGAAGCGGGCTGACCGCCTGGTGCGCCGCCGCCGCATTGAAGCGCCGCGCGCCGTTTCTGGCGGTGACGCTGCTCGCCACGCCGCCAGCGGACGACGCGCTGGGCGACCGGATCACCTGCACCCTGCCCTCATTGCCCGGTTTCCAGGCCGATCTGGGCATCGGTGAGGATGACGGGGTCACGCGCACCGGCGCAGGCTATCGGCTGGGGACGCGTTTTTCCGGCTGGGCGGAGGGGCTGCCCGATTATGTCCATGCCTATGGCGGCTATGGCCATGCCATCGGCCCGGCGGCCTTTCACCTTCACTGGGTTCGGGCCGCGCTTGCAGGAGCTGTGGCACCGTTCGATGCCTTTTCTCCGGCCGCACAGGTGGCGCGGGCGGGCGGCTTCGTACCGCCGACGCCGGATACGCTGTTCGCCGGTCACGAATATGGCCTGACCCTCGATCTCGCCCGCCATGTCGCGATGATGCGCGCGTTTGCGCACCATGTGGGTGTGCGTGAAACATCCGGCTCGGTCGAGGCGGTGGAGGTCGACGATCACGGGCATGTGATCGCTATCGCATTGGAACACGGTCCGAAATTGACAGCGGACCTGTATATCGATGCGACCGGTCCGACGGCGCGGTTACGCGGCGCGATCGATGACGCATGGCAGGACTGGCGCGACTGGCTGCCCTGCGACCGGGTGCTGCTCGGCACGCAGGCCTCGGGCGAAGGCGCGCCGGTGCTGACGCCCGTCACCGCCCATGCGGCGGGCTGGCACTGGTCGAGCGGTGAGCAGGTCGGCATCGCCTATAGCAGCGCCCATCTTTCCGATGTCGAGGCGGCCACGATGCTGGGCCGCGACGGCGCGGTGGTCGGCGCCCCCATCGCCATCCGCCCCGGCACCCGACCGCAAGCCTGGCGCGGCAACTGCATCGCGATCGGCGACGCCGCGACCCAGGTCGAGCCGCTGGAATGGTGCAACCTGCATCTGGCGCTCAGTGCGATCGACCGGCTCGTCACCATGTTGCCCGACACCGCCATGGCCGAGGTGGAGGCCGCCGATTTCAACCGCCAGACCCTGGCCGAGGCCAACCGGGTCCGCGACTTCCTCGCCGCGCATTACCGCACCGCCCGCCGCCCCGAGCCGATGTGGCAGGCGGTGGCAAAGGTCGCGCCGCCCGCGTCACTGGCACATACGCTCGGCCAGTTTGGCGAGCGCGGCCGCCTGCCCTTTTACGAGGAAGAAACCTTCACCCGCGACGGCTGGGCCGCGATCCTGCTGGGTCAGGGCTATCTGCCGCGCCGGGTCGATCCGCTGGTCCACGGCGTGCCCGTGGCGGAGGTCGATGCCGTCATGACGCGGATGACCGACGCGATCGCCGCCGCCCTTCCCCATGTTCCGGCCCATGCGCAGTGGCGCGCGGCCCAGATGAGGCGCCTTGCCCGATGACATCTTCCCCTGACCATCAGATTCGCCGGGTCGTCATCGTCGGCGGTGGCACCGCCGGATGGATGGCCGCCGCCGCCTTCGCCCGGCTGCTCAACAACGGCTATACGCAAGTGACGCTGGTCGAGTCCGAGGAGATCGGCACGGTCGGCGTCGGCGAGGCGACGATCCCGCCGATCATCACCTTCAACCAGATGCTGGGGCTGGACGAGAACGACTTCCTCGCCAAGACCGGCGGCACGTTCAAGCTGGGTATCGAGTTCGTCGATTGGGGCGACAAGGGCGAACGCTATTTCCACCCCTTCGGCCGCCATGCCCAGGATTTGCAGGGCGTGCATTTCCACCAGCTGTACCTGCGCGAATGCAGCCGTCGCGCCCTGCCCGACATTGCCGAATGGTCGATGAGCGCGGTCGCGGCAAAGGCGGGCAAGTTCGGCCGCGCCAAGCCCGATGCCCGCTCACCGATCCGCGAGTTGTTCTATGCCTTCCATTTCGACGCCTCGCTCTATGCCCGCTATTTGCGCGGCTATGCCGAGCGCGGCGGGGTGACGCGGATCGAGGGGCGCGTCGATGCGGTCAACCTGCGCCCCGAGGACGGCTATGTCGAGGCGGTGACGCTGGCCGATGGGCGGCGGATCGAGGGCGATCTGTTCATCGACTGCTCGGGCTTTCGCGGCCTGCTGATCGAGGAGGCGCTGGAAACGGGCTATGAAAGCTATGCCCAGTGGCTGCCCTGCGACCGGGCGGTGGCCGTGCCGTGCGCGCTGCCCGACCCGGCCGAGCCCGATCCCTTCACCCGCGCCACCGCGCGCGATGCCGGGTGGCAGTGGCGCATCCCGCTCCAGCACCGGATGGGCAATGGCCTGGTCTATTGCAGCGACTATCTCGATGCCGAGGCGGCCGAGGCACAGTTGCTGGGCAGTCTGGAGGGCGAGCTGCTGGGCGATCCCCGCCATCTACGCTTCACCGCCGGGCGACGACGGCAGAGCTGGAACCGCAACGTCGTGGCGCTCGGCCTGTCGAGCGGCTTTCTGGAGCCGCTGGAATCGACCAGCATCCACCTCGTTCAGGCGGCGATCCAGCGGCTGATCGCGCTGTTCCCCGACACGCGTTTCGACCCCGCCGAGCGCAACGAGTTCAACCGCCAGATGCACGACCTGTATGAGGATGTGCGCGACTTTATCATCCTGCATTACAAGGCGACACGGCGCGACGACACGCCCTTCTGGAACCGGGTGCGCACCATGGACGTGCCCGAGAGTCTCGCGCGCAAGATGGCGCTGTGGGCGGGCAAGGGGCGGCTGTTCCGCGAAGGCTATGACCTGTTCAGCAATCCCAGCTGGGTCGCGGTCTGCCTGGGCCAGGGGCTGGTGCCCGAACGCTGGGAACCCGCCGCCGACGCGCTGGACGAGGATCTGGTGGCGCAGGCGCTGGAACAGATGCGCGCCGGTTATGCCGACACCGCCGCACGCATGCCCAGCCACGGCGACTTCCTGCGCATGACCGCCCCGTCTCCGCTCGCCCCCGCCATGACGGCGCGCGGGACCAGCGACGGGTTCGACTTCGCCGGCGCGCCCGGCACCGTGCAGGCCAAGGGGCCCCTTCTGTGAAGCGCATAATCCTTCCTCTGCTCGCGCTGGCGGCAACCGGCGCGGGGGAAGCACCGGGGCCGCATCTCAACCAGATCGGCTTTCGCCCCGACACCGCCAAGCGGGCCATCGTCGCGAAGGGCGGCGCTGCGCTGCCCTGGGCGTTGCTCGACGAACAGGGCCGCACGGTCGCGCACGGCAATGCCATCGTGTTCGGTCCGGACGCCGCCTCCGGCGACACGGTGCAGCAGATCGATTTCGGTGCGTTCCGCACGCCCGGCACCTATCGCCTGACGATCGATGGCCGCACCAGCCATCCCTTCACCATCGCCGCCGATGTCTATCGCCCGCTGTCCCGCGCCGCGCTCAATTTCTTCTATCAGCAGCGCGCCGGGGTGGCGATCGATGCGCGGTTCGCCGGGGGCACGCAATGGGCGCGTGCGGCGGGGCATGTCCATGAGGTCGTGACCTGCTTCAAGGGGATGGATCAGGCGGGCACCGACTGGCCGGGCTGTCCCTATACGCTGGACGTGACCGGCGGCTGGTATGATGCGGGCGATCAGGGCAAATATGTCGTCAATGGCGGCATCGCCCTGTGGATGCTGCAAAATCTCTACGAGGTCGATGCGGCCTCTCCCCCCTTCCCCGATGGCAGCGCCGCGCTGCCCGAGGCGGGGAACGGCATCAACGACCTGCTCGACGAGACACGCTGGGAAATGCGCTTCCTGCTCTCGATGCAGGTGCCCGACGGCCAGACCATAAAGCTGCCGCTCGGGCGGCAAGGCGGCGGTCCGTTGCGGCTGACACCGGTCGATGCCAGCGGCATGGCGCATCACAAGATCGCCGATCGCCACTGGACCAAGCTACCCACCGCCCCTGCCGACGATCATGAGGAGCGGCTGCTCTTTCCGCCCAGCACGGCGGCCACGCTGAACCTCGCCGCCACCGCCGCGCAGTGCTCGCGCATCTGGCGGGGGATCGACAACGCCTTCGCCAAACGCTGCCTGATCGCGGCGGGCAAGGCGTATAGCGCCGCGCTGCGCAACCCAGACGTCTATGCGGCGCAAGCGTTCGACGGCAGCGGCGGTTACGGTGACAGCGAGCTGTCCGACGAACTCTATTGGGCAACGGCAGAGCTGTACGCCGCCACCGGCATGCCCGAACTGGCCGAGGCGCTGCACAAGATGCCGCTCCACACCGCGCCGCTGACCGGCGAGCCGGGCTGGGCCAACGTCGCCGCCTTGGGCACGATCACGCTGGCGACCGCGACCGGTGTCATGCCCTCTGAACGCGCGGCGGCGCGCACCAAGCTGATCGCGCTGGCCGACCGGTTCCTGGCCGAGGAGGCACGCTCGGGCTATCATATCCCCTATGCCTCGACCGCCTATCACTGGGGGTCGAACAGCGGGATATTGGGCCGGGGGCAGATCCTGGCGCTGGCCGCCCGCTTCACCGGCCAGGAACGC
The DNA here is from genome assembly GCF_034659795.1 of Sphingomonas fuzhouensis. Taxonomy (NCBI): domain Bacteria; kingdom Pseudomonadati; phylum Pseudomonadota; class Alphaproteobacteria; order Sphingomonadales; family Sphingomonadaceae; genus Sphingomonas; species Sphingomonas fuzhouensis. Next base: position 271,356 of record NZ_JAXSQY010000002.1, read on the forward strand.
TATCGCGATGCGGAGGTCGACACGATCGACTATGTGCTCGGCCGCAATCCACTCGACCAGAGCTATGTCAGCGGGTTCGGGTGGAAGCCGATGCAGCACCCGCATCACCGTTTCTGGGCGCATCAGTTCGACGCGCGAATGCCCGGTCCGCCGCCGGGCGTGCTGAGCGGCGGCGCGAACAGCACCGTCTTTCCCGAACCGGTTTCCGCCACGCTGAAAGGCAAGTGCGTCGGCCAACGCTGCTGGATCGACGATGCGCGCGCCTATGCGCACAACGAAGTCGCCATCAACTGGAACGCGCCCCTGGTCTGGGTCGCGACCGACCTGACCCGCCCGCTCGTCACCGAACGCTAACGCGGCGGACAGCCCCCGTTCACCCGAATATCGCCATAAGAGATACAGAAAAGGACAAGAGATGGATCGTCGTAACTTCATGAAGACCGGCATGGCGATGGGCGGTGTCGCGCTCGCCACCGGCGGCGGCACCCTGGCCGCCACACGGGCCGCCGCCGCGACGGCCTCGGACCTGAGCTTTCCGAAGGACTTCCTCTGGGGTTGCGCCACCGCCGCCTATCAGATCGAGGGCGCGGTGAAGGAAGACGGCCGCGGCCAGACCAACTGGGACGTGTTCTCGCATACGCCGGGCAAGGTCGCCAACGGCGACACCGGCGATGTCGCCTGCGACAGCTATCACCGTTACAAGGAGGACATCGCGCTTCTCCAGAATCTGGGCGTGAAGGCGTATCGCATGTCGCTCGCCTGGTCGCGCATCTTCCCCGAGGGGCGCGGCAAGCCCAACCAAAAGGGCATCGACTATTATAACCGCGTGATCGACGCGCTGCTGGCGGCGGGTATCCAGCCCAACGTCACCATGTTCCACTGGGACCTGCCACAGGCGCTGCCCGGCGGCTGGCAGAATCGCGACACGGCCAAGGCGTTTGCCGACTATGCGGGCTTCATGGCGGGCAAGCTGTCCGACCGCGTCCACCGCTTCATGACGGTCAACGAACTGCGCTGCTTCACCGATCTGGGCCATATGGTCGGCACCCATGCGCCGGGCCTGAAGCTACCCCAGGGTCAGGTGAACCAGGTCCGTCACCATGGCTGCCTTGCCCATGGCCTGGGCGTCCAGGCGATCCGCGCCAATGCCAAGGCGGGGACCGAGGTCGGCATCGCCGACAACGCCAATATCTATGTCCCCGTCATCGAGACGCCCGAGCATATCGAGGCGACCAAGAAGGCGATGCGCGAGGACAATGCCATGTTCCTGACCGCAGTCATGGAGGGCAAATATCTCGACAGCTATCTGGCGGCCGCAGGTGCCGATGCGCCCAAGGTGCAGGCGGGCGACATGGCCGCGATCGGCAGCCCGCTCGATTTCGTCGCGCTCAACATCTACACGCCGACCTTCGTGAAGGCGAACCCCAACGATCCGCGCGGCTATACCCCGCTGCCCCATCTGCCGCAGTCGCCGCGCATGGCCTCGCCCTGGCTTTATGTCGGGCCCGAGGCCGCCTATTGGGGCGTGCGCGCGGCCAGCGAGCTGTGGAAGCCCAAGGCGATCTACATCTCGGAGAACGGCACCTCGGCCGATGATCCCCTCAACAGCACAGGGACGGTCGATGACGGCGACCGGATCATGTATCTGCGCAACTATCTGGGCCAGTTCCGCCGCGCCGCGGCCGAGGGATATCCGCTCAAGGGCTATTTCCTGTGGAGCCTGATGGACAATTTCGAATGGGCCGATGGCTATGGCAAGCGCTTCGGCATCCATTATGTCGACTTCGCCACCCAGAAGCGCACGCCCAAGCTGAGCGCGCAGTGGTATAAGGAACTGATCCGCCGCAACGCGCTGGTCTGATTCCGAAGCCCGCCGAATGAGAAGCCCCGCCGGTCGCAGGATCGGCGGGGTTTTTCGTGGGTGTCATCCGCGCAGGCCATAGAAAAAGGGCAGAGACGGCGTGGTGCCGTCCCTGCCCTGCAAGGCTCCTTGGGGATATTCGGGGGGCGAGCCGCAACCCGCCCCCAACCGCTCAGAAGCGGAAGCGCAGGCCCACGCCGTAATAACGGCCCTCGTCACGGATATCGCGCGGGTAGCGCAGCCCGTCGCCATATTGCGCATAGTTGTTGAACGGCTGGGCGAGGATGTTCGCCGCATCGAACGTCACGGTCACTTCCTTCATGATGTTGTAGTTGAAGGAGAAGTCGAGGCGCTGAATGCGGACCGTGCCTTCGCCGTTATAGACGCCCTGCGAATTGACGAAGTTGCTGTTCAAAAACGCATCGCGATTGTTGAGCGACAGGCGGGTCGAAACGTCGCCCTTTTCGTAGAATAGCGCGACATTGTACGTCCAGCGCGACAGGCCGGGAATCTTGACGAAGGGCGGCTCGGTCGTACCGCCGACGCTGCGGAAGACGTTCGCCGGATATTGCTGCTCACCGACCAGGAAGGTCGTGTTGGCCTGTACGCCAAAGCCGCTCCACAGACCCGGCAGGAAGTCCAGGAAGGTCTGCGCCCCCAGCTCGAAGCCCTTGATCCGGCCCTTGCCCGCATTTTCCGGACGGCTGATTTCCAGCAGACCATAGACCGGGTCGAGGGTACGATTGGTGTAGTTGCTGATGAAGCCCTTCAGATCGCGATAGAAGGCTGCCGCCGTGATCGAGGCGGTCGGCGAGAAATAATATTCGATCGTTGCGTCGTAATTCTTCGACGTCAGCGGCTGAAGATCCGGATTGCCGCCGCGTCCCGTGGCATCGGGACGCCCCTGAAGACCGGGCGCGAAGCGCGTATCGGGCACGGGGTTTTCCACCGGCGTCGCGGTATTCTGCTCGATGAAGATGGCCGGGTTCAGCTGGCTGAATTCGGGCTTGGTTCGCGTGATCGTCCAGCCAAAACGCACCTGCAGCTTGTCCGTCGGACGGATGCGCAAGCTGATATTGGGCAGCACGTCGACATAATTGGCCTTGGTGCTGCGCGGTTCGGCGCGAGTCACACCGTTGAAGCGGACGCTCGACAGACCGCTGTAGCGACCGACGGTGTTGACGACGCGCGCGCCGAGCAGACCGTCGAACCGGACGGCACCGATGTCGAACTCATATTTGGTCTGGCCGTAAAAGGCATAGGTCTGCTCCTGCGCGAAGAACGCGGCGAGCGGATCGAGCTCGACCGTCGGCGTCGACCAGCGGTTCAGCGCGTCGCGATAGCCCTGATCGGTGGGGTTGCCCGCGATGATGCGCTGCAATGCGTCGACCGAGAATTTGCGAAGCTCGGCCGCATTGCCCGCGATGCCGTCACGCGATGGCATCAGCCAGCTGGTGAAGCCCTGATTGCCGCGGAACGTATTCTGGGTCAGCGCGAGGTCGCCGGTCGGCGTCTGGGCGAGCGGGATCGCCAGCCATTCGGTATAGGCATAACGGTTGCCACGCTTCAGCGAGGCGTCGCGATCGGTCCAGCGGACACCGATCTGCAGCTTGGGGAACAGCGACAAATTGGTGTCGAAATCCAGGTCGGCGCGCCACTGCCACCCCTTGCCCTGCACGCGGTAGGTGCTTTCGAAATAGCCGCGCCAGATATAATTGTTGGGATCGGAAGGATCGAAGCCCGGCAGGCTGAACGACGAACCACCGTCGACGAAGAAGCGCACATCGACCGGGGGCGCTTTGGAGAATGCGGTGTCGAAGCTCCATTCGTCATCGCCGTATTGCGACGTGGTATAGGCCAGGTCGGTCGAGAAATGCGCGTTGCCGACATCCCACTTGGCGCCGCCCGCCACCTGATAGGTGTTGGTATAGGCCGAGCGCGTGCTGCGATACGCCTCGGGCCGGACGCCGCCGGTCTTGGTCAGGCTGTCGACCTGGCGCGGCTCGCCCTCACGCAGCACGACATTGGTAAAGCTGGGATTGCCGTCGAGCAAGGGCACGCGCAGCCAGTCATTGGCGATCTCGCCGCGATAGCCCTGATAGAGGAAGTCGTAATAGAGTTCGAGGTTATGGGCCGGGCGCCACTGGACACTGGCGTTCAGCGCCGGTCGCCAGCGCTTGCCGGTATCATTGTACACGCCGACATTGACCGGAATCTGCCAGCCGCGACCGACCGAGGCCGGGCTGATCGTCGAGTTCGCGCTGGGACTCGTCACATAGCCATCGGCCCAGCGCACCGCGTTGCGATATTGGGCCTGGGTATAGGCCGCGTTGACCAGCCAGCCGATCTCGCCGATCGCGGTGTCGGCGCGCTGGCTGATGAGCAGGTTGCCCAGCGGGTCGAACTTCTTCGACTGGTCGTTATAGGTGCCGCGTACGCCGCCCGCGATCGTGAACCCCTTTTCAAAATCGAAGGGGCGACGCGAGCGGACGTTGATGAGGCCCGCCAGGCCCGGCTCGAGCAGGTCGGCGGTGCCGGACTTGTAGACTTCCAGACCCGCCAGCGCGCCCGCCGGGAAATCCTGAAGCGCGGCGCGGCGGTTCTCGGCGGTGAAGATGTCGCGGCCGTTGAAGGTGGTCGCGACATCAGGCAGACCGCGCACCAGCACCTGCGTCACTTCGTCGCTATACCGGCTGACCTGGATGCCGGTGACACGCGCCAGCGATTCCGCCGCCGTATTGTCGGGCAACTTGCCGATATCCTGCGCGACGATCGCATCGAGGATCGCGTCCGAGTTGCGCTTGATAGCCTGTGCCGAACCAAGGCTAGCGCGGTAGCCGGTGACGACGATGTCACGCGGATCGACCTCCTCGCCGGGCAGTCCAGTGGTCGAGGCCTGAACCGGGCTGCGGCCGGGGACTTCGCCGACATCCTGGCGGATTCCCTCGGCGGTCTGCGCCTCGATCGGGGCGTTGGGGTCCGTCGCCTGGGTCTTTTGCGTCGTCGTGGCGGTCTGGGCCAATGCAGGCGCGGCCATCAGCGCCCATGGCGCGACCGACAGCAAAAGGACGTGGTGCTTCATCAGAATCTTCCCCTCCGATCGGCCCGAACTTTCGGTGCCTTATCGAGGGTCATTTGTCTGACTATCGTATAATTTCGTCAAGTCAGACATGAAGAAATAGTGAAACACATGTCAGGTCGTGGATTTTGAGCCACACCCGCATATTGTGCAGATGCGCAGATAGAAGCCGATTTCCGGCACATTATCGAGGAAAATCAAGCGACAGCCCCATGCTGCACCGCAATGCAGTCATAAAGTAACTTGTCCGTCTTTTTAATCCGCCGATCGTGGCATGCAAAGGCTTTCCAGCGATGGGAGGCGCGGAGGAATCGTTAAAATCCTGCATCGGGTACGGGATAGGATCGAATCACGCTCACCGATATGCGCACAAACCGCTCAGGCAATGGACCGACATATCCGGCCAGCCCCGATCAGGCTGGTTCTTTCTCCACGACAGGCCAGCCAGCCGCATCCCAATGCAATCTGGCGATCCGCAAGGTCGGCGCGCCGCCGGCGGCAGCGTCATAAGCGTGATGGATCAGATAATAGCGGCCATCGCGGTCCCGCATCACGCCAGCATGGCCCGGTCCGCGAAACCGGTCATGGCCTGCCGCATCCGCCTGAAGCAACACCGTACCGCCGCCGTCGCGCATCGGCCGCCCGGAGCGGTCGAGATAAGGCCCCTCGATCGATCGCGCCCGACCGACGCGCAGATTATAGCTGCCGTTCACGCCCCGGCAGCAAAAGTCGAACGACACGATCAGCCAATACCAGCCGCCATGGTCGACGATGAACGGCGCCTCGATCGCATTCTCCCGATCCCCCATGGCGCGCCGTGCGATCATCGCCGGCCGTGCGCCTTGCGCAGGCTTGCCGGTGCGCGGGTCGAGGCGAATCAGCTGGATACCGCCCCAGAAACTGCCAAAGGCCAGCCACTCGCCACCCCGCCGGTCGCGCGCGAAGGCCGGATCGATCGCATTATACGCATCTCCCTCCTTCGAGCCGATGACCAGCCCCTCGTCCCGCCAGCCATGACCGGGCGCGGCCGGGTCGAGCGTCGCGGCGGTCGCCAGGCCGATGACCGAACGCTGGGTGCCGAAGCGCGACACCGAATAATAAAGCCGATAGCGTCCCCCGACGCGTGCGATATCGGGCGCCCACATCTCGCGCGCGCCGGGCACGGCGGCCTTTGCCCAGTCGGGAAGGTCGGACAGCGGCGACGCCAGCGCACTCCAGTGCCGCAGATCGCGCGAGGTCCGGGCGACCAGCGGCCGCCGGTCCCGCTGCCCGGTGGAAAAGGCGTAATAACGATCGCCTTCGCGGATCAGGACCGGGTCATGCGCGGGCACGATATCGCCCGACAGGGTCAGGCCCTGTGGCGCGGACCGCAGCGCCGCGCCACCCACCGCCGCCATCCCGGCCAGCAACATCACGCGCAGAGCATGCAAGCTCCGCGATCGGGCCAATTGGCGCATGGTCGGTGGCATCCCCGCTTGACGACCGGGTCATGAAATCGCCCAGCCTCTTGATAGGACAGGATTATAGTCTGACATAAATCAACGCAAGTCGCTTTGCCGAGATCGACCGAGGCCGTCGATCACCAGCCTGCGAAACCGGAGCGGCATCGGGCAAAACCGCTTACCGATTCGGCCGTTCCATCGCCGATCCCGTCCATCCCCGCCGCCGGTCGAAAGATGGTCGGTTCATGAACAGATTGTCGTAATCACCGCCTCCCCGGTGAATTCACTGTCCTGCCCCACCCCGTAGACAAGTTGATTTACCGCCCATGAAGATGGTTCCAAGGCCTTCTGAAACATGATGCCGATTTCACAATCCGTGTCCGCCATGCAACATTGCCGCTCCATTCCGATCATGAAATATTGTCGTCATTTACAGCAGGAATAGGCGATCGATACCTCACCCCACCAATAGTTTATTTCCGCGACCGCCCGGATCGCGGAAAAAAGGGTGGAGTAATCGAGTCATGACCAGTGTGTCCGTCGTCCGTGCAGCCCTGTTGCGGGGAACCGCCGCGCCCGCCATCCTGATCGGGGGTCTTCTGGCCGCCAGCCCCGCCATCGCGCAGGACAATGGCGCACCCGCCCAGAGCACGACCAGCACCACGACCTCGGCCCAGGCTCCCGCCGCCACGCCCGGCAAGGACATCGTCGTCACCGGCACGCTGTTCCGCCGGACCAATACCGAAACCCCCTCGCCCGTTACCATCCTGTCGGCCGACACACTAAAGAAGGCGGGCATCAACAATGTCTCCGACGCGGTCCGCTCGATCTCGGCGGATAGCAGCGGATCGATCCCGACCGCCTTTGCCAACGGCTTCGGCGCGGGTTCGTCGGCGGTGTCGCTGCGCGGCCTGACCGTCAACTCGACGCTGACCCTGATCGACGGGATGCGCACCGCCAATTATCCGCTGTCGGACGATGGCCAGCGGTCCTTCGTCGACCTGAACACCATCCCCGACGCGATCGTCGACCGGGTCGAGGTGCTGAAGGACGGCGCCTCGTCCAGCTATGGCGCCGACGCGATCGGCGGCGTCGTCAACATCATCATGAAGAAGGAGATCACCGGGGTCGCGGGCACGCTGGAAGGCGGTGTCACCCAGCGGGGCGACGGTGGCGAGCAGCGCGCGACCCTGACCCTGGGCACCGGCAAGCTCAAGGAACAGGGCTTCAACGTCTATATCAGCGGCGAATACCAGCATGACGACCCGATCTGGGCGCGCAATCGCGGCTTCCCGTTCAACACCGCCGACCTGACCCGGATCGGCGGCGACAACAACCAGGCCGGTTCGGTCGTGCCCGGCTCGACCACCAGCGCGCTGGTCGCCCCGACGACGCAGCTGACGCCGGGCAACATCCTGTCCGGGTCGGGAATCGCCAGCGGCCCGTTCCAGGTGCTCAACCCCAATGGCTGCACCGGCACGACCTCACCGGTCAGCGGCGCGCTGGGCAATGGCTGCACCCAGAACACCATCGCCGATTACGGCCAGATCGCGCCGGAACAGACCCGCTTCGGCGTGACCGGCCATGCCACGGTACAGGTCAACGACCAGACCCAGGCCTATCTGATGGCCTCCTATTACCAGAATGAGGTTCTGGCGGCGGGCAGCCCGGCCAATATCCGGTCGATCAACCCGATCAACACCCAGAACATCATCCTGCCTGCCCTTCTCGCCAACGGACAGCTCAACCCGAACAACCCCTATGCGGCTTCGGGCCAGCCCGCGATGATCCGCTATCTGTTCGGCGACATCCCCGCCTCGTCGGATTACAAGAACCATGTCCTGCGCGCCGCCGCCGGAATCGACGGCGCGTTCGGCAACGGCTGGACTTATTCGGTATCGGGCACGATCGCCCATAGCTGGCTGGACATGACGCAGAACGGCTATCTGAACCTGGCCGCGCTGACCAATGCGATCAACAACGGCACCTATAACTTCGTCGATCCGACGCAGAACAGCGCCGCCGTCCGCAGCGCCCTGTCGCCTGCCATCCATACCCAGGCGACCACCGATCTGGATATGATCCAGGGCATCCTGACCAAGGAACTGTTTCAACTGCCGGGCGGTCCGCTTCAGGTCGGCGTCGGCGGGTCGTTCCGCTACGAGGCGCAGAACGACCCCAACCAGAATCCGAACCTGACGACGCTGGGGCTCAACCAGTTCTCGGCGATCGGCCATCGCACCGTGGAATCGGGCTATTTCGAGATCAACGCACCGATCCTGACCAGCCTGGAGATCGACGGGTCGGGCCGCTACGACCATTATCAGGAAGGCTATAACCGCTTCTCGCCCAAGGTCGGCATCAAGTTCACGCCGTTCAAGCAGCTCGCCCTGCGCGGCACCTTCTCCAAGGGCTTCCGCGCCCCGAGCTTTGCCGAAACCTCGGGCACCGTCATCGGATTTACCAGCGCCAAGCCCCCCTGCTCGATCCAGGTCCAGCATGGTGCGACCGTCTCGGGCAATGGCTGCACCGGCGGCAGCGCGTATAACCAGAGCTATTCGATCGGCTTCAACACAGTCGGCAACCCGAACATCAAGCCCGAACTGTCGCAGAGCTTCACGGCAGGCGCCGTCATCCAGCCGACCCCGTGGCTGAGCTTCACCGCCGACTATTACAACATCAAGAAGACCGATGTGATCAGCGGCGGCCCGCTGTCCAACCAGGCGCTGGCCGCCTTCTATGGCAACGGCACGATGCCGGCGGGCTATTCGGTTACGCCCGACGTGATCGACCCCGCCTTCCCCAACGCGCCGCTGCGCGCGCTGTTCGTCAACTCGCCCTTCGCCAACGCGGCGGCGCTCAAGACGTCCGGCATCGACGTGTCGGCCCAGGTGCAGCTGCATCGTGACGACCTGCGCTTCACTAGCCGTGCCGAGGCGACCTATATCCTGCACTATCTGTTCAAGCCGAGCGCCGACCAGCCCTATACCGACTTTGTCGGCACCCAGTCGCCTTATGTGACGTCGTCGGGCGCGGGCACGCCGCAATGGCGTGGCAATTGGCAGAACAGCGTCGACTATGGCCCCTATTCGCTGACCGCGACCGCCTATTATGTGTCGGGTTACAAGGCGGTCGGGTTCGACCAGTTCGGCACGATGGATTGCAACGGCGGCAGCACCTATGGCGGCACCGATCCCAACTTCAACTGCCATGTCCGCCGCTTCATCGACGTCGACCTGACCGGCAGCGTGAAGGTCAACGACAAGTTCACATTCTACGCGAACGTCATCAACCTGACCGATGCCAAGGCACCGCTGAACGCGGGCAACTATGCCGCGGTGAACTACAACCCGACCTATACGCAGATCGGCGCGGTCGGCCGGACCTTCCGCTTCGGCGCGAACTTCCGCTTCTGACGATCCGACCAGGCGGGCGCGGCCTCGGCCGCCCCGCCGACCATGGGCAAGACCGGCGTCGCGTTCCTCGCGGCGCCGTTTCTTTTGGCCGTGCCCGCCGGTCGCGACCGGCGGGGTATCAGCGCTTTTAAGGGATATGAGATGGTGCCCCTGGCCGGACTCGAACCAGCATGCCTTGCGGCGTTCGATTTTGAGTCGAATGCGTCTACCAATTTCGCCACAGGGGCAGCAAAGAGGCGCTGCTAGACGAGGGTGATGGTCTGTGCAAGCGCCGATTGTCGCAGGTCGGGGTAATCATGCGTTGCGACTCGGATAGGGGCGACAAGCGCGGGGGAGCCGCAACCGCCCATCACAGGCCCGCCCTTAATTGACCGGCGGGCGCTGGCGATAGCTTAGCGCTTCGGCGATATGGATACGCCCTATTTGTTCGGCGGCCGCCAAGTCCGCGATGGTGCGGGCGACGCGCAGGACCCGCGTATAGCCCCGTGCGGTCAGCCGCATCCGTTCCGCCGCCTCGGCCAGCAGGGCACGGCCCGAATCGTCCGGTGTCGACCAGCGCTCGAGCCACGCGCCGTCCGCCTCGGCATTGGTGCGGATCGTGCCCGGCGCATCCTGATAGCGGACCGTCTGACGCGCGCGGGCGGCTGCGACCCGCCGGGCGACGACAGCGGACGATTCGGCGACGGCGGGCGCGAACAGGTCGATCGCGCGGACGGGTTGGACCTCCACCGACAGGTCGATTCGATCGAGCAACGGCCCGGAAATCTTCGCCTGATAATCCGCCGCGCATCGCGGGGCCCGCGCGCAGGCCAGTGCCGCATCGCCCAGATGGCCGCAGCGACACGGGTTCATCGCGGCGACCAACTGCACGCGCGCCGGGAAGGTTACATGCGCATTGGCGCGCGCGATGCTGACGGTGCCGGTCTCCAGCGGCTGGCGCAGCGAATCGAGTACCGCCCGCTGAAACTCGGGCAATTCATCGAGGAACAGGACGCCGAGATGCGCGAGGCTCACCTCGCCCGGCTTGGCCTTCAGGCCGCCGCCGGTCAGCGCCGCCATCGACGCGGAGTGATGCGGCGCGCGGAACGGCCGCGTCCGGGTCAGCCGCCCGCCCGCCAGGGCTCCGGCGACGGACTGGACCATCGAAACCTCCAGCGCCTCGGCGGCATCGAGCGGCGGCAAAATTCCGGGAAGGCAAGCCGCCATCAACGACTTGCCCGAGCCCGGCGGACCACTCATCAACAAGTTATGGCCACCGGCCGCCGCGATCTCCAGCGCCCGCCTGGCATTTTCCTGGCCCTTGACCTGGGACAGGTCGGGACCGGGCACGCCCTCCTCGACCAACCCGGCCTCGGGCATCGGTAGGACCGAATGGCCCTTCAGGTGATTGATGAGCGAGAGCAGGTCGGGCGCGGCGATCACCGATCCGCCCCCTGCCCAGCTCGCCTCGCTGCCTTGCGCGGCGGGACATATCAGCCCCTTGTCGACCGAACCGGCATGGATCGCGGCCAGCAGCACGCCCGGCGACGGTCCGATCCGCCCGTCGAGCGCCAGTTCACCGACGACGACATGATCGGCCAGCAATTCCGCATCCACCACCCCCATCGCCGCCAGCAGCGCAAGCGCGATGGGCAGGTCGAAATGCGATCCTTCCTTGGGCAGGTCGGCAGGCGACAGGTTCACCGCGATCCGCTTGGGCGGCAGCGCCAGGCCCATCGCGGCGATGGCAGCACGCACCCGCTCGCGACTCTCGCCCACGGCCTTGTCCGCAAGGCCCACCAGATTGAAGGCGGGCAGCCCCGCGATCAGTTGCACCTGCACCTCGACGGCGCGCGCCTCCAGCCCCAGATAGGCCACCGTCGACACGATCGTCGCCATCAGATTCCCCCCTGTACGGGCTCTCCCCCGCCCGTTGATGCTTCCTGCAAAGGATAGCACCAGACCGCAAGGGGCGATAAGCGTACACCGAATGCGTACGGCGGATTGACTTGAAATCCCGCTTTGCGTAAGCGGCTTGCCACCAAGGCCGTCCTCGTGGCGGCCGTTTTTATTCAGACGTATCCAAGGAATGAACGATGAAGCGGACCTTTCAGCCGAGCAATCTGGTGCGCGCTCGCCGTCACGGCTTCCGTGCGCGGATGGCGACGCCGGGCGGCCGGGCGGTGATCCGGGCGCGTCGCGCGCGCGGTCGCAAGAAGCTGTCGGCGTAATCACGACGCTGACCCGCCGCCGCGATTTCCTCGCGGCCAATGGCGGGCGACGCGTGGCGATGCCCGGCTTCGTGCTGCAGGTTCGCCCGCGGGATGACGGTGATGCCGGCATGCGAGTCGGCTTTACCGTCACCAAGAAGATCGGCAACGCGGTCGTTCGCAACCGGATGAAACGCCGGTTGCGGGCGCTCGCGCGCGATCTGTTGCCGGGCAAGGGCATAGCGGGCGCCGACCATGTCCTGATCGGACGGCAAGGCGGGATCGAGCGCGACTATCAGGCGCTCACCGCCGAACTGGCCAAGGCGCTGACTCGCGCCGTCTCCCCCGACACCGGCAGCCATGACCGCCCGCGCGAACCGCGTGTCCATCATGGCCGTGGCAAGGGACGCGGGCCCCGTGGCGGCGCGCACCGCACCCCCGAATCGCCGTCATCACCATCGCAGGAGCCGGGCCGACCATGATCGCCCGGCTCCTGATTCTCATCGCGCGGGGCTGGCAACTGGGCCCTTCGCTGATCCTGCCGCCCACTTGTCGCTATCAACCATCCTGTTCGGCCTATGCAATTGAGGCCATTGGCCGCTATGGCGCGGTCAAAGGGGGCTGGTTGGCGCTCAAGCGCATTGCGCGGTGCCATCCCTGGGGCGGGCACGGACCCGACCCGGTGCCCTGACGTAACGGACGTCACAACTGGGGTTTCGACGTGAAGGAAGACCGCAAGAATTTCGTCGTGTTCGCGGTGATCGCGGCGCTGATCCTGTTCGGATGGCCGCTCATCCAGAGCAAGTTCTTCCCCAGCAATCCGCCCGCGACCAAGATCGTCGACGGCAAGCAGGTGCCGGTGGCAGGACCAAACTCCAATGCGACGGCCACCACGCCCTCGGCGATCCGCGATCGCCGGGTCGTCCTGGCCGAAACCCCGCGCGTGGTGATCGATACGCCGCGCCTGAAGGGTTCGATCAACCTGAAGGGCGCGCGGATCGATGACCTCGTTCTGCTGAACTACAAGGAAACGGTGGCGAAGAATTCGCCGCCGATCCGCCTGTTGTCGCCAGCGGGCACCGAGGGTGCCTATTTCGCCGGTTTCGGCTGGCGCACCGACGGGCTGAACCCGCCCGCCGCCGACGCGGTGTGGACCGCCAGCGCCCCCGTGCTGCGCCCCGGCCAGCCGGTCACGCTGACCGCCACCAATGCCACGGGCCAGCAGTTCCGCATCATCCTGTCGGTCGACAAGGATTACATGTTCACCGTCCAACAGACGGTGGCCAATGGCGGCACCGCCGCCGTCCCGGTCGCGGCCTATGGCTATGTCAATCGCGGCATCTCGGCCGATCCGGACACCTGGACGATCCATGTCGGTCCGATGTCGGTCAATAACGGCTCGGCCAATTACGGTCCGAACTGGAAGGATGTCGATAAGGCGCCGACCCGTTTCACCACCACCGGCGGCTGGTTGGGCTTCACCGATAAATATTGGCTGACCGCGCTGATCCCCGATCAGGCAAAGTCGTTCGACGGCCAGTTCCGCGCCGGTGCCAACCAGACCTATCAGGCCGACGACACTGTTCAGCCGCAGCTTCTGGCACCGGGCCAGCAGCTGACCCAGACGACTCGCTTCTTCGCGGGCGCCAAGGAAGTCGCGCTGCTTGACCGCTATACCGACAAGGAAGGCGTGACGAAGCTCGATTACGCGCTCGACTGGGGGTATCTGCGCATCCTGGAAAAGCCGATCTTCTATTATCTCGACTGGCTGTTCCACCTGGTCGGCAATTTCGGCATCGCGATCATCCTGCTGACCGTCACCATCCGCGCGCTGATGTTCCCGATCGCGCAGCGCCAGTTCGCCTCGATGGCGGCGATGCGCGCGGTGCAGCCCAAGATGAAGGCGCTCCAGGAACGCTACAAGGACGACAAGGTCCGGATGCAGCAGGAGGTCATGGCCCTTTACAAGCAGGAGAAGGTCAATCCGCTGGCGGGCTGTCTGCCCACGCTGATCCAGATTCCGATCTTCTATGCGCTGTACAAGGTGCTGATGCTGACGATCGAAATGCGGCACCAGCCCTTCTTCGGCTGGATCAAGGATCTGTCCGCACCCGATCCGCTGACCCCGGTCAACCTGTTCGGCCTGCTGCCCTTCACCCCGCCGCACTTCATCGCGATCGGCGTCGTGCCGATCATCCTGGGCATCTCGATGTACTTCCAGTTCAAGATGAACCCGCAGCCGATGGACGATGCGCAGAAGCAGGTCTTCGCGATCCTGCCCTGGGTGCTGATGTTCGTGATGGCGCCGTTCGCGGTCGGCCTGCAGGTCTACTGGATCACGACCAACTGCATCTCGATCCTGCAGCAGCGCCTGCTCTACGCCCGCCATCCGGGCCTGAAGCAGCCGGTCGCCAAGTGAGCGAGCTTCCCACCCCTGCCCCCTCCGAGGAACCCGAAGGTTTCTCGGAGGAACTGGTCGAGGCGGCGCGCAAGCTGTTCGCCGGGCCGGTCACCTTCCTGAAATCCGCGCCCGCGCTGAAATTCCTGCCCGATCCGATCGTGCCGGAAGTCGCGGTGGCGGGCCGGTCGAACGTCGGCAAGTCGTCGCTGCTCAACGCGATGACCAACCGCAATGGCCTGGCCCGCACGTCGAATACGCCGGGGCGGACGCAGGAGCTGAACTTCTTCGATGTCGGGACTCCACCCACGCTGCGGCTGGTCGACATGCCCGGCTATGGCTTTGCCAAGGCGCCCAAGGACATGGTCAAGCAGTGGCGTTTCCTGGTGAACGACTTCCTGCGCGGGCGGCAGGCGCTGAAGCGTGCGCTGGTGCTGATCGACTCGCGCCACGGCATCAAGGAGGTCGACCGTGAGATCCTCGAGATGCTCGACCGTGCGGCGGTCAGCTATCGCATCGTCCTGACCAAGGCGGACAAGGTCAAGGCCAGCGAACTCGCCGCCGTCATCGCACGGACCCAGGACGAAGCCCGCAAGCGCGCCGCCGCGCACCCCGACATCCTCGCGACCTCCAGCGAGGGCGGCATGGGCATCCCCGAACTGCGCGCGGCCGTGCTCGAAGCCATCGGCTAAGCATCACCCTCCCGTTGCAACGCAAAAGGCCCGTTCGGTTCCCCCGAGCGGGCCTTTTTTGTTCGGTTGCCCACGGCGTTCCGGCCCGTTACCCCTTGACCCCATGAAGCTCATCATCGGTAACAAGGCCTATTCCTCCTGGTCGCTGCGCGGCTGGCTCGCCTGTCGTCAATCGGGCATCGCGTTCGAGGAGATGGTCGTGCCGCTCTACGACGCCGACTGGGACAAGCGGCGCGACGGTGCCGAGTTCGCCCCCTCCTCGGGCAAGGTACCAATCCTGTGGGACGGCGATGCGGTGGTCTGGGACAGCCTGGCGATCATCGACTATCTCGCCGACAAGGTGGGCCGCGACCGCTTCTGGCCTGCCGATGATGCCGCACGCGCCATGGCCCGGTCGATGGCGGCGGAGATGCATTCCAGCTTCGTCGCGCTTCGTCGCAAGCACAGCATGAACATTCGCCAGGTCTATCCTGCCCAGACACCCGACGAGGATGTCATCGTCGACCTGAAGCGGATCATGGAGCTATGGGCCCAGGCGCGGGCGCGCTTCGGCGGTGGCGGGGATTTCCTGTTCGGTGATTTCGGCGCGGCCGACATCATGTTCGCGCCCGTGGTGACCCGGATCATCACCTATCAACTCCCCGTCGCACGCTTTGCCGTGCCCTATATGGACGCGGTGCTGCGTCACCCCTTCATGCAGGACTGGATCGCCTCTGCGCAGGAAGAGGAATGGGTGATCGAGCGGTTCGAGCAGCCGGTCGGCTGACGCCCGAACGCCCCGGTCCCGCGCGGAACAGGGGCGTCCGGTTGACGCTAGCGCGCGGTGGGCGTCACTTCGTTCAACGGCGCGCGCTGTTCGGCCGCCGGTTCGGCGACGCGCGAGGAAAAGGTGTAGAGCAGCACCGCCGCGATCCCCAGCGCGATAACCAGCCACATCAGCAACCGTCCGCCTGCCTTACGCCCCTTGTGATCCGGGTCGTTGCTCATCGCCTTACTCCTGTTACCGGCGACACCAACGACCCCGGCGCGCTTTGGGGTCCGCCGGATCGGTCGATCCCGATCAATCGGCCGATTGCCGATCGCCCGCGCCCTGCCTATGCCACGAGCCATGACCGACGTCCTCGCCCTCGCCCAGTCCCTGATCCGCAGCGATAGTGTCACGCCCGCACTTGGGTCGGTGTTCGATGTGCTGGAGGCGGCGCTGCTGCCGCTGGGCTTTGCGGTCGATCGCTTCACGGTGGGGGAGGAGCCGGACGGCCCGGTCGAAAACCTGCTCGCCACGCGGGCGGGGACAGGCCCGCATCTCGCCTTTGCGGGGCATGTCGATGTCGTGCCCGCAGGCGATGGCTGGCAGGGTTCGCCCTTTTCCGGCGATGTTCGCGACGGCCTGCTTTTCGGACGCGGCGCGGTCGACATGAAGGGCGCCGTCGCCGCCTTTGTCGCGGCGATCCCGGCCGAGCCGACCATTCCCCTCTCCCTCATCATCACCGGCGACGAGGAAGGCCCCGCCATCTATGGCACCCGCGCCCTGATCGACCGGATGTCCGAGCGCGGTATCGCCCCTGACCTCTGCCTGGTCGGCGAGCCCACGTCCGCGCACCGGCTGGGCGACATGATGAAGATCGGGCGGCGCGGCTCGGTCAATATCTGGATCACCGTGCCGGGGCGGCAGGGTCATGTGGCCTATCCCCACCTTGCCGACAATCCGATCACGTCGCTGATCGCAATCCTGGCAGAGATCGAAGGGGTGACGCTCGACACCGGCAACGCGTGGTTCCAGCCATCCAATATCGAGATCACCGACCTGCATGTCGGCAATCCGGCGCATAACGTCATTCCCGGATCGGCGCAGGCGCGGCTGTCGATCCGGTTCAACGACGAACAGAACGGCCAGGCGTTGATCGAGCGGATCACCGCCATCGCGCAAGGCCATGCTCCGGCGGCGCAGGTGACCGGCCGCATCTCGGGCGAGGCCTTCCTGACCCAGCCCGGCGCCTTCTCTGCCATGATCGCCGATGCCATCCGGGCCGAGACGGGAATCGAGCCCGAATTGTCGACCACCGGCGGCACCTCGGACGCGCGTTTCCTGTCGAAGCTGTGCCCGACGGTCGAGTTCGGACTGCTCAATGCCACCATGCACAAGGTGGACGAGGCGGTGGCGGTCGACGACCTTTACGCACTGACCCGCATCTATGCGGGCGTCATCGCTCGCGCGGGCGCCTGAAAACGATGTAGAGCGCGCCCTGCCCGCCATGGCGTGGATGGGCATTGCGGATCGCCGCGATCGCATCGGCATGACGCGACGCGCCCAGCCAGTCGCTGATCGCCGCGCGGATCGCACCGCGCGCATGGGGACGCTCGCTTTCGGGGCGGGGCGGCTTGCCCGTCACCAGCAGCAGCACCCGGTCGCCGCGCGCGATCGCCCGGCCCAGCCCCTGGTCGAGCATCGCATGGGCCGAGGCCAGCGTATGGCCATGCAGGTCGAGCGAGCTGTCGGGCATCACGCTGCCGCGCGACAGCCTCTTGTCCCAGCCGCCGTCGAGCGTCTCGCCGGGCCCCTTCTTCGCCGCGACCGGTGCAGGCGCAGGCTGACGCAGCGGCGGCACGCGGCCCTTCACCCGCACCTTGGGTGCGCCGGGCACCTCCTGAAACACCGTTTCCATGGCGGGCGGTGGCGGCGCAGGGCGTGCGGGAACGACGGCGGCGCGAAGCGGGCGCACCGTCTCCATCACCCGCGCCCAGAGCTGCGCCTCGTCAGGGTTGAGGGGGCGCACCGACCGTCCCGTTCGGGCTGGCGATCCCCGCCCGCGCCAGCGTGCCGACCGGCAGCAGCAGGAACGCCGTGCCCCGCGCCGACATGCCGCCCGCCACGGCGCGCGCCGTATCGCCCGCACCCCAGAAGGTATCGAAGCGGTTGGAACCCTTGATCGCCCCGCCAGTATCCTGCGCGACCCATAGGCCGGTGGCGTCCTGCCGGTCCATCGACAGGAAGACCGGCGCGCCCAGCGGCACGAATTTGGGGTCCGCCGCCGCGCTGACCTGCCCGGTCACCGCATAGCCCATCGCGCCCTGCGGCGCGCCGTTCAGTTCGCGGAAGAAGACGAAGCTCTTATTCTCGCGCATGATCGCGCGGCCTTCCTCGGGATGCTCGTGCAGCCAGGCGACGATCCCCTGCATCGAGGTCTGGCCCGGCCCCAGCAATCCGCGCGCCTTCATCAGCGCGCCGATGCCGGTATAATCGCGGCCATTCTGATCGTCATAGCCGATCCGCATGATCCCGCCATCGGGCAATCGCAGCCGCCCCGATCCCTGAATCTGCAGGAAGAACACCTCGACCGGGTCCGCACCCCAGGCGAGGATCGGCGCGCGCCCCTCCAGCGATCCCTGCTCGATCGCGGTGCGGTCGTCATAGGGGACGAGCTTGGTCCCCTGCACCTTGCCGCGGATCTTCTTGCCCTTCAGGTCCGCAGTGAAGGCACCCAGATCGACATCGATCAGATCGCGCGGCCGGGCATAGATCGGCACCTCATAGCCCGAACGCCGTTCGCGCGAGCCCGCAATCTCCGGCTCGTAATAGCCGGTGGCGAGCGATCGGCCATCGCCGACCTGCACCGCCTCGAAATAGCGGGCGAAGAAATCCCGCGCGCCGCCGCGCGGAACGCTGGCCGCCGCCTGACAGGCGGGTTGCCAGTCGGTGCCTTGCGTCAATCCGCTGACATCATTGCGTCGCATCAGGCCGGGGCAGGACAGCAGGAAGGCCGCCCGCGCCGCTTCGGCCTGAGCCTCGGTGATCGGCAGCGATGCGACCGGCGGTCCGGCAAGCACGCCCGCCTGCGCCGCGGTCGCCGCACCCGGCACCGTGACGACCGGCGTGGCGGACAAAGGCGTCGATGGCAGGATACGCACCGGACCCGCGGGCACGCGCGAGACGCTGGGCCCACCGGGCTGCACCGCTGCACCGCCGGGCCGGGGGCGCGGCTGGGGCTGGGGCTGCGGAGTCCGTCCCCCATGCGACGGATAACCAGCGGACGCGGTCGGCGGGACGATCCGCCCCGCGCAGGCCGACAGGCTGACCGAAAGCGCGACCATGGCCGCGACGCGATACCCCCTCATCGCGGACATTCCCCCGTGCGACCGGTCAGGCTTCGTCGGTGTCGACGAGCTTCCAGTTCGGATCGCCGCTCTTCAGCGTCCGGGCGAAGGTCCAGACGTCATGCGTCTCGACCGCATCGCTCAGCGAACCGGCGATCACCTGGCCCTCGGCATCGCGCGTCACGGCGGCGATATCGGCGTCGAAGCGGACGGTGATCCGTGCCTCACGCCCCTCGACGGCGGCATCGACGATCTTGGCACTGTCGATCCGGATCAGACGGTTGTCGAGCGTCTGCCCGGCCTCGCGCCGCTGTTCGATCGCCTCGGAGAAGGCGGCCAGCACATCGGCCTCGACCAGATCGGCCAGCGCGTCCTCGTCACCCTTCCAGAACGCCTCCAGCGTCATGCGATAGGCCGCTTGCGCCCCGTTCAGGAACTGCGCCACGTCGAAGCCGGACTCGCCCGCGATCACCGCACGCAGGCCCTGTTCGGCCCGCGGATCGATGTTGCGGTTGGCGACCGGCGTCGGAACCTGCGCCGCCTCGGTCGCGCGCGGCAGCGTGACGGGCAGCGGCCGATCATCGGCACTGCGCGCCAGCGGCTGCTGCTCATGGCCGGTGCGCTTGCCCAGCACACTATACAGCCTCAGCGCCAGGAAGAGCGCGACCATCGCAAGAAGAACGACGTAGAATAACAACACAGGCGCCTTTCACTATCCTCACCGATATAGGCGTACGAGCCGACAATGAAAACCCGGTCACCCGACGAAGAGGGCAAGGTTGAAACCATGCCGACCCGCTGCTACGCGCAACGGCCATATGGCCGAACGCGCGAACCCGCCCTTTCGGTTCCTAATCTCCCTTGATCTAACGCAAGTAAGGTATCAACGATGGACGAACAGGGTTTGCCGCAGGGCTTCGAAGCACCGGGCGCGGACGATGCGGGCCCCGCCGCGGGCATGATCTCGCAATATGTGAAGGACCTGTCGTTCGAGAACCCGAACGCGCCCGCCATCTATCAGGCGCAGACGGCGCCCGGCATCGACGTGCAGTTCAACATCTCCGCGGCGCAGGTCGGCGAGGAAGTCCACGAACTGACCCTGAAGATCGAGGTTCGCGCCGAGTCCGAGGGCAAGACCGCCTTCATCGTCGACCTCAGCTATGCGGGGCTCTTCGGTTTCCGCAACGTGCCCGCCGACCAGATCCAGCCCTTCATGCTGGGCGAAGCGCCGCGCCTGCTCTTCCCCTTCGCCCGCCGCGTGCTGGCCGATGCGGTGCGCGACGGCGGCTTCCCGCCCCTGATGCTGGAGCCGATCGACTTTGCGCAGCTCTACCTGCAGCAGGCGGATGCCCAGGCGGGGGCGCAGCCCAACACTCCGGAAACCGGCCACGCCTGATCCGGACTGACATATGAACCTGCACAAGGCGCTGGGCTCGGTCGGCGGGCTGACTCTGGCCAGCCGCGTGCTGGGACTGGTGCGCGACTCGCTGTTCTTCCGCTTCGTGGGCGCGAACTTCGCCTCCGACGCGTTCCAGATCGCGTTTCGCCTGCCCAACATGTTCCGCGCCCTCTTCGCCGAGGGCGCCTTTTCCGCCGCCTTCATCCCGATGTTCAACCGCAAGGTGGCCGAAGGGGACAAGGCGGCGGAAGGTTCCGGCCTGGCCCATGGCCTGGCCTTTGCCGAAAACGCGCTGTCGGTGCTGTTGCCGGTCCTGATCGTGATGACCGCCCTGGTCGAAGTCGCCGCCTGGCCGGTGACCTGGATTCAGACCTTCGGCTATGGCGACGGCACGACCGCGCAATTCGATTATATCGTCCTGCTCAACCGGCTGACCTTCCCCTATCTGCTGTTCATCAGCCTGGTGTCGCTGCTGGGCGGTATCCTCAATTCCCTGCACCGTTTCTGGGTCAATGCGGCCGCGCCGATCCTGCTCAACCTGACGCTGATCGTC
The DNA here is from genome assembly GCF_034659795.1 of Sphingomonas fuzhouensis. Lineage (NCBI taxonomy): Bacteria > Pseudomonadati > Pseudomonadota > Alphaproteobacteria > Sphingomonadales > Sphingomonadaceae > Sphingomonas > Sphingomonas fuzhouensis. Next base: position 292,477 of record NZ_JAXSQY010000002.1, read on the forward strand.
GCGCTGTTGCTGTTCCACGAGCATGATCCCCTGGCCACGGTGCATCATCAGGCGATCGCGGTATCGGTGGCGGGCCTGCTTCAGTTCGCCTGGCTCTGGTGGGCCTGCCGCCGTGCGGGCGTCCGGCTGAAGTTCAAGCGGCCGACGATCAATGACGACGTCAAACGGCTGATGAAGCTGATCCTGCCCGCCGCCGCCGGTGCGGGCGCGGTGCAGATCAACCTCGTCATCTCGACCGCGCTGGCCGCGCGCTTCCTGCCGGCCGGATCGGTGTCGTACATCTATGCCGCCGACCGGTTGAACCAGTTGCCGCTCGGACTGATCGGCATTGGCCTCGGCACCGTTCTTCTACCCACCGTCTCACGCCTGTTGGGGGCGGGGCGCGAGGTGGAGGCGATGGAGACGCAGAATCGCGGCATGGAGCTGGCGCTGCTGCTGACCCTGCCCGCAACGGTCGCCCTGATCGTCTGTGGTCGGCCGATCGCCGCCGCGCTGTTCGAACATGGCAAGTTCACCGCGACCAACACCTATTATACCGCACAGGCGCTGGCCGCCTTCTCGATCGGTCTGCCCAGCTATATCCTGGTCAAGGTACTGACGCCGGGCTTCTATGCTCGCGCCGACACCCGGACGCCGGTGCGCTTCGCCACCTGGTCGATGCTGGTCAATCTGGTGCTGAACCTGATCTTCATCTGGTGGCTGGGTCATATGGGACCGCCGCTCGCCACCGCGATCGCCTCGACCGTCAATGTCGCGCTGCTCTATCGCGAGCTGTCGCGGCGCGGACATTTCGTCGCCGACCCGCAGCTTCGGCGGCGCAGCTGGCGGATGCTTCTCGCCGCCGTGCTGATGGGCGGTGCGATGGCGCTGCTCAACGAACGGTTCCAGCCCTATGTCACCGGCTCCAATCTGGAGCGCTGGGGCGCCCTGATCGTGCTGGTCGCGACGGGGATGCTGGTCTATGCGGTCGCCACCTTCGCGACGGGCGCCTTCCGTCTCGGGGACATCAAGCGGCTCGTTCGCCGCAACAGTTGAGGACCATCATGCGCGTCGTTTCCGGCATCAAGCCCACGGGCAATCTCCACCTCGGCAATTATCTGGGCGCCGTGAAGCAGTGGGTGGCGATGCAGGACGACATCCAGGCCAAGGGCGGCGAGACGATGTACTTCATCGCCGACCTGCACGGCCTGACCGAATGGATCGCGCCCGCCGACATGGCGGCCAACACCATCGAGATGACCGCGACCCTGATCGCGGCCGGGATCGATCCCGAACGCTCGATCCTGTTCAACCAGACGCGCGTGCCGCAGCATAGCGAGCTGGGCTGGCTGCTGAACAATGTCGCGCGGGTCGGCTGGCTGAACCGCATGACCCAGTTCAAGGACAAGGCGGGCAAGAACCGCGAGGGCGCCAGCGTCGGTCTGTACGACTATCCGGTGCTGATGGCGGCCGACGTGCTGCTCTACAATGCCACCCATGTCCCCGTCGGCGAGGATCAGAAGCAGCATCTGGAACTGGCGCGCGACATCGCGACCAAGTTCAACAACGACTATGGCCGCGAGGTCTTCACCCTTCCCGAACCGCTGATCAGCGCCGCCGCGCCGCGCATCATGTCCTTGCGCGACGGCGCGTCGAAAATGTCCAAGTCGAACCCGTCGGAAATGTCGCTGGTCAAGCTGATCGACACCGATGACCAGATCGCCGAGAAATTCCGCAAGGCCAAGACCGACCCCGACGTCCTGCCCGAGACGATGGACGGGCTGGAAGGGCGGGCCGAGGCGCGCAACCTCGTCACCATCTATGCTGCATTGTCCGACCGGGCACCGGCCGATGTGCTGGCGCAGTTCGCGGGCAAGGGCTTCGGTGCGTTCAAGCCCGAGCTGGCCGATCTGGCGGTCGCTACGCTGGGCCCGATCCGCGAGCGGCTGACCCGCTTGCTCGACGATCGCGGCGAGGTGGGCCGCATCCTGGAACGCGGCGCGGAGAAGGCCCGCGATCTGGCCGCCCCCATGCTGCTCGACGTGCAGCGGACCATGGGCCTGCAAATCTGATGACGCCCGGCTCCGTCACCACGGTCCCTCGCCGGATCATGGTGATGGGGCCACCGGGCAGCGGCAAGTCGACGCTGGCCCGGTTGCTGGGCGCGCGACTCGCGCTGCCCGTCTGGCATGGCGACGCGCTCTTCCATGCGCCCGGCTGGGTCACCCGGCCCCGGCAGGATTTCATCGCCGATATGACTGCTGTCGCCGCGCGGCCCGAATGGGTGATCGACGGCAATTATTCCAGCGCGCATTACGGCTCGGCGATCCGCGACAGGCTGGCGCGGGCGGATCGGATCATCCTGCTCGACCTGCCCCGCCGCGTGACGATTCCGCGCATCCTGCGGCGCATCGCCCGCCACCATGGACAGTGCCGCCCCGATAGCGCGGCGGGATGCCCCGAGCGGCTGGATATCGGGTTTCTGGCCTATTGCTGGCGCTGGCACCGCGCGGTGCGGCCGGGGATCGTCCGCGTCCTGGACGAGGCGCAGGATCGGCTGATCCGATATGACCGGCCGCCGTCGCTGGAGCAGGTTATCGCTGACTTGATGGGGTGAAGGGGCTTAGCCCTCCAATTCCTTCATCAGCACCCGCACCGCATTGTCGATATCGCGGTCGGTATCGCGCAGTTCCTCGATCTTGCGCACCGCATAGATGACGGTCGAGTGGTCGCGTCCACCAAATTTGCGACCGATCTCGGGCAATGAGCGGGTGGTCAACCGCTTGGCGAGATACATGGCGATCTGGCGCGGCCGCGCGACCGCACGGGCCCGACGCGCCGACACCAGGTCGAGCGGCTTGAGTTCGAAGTGACGGCTGACCAGCTTCTGGATTTCGTCGATCGTGATCCGCCGCTGCGCGCCGCGCAGCACCTCGCCCAGCGTGGCGACGGCGAATTCCAGATCGATCTTGTCGCCGGTCAGCTGTGCATAGGCAACGACCCGGTTCAGCGCGCCTTCCAGCTCGCGGATATTGCCGCGAATACGGGAAGCGAGCAGGTCGAGCACGTCGTTGGGCACGTCGATCTCGGGCAGATCGGCGACCTTGCGGTCCAGGATCGTGCGGCGCAGCGTCAGGTCGGGCGCCTTGATGTCGGCGACGAGCCCTGCGCCCAACCGGCCGATGATGCGCGGTTCGACGCCATCGAGCGACTGGGGCGAGCGGTCGGCCGAGATGACCAGCCGCTTGCCCGCACCGACCAGTTCGTTGACCGTGTGGAAGAATTCCTCCTGGGTCGAATCCTTGCCCGCGATGAACTGAAGATCGTCGATCAGCAGCAGATCGGCCGAGCGCAGCCGCGACTTGAAGCTGTGCGTGTCGCGCGCCCGCATCGCCGCGACGAAGTCGAACATGAACCGCTCGGCCGACATGCACAGCACGACCGCATCGGGATGCGACTCGAGAAAGGCATGGGCGATGGCGTGCATCAGGTGGGTCTTGCCCTGCCCCGTGCCGCCATGAAGGAACAGCGGGCTGAAACGCGGCGGACCCGGCTCGGCGAGCGAGAGCGCGGCGTTGAACGCGACGCGGTTCGACGAATCGACCACGAAGCGATCGAAGGTCAGGCGCGGATCGAGCGGCGGCCGGTCAGCGGGCGCGCGCAGTGCCGGCGCTGCCACGGCCGCCACCGGCGCGGGGCTCGCCGCCTTCGCAGCGGCGCGCGGGGCCGGACGTGGCGCTGGCGCAGGCGCCGGGGCGGGCGTCGGCACGGCGAAGAGCGACGGCTGCTCGGCATCCTCGACCGGCTGCGGCGCAGCGGCGACCGTACGCGGCGCAGGCGCAGGCTCCAGCGTCTCGACGCTGGTCAACCGGGCGACCTTGCTGGGCGCGCGGGTCTCGATGACGACCGAGCGGACCTCGGGCAGCACCGCCTTGAATTCCAGGTGCAGGCGGTCGGCATAATGGCTGCGCACCCAATTGGTCGCAAAGGCCGACGGGAGCGCCAGGCGAACCGTGTCGGGCTCGTCCCCCTCGATCAGCTCCATGGGCTTCAGCCACTGGTCGAACAGGCGTGCACCGGCCGATTCGCGCAGGTTCGCGCGGACGCGCGCCCAGGCACGAGCCTGGTCCGTCGTCGGTCGCGTTGCCTGCCAATTCGTCACCCGCGCACTCCACTTCTGCCGACCCCCATGATGGGCGGTCGAGCCCCTGTTCCACTCGGCGACACGTTACCCATCGGCGAATCAAACGGATTCGACCCGGTCTGTCACTTCGCTATGTCCATGACGCGGGGCACGAAGCACCGCCGCTGGGAAACCGATTATGAGCGATGACGGGGTCCGATCAAGACCATGTCCGGCCATAAATCTGAAATAAACCGGATTGACAGGCAAAAGCCCGCAGAAACCCGTCCAAATATCTCATAACACTTTGAAATTGCTCGATATTAACCACGCCCTTGGACAACCTAGCCAAACCCGAATCACTCGAATCGCGGATTAAGCTGGCGTTGCGCGAAACGTGGGATTGTTCCCCCGGATCGCATCCGCAAAAGGGTTAACGGCGGGACGATGGACGCACGAAAAAACCCGCCGGGGGACCGCCCCCGGCGGGTTGTTTTCGTCGCGGAAACCGAGAGGCTTTTTAGGCCAGTGCGGCGACGCGCTTGGTCAGGCGCGAGAACTTGCGCGCGACCGTGTTCTTGTGCAGCACGCCCTTGGCGACGCCGCGCGCCATTTCCGGCTGCGCCGCGGCCAGAGCGACCGTCGCGGTTTCCTTGTCACCAGCGGCCAGCGCGGCTTCGACCTTCTTCACGAAGGTACGGATGCGGCTGACGCGGTTGCCGTTGATGACGGCGCGACGCTCGTTGCGACGGATACGCTTTTTGGCCTGCGGCGTGTTCGCCATGAAAACCTCTAAATCTCGATCAAAAGGGATAGCGGCGCGACGCACCAGCTTTGAAGCCGCCGCCCTTACCGACTGGCGGGCATCCCGTCAACTGCGCTGGCAGGTCGCACACCAGAAAGTCGAGCGCCCCGAATCGGTCCGCCGCCGAACGATCGTGCCGCATTCACATGGCTCGCCCTCGCGACCATAGACGCGCCATTCCTTGGAGAAATAGCCCAATTCGCCGTCCGGCCTCACATAATCGCGAAGCGACGATCCGCCCGCCAGAATTGCGGCCTCCAGCACGGCACGGATCGCCTCGACCAGCCGGACGAGTCGCGCCCTGGAAATCTGCCCGCCCGCCCGGCCCGGCGTGATCTTCGCCATGTGCAGCGCTTCGCACACATAGATATTGCCCAGGCCCGCGACGATCCGTTGATCGAGCAGCATCGCCTTGATGGGCGCCGCCCGCCCCTCCAAGGCCTTGGCCAGATAGTCGGCGGTGAAGTCCGGCCCCAGCGGCTCCGGCCCCATGACCAGAAACGGCGGATAGCTGGCCAGTTCGGCGGTCGGCCACAGGTCGACGAAACCGAATCGCCGGGGATCGTTCAGCGCCAGCCGCCGCCCCGCATCGGTTTCCAGCAGGAGATGGTCATGCGTCTGCGGCTCGCCGGGATCGATCCGCCAGCGCCCCGACATGCCGAGGTGAAAGACCATGGTGTCGCCGCGATCGGTGTCGATCAGGCCATATTTGGCGCGGCGTCCGAGCGCGGTGACCGTCGCCCCTGTCATCCGCTGGCGCAGGTCGGCGGGAAAGGGACGGCGCAGATCGGCACGGCGCGGTTCGACCAGCGTCAGCCGTGCGCCCGCCAGGACCGGAGTCAGGCCGCGGACCGTCGTTTCGACCTCGGGAAGTTCGGGCATCGTCTCTCGGAATGGCTTTCGTAAGCCCAACAGCTAGGTAGCGTTTGCCCCGCCAGCAAGGCCGGGCTAGGGCATCCCCATGAGCGATACCGTCTCCTTCGGCTATGAAGATGTGCCCCGCGACGAAAAGGTCGCCCGTGTCGGCAGCGTGTTTACCAATGTCGCCGCCAAATATGACCTGATGAACGATGCCATGTCGGGCGGTATGCACCGGCTGTGGAAGGATCGCTTCGTGCGCCGGGTGAAGCCGCGCGCCAGCGATCAGATCCTCGACATGGCGGGCGGTACCGGCGACATCGCCTTCCGCCTGGCCGAGTCGGGCGCGAGCATCACGGTCGCCGACATCAATCCGGCGATGCTGGAAGTCGGCATGAAGCGCGCGGCGGAGCGCGGCTTCGACGAGCTGGTCTGGACCGAGGCCAATGCCGAGTCGCTGACCTTCCCCGACAAGTTCTTCGACGCCTATACGATTGCGTTCGGCATCCGGAACGTCACCGACATTCCGGCAGCACTGAAGGAAGCGCACCGCGTCCTGCGGCGTGGCGGGCGATTTTTCTGCCTGGAATTCTCGACCACCGTCTGGCCGGGTTTTTCGGAGGTGTATGACGCCTATTCGCACAAACTGGTGCCCAAGCTGGGTCAGATGCTGGCGGGCGATGCGGACAGCTATCGCTATCTGATCGAGTCGATCCGCCGCTTCCCCGACATGCCGACCTTCGAGCGGATGATCCGCGAGGCGGGCTTTGTCGAGACCAAGGTCGAGCCGATCATGGGCGGGCTGGTCGCGATCCATTCGGGCTGGAAGATTTGATGCGAGGACGCCTGGGCGGAAACGCCCTGTGACCCAACCGGTGGTGCATCTGTGGCGTTTGCTCAAATGGGGGCGGACGCTGGCGCGGCATGGCGCGCTGAAGGGCATCGAGCGCGATCCCAACACGCCCGCGCCCGTGCGGCGACTGGCGCGCATCGCCCGTTTCGGCGCGCGCGTGCCCGCCAAGCCCGCCTATGCCGATGCGTTCCAGGCGATCGGCCCGGCCGCGATCAAGCTGGGCCAGACGCTGGCCACCCGCCCCGACCTGGTCGGCGATGAAGCCGCACACGATCTGCTGCGTCTACAGGACCAGTTGCCCCCCGTCCCCTTCGCGACGATCGCCGCCGCGATGGAGGCGAGCATGGGCCGCCCGCCCTCGCACTTCTTTTCCTCGATCGAGGAGGTGCCGGTCGGCGCCGCCTCCATCGCGCAGGTCCACCGCGCGGTGACCACCGATGGCCGGACGGTCGCCGTCAAGGTGCTGCGCCCCGGCGTCGAGGACGACTTCACCCGCGCGATCGACACCTATCAATGGGCCGCCGCCCAGGTCGAGGGGATGAGCCCCGAGGCCGCGCGCCTGCGCCCGCGCCTGACGGTCGAGAATTTCCGCCGCTGGACGCTGCGCGAGCTAAACTTCCGGCGCGAGGCGGCCTCGGCCTCCGAACTCGCCGAGTCGATGACCGCCGAGCCCGATTTCGTCGTGCCGCAGATCGACTGGGCGCGCTCGACCGCCAAGGTTCTGACGGTCGAATGGGTCGACGGGATCAAACTGTCCAACCGCCAGGCGCTGGTCGAGGCGGGATACGACCTGCCGCACCTCGCCCAGACGCTGGTGCGCGCCTTCCTGCGTCAGGCGATCGCCGAGGGCTTCTTCCACGCCGATATGCACCAGGGCAATTTGTTCGCCCTGCCCGGCAATAAGATCGCCGCGATCGACTTCGGCATCATGGGCCGGATCGACCGGCGCGCACGCGTCTGGCTGGCCGAAATCCTCTATGGCCTGATTACCGGCAATTATAAGCGTGTCGCCGAGATCCATTTCGAGGCGGGCTATGTGCCTTCGCACCACAATGTCGCCGAGTTCGCGACCGCGCTGCGCGCCGTGGGCGAGCCGATGCGCGGCCTGCCGGTCAAGGACATGTCGATCGGCATGATGCTGGACGGGCTGTTCTCGATCACCCGCGATTTCGACATGGTGACGCAGCCGCATCTGCTGCTGCTGCAAAAGACGATGGTGATGGTCGAGGGCGTGGCGACCAGCCTCGATCCCGACATCAACCTGTGGGACTCGGCCGCGCCCTTCGTGCGTGAGTGGATTCGCACCGAACTCGGCCCCGAGGCCAAGATCGCCGACCGCTTGATCGAGGATGTCCGCACCATCGCCCGCCTGCCCGATCTGGTCCGGCGGATCGAGGCGCGCTACCCCGCCCCCGGTGGCGAGCCCCCCGCCCCGCCCCTCAAGCAGATCGAGGTCGTGCGGATCGGCGGCGGCTGGCGCTATGCGCTGATCTCCATGCTGTCGGCCGCCGCCGGGGTCGCGGCCACCCTGGCCGTGCTTCGGTAGGATGCTGGGATAGGAATGCCGGGCAGCGCGCCCCCCGCACCCCTGCGCCGCCCCTCGCGGCCGCTCTGGCTGAACCAGCCGGGGCGGTTGTCGGGCATGACGCCGCCGGTCGCAGTCGGTGTGTTGGTGCTGCTGTTCGTGATGATGGCCGCAGCGGTGCTGACCCGCACGCCGATCGATCCGGTGGCCGACCGCCTGCCCCCGGTCTCTGCGGCGATCCTCGATCATGTCCGGCATGGCCAGGGCTTCTACCCCGCCGCCATCGATGCCTTGCGCGAGAATGCGCGGCCCTTGCGCCCCGTGCTGCTCGCGGTGCCGCTGCCCGCCCTGCCCGTGACGCTGGCACTGCTGCCGCCGATCGTCGGCCATGCGCTGTTGCTGCTGATCGGGCTGGCCGTGGTTATAGGCTGGGCGCGGCGCTGCTGGCCGCTGTTCGAGCGGAACGGTCCGCGCGCATTGGCGGTCGTCCTGCTCGTGGCCGGGCTCTATCTGGCGATCGACCCGACGATGGTCGCGGTGCCCGAAGTCTGGGCCGCACTGCTGATCGCGCTTTCGCTGGTCCAGCGCCGCCCCGATGCCATGCCGACCGCCGTCGCGCTGGGGCTGGTCGCAATGATCCTTAGCCCCGTCGCGCTGCTCCATGCGCTGCTGATGGGTTTCCTCGCGTGGCGCGCGGGGGCACATCGTGAGGCGACGGGCTGGATCATTGCGACCGCGATCGCGATGATCGTCTACGCGGCGCATACCCATGCGCTGAACGCGATGGTCGGCCCGATCGACCCCGTCATCGCCGCGCCCATCACCCTCCAGGCGCCGGGTGAATGGCTGGCGGCGACCGCCTCGGCCAGCGGGGTCGGGGTGTTGCCCGCCATCATCGCACTGCCGCTCGCGCTGTTCGCCGCCTTGGGCTGGGCGCATTGGCGGCAGCCGGTGGCGCGGCGGACAGCGATCACTTTGGCCGCCTATGCGCTAATGGCGTTGCTGACCGGCGCACTGGCCTTTACGCTGATGGTCGCGCCCCTTTTGTTCCTTGGCGTCGTCTTCGCCCCCGACGCGGTGCGCGCGTTGATCGCGGCGGCACGCGACCGGCGACGCATCACCGTGAGGCGAATCGTGCGATGAGCCATATCCTGTTGATCGTCGGCGGTGGCATCGCCGCCTATAAATCGTGCGAGTTGATCCGCCTGCTCCGCAAGAATGGGCACAGCGTCCGCTGCGTCCTGACCGAGGGGGGCAGCCATTTCGTCACGCCGATGACGCTCGCCGCGCTGTCGGAGAACCAGGTCTTCACCACCCTGTGGGACCTGAAGGACGAGGCCGAGATGGGGCATATCCAGCTCAGCCGCGAGGCGGACCTGGTGGTCGTCGCGCCGGGCACCGCCGATCTGATCGCGCGGATGGCGAACGGTCATGCCGATGATCTGGCGACGACCCTGCTGCTCGCCACCGATACGCCGGTGCTGGTCGCGCCCGCGATGAACGTGCGCATGTGGCTGCACCCCGCGACGCAGCGCAATGTGGCGCGGCTGCGCGCCGATGGCGTCACGGTGATGGCCCCCGACGAAGGCGCGATGGCATGCGGCGAGTTCGGCCCCGGCCGCCTGCCCGAACCGCCTGCGATCCTGTCGGCGATCGAGGCCAAGCTGGCCCCCGCCCATCGCCCGCTGACGGGGCGGCATGTGCTGATAACGGCGGGCCCGACTCACGAGCCGATCGATCCGGTCCGCTACATCGCCAATCGCTCCTCGGGGCGACAGGGCTTTGCGATCGCGGGGGCGCTGGCGGTGCTGGGCGCGCGGGTGACGCTGGTGGCTGGGCCGGTGACGCTACCCACCCCGCCCGGCGTTGACCGGGTGAATGTCGAGACCGCGCGCGACATGGCGCAGGCGGTTGCCGCGGCGCTGCCCGCCGATGCCGCAGTGATGGTCGCCGCCGTCGCCGACTGGCGAGTCGAGGCCGCCGGGCAGAAGGTCAAGAAGGATGGCGGTGCCGTCCCCACGTTGATGCTGGTCGAGAATCCCGACATCCTCGCCACCCTGGCCGCCGCGCCGAACCGCCCCGCTCTGGTCGTCGGCTTCGCCGCCGAGACCGAGCATGTCATCGACCATGCCGTCGCCAAGCGCCTGCGCAAGCGGGCCGACTGGATCGTCGCCAATGACGTATCGGGCGATGTGTTCGGCGGCGAGGCGAACCGCGTCCACCTCATTACCGCCGACGGCGTCGAAAGCTGGGAGCGGATGGGCAAGGACGATGTCGCCAGGGGGCTCGCGCAACGTATCGCCGATGCGCTACAAGACGCGCCATGACGCTTGCACCAATCTCCATTGCCCTCAAACGCTTGCCCCATGGCGAGGGGCTTCCGCTGCCCGCCTATGCCACCCCCGGCGCGGCGGGCATGGACGTGGTCGCCGCCGAGACGCTGACGCTGGAGCCCGGCAAACGTGCCGCCGTCGCGACCGGCTTCGCCATCGCCATCCCGCCGGGATATGAGGTGCAGGTGCGCCCACGCTCGGGCCTGGCGCTGAAGAACGGCATCACCTGCCTCAACACGCCCGGCACCATCGATGAGGATTATCGTGGCGAGGTGAAGGTGATCCTCGCCAATCTGGGCGAAGAGCCGTTCGAGGTCGTGCGCGGCGAACGCATCGCCCAGCTGGTCCCCGCCCCCGTTCAGCGCGCGACCCTCACGCAAGTCGACGAACTGGGAGAGACGCAGCGGGGTGACGGCGGCTTCGGGTCGACCGGACGGTGATCGCCGCACTGCTCCTCGCCGTCTCAGTGCAGACGACGACCGCGCCGACGCCCCCGGCTCAAGCTCCGGCTCCGGGGGCCATATCTGCTCCTAATCCCGCCGAACCACCGCATGACTGGTCGACGCTCGCCGCGATCACCCTGCCGCCCGCCGGACCCGACATGGTCCGCTTCGTCCGCGACGAGGTGACGGCGGGCCGCTGCTCCCGTGCCAAGGCGACGGATGCGCAGATGGTGCTGGCCGTACCGCTCGCCATCCGGATCGGCACCGATGGCGGCGCCGACAGCATCGTGCCGCTCGCCATCGGCTGCCCCACGGTCGAACAGTTCACCGCAGGCGCGGCACAGCGCATGGTGCGCCACCTGGCCCACCGCACCACGATTCCGGGCGGTCGCTGGTATCGCACGGTCATCACCTATACATGGCCGGGATGATCCTGACCGACGACGAACTCGACCGCTATGCCCGCCATATCGTGCTCCGCGAATTCGGAGGGGGAGGACAGCTTCGGCTCAGACAGGCGCGGATCGCGGTGATCGGCGCAGGCGGCATCGGATCGCCCGCCATCCAGTATCTCGCCGCTGCCGGGGTCGGGTCGCTGGTCCTGATCGACGACGATGTGGTCGAACCGTCCAACCTGCAACGCCAGACCATCTTCACCACCGAGGATCGGGGACTGGCCAAGGTGGACGCCGCCGCCGCCCATGTCGCGCGGCTGAATCCGCATGTCGTCATTGAGACTCACCGGGTCCGTATCACGGCGGACAATGCCGGTACGCTGATCGACGGTGCGGACGTGGTGCTGGACGGATGCGACAATTTCGCCACCCGGCTGGCGGTCGCCGATGCCGCACTGGCACGACGCATCCCGCTCGTCTCGGCGGCGGTCGGACAGTTCGAGGGGCAGCTAGCCGTTTATCGCGGCTGGGAAAGCGACAAGCCCTGTTATCGCTGCTTCGTCGGCGACGCCGCCGATCAGGCGGGGCAAAGCTGCGCCGATGACGGGGTGCTGGGCCCGGTGACCGGCGTGATGGGCAGCCTCGCCGCGCTGGAGACGATACGCGCGGTCGCAGGCTTTGGCCGGGATATGGCAGGGACGATCATGATTGCAGATATGTTGACGATGCGCTTCCGGACGCTGGCGCTGCCCAAGGACCCAGGCTGCCGCTGCGCCCGGACCGTCGCGGTGGCGGCATGAGCGCGCGGCCCGCGCCGCCGCCCGGCTGGCTCGACTGGACCGGCGACAAGAGCTGGATCGGGCAAGTCACCGGCCTGCCCGACAGCACGCTGCATGCCTATGCGGGCATGGCGATCCTGACCCTCTCGGCGCTGATCATGCGACGCAAGCCCTGGGACTGGCGCTGCTGGCTGACGGTCTTGGTGATCGAGACGATCAACGAAGCCTATGACCTGCTCCAGCCCTTCTATGCCACCGACGAGGGCAATCTGCCCGCCAGCTGGTTCGACATTTGGAACACGATGCTGTGCCCGACACTGATCCTGCTGACCTTCGGCTGGCTCGCGCGGCGGGGTGAGCGGCGCGGACGGTAAACACCATTCCTCCCCATCAACGATGGGGAGGAATGAAAAGGGGCGGTAGCCTTTCGGCCCCGCCCCCTTCGTCAACTTGGACGGATCAAGTCAGCCGAGCAGGTTCTTGGCGAATTCCCGCACCGCCGGACCGATGTCCTCGCGCGCCAGACCCAGCGCCAGGTTCGCGGTCAGCCAGCCCGCCTTGTCGCCGCAATCGTAACGCTGGCCGTCGAAGGTGAAGCCGTGGAAGGGCTGGTTGCCGATCAGCTTGGCCATCGCGTCGGTCAGCTGGATTTCGCCGCCCGCACCCGGCTCCTGCGCGTCGAGGATCTGCATGACCTCGGGCTGGAGGATGTAGCGGCCGGGGATCATCAGGTTGGACGGCGCCTTGCCCTTGGGCTTTTCGACCAGCGCGGTCACTTCGGTCAGACGACCGTCCTGCTTGCCCGGCGAGATGATGCCATATTTGTCGGTCTCGCTGTCTGGCACTTCCAGCGCACCGATGACGTTGCCGCCGACTTGATCATAGGCCTCGACCATCTGCTTCATGAAGCCGCCGACCATCAGCTCGTCGGGCAGCAGCACCGCGAAGGGCTCGTCGCCGACGATCTCGCGCGCGCACCACACGGCATGGCCCAGGCCCAGCGGCTCCTGCTGGCGGACGTAAACGGGCGAACCCGGCTTCTGGCGAATGCCCTCGACCACCGCGAGGCTCTTGCCGCGCGCCTTCATCGTGGCTTCGAGTTCGTAGGAGATGTCGAAATGATCCTCCAGCGCGCCCTTGCCGCGACCGGTGACGAAGATGATCTGCTCAATCCCCGCTTCCAGCGCTTCCTCGACGGCGTACTGGATCAGCGGCTTGTCGACGACGGTCAGCATCTCCTTCGGCATCGACTTGGTCGCGGGCAGAAAGCGCGTTCCCAGACCGGCGACAGGAAAAACAGCCTTGCGAACCTTCTTGATCGTCATGAAACCTCCCTGGATCGATATGCCTCTAGCCGGATCGTGCGGCGCAACATAGCCTTGCGCCGCCGGGATGCGATTAGGGTGTCCTTAAAAGCGACAGGTTACGAATCGCCCGATGACGCGCCCCCCGATCCCTGCCCCTATTCTCATCGTCTTCGGCACAAGGCCGGAAGCGATCAAACTGTTCCCTGTTATCAGGGCCTTGCGTACATCGAATGCGGCACCGGTGCGGGTTTGCGTGACCGCCCAGCACCGGGGGATGCTCGATCAGGTGCTGGATATCGCCGATCTGACGCCCGATCATGATCTGGACCTGATGGAGCCCGGCCAGTCGCTCGACCGGCTGACCGCGAGGCTGCTGACCGGGCTGGGCGAGGTGATGGATAGCGAGCGCCCCGCGATGGTGGTCGTACAGGGCGATACCGCGACCGCCATGGCAGGCGCACTGGCCGCCTATTACCGCAAAGTGCCCGTCGCCCATGTCGAGGCGGGGTTGCGCTCCGGCGATATCTATCAGCCCTGGCCCGAGGAAGTGAACCGGCGGATGATCGCGCCGATCGCCGCGCTGCATTTCGCCCCGACCGAAACCGCCGCCGCCGCGCTCCGGGCGGAGGGGATCGATCCGGGCAAGGTCCATGTCACGGGCAACAGCGTGATCGACGCGCTTCACTGGACACGCGGACGAATTGCCGCCGATCCGGCGCTGGCGGCCGGGCTCGATCCGGTGCTGGCGCGGCTGGCGGGCAAGCGGATCGTCCTCGTGACGACGCATCGGCGCGAGAATTTCGGCGACGGCATGGCCGCGATCGCCCGCGCGCTGCGCCGGATCGCCGACCGTCCGGATGTCGGCATCCTCTTCCCCGTCCACCCCAATCCCAATGTCGTCGCGGTCATGGACGAAGTGCTGGGCGATCACCCCGCCATCGCCCGGATCGCCCCGCTCGATTATCCGCACTTCGTCCGCGCGCTGGATGCTGCCCATATCGTGCTGACCGACTCGGGCGGCGTGCAGGAAGAAGCCCCCGCGCTCGGCAAGCCGGTTCTCGTCATGCGCGAGACGACCGAACGCCCCGAAGGCGTTGCAGCGGGCACAGCCCGGCTGATCGGAACCGACGAGGATCGGATCGCACGGGAAGTCTTCGCGTTGCTCGACGATGCCGATCTTTATGCCGCGATGGCGCGCGCGCACAACCCGTTCGGCTCGGGCGACACCGCCGAGCAGATCAACAGGATCATGACTGATGCCCTTGGACTCTGAACTCTCGGTCACGGTGATGGGGCTGGGCTATATCGGCCTGCCCACCGCCGCCGTCATCGCGCGCACCGGCGCGATGGTCACCGGTGTCGACGTCACGCCCTCCGTCGTGGACACGATCAATTCGGGTCGCGTCCATATCGAGGAGGTCGATCTGGACGGCCTCGTCTCCGGCGTGGTCGCACGTGGCAGCCTGAAGGCCTCGCTGACCGTCGCACCTGCCGAGATTTTCGTCATCGCGGTGCCGACTCCCTTCACCGACGATCGTCAGCCCGACATCACCTATGTCCTCGATGCCGCGCGCGCGATCGCGCCGGTGCTGAAGACCGGGGACACGGTAATCCTGGAGTCGACCTCGCCCGTCGGCACGACCGAGCAGGTCCGCGACCTGATCGCAGGCGAACGGCCCGACCTGAAAATGCCCGGTGTCACCCGGCCGGGCGAGCAGGCCGATATCGCCATCGCCTATTGCCCCGAGCGCGTCTTGCCGGGGCGTATCCTGGTCGAGCTGATCGACAATGACCGGGTCATCGGCGGCATCACCCCGCGCTGCGCGCGCAAGGCGCTGGCCTTTTATCGGCGCTTCGTGCGCGGCGCCTGCGTCACCGCCACCGCGCGGGCGGCGGAGATGACCAAGCTGACCGAAAACGCGTTTCGCGACGTCAATATCGCCTTTGCCAATGAACTCAGCCTGGTGGCGGACACGCTGGGTGTCGATGTGTGGGAGGTGATCCGGCTGGCCAACCGCCATCCGCGCGTCAACATCCTGTCGCCAGGGCCCGGCGTGGGCGGCCATTGCATCGCGGTCGACCCCTGGTTCCTGGTCGCGGCCGACCCCGCCAATACGCCGCTGATCCGCACCGCGCGCGAGGTGAATGACGGCAAGACCGATCATGTCATCGCCCGCGCCGCCGCGATGGTCGAGGCGCAGGACGGACCGGTCGCGTGCCTGGGCCTCGCCTTCAAGGCCAATATCGACGATTTCCGCGAAAGCCCCGCGCTGAAGGTCGCCACTGCGCTCGCCAGTCGGTTCGCGGAACGCATCCATATCGTCGAACCCTATGCCAGCGCGTTGCCCCGCGCATTCGACGGCACCGGCGCTCGGCTGATCGATATCGACACCGCCTTGGAAACTTGTTCGGCGATGGTCGTTCTGGTCGATCACGACCTTTTCCGATCCGTTCCGCTCGACGAGCGTCGGGGCAAGACCGTTCTGGATACACGCGGGCTCTGGCCCGACCAGAGCTGACCGCCGCTTCGCATTGCACGCAGGGGCGGTGAGGACTAAGGACAACCGCCTGTAGCGGATATCAGACCATCCATGCTTGCCAAGCTCTTGAATCTACGAAAACGCGTTCCCGATTTCGTACCCGCGATGATGCCCGGCCTCCGGGTTTATGCCATCGGCGACATCCATGGACGGCTCGACCTGCTCGACGCCCTTCTTGCCCGGATCGAAGCGGATCACGCCGCGCGCCCGCCCGCCGAGCGCCACATCATCGTCCTGGGTGACCTGGTCGACCGGGGTCCGGACTCGGCCGGGGTGGTCGAGCGGATTCGCGGATTGTGCGCAAGCGATGCGAACATCCATTGCCTGATGGGCAATCACGAGGAAATCCTGCTTCGCGCGATCGAGGGCGACGACAAGGCATTGCGCCTGTTCTGCCGAATCGGTGGGCGCGAGACGATGCTCAGCTACGGCGTGACCGCCGAAGACTATGAACGGCTCGATTATGCCGAAGTCGCCGAACGGCTGGTCGCCGTCGTGCCGCCCGCTCACCGCGATTTCCTGGAAAATCTGAAGGAGATCATGATCCTGGGGGATTATGCCTTCGTTCATGCCGGCGTGCGCCCCGGTATCCCGATCGCCGAGCAGAAGCTGGCCGAGACGCGCTGGATTCGCGATCCCTTCCTCGATCACCGCGCGCCGTTGGAAAAGATGGTGGTGCATGGCCATACCGTGGCGGACGAGGCAGAAATCCTGCCGCATCGCATCGGAATCGACACCGGCGCCTATCACAGCAACCGCCTGACCGCGCTGATGCTGGAAGACCAGGCGCGGGAGATTTTTTCTACCTGACGTCTCTTTACCGAGGCGAAACGTTTGTAAGGGCATTCCGTTTGGCGGCAAAGCAACGTATAGCCGCGGAGCGGTAAAGTAATGTTGCATTGCCGCATCAGTGTGGGAGCATAACTGTCCCATGCTCGTTGGTGGGGTTGCCTTGGGACGGTCGACGTGCCATGGCCCTGCTGACAATTTTTAAGGGAGTTCGACATGCGTCTTGGGAAGTTTCTCGTCGCCGCTGCCGCCGTTTCGATGACCGTTGCTCCGGCAATGGCTGCGAACCCGGCTGCCAGCCTCTCGGTTTCGAAGTCGGTTCGCGCTTCGGCTCCGACCGCCAAGAAGAACGGCCTGGCCGGCGGTGGCATCCTCGTCGCCGTCCTGGCGGCTGCTGCCGTTGTGGCTGGTATCGTTGTCGTCGCCGACTCGAACGATTCGGCCGACAGCAACTAAGTTGCTTCAGCCTCACGGCTGAAAGGAATAGCGGCCTTCGGGCCGCTATTTTTTTGTCCCGCGAAGATGAGTGTCTTTGCATAGGGACCGGTGATCATAGGCGAATCGCTCCCTATTGGGGATAGCGGAGGCCAACGGGCCTTGAGAGTGCCTAGAGCGCTTATCGAGCCTCAGCAGTTGCCGCCCCACACTCCCTCTTGTCCCGGCAACCAAAGACGAGCGGCCCCTGTCTGGCGAACCCTTCCGCCAGACCTATGGCTTGACGGGAGTCGACAGGCTTTCTCGAATATCAGAGCGTCAAGGGCAGCTAGAACGCGATGACGTCAGTTTGACCCAATCCGTCATTGCGAGCACAGCGAAGCAATCCGGTGTCCGGGCAAGACGCTCTGGATTGCTTCGCTACGCTCGCAATGACGATTCCAGCTCATGTCATCCGTCTCTAGCAATTCGGTGCCGAACCCGCATCGCGGAGCAGCCCTGGGGTAAGTTACCGAGCCCATATCGACCGTCTCACGAATGAGATACCGGCCCTCCCTCAATTCCGATCACCCCAAATGAAAAATCGCCGGAGCCCCTCAGGGCTCCGGCGATCCTAGGCCGATCGGGCGCGCTCCAATAAGCGCTGGCCGGGGCTTAGCGGGGCGACGGTGCGCCGGGAGCACCGCCGGGGCCGGGCATCCCGCCGGGGGCGCCGCCGCCCATCATCGACTGCTGCGCCTGCATCTGCCGCAATACCGACTCGGGAATGAAGTCGATCATGTCGACATCGAACACCAGCTGCGAATTGGCCGGGATCGGGCCGTTGGCGTGATCGCCATAACCGAGCTTGGCGGGCAGCCAGAAGCGATACTTCGCGCCCTTGGGCATCAGCTTGAGCGCTTCGGCAAAACCGGGCAGCACGCTGGACAGCGGCATCGGCGTCGGCTGCTTCGAGGCATCGAAGACAGTACCATCGATCAGGCGGCCGGTATAGTTGACCAGCGCCACATCGGTCGCGGTCGGATGCGGACCGCCCTGGCCAGGCTCGATCACCTTATACTGAAGGCCCGATGCGGTCGTCACGACGCCGGCACCGCGCGCCTCGCGCAGCAGCGCCGCGTCACCCTGGCGCGCCAGCAGCGCAGCGACGACGACAGCCGCCACCACCGCAACCCATATCCAGACCAGATAGGAACGCCGGACGGGACGAATGGGAACAGCGGTTACGGACATGCCTGTTTCTCGCTCTGTGCGTGGGCGTTCAGGGACAGCGGCGCTCAAAGCGCGGGCCGAGTCGCCTCAACGCGAATCGGCCAAAGGCCGGACCGCGCCACCCCTTTGCCTCATGCAAAGCGGCGGCCAGCAGTCCGGCGAGACGCTTACCGGGCGCCGTCGCGCTCGGCGCGCTTGCGCTCCAGCTTGCGGGCACGACGCACGGCCGCAGCACGCTCGCGAGCGCGCTTTTCCGACGGCTTTTCATAGTGGCGACGGAGCTTCATTTCGCGATACACGCCTTCCCGCTGCAGCTTCTTCTTGAGCGCGCGAAGGGCCTGATCCACATTGTTGTCGCGAACGATGATCTGCATAAAAACGAATTGCTCCGGCAAAACAGGATAAAGCGGCCGCAGAACAACTGTGGCCGCATCGTCGGGCGCTCCTAGCAGCGTGGTCGGCCGATTACAACCCGTTGGAACGCAAATCGCGCCACCACCTTTTCCGCGTCCCCCATCTCCGCAGCAACCGAGATGAACGACGATGTCATGCGGCGGCCATGCTGCGGTGATCTGGGAGGCCTTAAAAGCCTGACCGTCCGGCTAACTCCCGTATGCCGGGCACCCTGACATGTTCATGGGCCTTTGAGGCGCAGGAACGAAAAGGCACGGTGCCTCCCCTGTCACCGCGTCAGCCCCGGTCCGATACCCTTCGGACCGGGGCCCTCTTTCAGGCCGCAGCCGACATGGCTAAGGCAAGCGCCATGACCGCCCCCGCCCCTTCCCCCGCCATTCCGCTGACCCTGTATAACAGCCTGACGCGCAGCGCAGAGACGTTCCGGCCGATCGATCCGGCGAATGTGCGCGTCTATTCCTGCGGGCCGACCGTCTATAACTATGCACATATCGGCAATTTGCGGGCCTACGTCTTCACCGACACGCTGTCGCGCGTGCTGCGGTGGAAGGGGTGGCCGCTCACCCATATCATCAACATCACCGATGTCGGCCATCTGACCTCGGACGCCGACGCAGGCGACGACAAGATGGAGGCGGCCGCCAAGAAGAGCGGCCAGGATATCTGGGCGATCGCCGCGCATTACACCGACGCCTTCAAGCGGAATCTGAAGGATCTCGGCATCGACGCCCCGACTCGCTTCCCGCTGGCGACCGAGCATGTCCCGCAGATGATCGACTTCGCCAAGGCCATCGAGGCCAAGCATTGCTATCGCCTGCCCGACGGCCTGTATTTCGACGTGACGACGGTGCCCGATTATGGCCGCCTCGCCCGGCATCAGGACGACGAAGGCGAGAGTCGGATTGATCCGGTCGCGGGCAAGCGGCATCCGGCCGACTTCGCCATCTGGCGCGCCTCGGCCCCCGGCGAGCAACGTCAGATGGAATGGGACAGCCCATGGGGCCCCGGCGCACCCGGCTGGCATCTCGAATGCTCGGTGATGAGCAAACAATATCTGGGTGCGCAGTTCGACATCCATACCGGCGGCATCGACCATCGCGAGATTCATCACCCCAATGAGATCGCGCAGAACCAGGCGCACAGCTGCACGGCCGACAGCGGCGCCAATATCTGGATGCACAACAACTTCCTGGTCGACCGGACCGGCAAGATGTCCAAGTCGTCGGGCGAATTCCTGACGCTGCAGGCGCTGATCGATCGCGGCTTCCACCCGCTCGCCTATCGCCTGATGTGCCTTCAGGCGCATTATCGGTCGGAAATGGAGTTCGGCTGGGATGGGCTGGCCGCCGCGCAGGTGCGGTTGAAGCGGCTGGTGCAGACGGTCGAGGGGCTTCGCGCCCGCGCCGACGCCCCCGAAAAGGGCGACGCGGCATCCTATCGCGCGCGGCTGGATGCCGCGCTGTCGGACGATCTGGCGACACCGCGCGCCCTGCCGGTGCTGGACGAGATGCTGGGTGACAAGACGCTGTCGCCGGGCGTGCGCCTGGCCGCCCTTGCCGATTTCGACGCGACGCTGGGGCTGCAACTCACGACGCTGACCCGCGCCGACCTGCGCACCCGGCCCGAGGCCGCGACGCTCGACGAGACGGGAATCGCGGCGCAACTGGCCGAGCGGCGGGCGGCGCGGGCGGACAAGGACTTCGCCCGCTCGGATGCGATCCGCGACACGCTGCTCGCCGCCGGGGTCGAGGTGATGGACGGCGATCCGCTGGGCTGGGACTGGAAGCCGGTGCTGCCGGAGGGGTAAGCTCCTCCCCGGCTCAGCGGCGTCCGCGTGCGGTTCTCAGCCTGAGGCCGATGAACAGCACCGTCGGCCAGAACATCGTGTTGGCGATATCGCCCAGCGTGTCGGCCCAGCGCCACGATCCGTAATGCAGCCGGTCGAGGATCTCGTTCGCCGCCTCGGCCAGCGCGACGCAGGCGAGCGGGATCGGCGTCGCCAGCGATTTGCGGGTCAGGATGCGGGCGAGAAACAGCACCGCCATGCCCGCATGAACGTGCAGCAGGCTGTCGGCCATGCCGGTGCCGTCGCCGATCCACTGGATGAAATCGGCATAGCGTGCGGGAATATCCATCGGCGCCGCTTGCCCCGGCACGATGCGAGTTACAATCCCCGCCGCCCTCGCTTCGCCGTGCCGGGCCTCCCACAAAGCGCAGATGCGACAAGGCCCGCAATCCGCCGGGTGGGATTGCGGGCCTCGAAAATACCGTCCTGCGGGTCAGGCCGGGATCAGAAGCTGCTCCAATCGTCGTCGTCCTGTTTGACGGCGAGGTTGCCCTGCACCGGGCTCGCCGCACGCCGCGCCGGGGCCGCCGCCGCAGGGGCAGCGCGGCGCATCGGGACGACCGGGGCGGACGGCGCCATAGCGACGTCATCGACGCGGAAGCGGTTGATCTGATCCTCCAGCGCCCGCGTCTCGCCCGACAGCGCACGGACGGCGGCGGTCACTTCCTCGACCATCGCGGCATTGGCCTGGGTCACGCCGTCCATGTCGTTGATCGCCAGATTGACCTGCTGGATGCTGGTCGCCTGCTCGGACGCGCCGCCCGCGATGGATTCGACCAGCCCGGTAATGTCCTGCATCCCCGTTGCGATCAGGCGCAGCGATTCGTCGGTCTTGTTGGCCAGTTCCACACCGCTGCGCACCCGGTCGACCGTGGTGGTGATCCGCGCGCTGATATCGCGGGCCGCCTCGGCCGAGCGTTCGGCGAGCGCGCGCACTTCGGAGGCGACGACCGCAAAGCCCTTGCCCGCATCGCCCGCCCGCGCCGCCTCGACGCCCGCATTCAACGCCAGCAGATTCGTCTGGAAGGACAGGCCGTCGATCACCGCGATGATCTCGGCAATCTCGTTCGACGAGCGTTCGATGTCACCGATCGCGGAGACGGTGCGGCGTACGATCGCCTCGCTGTTTGCCACGTCGCCGGTCGCCTTGCGCACGATCGTCTCGGCCGAATGCGCCTTGGCGGCGGCGGCGGTGACCGACTGGGCGATCTCGTTCATCGCGGCCGAGGTTTCCTCGATGCTGGCGGCCTGCTGTTCCGCGCGGCGGGCCAGATCGTCGGCGGCCTCGTTCATCTCCACCGTGCCGCTGGCGATCCCGGCGGCATTGATCCGGACCGCGGCCAGCGCCGCCGAGAGGCGCGAGACCGCCGTGTTGAAGTCGCGCTCGATCGCCGCATAGGAAGGCGGGAAACCGGACAGCTTGGCCGTCAGGTCCGAATCCGCCAACTGGCCCAGTGCGCCGCCGATACGGTCGACCACCTCATTCTGCTCGGCATCCGCCCGCGCCTTGGCGATGGCGGCATCGCGGAAGACGACGACCGCCCGCGACATGCTGCCCAGTTCGTCGCCACGGTCCGCGTCGGGAACGGTGATCTCGTTGCGGCCACGCGCCAGCTGCTCCATGATCCCGGTCAACCGGACGATCGGCCGCCCCAGCGCCCGCGACAGCATGATCGCCATCGCGACCGCGACGCCGATCATCACGAGCCCACCGACCACCAGGCTCCATTGGCCCATCTGGACCGCCGTTTTGCGAGCGCCCCGCACGGCCGCCAGCTCATCGACCGTCCGCGCCCGGACATCGCGCAGCGCCTGCAGCACCGAGGTCACGCGGACCCGCGCGCTGTTCTGACGCAGCCAGTCCTGTGCGCCCTCGCGGTCGGTACGGCTGCGCTCGATCAGCGGATCGCTGATCGTACGGCGCCATTCCTGCATATGCTCATGCGACTGGGCGACCTCGGCCCGCGCCTTGGGATCGTTCGCCAGCAGCGCGTCGAGCTTGGCCGCCGCCTGGGTTTCGGTCGCGCGCGACTCGAAATATTGCTTCAGATAGGCTTCGTCGCCGGTGATCAGAAAGCCGCGCATCTGGCTGTTTTCGCGCTGGACGCCGCCTTCCATCTCCAGCGTCGAGCCATAGATATCCTGCGCATGTCCGCTTTGCGCGGTCGTCGAGTCGATGCGTGCAAATGCCCACCACAGAACGCCGATCATGACGGACACCGTCAGGATGACGGCCGCGAAGGACAATCCGATCTTCTTGGGTATGGGCAAGGATGATAGCATGACGGTTCCCGACAGACCGCAGGCTCCCGTGCCTGCGATTTTGCCGGTAGGTTACCGCCCAACTGCAAATAGTTGGTTAAGCGCTTACCGAAACGCCCCTATTTGAGCGGAGCGCCCACCCGGTCGAGCAGCGCAGGCCGATAGGGAGTCGGTGCCCCTGCCGGGATCGCCGCGATCTCGGCGGCCACCGCATCGGCCCGCGCCGACGAGGATGGATGGGTCCGGCTGCGAAACAGGCCGCCATCGACCTCGCCCCCATGCTCGCGCCAGAAGCGCACCGCATCCTGCGGATCGTAACCCGCATTGCGCATCAGGATGACGCCCAGCAGATCGGCCTCGGTCTCGGTCTGGCGGAACAGCCGCCCGTTGCGTCCGAACTCCGACAGGATGCCGCGCTTCACCCCCGCCGCGTCCAGCTTGTCGCGGTGATGCAGGATATTATGCGAGAATTCATGCCCGACGACGACCGCGATCATCCGGTCGTCGAACCGCTCGAAAAAGCGCGAGCCGATCTGGACGATATCGCCGTCCGCCGAGGCGGTCAGGCCCGGCCCCATCAGCATCTCGAACCGCGATCGGCATCCGGGTTGTGCGGCCACCGTTACCTCGCGCTTCTGTCCATGGCGCAGGATGGTCAGCCGCAATGGCCGGTCGGCGGGTTCGGCGGCGATCTGGCGCTGGGCGGCGTCGCGGGTCGCGGTGTTCGCCTGCGACGCGCCCGCCGGGTTCACGACGAAGGGCTTGCCGTCGACCGCCTCGATCGTGTCGTTCGCCTGGACCCCGGCCTTCGCCGCCGCGCTGCCCGGCACCACCGCCTCGACCGCCACCGGCCCTTCGAAGCCGAAGATCGCGGGCAGGTCCTTGCGCACCGCCGGATCGTATTGGTCGATCGCATGGACGACCAGGCCGGGCGTCGGCGCGCGGTCGGGGCAGATCGCGGCATTGGCCGTCGCCAGCCGCCACGCGATCGTCGCCAGCCGCAGATCGGCGTCGCGCATCGCCCCGAACAGCGCAGTATCGTCGGTCTTCTCCACCGACACCATGGGCGCGGCGGGCGCCTGATCGGGCACCGACAACAGGAAGGCGGACAGGGCGACGACCGCCGAGGACAGGATGGAGGCACGCGACATCGCGCCCCTGCTACCGCCTCTCCGGGCAATCCGCAAAGCCGGTCGCCGCAATCCGCCACCTTTCGGCGCAAACTGGTATCGGACGCAACAAAGTGCGAGACTTGGGGGCCTCAAACGCCAACTTCATTGCGTATGGCCTCAATTCGGCGCATGGGCGATCCGTCAAACACAAGAAGACGAAAGAGCAGGACGATCATGGCCGCGAACTGGGCCCCCGACAGCTGGACGAATGCCGAAGCGCGCCAGCTTCCCCGCTATCCCGACCAGAATGCGCTGGACGCCGCAACCAAGACGCTGGCGACCTATCCGCCGCTGGTCTTTGCGGGCGAGGCGCGCAACCTGACCGCCGAACTCGCCGAGGTGGCGGCGGGCCGGGGTTTCCTGCTCCAGGGTGGCGACTGTGCCGAGAGCTTTGCCGAGCATAGCGCGAACAACATCCGCGATACCTTCCGCGTCATTCTCCAGATGGCGGTCGTCCTGACCTTCGCCTCCAAGCTGCCGGTGGTGAAGCTGGGCCGGATGGCGGGTCAGTTCGCCAAGCCGCGCTCGGCCGATACCGAGGTCGTCGGCGGCGTCGAGCTGCCCAGCTATCGCGGCGACAATGTCAACGACATCGCCTTCACCCCCGAAGCGCGCGTGCCCGATCCGCAGCGGATGCTGCGCTCCTATGCGCAATCGGCCGCGACGCTGAACCTGCTGCGCGCGTTCGCGCAAGGCGGCTATGCGAACCTGCACCAGGTCCATCGCTGGACCCACGACTTCATGGGCCGCAGCCCCTGGGCGCAGAAATATAGCGAGATGGCCGACCGGATCGGCGAGGCGCTGGACTTCATGGCGGCGTGCGGCATCGACCCCGCTTCGGTGCCGCAGCTGGCGCAGACCAGCTTCTACACCAGCCATGAGGCGCTGCTGCTGCCGTACGAGCAGGCGCTGACCCGGCAGGATTCGCTGACCGGCGACTGGTACGACACCTCGGCCCACTTCCTGTGGATCGGCGACCGCACCCGCTTCGAGGGCTCGTCGCATGTCGAGTTCCTGCGCGGCATCGGCAACCCGATCGGCGTGAAGTGCGGACCGAGCCTGGAGCCCGAGGCGCTGCTGCGGATGCTCGACACGCTGAACCCTGGCCGGGTGCCGGGGCACATGACGCTCATCACCCGCTATGGCCATGACAAGATCGAGGCGCATCTGCCCAAGCTGGTCCGCGCCGTCACGCGCGAGGGCCATCCGGTCGTCTGGTCATGCGACCCGATGCACGGCAACACGATCAAGGCGGCGACCGGCTACAAGACCCGGCCCTTCGACCGCATCCTGGCCGAGGTGCGCGGCTTCTTCGCCGTCCACCGTGCCGAAGGGACCCATGCGGGCGGCATCCATGCCGAGATGACCGGCCAGAACGTGACCGAGTGCACCGGCGGCGCGATCGACGTGACCGAGCAGTCGCTGGCCGACCGCTACCACACCCATTGCGACCCGCGCCTCAATGCGGGCCAGAGCCTGGAACTCGCCTTCCTCCTGGCCGAAATGCTGAACGAAGAAATGGCCGAACGCCGCAAGGACGCGGCCTGATCGACCGGTGACGGGGCGGGGATGACATCATGTCGCCCCGCCCCGTCGCACTTTTATCGAAGTTTCGCAGGGAAGCGCTTGACGCCCAACGCCACCCCCGCTAACAGCGCCGCTCCACTGCCAACGGCCCCTTCGTCTAGCGGTTAGGACGTCGCCCTCTCACGGCGAAAACACGAGTTCGATTCTCGTAGGGGTCACCAGCCGCAGAAAATTGCGGTTCTCGCTGGATCGGCCTGGGCAATTTGCCACGCCAAATCATCCGATTTTCCCCAACCACTCTCACCAGGCCTGTGCCATTCATCGGCATGACAGTGCCGCCTGAAACGCGCCGGATTCAGGCGACGGGTTTTGCTTACCGGCCGCAGGGCGATAGCGGCGGCCGGAAGACTGCCCTATACCGAATCCGGCTTGGGCTCCGGCCGCAATCCGCGTGCTACCGCCTGATCGGCCAGGAACGCGCCGACATCGGCTTCGCGCATCGGCTTGGAGAAGAAATAGCCCTGGATCAGGCTGCACCCCATGTCCTGCAGAATGTCGAGCTGCTGCCGCGTCTCCACACCCTCCACCACGCATTTCAGCGACAGGTCGCGTGACAATGCGCTGACCGAGCGTACGATCTTCTGGCTCGCTTCGCTGTCGGCCAGGTCGCGCACGAAGCTGCCGTCGACCTTGATCTTGTCGAGGGGCAGTTTCTGAATCTGGCTGAGACTGGAATAGCCGGTGCCGAAATCGTCGAGCGAGATGCGCGCGCCGGTCGCCTTCAGCCGGTGGATATTGGCCAGCGCCTCGTCCAGATTCATCATCAGCGCGGTTTCGGTCACCTCGAATTCGACCCGGCGCGCGGGCACGCCGCTGCGTTCCAATATGTCGATCAGCCGCGTGACCTTGTCCTCCGCGACGATGTCGTGACCGGACAGGTTGAACGAGATGCCGACCTCGTCGGGCCATTGCTTGATCGCGCGCAGCGCCTTGTCGAGCAGCACCGGCGTCAGCGCCGAGATATAGCCGCATTGTTCGGCGACGACGATGAACTTGGCCGGTGACACCGGCCCCAGGACGGGACTGTTCCAGCGCGCCAGGCATTCGAGGAGCGGCGTCGTATCCAGGCTGGAATCGACGATCGGCTGGAATTGCAGGTAAAGCTCCGCCTCCAGATCGGCCGCGCGCAGCGTCCGTTCGAGCAGCGCCGTCTCGCGCACGTCGCGCTCATGCTCCTCGCTGAACACCACCGGCTTCATCCGGCCGGTGCGCTTGGCGTGGAACAGCGCATAATCGGCGCGCGCATACAGGTCGTCGCGATTCTCGGCCATGCGAGGGAAGGCGGCAAAGCCGATCGAGCAGCCGAGCAGCAGTCGCAATTCGTCGATGCGGATCGGCGTGTTGACGTCAGCAATGATGCGCTCGCCAATGGCAAGCAGCCGCGCGTCATCCTGTTCGCCCGCGATGATGAGGGCGAATTCGTCGCCGCCCAGCCGATAGACCTCGGCGACACCGGCAAGGGCCGCCTGCAACCGCTCCGCCATGGCGTGGAGCAGCCGGTCGCCGACGACATGGCCGTGGCTGTCATTGACCGACTTGAACCCGTCGAGATCGATGATGCCGAACGTGACCGGTTCGCCCTTCGCCGCCGCCTCGACCAGCGCGACGTCGAGATCGCGAAAGCACCGGCGCCGATTGCCGATGTCGGTCAACATGTCGGTGTTGGCGATACGGAAATTCTGCTCGCTCAGTTCCTCGATTTCCGCGGCGCGTTGCTCCAGCGTCAGACGCGAGCGGGCGAGGCGGACGAAATCGCCGAAATTATGCTGGGCGATATAGACAAGGCCCACGACGCCGCCGGTCAGCAGGACGACCACGCCCCAGATATGGGTGCCCGCGCCCGCAGCGATGCACAGCATGCCGATGACACAGGAGATCGCGGCGATGATCGAACCGATACGGACGTGCAGCAATCCGAACAGCACGAACACCATCTGGCCGCCCATGCACAGCGCCAGCAGCAACCGCATGTCGGGCGTCGCCCATTGCGAAATCCACACCTGCCACACCACGAGCAGCGACATGCCCGCCGCCAGTTCGATGCCGACGATCCGCATCACCCGTATGCATTCGTCCGTCGAGGGTATGTCATGCCGCCGCCGGTGCAGCAGCGTGAACCAGAAAATGCCTTTCGGGATCAGGTAGAGCGGCGGAAACAACGCCCAGGCCCACCATGGCGCGACCGATGCATGGACCGCGGCCACCGCGATGGTGTCAGCACACAGCGCGATGAACATCGCGGTGCAGATGCCCCCCAATGCCGCGAACCGCGCCTGCTCGACCGACTGCCCCCATGTGATTGAACGTGTCATAGGACCCTACCCACCCATTGCCCCTCCTCTAGGACGATCGGGTAAAGGAATTCTCTCGAAACGCCCGGTTCGGTGAATTTTTGTTTCGAGCGCTTCATGCCTCAAGATGATAGGAGGCCATCCGATGGATGGGAGGGCAGTTTCCCACCAACAGCATTCACGGCCTTCTGCCGATCTCGCAAATGATCCACGGTCAAGCTGATGTAATTTTGTGCTTTTTTTCCGTATCTTAATGTCCGGCGCCCCTGACAATCGAATGTTCACATCTGGCGCCTATGCGAAAGATGATGAATAGAACGATCATTCCACGGCTGCTTGGTTTTTCCGGTCGACCGATCATCGATCGTTGGCTTCGTTTCGCGCCCGCGCTTCAAGCACGCTATGAGAACGACCAGGGGCGTCAACGCGGTGCCGAATTGCGCACCGTCATCATCGTCGGCCTGATATTCTACAATGTTTACAGTCTGACCAGCCTTGTGCTGATGCCGGACATAGCGTTGATGGGCATCGTCTTGCGGCTGGGCATCTTCACGCCGCTAATGGCTGGCCTGGCCTGGTGGGTGGGACATGCGCCACCGCGCTGGAACGAACGGCTGATTTTTGGAGGATCGCTCGGTGCGCAGGCCTTTCCCATCTGGCAATTCTGGCTGACCGGGAGTCCCCTGGGTCTGCTGACCTTTGGCGAGCTGTTTCTTTGTATCGTCTATACAAGCCTACTTCTGGCGCTGCGCTTTCCCTATGCCGTCGCCTTCAACCTCTGCACGCTGGCGATGACCTTTGCGGCGCTTGTCACGAAACCGGGTCTGTCCCCTGTCGTTCAACTCGCCTTCATGATTCAGATCGCCACAGTGTGCGCCTTCGTGCTCTGGGCCAATTATCGTTTGGAATGGCGACGCTGTAACGACTATATTTCGGCGCTGACGGCGACGCTGGAGGCCGAGGAAGCCGAAACCGCGCGTCACACCTTCCAGATCTTGTCACGGACCGACGCGCTGACCGGTCTGCCCAATCGGCGGCATCTCTCCGAGACCGTCGACGATTGGTGGACGGCGTCGGACGACTTCGCCCTGATGATGATCGATATCGATTACTTCAAAGCCTATAATGACTGCCTCGGTCATGTGGCAGGCGACGATTGCCTGAAACGTGTCGCCGAAATCCTGGCATCGGCGGTGCGCGGTTCGGATGCCTTTTGCGCCCGATATGGTGGCGAAGAATTCACCATTCTCATACGGGTGCAAGGCGAAGAGGCGATCGCGACATGGGCAGCAAGGCTGGTTCAAGCCATCCGCGCCGGGATGATCCCGCATCCGGCCCGTCGGGACGGAATGCATGTCGTCACCGTCAGCATCGGCGTCGCCATGCGCCGGAACGTCAATGGGACATCGCCGAGCGTGCTCTTCAAGCTGGCGGACGGCGCCCTTTATGCCGCCAAACAGCGCGGGCGAAACGGCTTTGCGCTGTCTGAGGATTCGACGCTGCTGCACGGGATCGGCTGATCCCGTGCAGGGCAGTGCCCCATAGGGCAGGATGACATGCCCTCCCCTTCAGGAGAGGGGCTCGCGCTGGCTCAAGGCGATGTCATCAAGGTATAGACCCGGCTAGCGCGATGACCGCGCAGCGTGATCCGGCTTAATGGATCTTCCAGTCGACGATCGCCCGCAGGCCCAGCACCACCACGCCCGGCGCGTCGCGCAGGCCTGACGGCCGATGGACATATTGGACATCCGGCTGAAGCGTCAGGAAGGGCGCGACACGATCGCTATAGGTCAGTTCGACCATGCTTTCCGATCGGGACAGGAGCGGTTCGTCGGGGGGATTGGTCCGGCGATAGGCCCCGCTCAGCCCGGCGGTCGCCAGGCCGATCGAAACCAGCGAGTCGGGGCGCGACGGCAGGATACCATGCCCCGTCACGCCGATCTGCGTCCCGTTGCCGAACGGCGTGGTCAGACCATCGGACAGACCGGCACGGAGAAAGGCGCACCAATGCCCCATCTTCCCCGCCTCGCCGGCCAAATCCTGTTCGATCAGCGCATATAGTCCATGCGACGCGGCGGTGTCGGGGGCCAGGGTGAGGCCGGGCGGGACGATCCGCGGCTGGTGACGGCTATAGGTCCAGCCGCCGATGGTAATCGCCGTCCGCCCCCTGATACCCGCTTCCGCGATCAACAGGGCCGATCGCGGACCGCCATCGTCCGCAACCCCGCGCGGCGCGCGTATCGCGGCCGCCTGCACATAATGGCGCTTGCCCTCCATCCGGACGCGGATCGCGAGATCGGTCTGCGGGAAGATCGACGGCCCATTGGGCCCCGTCGCCGCCAGCTCCGATCCGATACCAAAGGCTGGCGCGATCAGCGCGGCGGCGGCCGGATTGGCATAGAACTCGCTATTGAGGTCATATTTGCCGACCAGCACCGACCCCCGATCCCCGGCAAAGCGCTGCTGCACCCAAGCCTGATAGAGCAGCACATCGGGGCTCGCGACCTCGATATTGTTGACCCCCTGCAAGGTGCCCGCAATGTCATTGGGCCGTGCGCCCGTGTTGCTCAACACCCCGACATAGGCGCTACCGCCCTGCCAGCCAGCCGCACGCTCCAGGTCGAGCGATGCCATCAGGTCGACATTGTCGAGAAAGCGCGCACCCCGCGCACCGCCGCCCGCCGCCACGCCGACCAGATCGGCCTTGTAGAGCAGGTCGAGGCTGAAGGCCCGTGTCGGCGCCTCCTCCCCCTCGCCTTCGGCTTCCGTGCGCGGCTCCTCTTCCTGCGCGAAGGCGGGCATCGGCAGCGCGGCCAGCATCGGGGCGACCAGCAGCATGATCGATTGACGAAGCGTCATCGCCATATCCCTCTTTTGTGAGGGGCGGGAGCCTTGGCCCCCGCCCCCGCTTTCACGCGGCGACCGCCTCACAGGCGTAACGGGCGTCGTCGGCCAATGCCGCGATAGCCTCCATGTCGAGCAGCCCGACAAACGCCTCGCCACGACGCAGGACGCCCGACAGACGCCATGGACCGCGTTGCGGCACGATGGCGGGCACGTCCTGTCGATCCGCATTGGCGTGGCACGCCACATCGACGACCTGATCGACCAGCAGGCCCAGGCACGGACCATGTTCACCGGTCTCGACGATCAGGATGCGCGCACCGTCTCCGGCTTCGGTATGGGTGGCGGTGGCGAAGGCGCGAAGGTCGATCACCGCCACCGACTGTCCGCGCAGGTCGATCAATCCGACCAGCCAATCGGGCGCGGAGGGCACGCGAAAGGCCGGACGCCGATCCAGTATTTCGCGCACCCTGGTTACGGGCAGCGCGAACAGGGCGCCGTCGATCGCGAAGACGACCGCTTCGGTTTCCCCGCTCATGCCGCGCGTCCGAACATGCGGTCCTCATCATCCGAGCCGCCGGGCGTCAGGTCGAGCGCGAACCCCCGCGAGGGTGCCGATGGCTTGGCCGCCTTGCGCGCAGCGGGACGATGGGCAGGACGACGGACGGCATTATTCCGGCCCGCCTCGTCGATGTGGAAATACGAGATGCTGGACTGCAACTGACCGGCCTTCTCCGCCAGCTGTTCGGACGTTGCCGACATCTCTTCGGAGGCGCTGGCATTTTGCTGGGTGACCTGATCCAGCTGCTGGATCGCCTGGTTGATCTGGACCGCACCGATATCCTGCTCGCGGCAGGCGGCACTGATCTCGGCGACCAGCTCGGCGGTGCGGCGGATGTCGGGCACCAGCTTGGTCAGCATCTCGCCCGCCTGCGTCGCGGCACCGACGGTGTCCGACGACATGCCGCTGATCTCGGCCGCCGCCGTCTGGCTGCGCTCGGCCAGCTTGCGGACCTCGGCGGCAACCACCGCAAAGCCGCGACCATGTTCACCGGCACGCGCCGCTTCCACCGCCGCATTCAGGGCGAGCAGGTCGGTCTGGCGGGCGATTTCCTGCACGATGCCGATCTTCTCGGCGATGGTGCGCATCGCGACGACGGCCTTCTGCACCGCAGCCCCGCTCTGTTCGGCGTCCTGCGACGACTGGCGGGCGATCTTCTCGGTCTGGGTCGCGTTGTCGGCATTCTGTTTGATGTTGGCCGCCATCTGCTCCATCGACGACGATGCCTCTTCGGCCGCTGCCGCCTGTTCGGTCGCGCCCTGGCTCACCTGCTCGGACGAGGAGGACAGCTGCTGGCTACCGGCCGCGACGCTCGATGCCGCTTCGGTCGCTTCGCCGACGACGATGCGCAGCCGCTCGACCATCGCGACAAGGGCGTGACCCAGCTTGTCCTTGTCGGACAGCGGCTGATGCTCGACCGTCAGGTCGCCCTGTGCGATGCGATCCGCCAGCGTCGCCGAGCTGCGCAGATTGTCGGTCATGTGATTGACGACGGTGACCAGGTCACGGATTTCGTCATTGCTGTTCACCTCGACCTTATGGTCCAGGTCGCCGGTCGCCACCGCACCGAGCGCGACGGAGACGCGCTTCAGGCCGCGCGAAACGATGCGGCTGATCCAGAAGGCCCCCGTCATGGCGAGCAGGAAGGCCGCTACCGCGACCACGAGCAACATCGTGCGCGACTGGGCGTACAGCGTATCGCCCTCTTCATCGGCGGCGTGCAATTCGGACCGCTGACGCTTGACGATCTGGTCGACGATATCGCCGATACGCACCGCGGCCTTGTTGGCGGCACCCAGGGAAATCACCGAGGCCTCGGCGTTACGATTGGCCAAGGCGAGTTCGATCGCCTTGTTGGCCACCATCTTATAGTCGGTCCACCCGCGCTGCGCCTCGGAATACATTTCGCGGTCGATCGCGTCCTTGGTCTGCAAGGCCTCGCCGATCAGTCGATCCGCGCGCGCGCGCTGCCGCCGCAGTTCCGCAAGCTGCCCGGACATGAAGTCGGGGTCGTCGCTCATCGTCAGATTCTTCTGCGCGACGATCGAAGAGGTGGTGGCATCGTTGAATTGCTGAATACGATCCAGCGACGCGGCAGGATCATCGACCATATCACTCATGGCACTGTTCAGGGTCGACAAGCGATTGACGCTAAACCCCACGATGATCGCCAACATTACCAGGACGACTGCAAATGTCGTGACCAACTTCGCCTTGATCGTAGCCCGCATGTCTTTATCCCCTGTTCACACAATCGCGGCGCGCACTGCAAATAATGATGTGAAATCAGTGTTATGCTCACATCACCTAGCAATGACGCCTTAGAAATTCGTTGAGGTTCGCTTGATCCTCGACGGGGCGAATGCATGACAGGAATTTAATATAAGGTTCTTCGGATAGGGAGTTTTCATTAACCAAATATCATTGGTAACCCGAATATGTCGGCCAGAAATTTTCTTTATGCATTGATTTATATGAAATTTTCTCTTTCGTGATTTGCCGAGACACACTCTGAGAAAAAAATTTAACGGCGTGCCCCGATCAAATTATGACATCCATGTAATAATTTGATCGGACATGGGGCAGCTACGTCCTTCGCGACACTGCGCGATACCACCCCACCCCGCTTTGCTCACACCCGATGCAGCCCCGGCGCACCCGTCATCCGATGACGGATCAGCCCGATCGACGATGCTCGCTGGCATCCAGGCCATAGCGCTGGAGGCGGTCGTACAGGCTGCGCTTCGACATCGCCAGCGCCTCGGCCGCGCTGGCGACATCGCCCGCCGCCTTGTGCAGCGCTTCGGCGATCACCGCCGCTTCGAAGCGGGCGACCCGGTCGGCGAGCGGCAGGCTGTCTTCCTCCCCTCTTGCATCGTGAAGGGCCAGCACGGTCTGGACGGCGAAGTTGCGCAGCGCCCGCACATTGCCGCGCCAGGGATCGGTCATCAGCCTGGCCTCGACCGTCGCCGTCAGCGAGGGCACCGGACGATCGAAGCGCTCGGCCGCCTCTTGCAGGAAATAGCTGAACAGCAACGGCACGTCGGCGCGGCGTTCGCGCAAGGGCGGGATGCGCACGCGCACGGTTTCCAGCCGATAGAGCAGATCCTCGCGAAACCGCCCCTCGGCACAGGCGCGGGACAGGTCGCCCTTGGCCGCCGCGACGATGCGCAGGTCGACGCTGCGCGGCGAACCGCCGCCGACCGGGGGCAGTTCACGCTCTTCGATCACGCGCAGCAGCTTGCCCTGGACCGCGCTCGACATGCTGTCGATTTCGTCGAGGAACAGGGTGCCGCGATTGGCATCCTCGATCCGGCCGCCTTGCGCGCGGCCTCCGAACAAAGCCTCGTCGGCGAGTTGATCGGGCAGCGCGGCACAGTCGATCGCGACGAATTCGCGCCCGCGCCGCTTGCTCCAGCGATGCAGCATCCGCGCGACCAGTTCCTTGCCAGTACCGGTTTCGCCTTCGATCAGCACGTCGACCTCGACCTGCGCGAGTTGACGCACCGCATCGCGCAGGCTGGCCATGGCGGGGGTCGTGCCGATCAGAGGGAAATCCTCCTCGGCGACGGGAAGCACCGACCGCAAGCGCCGGTTTTCCAGCACCAGCCTGCGCGTTTCCAGCGCGCGGCGGACGCTGGCGACCAGATGGTCGGTCGCGAACGGCTTGGCGATGAAGTCGAACGCGCCCCGGCTCATCGCGGCGACCGCCATCGCGATATCGCCATGCCCGGTCATCAGCAGCACCGGCAGTTCGGGGTCCGTCGCATGGACCGCATCGAAGACCGCATGACCGTCCATGCCCGGCATCCGGATGTCGGTGACGACGATACCGGCATAATCGGCGTCGAGACCGGCGAGCGCCGTACGCGCATCGGCATGGGCCTCCGCCTCGATACCCGCGATCGCAAAGGTGTCGGCAATGGCGGCGCGCAAAGCGGCGTCGTCGTCGATCAGCAGGACTTTCATGGCCTATCCTCTTTTGCGCGCGCGACGATGACCTGGAAGGCCGCGCCCCCCAATGGCGAGCACACCACCGATACCGTGCCGTCAAAACCCTGGATGATGTCGCGCACGATGCCCAATCCCAGTCCCAGCCCCTCGGGCTTGCCGGTGACGAAGGGTTCGAAAATCTGGTCGGCGATGGCCGGATCGATACCGGGGCCATTGTCGGCGACGATCAGCGCGACGCGGTCGCCTTCGGCCGCGACGGTCAGCGCGACCTGCGGCGCGTCATGCTCCGCCACCGCGTCGAGCGCGTTCTGGAGCAGGTTGACCAGCACCTGTTCCAGCCGGACCCGCCCCGCAATCACGCTCGGCTGCCCCGGCGGCGGCCAATCCAGGGCAACCCCGGCGGTACGGAACCGGTCGCCGATCAACAGGCGCGTGCCCGCGATCACCGCGTCCAGCGGCACGGGTTCGATCGTGCCGGTGCCCCGCCGCGCGAAGCGGCGCATCTCCTGCGTGATCGCGCCGATGCGGGCGGTCAGGCCGATCGCCGTGTCGAGATTGGCGGCGACCCGGTCCAGCCTGCCGCCCGCCAGATGGGCGCGCGCATTTTCCGACAGGGTGCGGATCGTCGCCACCGGCTGGTTGATCTCATGCGCCAGCCCAGCGGTGATCGACCCCAGCGATCCCAACCGGTTGGCCTGGGCCAGTTCCTCGCGGGCGTCGCGGAAACGTTGGTCGATCCGCGTCCGCTCGGCGATCTCGTCACGCAGTTCGGCGGTGCGGGTCGCGACGGCGGCCTCCAGCCTGGCGCGCTCGCGCGCGGCATCGGCAGCACGGGTGATGCGCCAGAGAAGAAATGCCGCGACCAATCCGGCGATCAGCGCCGCGACCAGTCCGATCAGCCGCGCCAGATTGGCGGCTTCGCGCAAGGACATGGCGACCGGCATGACATGGACCAGCCGCCAGCCTGGCACCGGCATCGCGGCCGATCCGACGACGGACGGCGCTCCACCCGGCACGGCGACGAAGCCATTGGCCGACAATGTGTAGCGGCTGGGCTGTAGCGGCGTCTCCCCGAACTGGGCCGCACTGCCGATGGCGGCCAGTTCGGCCGGGCGGATCGGGCGGGTCGCGCGGAAGCGTTCGGCGGGATCGGTCGCGAACAGGATGATGCCGCGACCATCCATCACCAGCGTCTCGCCCGGATCGGTACGCCAGATGCGGATCAGCTTGTCGAATTCGACCTTCACCACGATCACCCCCGCCGGGTCGGCGGCGGGGCCGATCCGACGCGCGAGGAACAGGCCGGGGCGACCGCTGACATTACCGACGGCATAATATTCCGCCGCCCCCTGCCGCATCGCGCGCACGAAATAGGGGCGGAACCGGTAATTGCGCCCGACGAAGCTCTCCGCGGTTCCGGCATTGGACGCCGACACCGTCTCGCCCCTCTGGTCGATCAGATAGATGACGGGTGCGCCGGTGCGCTCGGCAAGGAGGTGCAGCTTACCGTCCATGCGGCGCCGCGCGGCGGGATCGCCCTGACGCAGGGCATCGCCAAGGTCGTTATACTCCCCCAGCACCAGCGGCAGCAGCCGGAACTGCGCCAGATCGCTCGCGAACAGGCGCGCCTGCTGAACCGCGATCCGCCCCGCCTCCTCACGCAGATCATCGCGCGCCGTGCGGCTGAGCCATGCCGAAGCGACCAGCCACGCCAAGAGGCCGATGACGACGGTAAAGGCGCCGGCCAGAATCAGGGGAAGAATGCGACGCACGGACATTTTTGCAGGATGCTGCAAATTCCCAGCCGATGCCATGCAGAATCTCGCACGGCATCCGCCGCATCACGAGCATCAACCAACATCAAGGCACTGATTTATAAAGACTATCTCGTTTTTAACGCGATCGATTTACCCCATATGGGTGCGCGCGCATGATGGCCCTGCACCGAAAGCATCGGGCGTGAGAGGACTGGATGACGCGTTCCCCGGATCAGGATGACAGGCGTGCGGCCTTATCGCCGGTCGTGAACAGGAATGCGCCCGCCCCGCAAATCCTCACCGCGCTTGACGACCATGTGATGGGCCCGACCGGCCGTTTCCGAGGACAATAATGAACCATAATGGGAGAGACGACATGGCGACGATACCCGCGCCCCATGCGGCGCCCGCCGCGCCACCCAGCACCAACACCCGGCTGAAATCGATCATCGGCGGCTCGACCGGCAATCTGGTCGAGTGGTTCGACTGGTATGTCTATGCCGCCTTCACCCTGTATTTCGCGCCACACTTCTTCCCCAGCGACAACCAGACCGCCCAGCTTTTGAGCGCGGCGGCGGTGTTCGCGGTCGGCTTCGTCATGCGGCCGATCGGCGCCTGGGTGATGGGCGTCTATTCCGACCGTCATGGTCGCAAGGCGGGTCTTACCCTGTCGGTGACACTGATGTGCCTGGGCTCGCTCATCATCGCGCTGACCCCCAGCTATGCGACGATCGGCGTGCTGGCGCCTGCGCTGCTGGTCATCGCCCGGCTGATGCAGGGCCTGTCGGTCGGTGGCGAATATGGCGCCAGCGCGACCTATCTGTCGGAAATGGCGGGCAAGGACCGGCGCGGCTTCTTCTCCAGCTTCCAGTATGTCACGCTGATCTCGGGCCAGTTGCTCGCGATCCTGCTGCTGCTCGTGCTCCAGAATGTGATGGGCAAGCCCGCGCTGGAGGAATGGGGCTGGCGTATCCCCTTCCTCGTCGGCGCGGTCCTGGCCGTGGTCGTGTTCCGTCTGCGTCGCGGCTTGGCGGAGACCGAGAGCTTCAAGAACGCCAAGGCCACCGACGCGCCCAAGTCGGGCTTCCTGGCCCTGCTGCGCCACCACCCGAAGGAAACCGCGCTGGTCATGCTGCTGACCGCCGGTGGTACGCTCGCCTTCTATGCCTATTCGATCTACATGCAGAAGTTCCTGGTCAACACCAGCGGCTTCACCAAGGAAGCGGCGACGCAGATCAACGCGGTCACGCTGTTCATCTTCATGCTGCTCCAGCCGGTGGCGGGCGCGCTGAGCGACAAGATCGGGCGCAAGCCGCTGATGATCGCCTTCGGCGTGTCGGGCGTGTTGTTCACCTATCCGA
The DNA here is from genome assembly GCF_034659795.1 of Sphingomonas fuzhouensis. NCBI lineage: Bacteria > Pseudomonadati > Pseudomonadota > Alphaproteobacteria > Sphingomonadales > Sphingomonadaceae > Sphingomonas > Sphingomonas fuzhouensis. The sequence goes on from NZ_JAXSQY010000002.1 coordinate 330,402, forward strand.
TCTTTACCGCGCTTCAGCATACGCAGGACATGTTCACCGCCGGGCTGCTGGTGATGGCCGCGCTCATCATCGTGACGGGCTATACCTCGATCAACGCGGTGGTGAAGGCGGAGATGTTCCCCGCCCATATCCGCGCGCTGGGCGTCGCCCTGCCCTATGCGCTGGCCAACACCATCTTCGGCGGCACCGCCGAGTTCGTCGCGCTGAAGTTCAAGGCCGCCGGGTGGGAGCAGGGCTTCTACTGGTACGTCACCGCGATGATCGGCATCTCGCTGATCGTCTATCTGCGGATGCGCGATACCCGCCGCGACAGCCTGATCGCCGAGGATTGAGCAAAGGCCCCCGGCGTTCCGCGATCATCGGGACGCCGGGGGCTGCGGCACGTCATCATCCCTGGATTCCCTCGCGGCTCTCCGGGACTCGTCGTTTCGGTGCCAGCGCGGCCCCGGCCAGTGCGACAAGCCCGCCGATCAGCGTGGCGGTCAGCCGGTCCCAATCGACGCCCAGTACCTCGCTGCCCGCCAGGGCGATCATCAAGACCACGCTGGCGGTGATCGCGGTGGCCAGCACGGCATAACGGGCCTGTTGCAATCCGAAGGCCGCCGCCCCGAACAACGTCACCGCAATCACGCGCAGGATCGGGGAGCCGGTCGCCAGGATGATCGCGGTCGCGATCACGATGCCCAGGATGGTGCCCCCGATCCGCTCGACACCGCGCAGGGCCGTGTCGCGCAGGCCCGGCTTCAGGACGATCATCGCCGTCATGGGCGCCCAATATTGGTGGATGAGGTGCACGGCCCGGCTCGCCAGCAGCGCCACACCGATGCAGATCGCCGCGCGCAGGGCGTGCAGCACCATGTCCCTGGCCCGCACATCCTCGTCCGGCGGCGACACGCTTGCCGGGGTGTCGATGGCCAATTTCATCAGCCAGACCATGGCGATCTGAACGCCCGTGCCCAGCGTGACCAGCGCGGCGCGGTGCAGCCCGGCGGACAGGTCGCCGGGATAATTCGCCGCCAGCAGGAAGGCGATGATGACCTGCAACCACACCCACCATAGCGTGGTGTCCCAGCGGATCAGCGCGCCGCACAGTCCGCCCATCAGCATCGTCACGACGAGTTCGAGATAGGGGTCGCGCCCCACCAGCGTTCCCAGGATACTGACCACCGCCATCCCGCCGCCGGTCAGCAGCATCGCGTCCAGATTGCGATGCCGGACGCGCTTGGTCGCGCCGAATCCGACCGCAAAGGCCGCGCCCGCCGCGATCGAGGCCGCGACATGGGCATGGCTCAGCACACCCGCCAACAGCAGCAGGAACAAGGCGGGCATCGCGACGACCGCGCCCCGCCAGTCGAAGCGGAATATCTGTCGCAGCGTGTCGCGAGTCTCCATCCGAATGACGACGGCCTCCCTGTCTCGGCCTCGTAACGATGATGAAGCGCAGACGCTCCCAATGCCGGGCAGGATCAAAGCCCCGCGCCCCGCCGGGAACCGATCCGTCGCCAGAACACTTACCGCGATCAAGAGCAGTGGTGACGTTAGAGGTGGATAATGACGCGACGTGTGGCCGATGTGATCGTGGAGACCCTGGCCGCCGCCGGGGCGAAGCGATGCTATGGCGTACCGGGTGACACGCTCAATTACGTCACCGATGCCATCCGCCGCAGCGACATACGCTGGGTCCATGTCCGGCATGAGGAAGCGGGCGCCTTCGCCGCTGGCGCCGATGCGCTGCTGACCGGCGAACTGGCCCTATGCGCCGGGTCATGCGGGCCCGGCAGCCTGCATTTCATCAACGGCGTCTGGGAATCGAACCGCAATCGTGCGCCCGTGGTGCTGATCGCCAGCCAGATCGTGCAGGACGAACTCGGCTTCGACTTTCCGCAGGAGGTTGATTTCAAGTCGGTCTATGCCAAGGGCACCGTCTTCTGCGAGGAAATCCGCACGCCCGCCCAGGCCCGGCGGATGACGGCGATGGCGGCACAGGCCGCGATCGCCAAGCGCGGGGTCGCGGTGCTGATCGTGCCCGTCGACGTGTCCAAGGCCAATGCGCCCGACGAGCCGGACTTCGCCGTGCACCGCGCGGCACCGGTGATCCGTCCTTCGGATCAGGAACTGGCGCGGATCGCCGATGCGCTGAACGGTGGCGAACGGATCGCCATCTATGGCGGTTCGGGCTGCGAGCATGCCCATGACGCGGTCGTCGCCCTGGCCCAGCGGTTGCAGGCCCCGGTCGCACGGACCAGCCGGGCCAAGGATTTTCTGGAACACGACAATCCCTATGACGTCGGCATGACCGGGGTGTTCGGCACGGCGGGCGGCTATCAGGCGCTGATGGACTGCGACACGCTGTTGCTGCTGGGCTGCGACTTTGCGTGGCGGCAATTCTATCCGAGCAAGGCGACGATCATCCAGATCGACGTCGAGGCCACGCATCTCGGCCGTCGCCATCCGGTCGACATCGCGGCGGTGGGGACCATCGCGGACACGCTCCAGGCGCTTATCCCGATGGTCACCCCGCGTGAGGATCGCAGCTTCCTCGACCATGCCCTGTCGCATGCGCACAAGGCGGAGGCGGCGCTCGATGCGCGACAGACGGCCGGACACCGCGACGTGATCCATCCGCAATATCTGACCGGGCTGATCGCGCAGCATGCCTTGCCCGATGCGGTGTTCACCGCCGATGGCGGCTCGCCCATGGTCTGGTGCCTGCGCCACATTCCGTCGACCGGGGCGAACCGGACGGTGGTCAGCCTCAGCCACGGGACGATGGCCAATGCCATGCCCCAGGCGCTGGGCGCGCAGGCCGCCTATCCGGGGCGGCAGGTCATCGCCATGTCGGGCGATGGCGGGTTGACCATGTTGCTGGGCGACATGCTCACCGCCGTACAGGAAGACCTGCCGATCAAGGTCGTGGTCTTCAACAACGGCACGCTCGGCTTCGTCGAGATCGAGCAGAAGGTCGAAGGACTGCTCGATACCTTCACCGAACTGAAAAACCCGGATTTCGGTCGCATGGCGGACGCGATGGGCTGGTGGGGGCGGCGGGTCGAGCATCCCGATGCACTGGAAGAGGCGGTCAAGGCATGGCTTGCCGAACCCGGTCCGGCGCTGCTGGATGTCGTGACGGTGCGCGACGAACTGGTCATGCCGCCCAAGGTCGAAGCGGGCCAGGTCTTCGGCATGGCATTGTATTCGGCCAAGGGCCTATTGTCCGGTCCCAAGGAAGCGGCCAATGTCGTGGACCTGCTGAAGAACGCCATCCTTCCGTAACCGCGCGGATGGAACAGCGCCGGAATGGGGGAACCTCCCCTTTTCCGGCGCTTCCCGGTCAGGGATCGAGCGGATCAGCCGGGTCGACGCGCAGGGAATCGCGTGACGGCCGCATCGCCACGGCGGTCGGGGCGATCTGGCCATCGGCGGTGGCGGGCTGATAGCCCAGTTCGCGGCGGTTGCGTTCGACAAAGGCCGGGCTGGCGACCGCGTCGATATGCGGCGCATTGCTGACGACCAGCATGTCCCGGTCGAGCGGTGCGGCTATCGCGATCAGGCGGCGCGTGGCGTTGCGTATGTTCGTCGTGGTATGCCGGGCATAGGGTTCGAGCACGATCGCCTCGGGCGGAATGCCATAACGTTCGATCAGGGCGCGCCGCATCTCCACCGCCTCGACATGCGGCGTGTCGCGCGGATGCACCGCGCCACCGCTGACGATCAGGAAGGGTGCGAGGCCTTGTGCATAATAGTCGGCGGCCATCCGGACATTCACCTTGCCCTTTGCGCTCAGCGGCGTGACGATGTCCTCCGGCCCGACGCCCAGGACCAGAATCGCCGTATAGCGATACCGGCCCCAGTCGATGGTACGGGCGCGTTCGATCGCCGCGGCATTGTAACGCTGGTCGAGCGGCTCGAAGGCCGCCGCCGCATTCTTGTCATTGGCGTCGAGCAAGGCGAGCGCCAGCGACAGGCTGATGTCGCCGCCGACCGCCGGATCGCTGCGCTGCGTCCCGGCCATGGTGACCGCATCGGCGACCTCGGCCGCAAAGGCCTCGCTGCCGAACGGCGCATCGGACCCGTCGATCAGGGGATAGCGGGGCAATTTGCCGACGCCATAAACCCGCAGGATATCGTTCAGCCCGTCGACCTGCCGCCGCACGTCGTCGGCGCGATCGCCCGCACGCGCGGCCAGCGTCTCGCGCTCGTCGTCGCGCAGGATCGCCGCCGCGACGACACATGCGGGTGCTCCGGCACAGGCGGCGACGCGGCGATCGCGCGCCTCCCCCGCCAGCACTTTCCCGTGCAGCGCGGGGAACAGCCGCGCCGCCATCGTCGCCAGTTGCCTATCGCGCACGGGCGTCGCCGCGACGGCGGGCCACGGCGCGGCCATGGACAATAGCATCGCCGCCGCCATGGCCCACATCATGCGCCTCACCATGCCTTGCTGATGACGAAGCGGACGCTGCGCCCGAAGATCGGGCGGCCATAGATCGCATCGCGCGAGGTCTGGCCGCTCAGCTGATCGGTGCGCGGATTGCCCTCGGTCAGGCCCTTGTTGTTGAAGATATTGTCGCCGACCACCTGGAACTGGAACCCGCCATGGGTCAGCGTCGCGCCCAGGCCGAACGTGTTGTAAGCGGGCAGGCCCGTATTGTTGAACAGGTCGACATAGCGACGCCCAACATATTCGTAACGTCCATAGATCTCGACCTGATCGCTCCCGGCGTCGAAGGCGAAGGTCGGGCGGATATTGCCGAACACCTTGGGCTCGCGGATGATCTGCTTGCCGTTGACCGCGGAAGGGTCGGCGCCCGAGCTGTTCTGGAGATTCTTGTACTTCGGTTCCTGATAGGTGAACGAACCCGAGACGAAGAACCACGGCGCCGGGGCCAGCGTGCCGTCGACCTCGACGCCCTTCACCTCGGCCTGGCCGATAAAGGGCACCGCCTGGTCGTTGCGGCCGGTGGTCGGATTGAACGCCACGAACGAGGCGTTGAACGGATCGAACTTCGTATAGAAGCCGGTCATGTACAGATAGTTGCGACCGAAGGACGCCTTCAGCCCGGCCTCATACTGGTCGGCCTGCGTCTTCACCAGCACGGGATTGATATTGTAATAGCTGGCCGATTGCGGCGGCACCTCCAGATGCGAGGCGCGCAGATAACCACCGAAATGGGTGCTGACGTCATAGTTGATGCCGACCGTCCAGTTGGTCGCGACCGGGCTGTCCTTGCGGGTCTGGCGTCCACCGTCGAAGCTGCGGACATTATTGTCGGCCAGGGTCGTCGGATCGCCCAGATTGACCGAGGTGGAGGTCAGGCCATAGCCGCTGATATTGTACCATTCATGGCGAATACCGCCATCGATGCGCAGGCCCGGCGTCACCTCCCAGGTGTCGTTGGCATAGACCGCATAGACGGTGGAATCGACATCGCCCTGGTTCAGCGTCGTGCCATAACGCAGCACGCCCTTGTCGGTGACATAGCCCAGCACCTTGCCGCTCGCGTCATAGGCGACGAGGTCCAGCGTCCGGGGCTGGCCGCGCACCTCCATCAGATAATCCTGATAGACGGCCTTGTTGGTCAGGCCATAGGCCGAGGCATAGCCGCCCAGCCGCAGGTCATGCGTGCCGAAACCGGTGTCGAACTTGCGCGTGACGCTGACATCGCCCTGCCCCGAATAGAAACGGGAATCGACGCCGCGATACTGGCCCTGCACGACCAGGCCGGACGCGGCATAGGGATCATAGGCCGTCGCGCCATTGGTCGCCGACAGCGCATAGCCCAGCCGCGCGACCGGGCCGAAGGCGGCATTGGCGGCGCTCAGGAAACTGTTGGCGAAGCTGTTCGCGTCGACCGGGTTGGAGGTCGAATAGAGCGCGTCGAAACTCAGCTTGCCCTGGGTGTAGCCGGTCTTGGCCGAGAACTGCCAGCCGCCGAACTCGGCGTCATATTGCAGGCCGATATTGCCATATTCCATGTGGCGGCCATTGGCCAGATCGCGGGTCTCGCTGCGCACCACCCCGGCCGAGTCCCGGTACTTCAGCGTCACGCCGCGATAGGCGGGCGAGTTCAGCGTGCCGTGGAAGAAGTTGATATAGGGATTGAGCGACACCGACGGGTTGCGCGGATCGGCGATCGGGATCGGCAGGTAGAAGGTGTTGTGGTCGTTCAGATAATTGACGCTGATCTTGAGCGTGCCATTGTCCAGGTCGCGCTTGATATTGGCGCGGATCTGCCCGCCGCGATCATTGGGAAAGCCGTTGTTCCGCTGGCCGCCGTCCTGGCGCAGATAGCCGCCGACCGCATAATAGGTGCGGTTCCCCAGCGGCCCGGCCTGCATCGCGTCCAGGCGATAGAGGTCGGTGGTGCCCAGCGTCACCTGCACCTTGCCCCGCGTCGTGTCGGTGCCGGTCGCGGTGATCGAGTTGACGATCGCTGCCGCTTGGCTGGCGAAGATCGGCGCGGGGCCGCCGCGCACCACCTCGACCCGCTCGGTCATCAGGTCGTAGCGGTTGAGGCTGTCGCCGCGAAAGAAATTGCCGTTGATGTCGTTGAACAGCGGCAGGCCGTCCTGCTGGAACACGGCATAGCCGTCATCGGTGGGAATGCCGCGGACGCGGGTGATGTTCTGCACCTCGCCGCCGGTCGCCTCGACCTGGATGCCGGGCAGCTTGCCGAGCAGATCGGCGAAATTGAGCGGGGCCAGCCGCTTCACATCGTCCTGCCCCAGCGAATTGACCGCATAGGACACGTCGAAGCGCCGCTGCCGCCGGGCGGACCCGGTGACAATCACCTCTTCGCCGGTCGCCGCCTGCGTCTCGGGCGCAGCCTTGGCGGTATCGGTCGCCGCCTCGCTGGTGGTCTGCGCATTGGCCAGTTGCGGCACGGCGATCAGCGCAGCGGTCAAGGCGGTCGCGCGCAGCAGCGCAGCTTTGGCAAAAGTCATGGTTTCCCCCGTTTTGGATCAATTGGCAGCCCCGTTGCCAAGCTATCACGACAGATTTGTGAATCGACCAGATTTATGGAGCGATCCAGATCAACGGGGACGCGTCGTGACCGTCAATGTCCCGCCCTCCAGCAGCGCCTTGTGCGTCACCCGCCAGTCCGCCAGCGCCCGCCCATTCCAGTCGGCCCGCACGATCGCGCCATCGCGTGGACCGACGCGGCGGACCGTCATGCGGCGCCCCCGACCCAGATCGATGGTCGCGCGCGCAAAGCTCGGCACCGTCACCACATACCAGGGCTCACCCGGCACCAGCGGATAAAGGCCCAGCGACGCGAAGACATACCAGGCGGTCATCGCGCCTGCGTCATCGTCCATGCCATCGGCAAAGCCCTGCGGCGCCAGCGCGAAGCTGCGCCCGACAAAGGGCTGCGGCAGCTTGCCCGCGTTGGTATAGGGATGCGCCATCGGCTGCGTCAGGATGGTACGCACCAGATCGGCGGTCGCCTGGGGCTGTCCGGCGGCCGCGAACAGGAACGGCACCTGGATATCCGGCTCGTTGGTCATGTTGAACAGACCGGCATCGAAGAAGTGATGAAGCTGCGCCAGCCATTCGGCCCTGCCCACCGTCGCGACCATCCAGTTCAGATCGAACACAGGTGCCCAGCGATATTGCCAGAGCGTCCCCTGATACAGGCCACGCGCCTTGACCGTGTCGCCATCCGCCCCCGGCATTTCGAACACGGATCGCCACATCGGACGATAGCCATAGGCCTTTGCCAGGAAGCGCCGCGCGGTGTCGACATCCCCCAAATCCTGCGCCAGCTGCGCGGTCGCCCAGTCGTCATAGGCCGCCTCGATCTGTTGATCGGGCGTATCGCGTTGCAGCGTGGCGCTGTCGGCGACCATGCCCTTCAGCGCGGCGGGCGCATCGAAGCCGGCAATGCCCTTTCGCCGCATGTCGAGCAGCGCGATCCCGGCATGTTCGGTGCGGACCGTCAGGAACGGCTCGGTCATCGTCGCCCATTGCGCCTTGCCGCGTGTGTAGAGATCGGCGAGCGAGCGGGCGATATCCTGGCTGCGTTCGGGTTGCAGCAGGGCGAGCAGCGGCAGCTGCGTCCGGTAATTGTCCCATAGCGACCAACTGGCATAGCGGGTCTGCCCGGCGCGCGACCGGGCGATCGTCCCGTCATTCTCCCGGTGGCGGCGATCGGGATCGTCGATCGCGACCGGGGTCTGGAAGACGCGGAACAGCGCGGTGTAGAACAGCGCACGCTCGGCCCGCGATCCCTCCGGCCGCACCCGTTCCAGCACCCGGTTCCAGGCGGCGCGCGTTTCGGCGGCAATGGCCGCGAAACCGCGATGACCGATTTCCCGTTCGCGAACCAGCGCCGCCCCGTCATCATCGACGCTCGACACGCCGGTGGCCAATGCGACCACATCGCCGCGCCGCACGGTCAGGTCGAGCGTCGCCACACCGTCCTTGACGACCATCGCACGGTGAAGCGGGCGGCCGTTCAGCGTCACCCGGCTCGATGAGAACAGGCGATAGCGTCCCTGGTCGCACACCGTTCCCGCCACCATCTCGGCGCGCAGATCGTCGCTGGTCGTCGTCCGCCATGTCGCCGAGGTCCGCTTGGCATAGCTGTGCCGCGCATCGATCCGCAGCACGACCCGCCCCGCCCGACCCACCGCAAAGCGCAACAGCCCCGCCCCCCGCGTCGCCGTCGCCTCCGCCGTCAGATCGCCGTCATAGCGCACCCGATAAAATCCCGCCGCCGCCCGCTCGCTGCGCTTGTCCATCATCGCGAGGCCGCTCGCCCCCGCCGGGCGCAACGACACGAGCAGGTCACCGCCCGCGCCTCCGCAGCCCACCCCCACGCCGCGCGTGAAGGAAAAGCCGCGCAGCCGGTCGGCGGCGAAGTCATAACCCGCATGATTGGCCGGATCGGTATCCGGGCTGAGCTGCACCATGCCGAACGGCGCGACGGCGGCAGGCGTCAACTGTCCGAAATCGGCCAGCGTGCCGACGAACGGGTCGACCAGATCGGCCGGCGTCTCGCGCGCCAGGGCGGGCGTCGCGGCCATGCACAGTGCGGCCGCCATCATCCATTTCATCCGACCAGCCCCTTGTTGACGGCGTTGCGACACAGACAGCCTCCCATTGAAGGCCCATCTTTACAGCGGCATGACGCACTCGCGAGGCTGATTTTCCGCCACTTTCCTGCGTCAGCCGCCACGTTCGCAAGCGAATAGCTGGCCTAATCGCACGGCAATATATGCTTTTCCCACAAATCCTATCTGTTTGATAGGTTTTACTCATGGCGCCCTTCGGTGCCCCAGCGAGGAGACCGGGATGATCTCAGTCCGCTTTCACGATCCGCCGGCTTTCCGGGTCCGTCATAGCATTTTCTGATCGCTGACCCTGCGCGGGGCCGGTCGCACCGGTCTCGTACACGCGGCAGCGCCGTATCCGTCCGACGCCATCAGGGTGGCGGCAGGGGGACGGATCGTGCCCCCGCCCCGCGCCGCCCATCGCCAAGACCAACAAGAAAGCCAATCCATGAAAAGGGGATTTCCGGCAACGATGGCGCTTGTCCGTCGCCGCCGCTACCTGCTGCTCGCCGCCACGGCGCTGCTGCCGTCCGGTGCCGCCGCACAGGTCGTACTCGCCAGCAACGACACGCCAGCCAAGGCGGAAAAAAGCGTCGAGGCACCGCGAGCCGACACCGCGCCGACCGACGCCGGGGTCGAGGAAGCCCCCGCCAACGACATCCTCGTCACCGCCCGGCGGCGTGAGGAGCGGGCGCAGGACGTACCGATCGCGCTCAGCGTGGTCGACGCGGAGCAGCTTGGTATCCGCGGCGATTATCGGCTCGATCAGGTCCAGCAACTGGTGCCGTCGCTCCAGGTCTTCAGCTTCAATCCGCGCAACACCAATATCAATATTCGCGGGCTGGGCTCGAATGTCGCGCTGACCAATGACGGTCTGGAAAACGGCGTCGGCGTCTATATCGACAATGTCTATTACGGCCGTGTCGGGCAAAGCCAGTTCGATCTGGTCGACCTCGACCGGGTCGAGGTGCTGCGCGGGCCGCAGGGCACGTTGTTCGGCAAGAACACCACGGCGGGCGCGATCAATATCTCCAGCCGCCTGCCGCAATTCGACTGGCATGCCGATGGCCAAGTCGATGTCGGCAATTACGATTATCGCCAGCTGCGCGGCTCCGTCACCGGCCCGCTGATCGACGGTCTCGCCGCCTTCCGCCTGAGCGCGGCCTATACCAGCCGCGACGGCTTTCTCTACGACACGACGACGCGCCGCCGGGTCCATGACTATGAGAATGCGACGATACGCGGCCAGTTGCTGCTGACCCCCGCCCCGGCCCTGACGATCCGCATCATCGGCGACTGGGGCCAGCAGAACCAGACATGCTGCGTCAACCTGCCGGTGCGGACCTTCGCGACCTATGACAATGGCGCCCCCATCGCCAACAGCTTCGTTCAGCGGCTGGCCCGCTTTCCGAACTACACGCCGCTGCCGATCGATCCCTTTGCAAGGCGCACAGATGCCAATTCGCCGTTCCAGGCGAACATGGATACATGGGGCGTGTCGGGTCAGGTCGATTACGATCTGGACGGCGCGGCGCTGACATCGATCACCGCCGTCCGGCAATGGAACTGGTTCCCCCGCAACGACGGCGACATGACCGCGCTGTCGATCAACACGCAAGGCCATATCCTCAATTTCCAACGCCAGTTCAGCCAGGAGTTGCGGCTCGCCTCCACCGGCACGCGCACGATCGACTGGCTGCTGGGCGTCTATTATTTCCAGCAGGTGGTGCGCGGCTATGGCCGCAGCGAATTCGGGCCCGACGCCGCCCTCGCGCTCTTTCCGTCGGACAATCAGACGGTCGCAGGCATCGCCACCAACGGCCTGCTCTCCGCCACCCGGTCCGATCCGCATACCAAGAGCGGGGCGTTCTTCGGTCAGGGAACGTGGCACATCACGCCCGCGCTCAGCCTGACGGCGGGCTTGCGCTACACGCATGAGGAGAAATGGGGCAGCTATGCCAATGAACGCCTCTTCGCCCAACCGACGACCGGGCTGACGGCGGCGCAAATCGCGCGCGTCACCGCGATCCGCAACGCGCTGTCACCGATCCAGGCTTTTTCGGTCGACACCGACGATGACAGCTTTTCCGGGCTGGCGACGCTGGGCTGGAAACCCGGCGAGGACGTGCTGGTCTATGCCACCTATTCGCGCGGCGCGAAGTCGCAGGGGCTGAACCTCACCAACCTGCCCGCCGGGGTCGATCCCGTCGTCCGGCCCGAGACGGTCGACAATTACGAGATCGGGTTGAAGTCGCAGTTCCTCGACCGGCGCGTGACGTTCAATCTCGCCGCCTACCAAACCAATGTGCACGATTATCAGACGACGATCGTCCAGCAGGTGATCGGCACCAACACCTATATCAATTATATCGCCAACATCCCCAAGGTCCGCTCGCGCGGGTTCGAGGGCGATGTCGCGGTCCGCCCCGCCGACTGGCTGAGCTTGACCGGCTCGATCGCCTATACCGACGCGACCTATCGCGATTATCCCAACGGCCCGACGCCGGTGGAGGCACTCAACCCCACCGCCACCAGCCCCGGCGGATCGCCGGTGAGCGACTTTACCGGCAAGCGGCTGGCGGGCGTGCCGAAATGGGCGGCCTCGGTCGGCGGCGATGCGACACACACGGTCGGCGGCGGTGCCGAGGCCTATCTGCACGGCGATTGGTCGTACCGCTCGTCTTATTACACGGTCGCCAGCAACAGCCGCTACGGGCTGGTCCCCGGCTATGGCCTGGTCAATGCGCGGGCGGGCATCCGGCTGGGCGAGGATGGTCGCTACGACCTGTCGGTCTGGGCACGCAACCTGTTCGACAAACACTATTTCCAGACCTTGAACGTCGTCAATTACGGGCTCGTCACCGCCATTCTCGGCGATCCGGGCACCTATGGCGCGACCTTCAAGGTCCGTTTCTGACGGAGGCGGCGATGGCCAGCATTCCCTTTGATACCGTAAAGCCCCGGCGGGCACCGCGACAGGCCACACGAGGCGATGGCGCATCGGGTTATCGACTGCTCGGCTTCGGCTCGCTGTCGATCCCGCTGGCCGCGGCAGGCCTGCCGCTCGCCCTGTTCGTGCCGCAACTCTATGCCAGCCATTTCGGCCTGTCGCTGGCGACGATCGGCTTCATCTTCTTCCTCGGTCGCCTCTGGGACATGGCGTCGGACCCGATCATCGGCACGCTGTCCGATCGCACGCGCAGCCGTTTCGGGCGACGGCGGCCATGGATCGCGGCCGGTGGCCTGCTGTTCGGGATCGGCTCTACGCTGTTGTTCTTCCCGCCCGCGACCGTCGCGCCGCTGTATCTGGGCGTGGCCCTCTTCGTCTTTTACGCGGGCTGGACGATGATCGAGATCCCCTTCTCCGCCTGGGCGGGGGAATTGTCGGGCCGGTATCACGAACGCACGCGCATCGTGACCTATAAGCAGACGATGTTCGCGATCGGCCTGTTGCTGGTGCTGATCCTGCCGACGCTGATCGAGCAATGGCGTCCCGCCGACGGGGTGCTGAAGCTCCATGCGACCGGCCTGTTCATCCTGGCGACGCTGGTGCCCGCGCTGTTGCTGGGCCTGACCACGATCGCCGAACCGCCCACCCCCGCTCGGCATCCGCACGGTATCGGCTTCTGGCGCAGCGCCGGGCTGGTCTTTGGCGACCGGCTGCTGCTGCGCGTGCTCGCCTCCGACGTGGCGGTGACGGCGGGCCAGTCGATCCGCGCCGGGCTGATCGCATTCTTCTGCGTCAGCTATATGGGCCTGCCGCAATGGGCGAGCGGGCTGTACCTGCTGCAATTCCTATTCGGCGTCGCCGCCGGGCCGCTCTGGCTGGCGATCGGGCGGCGGCTGGGCAAGCGCGAGACGGCGATCGCGGGCGAACTGGCGCAGGCGGCGATCAATATCGGCCTGCTCGCGGTCTTTCCCGACATGCTGTGGCTGCTGATCGCGCTGGCGGTGGCGCAGGGGCTGACCCAGGGGTCGGGCAATCTGATGCTGCGCGCGATGGTGGCGGATGTCGCCGATGCGCATGAACTGGCGACGGGACACAACCGCACCGGCCTGTTCTTCTCGGTCTTCAGCCTGGCGACCAAGGCGGGCCCGGCGATCGGCATCGGCCTGGCGCTGCCGTTGCTCGCCTGGTTGGGCTTCCAGCCCAAGGGGCACAGCGCCCCCGCCGCGCTCGACGCGCTCAAATATGTTTTCGCGCTCGGCCCTGCCGTTGCGCACATCATCTCGGCCGCGCTGATCTGGCACTTTCCGCTCGACCAGACCCGCCACGCCGCGATCCGCCGCGCCCTCGATGCCCGCGCGGCCCCTGTTCCCGTCCAAGCCTGAAGGAGTGTGACATGACCGTGATCCAGCACCAATTCTATAATGCCGCCGACGCCCAGAGCCCGCTCGACATCGTGCCCGTTGCGGGGCGGATCGGCGCCGAAATCCGGGGCGTCGCGCTGTCGGGCGATCTCGACGACCTGACCGTCGACGCCATCAAACAGGCGCTCGTCCGCCACAAGGTCATCTTCTTCCGCGGCCAGACGCAGCTCGACGACGACGCGCACGAGGCCTTTGCCGCCCGGCTGGGCGAGCCGCTGGCGCATCCCACCGTGCCGGTGGCGGAAGGGTCGCGCTTCCTGCTCGAACTCAACTCGCGCGAGGGGGAAGCGGCGTCGCTATGGCATACCGACATCACCTTCCTCCCCGCCTTTCCCGCCGCCTCGATCCTGCGCGCGCTGGTAATCCCACCAGCGGGCGGCGACACGCTCTGGGCCAATGCCGTCGCCGCCTATGAAGGCCTGCCCCCCGCGCTCAAGGCGCTGGTCGAGGATCTGCGCGCGGTCCACACCAATGCCTATGATTACGCCACCGCCATTCAAGACGCCTCATCGGAGGCGATCCGCCGCCACCGCGAGGTCTTCGCCTCCACCGTCTATGAGACGGAGCATCCGGTGGTGCACGTCCATCCGGTGACGGGCGAAAAGGCGCTGCTGCTCGGCAATTTCGTCAAGAGTTTCGTCGGCCTCAACCGCGACGATTCCAACCGCGTCTTCCAGATCCTGCAGGACCAGATCACCAGGCCCGAGAACACGGTGCGGTGGCGCTGGCAGCCGGGGGATGTGGCGATCTGGGACAATCGCGCGACACAGCACCGCGCGATCGCCGACTTCGGCAAACAGAAGCGCCACCTGCGCCGCGCGACCATTGCGGGATCGGTGCCCGTCGCGCTCAATGGCGCATCCAGTCGCGCGCTGAAGCCGGAGCCGCTGCTCGAAGCCGCCGAATGAATCCGTCGCGCCAGCATCTTCTCCACCGGAGATGCTGGCGCACCCGGCTCTGGCTGCATCAGCCGAAAGACCATGCGTTACTTGCCCGCTCGTCCCGATGCGCGAATAACCCCAATTAATAGTATTTTAACGCTTCCGACGATGTAGCAACATTCTTCGTTCCGCAACAAATCCGCAAAACCAACTACATACTCCATCCATCATTTCGAATAAAAAACTCAAAATTACATAACATACCATAATCCACAGGTTATTTTTAACTTCTCGGCAACTTTGCCGATGATAGGCGCCCCACCCATCGCAGAGCCGGATCACGGCGGGTCTCATACCGGCGACGAACGTCGCTGCTGCGTCAGAGGGGGAATAGCCAAGTGACTTCGATGATTTCCGCGTTCGGTAAACTGCGCCTCGGGATTTCGACGGCGGCCTTGCTGACCGCGATCGCCGCTCCGGCCTATGCGCAGGAGGCCGCGCCGACCCAGGCCGCGGACACCACCGATCAGAGCACGGCATCGCAAACGCCAGCGAACCAGGACGTTTCGGTCAAGCAGGCCACCGCACCGGCTGCGGCCGCCAATTCGGGCGAAGGCGCCACCGTCGTCGTCACCGGCACACTGTTCCGCGATTCCAACGCCAGCTCGATCTCGCCGGTGACCGTGCTGAACGCCAATGTGCTCCAGCGCGCGAACATCACGACCGCGCAGGAGGCCGTCCGCTCGGTGTCCGCCGACAGCGCGGGTTCGATCTCGACCGGCTTCAAGAACGGCTTCTCGGCCGGTGGCGCGGCGGTGTCGCTGCGCGGCCTGGGCGTCTCGTCGACCGTGGTGCTGATCGACGGCCTCCGCTCGGCGAACTTCCCGCTGAACGACGATGGCCATAACGCCTATGTCGATTTGAACTCGATCCCGTTCAGCACCATCGAGCGTATCGAAGTGCTGAAGGACGGCGCATCCTCGACCTATGGCGCGGACGCCATCGGCGGCGTGGTCAACCTCATCAGCAAGAAGAACGTCCAGGGCATTTCGGGTTCGGTCCAGGGCGGCACCACCGAAAAGGCCGATGGCTCGCACTACCGCGCCACGCTGACCGCCGGTATCGGCGACTATCGCGAGCAGGGCTTCAACTTCTACGTCAACGGTGAATATACCTATGACGGGTTCATCACCAACAACTCGCGCGGCTATCCGTTCAACACGTTGGACCTGCGTCCGAGCGGCCTGACCGACCGCAACCGCAACGACGACTCGCTGCTCGCCGCCAACCCGCAGGCGGTCGTCACCCGCGTCACGCAGAGCGATCTCAACAATCCGCTGGCGGGCCAGGTCGGCGCACCGCTGACCAACCAGTACCGCCTGCTCAACCCCGGCGCCTGCCCCTTCGGCACCTTTACCGTGTCCTCGGGCGCGGCCCAGGGCACCGGCTGCAAGCACAACCTGCCCGACGAATATGGCATCATCCAGCCGCGCCAGCAGCGCTATTCGACCACGGCGCGCCTGAACGTCCGCCTTGCCGAGGGCTGGGAAGCCTTTGCCAGCGGCAGCTATTCGCATTCCGAAGTCGATATTCGCGGCACCCCGGCGGGCATCCGCCAAACCCAGCCGTTCGGTGGTTCGGCCGCGCTGTCGTCGAGCAGCCCCGGCATCGTCCTGCCCATGTATGTCTGCTCGGCGGGCGTGAATTGCGCGACCGCAGCGGATCGCCGTCTGAACCCGAACAACCCCTATGCCGTGGCAGGTGCCGATCCGACGCAGAATGCCGCGCGCATCTATTACCTGTTCGGCGACATCCCGGCGGGCAGCCACCGTTATGTCGACGTGTTCCGCGCGACGGGCGGCATTTCGGGCGATCTGGGCAATGGCTTCAAGTTCCGCCTGAACGGCGTCTATGCGCGTGACAATCTGAGCATCACGCAGCACGGCTTCATCAACATTCAGGGCCTGCTGAACGCGATCAACACCGGCGCGTACAACTTCGTCAATCCGGAGCAGAACACGGCGGCGGTGCGCAACCAGATCTCGCCAGATCGCACCACCCCGTCCTATTCGACGGTGGCCACGATCGGCGGTTCGCTGCTCAAGTCGCTGATGGAACTGCCGGGCGGCGACCTCAACGTCGGTGCGGGCTTCCAGGTCCGTCGCGAGACGCTGATGAACCGCAACCAGAATGTCGACCTGTCCTATTACAACCTGAACACCTCGTCGGCCCAGGGTCGCCAGACCGTGACCGCCGGGTTCTTCGAAATCGATGCGCCCTTCGCACGGTCGTTCGACCTGAACGTCTCGGGCCGCTACGATCATTATTCGCAAGGCTATAGCCACTTCTCGCCGAAGGTCGGTGCGAAGTTCACGCCGGTCCGCGAATTCTCGCTGCGTGCCACCTATTCGCAAGGCTTCCGCGCGCCGACCTTTGCGGAATATAACCCGGCCAGCAGCTATTCGGGCTTCTCGACCTTTACGCCGCCCGCCAGCTTCGTCGCGGCGCATCCGGGCAATCCGGCCTATACGACCTCGTACAACATTGGCAGCGGCGCGCAGGGCAACCCGGACATCCTGCCCGAAGTGTCGCGCAGCTTCACCGTCGGTACGATCGTCAACCCGGCGCGTTGGCTGAACCTCACGGTCGACTATTACAACATCCGCAAGTCGAACCTGATCGTCACCGGACCGCTGCGCGCCGATGCGATCGCGGCCTATTATGGCCAGACCAATGCGGCCGACGGCTGTGCGGCGCTTGCCAAGGTGGGCCCCGGCTATCGCTGTAACGTTATCGACGGCGCCGACCCCGTCAATCCGAACGCCCTGCCCCGCCTGCTGGTGTTCGACGTGCCTTACGTCAACGCCAACTACATGGTCAGCTCGGGCATCGACGTGCAGGCGAATGCGAACGTCCAGCTTGCCAACGGCGTGAAGTTCATCAGCCGCGTCGACGTGACCCGCGTGCTTCGCCTCGATCTGGTCACGCCAGCGGGCGTGGTGCAGAAATATGCGGGTACGCTGGGGCCGTACGAGCTGTCCTCGGGCGGTGGCACGCCGCGCATCCGTGGCAACTGGCAGAACACGATCGAACTCGGCAATTTCTCGCTGACCTCGACGACCTATTATGTCGGTCGGATCAAGCAGGTTGCCGCCGACGGGATCACCCCGGTCAACGGCGTGATCGACCTGTCGTGCAGCAATGCGCTGAACAGCCAGTGCTATATCAGCCCGTTCATCTATACCGATCTGAACGCAGCGGTGCGGGTGAACGATCAGTTCCGCTTCTTCTTCAGCATTCAGAACCTGACCAATGCCCGCGCTCCGCTGGCATCGGCCGCCTATACCAGCAATCCGAACTATCTGAGCAGCTGGCATTATGCGGGTCTCGTCGGCCGTAGCTTCAGCGCGGGCGCGAACTTCAACTTCTGATCTTGCCTGACACGGTGATGCGCACCGGGACCGGCTTTCCCGTCGTCCCGGTGCGCATGACCATCCTTACCCTTGCGGCGTCATAGGCGAGCCGTGCAGCCGGAGCGTTCCAAGACCATGTATCCGGGTTCGGATGATCCGACCGCTTCGCCGAGCGAATTGTACCGGCAGTCGCTGGTCATGCGGGCGATCGGCACCCCCTTCGTCGCCGACCTGCTGGCGGCGGTGGACCGGCAGCTCGACAAGGCGCCGCTCAGCGCCGCCCTGATCCGGTCATGGGGCAATACCGCCGCCGCCTCGGCGATCGCGATGCGGATCAATGCCGCGCTTCACGCGCTGGCAAGGCGCGGTGCCGAGCCGCAGCTCGCCGCCCTATATGCCGGGGAACATCGCCGCTTCGACGAAGCCGTCGCCCTGGCGCTGGCGAGCCATGACGAATTTCTGGTCGAATGGTTGCTGCGCGTTCCCCAGACCAACGAGATCGGCCGCGCCGCGGCGCTCCATGCCGCCCTGATGGTGCTGGCGCGTGATTATGGTCACGCCTTCGAATTGTTCGAAATCGGGGCGAGCGCCGGACTCAACCTCAATCTGGCGCATTATGCCTATGATCTGGGCGGCGTGCGCGCCGGGATGCCGGAGTCGCCGGTGCGGATCGCCCCGCTATGGCGCGGCGTCCCCCCGCCCGATGCACCGGTGACCGTCCACGCGGCACGCGGCGTCGACCTCCATCCGCTTGACGTCAATGATCCGGCGGCGTGCGAGCGGCTGGCCTCCTTCATCTTCGCGGATCAGCCCGAACGCAGCGAGCGCCTGGACCGGGCGCTGGCGATCGCGCGGGCGCATCCCCCGCGTCTCGATACGGGGGATGCGGCGTCGTGGCTGGCGGCGCAACTCGCCCTGCCCGCCACGGATCATCGCCACCGGGTCGTCCTGCATTCGATGGTCCTGCAATATGTCGGCGCCGGGGACCGGGCGGCAATCGAAGCGACCGTGGCGCATGCCGGACGGGCGGCGACCGACGCGCGGCCCTTTGCCTGTATCGGTTTCGAATGGGACGATGCCCGAACCCGCGTCGAGCTGCGCCTGCGGTCCTGGCCGGACGGTCGCGACCGGGTGCTCGCCCATTGTCATCCCTATGGCGCGTGGATCGAATGGCTGGGCCCGTAAATCCCATCGCGGTGGATGAGAGGGGGCTGATTTCATGCATAATTAACCCTCAAATCATACCGATCACACCAACAAAATCCGTCATGGCCCATTAGATGCCTGCCTTCCTCCGCGTCGACTTCTGACCCTTTTGTCTGGCCGCCTGCCTTGCTGAGAGAAACGTCATCATGCTTGCGAACATGAACATCCCCAAGAAGCTGGGTGTATCATTTCTGGTGATCGGCCTGTCGGCGGCGGTCATGACGATCGTGTTCTTCGTCAACATCTGGGAGATCCGCAGCGCGACGGCGCGCAACAACCATGCGCAGGAGGTCTATGCCAAGGCGCTGACGCTGGAGACCTCGATCCTGCGCGAGAACAGCCAGTTGCGCGGTTTTCTGGTGACGGGCGACACCAGTTACCTCAAATCCTATGACGAGGCGCGCAAGGAATATGACACGACCAGCCGCGAGCTGATTCCAATGCTGACCGACCCGGCCGAGACCGCGCTGGTCGTCAAGTCGCGCGAGGAGGCGACGCGCTGGCGACGGCAATGGAGCGACCGGCTGACCGCATGGGTCAAGGCCGGACGGCGCGACGAGGCGCAACAGGCGGTGCGCGACGCGGGCAAGGCGGTGCTGACCAGCGCCATCGTCCTGCCGCTGCGCGACGTGCGCGACCAGGAAACCGCCGCGATCGCGCAGAATGCCGCCTTGCAGGACCGCGCGATCACCACCGCGATCGTCGCCCTGGTGCTGGGCGGCATCATGCTGATCGGCATCGCCGTCACGCTCCAGATGCTGCTCAGCCGCAGCATCGCCCGGCCGATCACCGCGCTGACCCGGCGCATGGCCGACCTGGCGCGCGGGCGCAACGATATCGACGTGCCCGACAGCGCCCGGTGCGACGAGCTGGGCGACATGGCGCGCGCCGTCGTCGTCTTTCGCGATGCGGCCAAGGCCAAGGTCAGCGACGACGAGGAACGCGAACGCGCATTGCAGGCGATCGGCGCGGGGCTGCACAGCCTGTCCCAGGCCGACCTGACCGTGCGGCTGACCGACGTGCCGCCCTCCTTCCATCAGCTGGCGCACGACTTCAACGACGCGGTCCAGAACCTGGCTGGCCTCACCAGCCATGTCCGCGGCAGCGCGGGCGCGATCCGCACGAACATCGAGGAAATCCGCCAGGCCACCGACCATCTCTCGGCGCGCAGCGAGCAGCAGGCCGCCAGCCTGCGCGAGACGGCGGCCGCGGTGGGCGAGATCACGCAAGGGGTGCGCGACGGCGCGGCCAATGCGGGCCAGGCCAATCGCGCGGTGACCGAGGCACGCAGCGAGGCCGAGAAGGGCGGCGAGATCGTCGCCAAGTCGATCGTGGCGATGAACGGCATCGACCAGGCCAGCCGCGAGATCGTCGACATCATCACGGTCATCGACGGCATCGCCTTCCAGACCAACCTGCTCGCCCTCAACGCCGGGGTCGAGGCGGCACGCGCGGGCGATGCGGGCAAGGGCTTTGCCGTCGTCGCCAGCGAGGTCCGTGCGCTTGCCCAGCGTTCCGCCGACGCGGCCTCCGACGTCAAGGCGCGCATCCTGTCGGCGATCGAGCATGTGAAGTCGGGCGTGGTCTTGGTCGACGAGACCGGCAACGCGCTTCACCGGATCATCGGCAAGGTGTCGGACGTCAGCGCGGTGGTCGACGTGATCGCCCGCTCGTCCGAACAACAGGCGCATAGCCTGAGCCAGGTCAACATCGCGATCGGCGAGATCGATGCGGTGACCCAGCAGAACGCCGCGATGGTCGAGGAATCCACCGCCGCCGCCACCATGCTGGCCAAGGAATGCGGTACGCTCGTCTCCTCGGTCATGCGCTTCAACGTCGATCCCGGCTTTGCCGCACCACCAAGCCCCAGGATGCGGCTCGCCTCCTGACCGGGCCACCCAGGCGTGCGCTAGACATTAAGACCTATCCTCCTCATATTGGTAATACCAATATGAGGAGGGGCAAAATGAAGATCGTTGCAGCACGGGTGATCGTCACCGCGCCGGGGCGCAATTTCGTGACCCTGAAGATCGTGACCGACCAGGGCATTTACGGGATCGGCGACGCCACGCTGAACGGTCGGGAAAAGGCCGTCGTCTCCTATCTGGAGGACCATGTCTGCCCGCTTCTGATCGGGCGGGATGCCCGGCAGATCGAGGATATCTGGCAGTTGCTGTATCGCGGCGCCTATTGGCGGCGGGGGCCGGTGACGATGCGCGCGATCGCGGCGGTCGACGTGGCGCTGTGGGATATCAAGGGCAAGGCGCTGAACACGCCGCTCTACAACCTGCTCGGCGGCCGGAGCCGTGACCGGTTGATGGTTTACGGCCATGCCAATGGCGGCGACATCGCCGAGACCGTCGATGCGGTCGGGCGCTATATCGATCTGGGGTATAAGGCGATCCGGGCACAGACCGGACTGCCCGGCGTCGAGAATGTCTATGGCGTATCGCGCAGCACGATGGTCTATGAACCCGCCAACGCCGCGCTGGCCAGCGTCACCGGCTGGGACACGCGCAAGGCGCTCAACTATGTGCCTAAGCTGTTCGACGCCTTGCGCGAAACATATGGCTTCGATCTTCATCTGCTGCATGACGCGCATCATCGCTACACGCCGCAGGAGGCGGCGAACCTCGGCAAGATGCTGGAGCCCTATCAGCTCTTCTGGCTGGAGGATGCGACCCCTGGCGAGAATCAGGAGGCCTTCCGGCTGATCCGCCAGCATACGGTGACCCCGCTTGCCGTGGGGGAGGTCTTCAATACGATCTGGGACGCCAAGGACCTGATCCAGAACCAGCTGATCGATTATATCCGCACGACGATCGTCGGCGCCGGCGGCGTAACCCATTTGCGGCGGATCGCCGATCTGGCGGGCCTCTATCAGATTCGCACCGGCTGCCACGGCGCCACCGACCTGTCGCCCGTCACCCTGGGCACCGCGATCCATTTCGATAGCTGGGTGCCCAATTTCGGCATCCAGGAATATATGAAGCACACGCCGGAAACCGACGCCGTCTTCCCGCATGACTATCATTTCGCCGACGGCTTCCTCCATTGCGGCGAGGCACCGGGCCACGGGGTCGATATCGACGAGGCCCTGGCGGCCAAATATCCCTATGAGCCCCGCCAGTTGCCGATCGCACGGCTGGAGGATGGAACGCTCTGGAACTGGTGAGCGGCCTTCAGGCCACCGGTTCCTGCTCCGCTGGCCGCAAATGCCTCAACCCGGCGATCAGGATAGCGGCGGCCAGCAGATCGAAGACCGACAGACAGGCAAAGATCGGTGCAAAGCCGATCGTATCGGCAACCTGCCCGATCGCCAGCGTCGACACCGCGCCGCCGACCCAGCCGATCTGCCCGACGAACCCCACCGCCGTCGCGACGTCGCGCTGCGGGAAGATGTCGGTGCTGAGCGTGGTGTGCAGCACGGAGATCATCGCATGGGCAAAGCCCCCGACACAGAAGAGCGCGATCGCGACATAGGGGCTCGCCGACAGCCCGATGCATCCCGGCCCGATCATCAGCATCGCGCCCAGCGATATGCCAGCCACGCGGGAGGTGATGACGGTGATCCCGAACCTGCGGACCAGAAAGGGTGACAGATAGCCCGCGAAGACCGCGCCCAGATCGGCCGCCAGGAATGGCAGCCAGGCGAGCATCGCGATGCGGCTCAAGTCCATATGATGCGTGGTCGCCAGATAGAGCGGCACCCAGAAATTGAGCGTCTGCCAGGCCGGATCGACGAAGAAGCGCGGGATGGCGATCCGCCAGAAGCGTCCGCTGGTGACGATGGCCCGCACGTCCGCCGCCCCTGCGGGCGCGATGACACGGCCGGTCAGGATATGCGCGCGCTCCGCCGCCGTGATCGCGCGGTGCCGGTCCGGCGCATCGTAGAAGAACAGCCACAAGGCGGCCCAGCCGAGCCCGACGATGCCGGTCACGACGAACGCCCAATGCCAGCTGCCGAACAGGGTGATAGCGAAGATCAGCGGCGGCGCGATCGCCGAGCCGAAGGCCGTCCCTGCGCTGAACCAGCCGGTCGCGACCGACCGTTCCTTCATCGGGAACCAGGCGGTGATCGCCTTCATGCCCGCAGGCACCAGCGCCGCCTCGGTCCCACCGAGCAGCATGCGGAAAAGCGACAATTCGATCCAGCTGCCCGCCAGCGCATGGAGGATATTGGCGATCGACCAGGCCGCCGCGAAAAAGGCGAAGCCTTTGCGCAAGCCGACACGGTCGATGACATAGCCGCATACCGGCTGCATGATCGCGTAGGAGATCAGGAAGGTGCCGACGACATAGGAATATTGCGCCGTGCTCATCCCCAGTTCGATCTTCAATTCGGGCGCGAGCACCGCCAGCGTGTTGCGGGCGACATAGTTGAGCACCGTCCCCAGAAAGATCAGGCCGACGATCCACCATCGCAGCTTGGGGATTCGTCCCCGGCGGAATCCCCCCTCGCGGTTCATTGCTCCGGCTGCCTCTCGCATATATTATGTTCTGCCTTGGCCTCTCCGCATTTGGTCTAGACCTTCATTCGTTTGCTGTCCATACTGGTATGACCAAAATGGAAGTCACAAGCGCTGGGGCGCGGTTAGGAGAGGATGATGAAGGCGCTGACCAAGGCCGTGTATCGGGGACGTGATGCCTCTTGGGCGGTGTTCGACCTCGACCTCGGCTATGAGCTACGCATCGCGTTGGTGGAGGCGGATGTGGGGCGCGTCGTCCTGCGTCGGCCGGACGGCTATCGCCTGGATCGCGGCTGGTCGATTGCGCCGGGCGGGCTGGAGCCGGGCTATGAAGGGCGTGCGCGCGACGACCTGTCGGGTTTCGCCCTGCCTGCGTCCGAGGTTCGGGAAAGCGACGGCGCCGTCACCATCGCCACGCCGGGCGGTCTGACCGCGCGCGTCCGGCTCGAACCGTTCGGCATCGCCTGGCTGCGCGCGGGCGAGGACGTGCCCTTCCTTCAGGATCGCCCCACCCAGGCCTATTTCGTGTCGCGCAAGACCAACGAACTGCGCCACTTCATGGCCCGCGAAGAGGGCGAGCGCCATTACGGTCTGGGCGATAAATCGGGTCCGCTCGACCGGACCGGCCGCCGCTTCCGCATCGATGCGGTCGATCCCTGCGGTTACGATGCCGAGGTCAGCGATCCGCTCTACAAGATGGTGCCGATGGTCGTCGTCGATGGCGATCACGGCGCGCACGGCATCTTCTATGACAATCTGGCGGTGGCCGATGTCGATCTGGGCTGCACGATCGACAATTATCACGGGCCGTTCCGCTCCTATTCGGCGGTTGACGGCGACCTGGATTATTATGTCCTGGCCGGGCCGTCGGTGCCCGATGTCGTTCGCCGTTTTTCCTGGATGACCGGGGGCCAGGCCTTTCCGCCGCGCTGGTCGCTGGGCTTCGGCCTGACGACGATGACGATCCTCGACGCACCCGATGCCGGGCGGCGGGTCGCCGCGTTCATCGAGGAGTGCAAGGCGCATGCGATCCCGTGCGAGAGTTTCCATTTCGGGTCGGGCTATACGTCGATCAACGGGCGTCGTTATGCGTTCAACTGGAACCGCGACAAGTTTCCCGATCCGGTGGGCACGCTGAAGGCGCTGCGCGATGCGGGCATGGTGCCGGTCGCCAATCTGAAGCCCTGCCTGCTCGACGATCACCCCCGGCTTCACGAAGCCGAACAGGGCGGTTTCCTGGTACAGGACAGCGCCGCCGACCAGCCTGCGGTCGCGCAATTCTGGGACGGGCTCGGCTATCATGTCGACTTCACCCACCCGGCGGGGCGGGACTGGTGGTATGACGGGATCACCACCGCGCTGCTCGACTATGGCATGGCGTCGGTGTGGAGCGACAATAACGAATATGAGATCTGGGACGAGGACGCGGTCTGCAACGGCGACGGCCGCCCCTTTCCCCAGATCCTGGCCCGCGCCGCGCAGGCGATGCTGATGCTGAAGGTCTCGCACCAGGCGCAGACCGCCCATGCGCCGGGCAAGCGCCCCTATGTCATTACCCGCGCGGGCAATGCGGGGACGTGGCGCTATGGCCAGACCTGGTCGGGGGACAATGAGACCGCCTGGAAGACGCTGCGCTTCAACCTGGCACAGGGGTTGAACATGAGCCTGACCGGCATGTTCAACACCGGGCATGACGTGGGCGGTTTCCACGGACCGACGCCCGATGCCGAGCTGTTCTGCCGCTTCGTCGAATTCTGCTGCCTGTGGCCGCGCTTCGTGATGAACAGCTGGAAGGCGAACAATGTCGTCAACGAACCCTGGATGCACCCGGAGGTCACCGACCGCATCCGCGACCTGATGCTGCTGCGGCGTCGGCTGATGCCCTATTACTACACCCAGATGTGGCGCGCCTCGACGACGGACGAGCCGGTGGTGACGCCGCTCTTCTATCACTTCCCGCAGGACCAGGGCGCGCGGGCGATCGACGATTGCTTCATGGTCGGCCCCGACCTGCTGGTCGCGCCGGTGCTGGAACAGGGCGACACCGAACGCAGCGTCTATCTGCCCGCGCATCCCGGCGGCTGGTACGACCTATATGATGGCCGCCATCATGAGGGCGGCGCGGCGGTGCAGGTCGCGGCCCCGCTCGGCCATCTCCCGCTGTTCGTGCGCAGTGGCGCGATCCTGCCGACCGCCGAGCCGAAGGATGGCGGCGACACCTGCACGCTATGGGTGTTCGGCAAGGCCGGGGACGGCGCCACAAGCCAGCTGTTCCTGGATGATGGCGAACAGGCCGACTGGCGTGAAGGCGGCCTGCAACTGCGGTTCGAGCTGCGCGCGGGGCCGGATGGGCGGACGCTGTCGGCGACCAGCGAGGGGGCCTATCGCCCCGCCTCGCCGGCGATCGATATCCGCGTGGTCGATGGCGATCCCGTCACCGTCGATACGGCGACCTTCCCGGCCTTCCTGACCCCCAAGGTCGCCTGAACGAAACGACCGGCGCGCCTGGAGTGCGATGGTCCAATGCGTCATTGCGAGCGTAGCGAAGCAATCCAGAGCGTCTTGCCCGGACACCGGATTGCTTCGCTGCGCTCGCAATGACGAAGCTATCTCATGTCATCGGTCGGTTTTTACGCGGTGAGATTGACAAAGACCCCAGCCTGCACCGGAGCGGCCGTCCGTCAGGGGCGATAGTCGAACCGCATGCCGATCGCGCGGCTCGGCTGGAACCCCTTCCACACCGTCGCCGCGGGTGGACCGGGACTATAGCGCGCGACCCGACCGACCGGTGCGTCCGGCCAGCGCCCCGCATCGGAATCCGGCGTCAGGTCATCCAGATAGGCTTCCATCGCCCGGTCTCCCTTCACATAGCGATCGAGGAAGGCGGTGATGAAATGCGCCTGGATCGGTAACAGCCGGTCCTTGCGCCAGACGGCATCCTCGAACCAGTCGAAGTTCCAGTAATTGGTCCGCATCGACGGCGGCGCGCCGGTCAAGGCGATGCTATGCCCCGCCTGTCGGAAGGTCAGCAGATAGCGAGCGGCCGGTGCGGGTGCCTCGAACAGCGCACGCACCGCGTCATAGCCGACGACACGGTCCCGATCGCCGACAATGAACAGCGTCGGGGCGGCAACCGCCCCGGCCCCTGTTCCCGTCCATAGCGGCACACCGCTCAAGCGTGCGGCCGGTGCGATGGCGACGACCGCCTTCACCCCCTTGGCATGCAGCGCATCGGCCTGTGCGCCACCGGCGGCGAAGGGCGCCAACAGGCCCCGGCTCAAATCCGCCATGCGCGGGTTCAGCGGCGCGCCGCCGACGGTCAGCACGCCGTAACCCCCCATCGAATAGCCGATCAGCGCCGTCCGCTCCGGATCGACGCTCGCGAAGATTCCCTCCCGCGCACCCGCGCGGCGCTGCGCTTCGGCGGTGACGAAAGCGATGTCCAGCGGACGCCGCGTGATGGGGCCCGCCCGTGCCGCATCGGTCCTGATGCTGATCGGCGGATCGCGAAACGCCGGAGCGACGACGACATAGCCCTTGCTCGCCAGATTCTCGCCCAGCCAGGACAGCACCGCCGGGCTGTTGCCATAGCCATGGGCCAGGATCACCAGCGGGAAACGCCCCGCCGCGACCGGCAGGTCGGCGGTCGCCAGTCCGGGCAGGTCGAAGGGTACGTCGCGGCCATCTTCGCCCGACAAGGCGGTGTGATAGACAATCCCCCTGCCCGCCCCGGCCGCCGGATACCAGATCGTCAGCGGCAGGTGCCGGTCGGCGATCGCCGGTCGCTCGTCGCCGTGCAGCGGGTCGGCCTGGCGCGGCTGGACGAATTCGCTGTTCGTCACGCCGATCGGATAACGGCCCAGCCGGGCCAGTTCCGGTGCGTCGATCCCCGGCCGGGCGGGGGCGTCCAGGTCCGGGGTGGTGGCGATGCCGTTCGATGCCGCCGCGCCCGCCAGGGTCGTGCCGACCATCATGGCGATCAGGAACCGCATCGCCACCCCTTCGTCAGAAGTTCAGGCCAAGGCGCAGCCCCGCATAGCGCCGGAAATCGCGCGGCAGCACCGCCTGGGTCGCGATATTGCCGCCGAAATTGCCCGACGTATTCACCAGCGAACCATAATATTGCTTGTCGAACAGGTTGTTGACGAAGGCGATCAACTCCCATTTGCGCTCCGCCTGCCGCACGCCGAGCCCGATATTGACGATGCTATAGGCGGGTTGGAAGGTCTGCGGATCGCGCGGCTGGAAGAAGACGCTGCTCTGATATTGCCAGTTTGCCTGCGCGACGCCGCGCAAATCGGCGGTCAGGGCAGGCGCATATTCGCCGCCGATGTTGAACTTCCACTTCGGCGCCTGGATCGCGGTGGTGCCGGTCAGGTTCTGGCGCGCCGGTGAGCCGGTGCAGCCTTGCGCGGCAGTCTGCAGCGGATAGCATTGCGCCGCATCGAACCTGGCATATTTCGCATCGAGATAGGTCACGCCACCGTTGAGATTCAGGTCCTCACCGATCCGCGCGGAGGATTCCAGTTCGATCCCCTTCGTATTCAGTCGGCCGACATTGGTCAGGCGATAGTTGAACGAGCCGTCCGGCAGCGTCTCGATCGTCTGGGCCTGAAGATCGCGATAGGTGGTGTCGAAGAAGGTCAGGTTGGCGGTCAGGCGCCGCTCGAAGAATTGGGTACGGATGCCCAGTTGCTTGTCGCGCGACCGCTCCGGCTTGATCGGCCCGGCGAGCAGGCGATTGCGGTTGAAACCCGTCGTCAGGTCGAAGGTCTGGCCCTTATAGCCGGTCGCATAGCTGATGAACGCATTGATGTCGGGCGTGAATTCATAGCGAAGGCTGGCGCGATAGGTGGCCGCGGTATCGCTGGCATGATCGCGATACGTCGCGTTGTTGAGATAGTCGTTATAGACGAACGACACCCGCTCGTTCTGCAATCGCGCGCCGCCGGTCAGCACCAGCTTTGGCACGATCGTCCAGTCCGCCTGGACGAAGCCCGCAAATTGCCGCGAGCTTTGCGAACCGAACCAGTTGGCGAGCGCGAAATAGGGGCCGCGATAAATGGGGCGGCTGATCCGCACGAACGCGGCATAGGCGCCGATCGTGTAGCGGAACGGCTTGGCGGCGTCCGACTGCAAGCGCACTTCGTCGGTATATTGCAGCGAGTCGAACTTGCCGAGCTGGTTGTTGTTGCCCACCGTTGCGGGTGCGGAGGTATCGTCCTGGTCCAGCACGTCCTTCATATGAAAACGGTCATAGGAGGTGATCGTCGTCAGGGTCATCGAACCGAGCCCGATCTCGCCCCGGATATAACCGCCGCCGCCCTCATAATCGTTGCGTGAGTTGAAGTTGTTGCTGATATCCTGATTGTCGGGACCAATATTCACCCCCGGCAGCACGACCGCCGGGGTCAGCGCCGCGATGCCGCGCAACCGGGCATTGGGCGACATGCGGATGAAGGGGCGGCCCACCGTGCTGTTGCCGTTGACATAATTGGCCGAGACGGTGAGCGAGGCGTCGTCCGTCGGGCTCCACCGCAGCTTGCCGCGCAGGTTCACCGCCCGGCGGCCACCCACTTCCTTGCCGTTGAACAGATTCCGGACATTGCCGTCCCAGTTATTATAGGCTGCGGAGACGATATAGCCCAGGTCCGGTGAGATCGGCCCCGACACACTGAAATTGGCGCCCTGTTCCTGGTCGTTGGTGACGACGGCATTGGCGCGGACCTGCAATTCCGATGTCGGATTGCGCGTGATGAGGTTGACCAGACCGGCCGAGGCCGATTTGCCGTACAAGGTGCTCTGCGGCCCGCGCAACACCTCGATCCGCTGGATATCCGGCAAGTCGGTAAAGGCGCGCGCCTGGAACGGTAGCGGGACTTCGTCGACCAGCACCGCGACGCTCGACTCGACGCCGACGCCAAATGCGAAGGTGCCGACGCCGCGCAGCGAGATGTTGGAATTTTGCGGCTGTTCGGCGGGACGCACGACCAGCGAGGGTGAGACCTTGCCGATATCGGCAAAGTTGCGCACCCCTGCCACCGCCAATTGGGCCGGAGAGACGACGGAGACGGCAAGCGGCACGCGTTGCAGATTTTCCGCGCGCTTGTTGGCCGTCACGATGATCTCACCGACGCTGGCCTCGCTCGCATCCGGCGTCGTTGCATCCTGGGGCGGTGTGGTGGGGTCGGCTTGGGCCGATGCGGAAGCGGGCGCTCCGCTGGCTTGGGCCTGGACGGTGGTCGCTGTGGCCAGCGAGACGATCAAAGCCGGAATCGCAACGGATGCGCGCAGGAATAGCATGGGCCCCTCCCCTTCAATTGATGCTCCGGCTCTGATGGCCGTCTGTCATCAATCTTACCGATAGGCCTTACCAATGCAATCGCTTTTGTTTTTACCAATATTCGTCAAGCGATTTGACATGATGGCTGAATTTTCCGCCAACAATTCAGCATGTTACGGCGAGCGCCCTTGCGTAAGCAGCAAGAAAGCGGTCCTTCGCAGGCGTTTGCGACCGTCGTGCAGAATGGCTTATCGGCGCAGATGGCGAGTCAGCCAGGACCGGATCGGTTGGTCCCAGACCCGCCACGCCACCACCGCGAACAGGACCGTGAAGACATAGAGCGACACCGCCACTACCGCCGTCGTTCCGCCGGATGCCGGGTTCGTCACCACCCAGTTCATATAGACATACACGAACGGATAATGGGTGATGTACAGCGGATAGGATAACCGCCCCGCCGCCTTGCACAGCCGCAGCGCCATCGGTCCGCCCGCCGAATGCTGCCCCGCGACCAGGATCAGGGGAAACAGGATCAGGACGCAAACCGCCTGATAGACACCGTTCAGCTTCACGCCGCCCAGCTCCGGCCATACCGGTACGGCGAACAGGACCAGCAACATCAGGCTGAGCGGCACGAAGCCCAGCCTGATCCGCGGCCAATGCGCCCGCGTCCGATACAGCAGCAATCCGGCGAGAAAGGGGTAGGCCAGCCGCACCGGCGCGCCCCAGAAATTCTCCAGCCCCCAGCCCGTGTCATAGGAGCCGAGCGTCAATGCCGTCGCGGCGGACACCAGCGCCGCCATGATCGTCAGCGCGACCAGCGGCCGCACGCCCAACCGCCGCAGCACCAGCGCATAGGCGAGATTGGCGATATATTCCTGAAACAGCGTCCAGGCAGGCGCATTGAGCGGATGGCTGTCGCCCAATCGATTGGGCAGCGGGGCCGAGGGCAAGGCCAGCAGCGCCGCGACAAAGGCCAGACCGATCAGCATAGCGGACGCATTCTGACGATCCCCGGCAAAGGGATCGACCAGATAGCTGACCAATCCCAATATCGCGCCCAGCACCACCAGCGGGTGCAGGCGGATCAGACGCTGGGTCAGGAACCCGCGCACGGTCATCGTCGCCCAGCGATCGTCATAGGCATAGCCGACGACGAACCCGGACAGCGCAAAGAAGAAATCGACCGCCAGATAGGCATGGGGCAGCAACAGCCGGTCCGGCTGGAACAGCACGGTGATGCCCTGGATATGGAACGCCACCACCAGCAGTGCCGCGGTGCCGCGCAGTCCGTCCAGTATCTCGAAATGCGGCTTGCCCCGACGGGTCGCGTCGGGGACGGGATCGGGCCGCTCGCTCATCGGACGACCGGTCGTGCCGGATTGCCGATCACGGTCGCCCCCCGCGCCACGTCGCGGGTCACGACGCTGCCCGCGCCGATAATGGCGTCGTCGCCGATCGTCACGCCCGGCAGGATCAGCGCGCCGCCACCGATCCAGACATTGGCCCCGATGCGGATCGGCCGCCCATATTCCAGCCCCTGCGCCCGCAGCGCCGGATCGCGCGGATGGTCGGCGGTCAGGATTTGTACGCCGGGCCCGATCTGCGTGCCCGCACCGATCTCGACCCCGACCACGTCGAGGATGACGCAGCCGAAGTTCAGGAAGACCCGCTCGCCCAGGGCGATATTATAGCCATAGTCGCAGTGGAACGGCGGCCGGACCACCGCCCCCGCCCCGACCTGGCCGAGCCCCTCGACCAGCAGCGCATGGCGATCGGCCGCGTCCCAGGCCAGCGAAGCGTTATAGCGTTCCATCCACGCCGCCGCGCGGGCCGCATCGGCGGCGAGTTCGGAATCGTCGGCGGTATAGAGCTCGCCCGCCAGCATGCGCTGCTTCTGGGTCATGGGCGTCAGCTCAGATCGTGCAGGTCTTTGCCGAGCGGCGCGGTGATGCGCAGGTCGGAGAAGCGCACCTCCAACCCTTCGCGCTCCGGCGTACAGGCCATCGGCCCCACCCGATAGCTCTTGGCGACCGGGAACGGTGCCAACCGGACCAGCGGCCAGTGTTTGCCATCGGCCGACACCTGCAACCGCAACACACCCTTGGCGACGGTCGCGCGCATCCAGAAATCGGCGGCATCGCCCTCATAGGGGCCGGTCGCCCAGTCCGAGCGGCCGTCGGTCAGCACACTGCTGAGCATCGCGCGACCATCGGACAGCTCGATCCCCGCCTTCACCCAGCGCCGTTCGTCGAGCCGCACCATGATACCGGCCTGGTCATATAGTTTTTCGTAACGCCCCCGGATGCGCAGCTGCGCGGTGAAGGCATCCCCGGTCGGAAAGCCCAGGAAATGCCCGCTGTCGCGCGTGAAGCCATAATGCGTCTCGCGCCAGAAGTCGGTGCCGCGATCGGTGACCAGCGTCAGGTTGCCATCCCCATCGACATGCCATGTCTTGGGCGCGTTCAGCCAGACACCGTCGTTTCGGCCGAGGACGGTCTTGCCTGCCGGAGGCCGCACCGCCGCGCCCGCCACCGACGGCACGCCCAGCGCCACCGCGCTCCCCAGGATCGCCCGGCGCGACAGCCGCGGTTCCTCCATCTTTCTTCCTTTCCGTTTTGCGATAGGGCGCACAAAGCCCCTGCCCGATTTCGGCAGCATGTGTA
The DNA here is from genome assembly GCF_034659795.1 of Sphingomonas fuzhouensis. Lineage (NCBI taxonomy): Bacteria > Pseudomonadati > Pseudomonadota > Alphaproteobacteria > Sphingomonadales > Sphingomonadaceae > Sphingomonas > Sphingomonas fuzhouensis. Next base: position 362,745 of record NZ_JAXSQY010000002.1, read on the forward strand.
CATTTGTACACATTCAATGCAACGGAGTTTTCGCATGACCGATCGATCAGTGCGGCGAAACGATCCGGCACGACGGCAACGCATCGTCGCGGCCACGCTGGAAGTGATCGCCGAACATGGCGTGCCGGGCACTACCCATCGCCGCATCGCGGCGGCGGCCGAGGTGCCGCTGGGGTCGGTCACCTATTATTTCGACTCCCTGGAAACGCTGCTGGCCGCCGCCTTCCTGCAATTGGCGGAGGAATCCTCGGACGCCTTTCGCACCCGCATGGCGCAGGCCACCGACCGCGACAGCGCGCGTGAGGCGATCATCGACATCATCGCCGGCTCGGTCTGGGCAGAGCCGCGCACCCTGTTGCTCAGCTATGAGCTTTACGCCTTCGCCGCGCGCCACCCCTCGGTCTCGACGGTGATGCAGCGATGGATGAACAACAGCCGTGCCGCGCTGGAACGCTTCTTCGATCCGCTGACGACCCGCGCGCTGGATGCTTTGGTGGAGGGGATCGGCATCCACAATTCGATCGATCCCAACCCATTGGAGCGAAATGCGATTCGGGACATCGTGCACCGGATCACCAACGGCGCGGCGTGAACGAAAGCCCGCCGCGATCATTGTGCGAAGGATCATTTCATCCCGATCCGGAGAAGCATCGATGAAGACCAGCGGTAACACGATCCTGATGACGGGCGGCGGCAGCGGTATCGGCGAGGCGCTGGCGCACCGTTTCCACGATCGCGGCGACACCGTCATCATCGCCGGACGCCGCCGCGAGGCGCTGGAAAAGGCGGCGAAGGGGCGGGAGCGCATCCATGTCGTCACGCTCGATGTCGAGGATGCGGCGGCGGTCGACGCCTTCGCCAGGCAGATCGTCGCCGACTTCCCCGCGCTGAACGTGCTGTTCAACAATGCGGGCATCATGAAGTTCGAGGACCTGACTCAGCGCCGCGACCTGTCGGATGCCGAGGCGACGCTGACCACCAATATCCTGGGCCCGATCCGGCTGACCAATGCGCTGATCGATCATCTGACCCAGCAGCCCGACGCCGCGATCGTCAACGTGACCTCGGGCCTGGCCTTCGTGCCGCTGGTCGCCGCGCCGACCTATTCGGCGACCAAGGCGGCGATCCATTCCTATACCGTGTCGCTGCGCACCCAACTGGCGGGCAAGGTCGAGGTGATCGAGCTGGCCCCGCCGGGCGTGCAGACCGATCTGACGCCGGGCCAGGCGCATCGTCCGGGCTATGTGCCGCTCGAGGAATTTGCCGATGCGGTCGCCGCGCAGTTCGCGCAAACGCCGACCCCGTCCGAAATCCTAGTCGAGCAGGTCCGCCCTTTCCGCATGGCCGAGCGCGAGGGCAAATTCGACGAGACGCTTGCGGCCCTGACCAAGCGCGCCGCCGAACAGCGGGCGGCGGGCGACCGCATCCAGTCGGGCAACTGAGGCTTGGGAACGGGCAACGGGTCGGCTATGGACGGCCATGGATTTCGACCAGTTGCTCGTCCGCTTCTTCGGCACCGAAGAGATTGCCGACCTCTCCCCCGACCAGCTCAGCGCCGGGGTGGATCGGCTGCGCGTCCAGTTCGGGCTGGAGCGTGACAGCGGCCGCCGCTTCGCGCTGTGGTGCCTGGCCTATATGATCGGCGTCGCGCCCGACATCGACGACGCGTTCGAGAATGAGGATGACCGCGAGGCCGCGCGCGACTTCATGGACAGCGTCGACAGCGAGATGGACGAAGAGGAAGAGGATTGATTGGATCTTTCACTCCTCCCCTGGAAGGGGAGGTGGCAGGCCGCCAGGCCTGACGGAGGGGTGTCACCCTCTCGATAGCGGGACACCCCTCCACCATGCTGCGCATGGTCCCCCTCCCCTTGCAGGGGAGGAAGATTATTCAGGACTATCTTCAACCCGCAGCGACCATGCGCTGCGTCTGTTCGCCCAGCTTGTCGATGCCCAGGCGCACCGTCTGGCCCGCGCGCAGGTAGACCGGCGGCTTCTGGCCCATACCGACGCCCTGGGGCGTACCGGTCGAGATGATGTCGCCCGGCTCCAGCGTGCAGAACTGGCTGACATAGGAGACCAGCTCGGCGACCGGGAAGATCATGTCGGCGGTGCTGCTGTCCTGATAGCGCTTGCCATCGACGTCCAGCCACAGGCGCAGGTCCTGCGGATCGCCCACCTCGTCCGCCGTGACCAGCCATGGGCCGGTCGGGCCGAACGTGTCGCAGCCCTTGCCCTTGTCCCAGGTGCCGCCGCGTTCGAGCTGGAAGGCGCGCTCCGACACATCGTGCACGACGCAATAGCCCGCGACGTGCGATAGCGCCTCGTCCTGGGTGAGATAGCGACCACGCGTGCCGATGACGACGCCCAGTTCGACTTCCCAATCGGTCTTTTCCGATCCGCGCGGGATTTCGACATCGTCATTGGGGCCGACGACGGCGCTGCCCCACTTGCCGAAGATGACCGGCTCGGCGGGGATGGGCAGATTGCTCTCGGCGGCATGGGCGCGGTAGTTCAGGCCGATACAGATGAACTTGCCCGGACGCGCGACGCACGATCCCAGGCGGGGATTGCCCTCGACCACGGGCAGCGCCTCGGGATCGAGCACAGCGATCGCGGCCAGGCCCTCAGGCGTCAGACGATCGCCCGCCAGGTCGCCCAGCGCCTCGGGCAGGGCACGGATACGGCCCTGATCGTCCAGAAGTCCGGCGCGCTCACGCCCCATTTCGCCATAACGCAACAACTTCATCCGTCGATCTCCTTGTTCGTGATCCCGGCATCGATGCCGGTGGTGAATTCGTGTCTGCCCGCCTCAGGGATGGTCGCTCCGGCGGAAAATGCAGGGCCTCTCCACCCAGCCCTGCTGCCCTGCCAGTGAAGCGCGTCCATGCGGCGTTGCCAGCGTCATCGGAGGGTCAGACCATGCCCAGGATAGGGCAACAGGCCAGGTCGCCCAGGCGACGCCCGGCATCGGCCGATGGCTTGGGGCTGGCCGAACGGGTGCGGGCACGGACGGGCTTGGTCATCATCTCCTTCCCTAACGCCTTGATGGTAGTAGCGCTACCGGCGCCGATGCCCCTCTGGTCGATCGGCGGCTTCCTCGGTCCTTCTCCGGCCGGAGCCCGGCGGCATCGATCACCGTACGATCGGGGTCCGGCGATGGGTCATGGGAGGAAGGCCGATTATTCTCGGCGAAAGCGCCCGTCAGACCGACAAGCTACGATCCTCGGCCAGCTTCAGGCACAGATCGGCGCGGCCGGGCATCTCGGCCCAGATATGGCGGGTCAGCCGCTCATAATGGCTGACGAAGCGGGCGAGCTGGGCCGCATCCATCACCCCGACCCCGCCACCCCGCTTGCGACGCAACGCCTCTTCCTGCTGGGCGCGCCAGCGCAGGACGGTCGGCCAGTCGGGCGCCACCATCAACACCAGGGCACCGATAGCATCGAACAATGCCGGATAGTCGGTCGCCAGTGCCGCGTTGACGTGGCGCCGCCAGATGCCGTCGGCATCCTCCTGCGCCTCCAGTACATTGATCGGCGTTGCCAGATCGGCCTCGGCCTGCGGCCTGGCCCCGACGCACCACCCCTCGAAGATCAGCAGCGCGCACCCCGCAGGTGCACGCAGCCAGGTCGCCATCGGGGCACGGTCGTCGATCGCCTTGTCGAAACGCGGCAAGGGCACCGCCTCGCCCCGTGCGACCGCCGCGATCGTGTCGACGCCCAGCGCCACGTCATGCGTTCCAGGTACGCCGCGCGTCGCAAACAGCGGATGCACCGTGCGCGCCAGCCGCTGTCGTTCGGCACGGGTGAGATAGAGATCGTCGAGCGACAGGATCGCGCTCTTCTCGACCTGCGCGGCCAGGCGTCCGGCGACGGTCGACTTGCCGCTCCCTTGCGCACCGCATAGGCCCAGGATCAGCGGCGGATCGCCCGCGCGACGCTGCGCCAGCCGCTCCGCGACCAGCGCTGCGATCGCCGTTTCAGGCGACACGATCGGCGGGCTCCTCGCCCCGATCGAAGGCGGCGAGATTGGCCGCCGCGCGCATGCCCATCGCGGTCCGCGCCTCGATCGTCGCGCTGCCCAGATGCGGCAGCAGCACGGCGCGTGGATGCGCCAGCAGGCCGGGATGCACCTGCGGCTCATGCTCATAGACGTCCAGGCCGACGCCGCCGATCTTCCCCTCGTGCAGCGCCTCGACCAGCGCGCCCTCGTCGATCACCGGCCCGCGTGCGGTGTTCACGATGATCGCATGCGGCTGCATCCGCGACAGCAGTGCCGCATCGACCAGATGGTGCGTCGCCGCGCCGCCAGGAACGTGCAGCGACAGGACATCGCACGCCGCCGCCAGCACCGTGGGCGAGGCCATGCGGGTCGCCGCCAGCGCCTGCTCCACCGCGGGGTCGGCGGCCGACCGACTGGCATAGCGGATACGCATCCCCAGCCCGCGCGCCTTGGCCGCCGTTGCCTGTGCGATCCGGCCGAAACCGATCAGCCCCAGCGTCTTGCCCGACAGCCCCTGCCCGATCAGATGCGAGGGCCGCCAGCCGGTCCAGCCGCCGCTGCGCAGCTCGCGTTCCCCCTCGCCCGCCCGGCGCGCCGTCATCAGCATCAGCAGGACCGCGATCTCCGCCGTCGCCTCGGTCAACACATCGGGGGTGTTCGTCACGACCACCCCGGCCGCGCGCGCCGCCGCCAGATCGATATGATCCACCCCGGCCCCGTAATTGGCGAGGATACGGACCCGCCTGCCCGGCACGGTCAGCAGTTCCGCGTCGATCCGGTCGGTGATCGTTGGCATCCACGCGTCATAGTCGGTCATCGCCTGCTTCAGCGCGTCCCGGTCGAGCGGCCGGTCGTCGGCGCTCAACACCGTGTCCCAGGTTTCGACCAGATGCCGCTCGACGGTTTCGGGAAGACGACGCGTAACGAGCAGCTTGAGCCTGTCGGTCATGGTGAGCAGGTATCCTTCGCAAGGCGCATCGGAGCGGATACTGCCGTCAGGCCCGCTGCGCGCAAGAGCGATCGGCCGGACGCGGCCGGTCAAGCGGTGGCGAGCAATCCCGCCATCCGCTCGGCATGCGGACGCCAGTCGATACCCCGTGCATCGAGCCATGCATCGTTATAATAGGTGCAGCCATAACGCTCGCCGCCATCGCACAGGATGGTAACGATCGACCCCGGCCTGTCCTGCTCCGCCATCTCCGCGATCAGTTGCGCACAGGCGATCAGGTTCGTGCCGGTCGAGCCCCCGACCCGTCGCCCCAGCCGTGCCGACAGGGCCCGCATCGCCCCGATGCTGGCGGCGTCGTCGACCGCGATCATCCGGTCGATGACCGAGGGGATGAAGCTGGGCTCGACCCGCGGCCGCCCGATGCCCTCGATACAGCTCGCGCACCCCTCGGGCAGCGACAGCGCCGCGCGGTCGGCGAAATGGCGGTGGAAGACCGAATGGACCGGGTCCGCAACGCAGAGCCGCGTCGGGTGCCGCTGATAGGCGATATAGCGGCCGATCGTCGCCGACGTGCCGCCGGTCCCCGCCCCGCACACCACCCAGTCGGGAATGGGATGTTCCTCGGCCGACATCTGGGCGAAGATGCTCTCCGCGATATTGTTGTTGCCGCGCCAGTCGGTCGCGCGTTCGGCATAGGTGAACTGGTCGAGATAATGGCCGCCCGTCTCCGCCGCGAGGCGGTGGGCGACGTCATAAACGGTGCGTGGATCGTCGACGGGGTAGATCTCGCCACCATGGAAACGAATGGCATCGAGCTTGGGCGCGGCAGTCGAGGCGGGCACGACCGCGATGAAACGCAGGCCCAGCATATGCGCGAAATAGGCTTCGCTGACCGCCGTCGAGCCCGAGGACGATTCGATCACGCAGGTATCCGGCCCGATCCAGCCATTGCACAGCGCATAAAGGAACAGCGAGCGCGCCAGCCGGTGCTTCAGGCTGCCGGTCGGGTGGCTGCTTTCGTCCTTCAGATACAAAGTGATGCCGGGATAGCGCGGCAGTTCGACCCGGATCAGATGCGTGTCGGCCGAACGGTTGAAGTCCGCCTCGATCCGCCGGATCGCCTCGGCCCGCCAGGCACACAATGCCGCCTTGTCGCGTTCACCGGTCATCAAAGCCCCCCTTCGTCGCCATCATCGTCGCGGCCTGCCCATAATGGCGAAAGCCGGATTTGGGAACGCGGCGTTCCGCCCAAATCCATGGTCTTGCGGGCGCTTTCCCCTTCGCCCATGCTGGCGGCATGATCGTGTCCCGCCGCTCCGCCCTTGCCGCCGGTCTCGCCCTGCTCGCCGCGCCCGGCCTCGCGGCACAGACGACCCCGCGCCTGCGCCGCCTGTCGCCCAGGCTGGACCGGATGATCGCGCCCGGCACCGAGCCGGAGGTCATCGCCACCGGTATCCGCTGGGCCGAGGGACCGGTCTGGGTAGCGCGCGGCGGCTATCTGCTCTTTTCCGATCCGCCCGCCAATATCGTCCGCCGCTGGCAGCGCGGGCGGGGCGTGTCGGTCGTGCTCGATCCCTCAGGCGCAGCGGGCACCGACCCCGCGCTGGTCCGCGAGCCCGGTGCCAATGGGCTGGCGCTGGATGCGAACGGCGCGCTGCTGATCGCCAATAGCGGCGGGCGCAGCATCGACCGGGTCGATCTGGCGACGGGCCGCCGCACCGTGCTGGCCGACCGTTATGCGGGCAAGCGGTTCAACAGCCCCAATGACCTGCATGTCGCCAGGGACGGTTCGATCTGGTTCACCGATCCGCCCTATGGCCTGAAGGATGGCGACACATCACCGCTGAAGGAGCAGGCGGTCAACGGCGTCTATCGACGGCGGCCCGATGGCGGGGTCGATCTGATCGACGGCACGCTGACCCGCCCCAACGGCATCGCGCTGTCGCCCGACGAGCGCCGACTCTACGTCTCCGTCTCGGACGAGGCGGCGCCCCGGATCATGGTCTATGATGTCGATGCGCGCGGGCGGGTGGCCGATCGCCGCGTGTTGCTCGACGCGCGGGCGATGCTGGCGGCGGGCGGCGCGGGCCTGCCCGACGGGATGAAGGTCGCGCGCGACGGCACGCTGATCTGTTCGGTGCCGGGCGGCATGATGCTGATGACCCCCGAGGCCGAGCCGCTGGGGATCATCGAACAGGGGTCGCCGATCGCCAATTGCGCATTCGGCGAAGACGGCCGCGCGCTGTTCCTGGCCGCGAACGACCATATCCTGCGGATTACGCTGCAGCCCGGCTGGCAGGGTGAGGGCTAGAGAAGGATGACATGAGCTGGAATCGTCATTGCGAGCGTAGCGAAGCAATCCAGAGCGTCTTGCCCGGACACTGGATTGCTTCGCTCCGCTCGCAATGACGGATTGGGTTAAACTGACGTCATCCTGCTCTAAACGGGCTCGCCGCCGTCCGGACCGACCGTTGCGGATACGGGAATGGCGATGGTGCAATGTACCCCGTCCGCGCCCAGGCAATAGGTCGTTCGCGCCCCCAGTTGATAGGGCAAGGCGCGTTCGATCAGTTCGCGCCCCTGCCCCGTGCCCGTCGGCCAGGCTCCCTCAAGCGGCATCCGGACGCCGCTTTCGCGCCAGTCGATATGCAGCCACGGCCTGCCGCCCGGTCCGTCCGCCTCCAGGGACCAGCCGATCGCCAGCCGCCCGCCCTCCTGTCCCAGCGCGCCATATTTGATCGCGTTGGTCGCCAGTTCATGGATCGCCATGGCCAACGTATGGATGGTCGAGGACCGCAGGCGAACCCCGGCCGGGCCGTCCAGCGTGACCGACTCGGTACGCCCGTCCATCGCGACGAGTTCGGCATGGATCAAGTCTTCGAACGAAACCCGGTCATGTTCGTCCAGCCGCGACAGCAGCGCCTGCACCCGCGACAGCGCATCCAGGCGGTCGTCGAAGCGCGCGCGGAAATCGGGCAGGCTGGTCGCGCCGCGCGCCGTATTGTCCGCGATCGAACGCACCACGCCCAGCAGGTTGCTGGTCCGATGCTGCAACTCGGCGATCAGCACCCGCTGCAACGCCTCGCTACGGCGCAGTTCGGCCTCGGTCTTGCGCCGTTCCGACAGGTCGGCGGTCACCGCCAGCAACCGATCGGGCTGGCCCCCGGCGTTGCGCAGGACCGAAAGCGTGCTGCTCGCCCACACCCGCGAGCCGTCGGGGCGGACATAGCGTTTGTCGAGCGTGGCGGGACGCTCGCTCGACATGGCCTCGGCGATCGCGTCCAGGCTGGGCAGCAGGTCGTCGGGATGGGTGACATCGGCCACGCGCCGTTCCAGCACCTCCTCACGCGGGCGCCCCAGGATGCGGCACAGCTCGTCATTGACCCGCAGGAACCGGCCATCCAGCGACAGCACCGACAAGCCGACCGGCGCGGTGGCGAAGATCGCCCCCAGCTGTCGTTCGGTCTCGGCCAGTTTGACCTGTACGACCTCTTCGCGAAGCCGCAGGATTTCGGCCTGTGACTGTTTCCACTCGGTGATGTCGCGCGTCGTGGTCGCGACGCCGTCGCCCAGCTTCACGACCGTCTGAAAGAACCAGCCGTCAAACTGTTCGTGGACATAATGATGTTCCGCCTGTTCGGGCAGGCCGGTTTCGGTCACGCGGCGAAAAGCATCGAATATCCCCTCTTCGACCACGCCGGGATTACGCTGCAACAGGCTTTCGCCGCGCACCTCGCCATATTTGCGTTCCGAGGTGTGGTTGTTCAGCACCCAGCGGAAATCGACGATCGCACCGGACGCGTCGCGGATCGCCTCGAACACCTGGATCATGTCGGTCGAGGCGTCCATCGTCGCCTGGAGCAGTTCAGGACTGGCCTGAAATTCGGCGTGTCGCTCCTGCATCGATCCCTTCATCCTCCCCGCCGGGACGACGGATCACCGAGTCCCCTCGGATCGGGCTTCTAGCATCATCGGCATCGAAGGTAATCCGCCGTCCATCCCGCCATAGCGACGACATCCCCCAGGGCGCCAATGCATAGAATAAGCCCGCTTTTATTGCGATTGACTCGCATATTCATAGCGATTAATTCGCGGTCGCAACGAAATAGGGGGTTTCATGATCTGGGTTCGGGCGGCCTTAGCCATATTCTTGTCGTCGACGGCGGCCCCCTGTCTGGCGCAGAGCCAGTCGCCACAACAGCGCACCGACACGGACGCGGCCGAGACGGGCAACGACATCGTCGTGGTCGGGGAAAAGGCCGACCGAACCCTGCGCGACACCCCGGCCAGCGTCGCGATCACGACGGCGCAGACCATCGCCAACCAGAATCTGCTGGATGTCTATGACGTGCTGCAACGTACGCCCAACGTCTCGGTCGGGGCCAACCGGACCAGCTTCACCATTCGCGGCATCGATGCGTTCAACGTGTCCGGCGCGGGCGATGGTGCGCTGGCCAGCGTCTATGTCGACGGCGCGGTGCTGCCCCGCGCGGCGCTGAATACCGGCCCCCTCGACCTGTACGACATCGCGCAGGTCGAGGTGTTTCGCGGGCCGCAATCCACGGTGCAGGGGCGCAACGCGCTGGCCGGGGCGGTGGTCATCCGCACGACCGATCCCAGCTTCGACTGGAGCGGCAAGGCCAGGGTGATGCTGACCGGCCCCGATGGCCAGCGCCGCGCCGCCGCTGCGCTGGGCGGGCCGATCCTGGGCGACCAGATCGCGTTCCGCGTCGCGGGGGAGGTCGCGCGCTCGGACGGCCTGCTCTATAACACCACGCTCCACCGCGACGCCGATCCGCGCCAGTCGGAAACGGTGCGCGGCAAGCTGCTCGTCACACCCGATGCCCTGCCGGGGCTGCGGATCATCGCGACCTATCTGCATGATCGCCATGTGCGCGGCGCCTATTCCTCGGAATTCGACGCCCCCTATACGCCCGAGGAGCGCATCGTGACCGAGGATGTGGCGACCAATACCCGCACCCTCAGCGACATCGCCACGCTGGAGGCGCATTACGCGCTGGGCGGCGGCTTCGACCTGAGTTCGGTTACCAACTATTCCAACGTCCGCGCCCGCTATATCGCCGACCCGGACCGCAATCCGACGCCCGGCCAGATGAGCCTGACCCGCGATCCCAGCAAGACGGTGCAACAGGAACTGCGCCTGGGCATCGACCTGCCCTGGGTGCAGGGCCTGATCGGCGCCTATTATCTGCGCGAGGACAATCGCGACTATCGGTTCGAGGCGACCCAGAACATGAACCTGACGCGGCTGGGCGTGGATCGCCAGTTGCTGGCGCTGGGCCTGTCGCAACCCTTGGTGAATACGGTGCTGGGCCTGTATGGCGGCGTCGTTCCGATCAAGAATCTGCTGACCCAGCCGCGCCTCACCCGCAATCTGGCGGCGTTCACCGACCTGACCTTCCCGCTGACTGCCCGGCTGAAGCTGCGTGCGGGGCTGCGCTATGACAATGAGCGCCAGTTGCGCGGGGCGAGCCAGTCGGTGGTGCTGAACGGCACCCTGCCCGACCCCTCGCGTCTGCCGGTGCCGGCGCTGGCGCCGATCGTGACCCGTCTCAACGCGTTGCTCCAGGCGACGGCGGCGGGGGCGACCAGCGTTCAGCCGATGCGCGCCGTCACCTATGACGCATGGCTGCCCAAGCTGGGGCTGACCTGGGACGCGGCCGCCAATATCGGGCTGAGCGCCACCGTCCAGCGCGGCTATCGCGCAGGCGGGGCCGGGATCAATCAGCAGCGGGGGCAGGCCTTTACCTATGCGCCCGAATATACCTGGAACTACGAACTCGCGCTGCGGTCCGACTGGTTCGACCGCAAGCTGAGCGTCAACGCCAATGCCTATTATATCGACTGGCGCGACCAGCAGGTGTCGGTCCAGTTGACCCCCGGCGCGGTGTTCGACACCCAGGTCGTCAATGCGGGCAAGTCGCGCCTCTACGGGTTCGAGGCGGAACTGCGCGCGCGGCCGACCCGCACGCTCGACCTCTATGCCGGGGTCGGGCACAGCCGGACCAAGTTCCTCGACTTCACCGTGCCGATCGGCACCGCCAAATGGTCCGCCACCGGCAACGAGTTCGCCAATGCCCCGCACTGGACCGCCTCATGGGGCGGCACCTGGCGCAGCGCGGGCGGGCTGTTCGCCAATATCAACGCCACCTATCGCGACGCACTGTTCCAGAGCACCATCGACCAGACGGTGCGCGACATCCGCCCGATCACGCTGGTCAATGCCAAGCTGGGTTGGCAGGGGCCGCATTTCGGGGCGTTCCTGATCGCCAGCAACATCTTCGACCGGCAGCAGCCGACCTCCTTCTTCACCGATTTCGACGGTCGGGTCCGCGGCACCATATCCGAGCCGCGCATCCTGGGCCTGAGTTTCGAAGGACGGTTCTGACCCATCCGAATGTCGGACATATAAATCGCCGCCCTGCCTTGCCATCCCCACAACAGACCGTAGGCTTGTTCGACTAAAAGATACGGGAGTGGATGCATGGGCAAGGACGGGGGCGGGATCAGCCGTCGACAGGCGCTCGCCGGGGTCGCCGCCGGGGCCGCGATCACCGGCGGGCTGACGCTGGGGGCGACGGGCGCAGCGGCGGCGCGGTCGGACATGCTCGCGCCCCGTCCGCCGATGGGGTGGAACAGCTGGAACAGCTTCGCGACCACCATCACCGAGGCGCAGGCGCGCGAAACCGCCGCGATCATGCGCGCCAAGCTGCTGCCCTTCGGCTATGACGTCTTTACCGTCGATATCCAATGGTATGAGCCCAAGGCATCCAGCTACGAATATAATGCCGCGCCGGTGCCCGCGATGGACGGCTATGGCCGGTTGATCCCGGCGCCCAACCGTTTCCCGTCGAGCGCGGACGGATCGGGCTTCACCAGGCTGGCGGCGGACATCCATGCAATGGGCATGAAGTTCGGCATCCACCTGATGCGCGGCATCCCCCGGCTGGCGGTCAGCAAGAACCTGCCGATCCTGGGCACCCGCTACCGCGCCGCCGACATCGCCGACACCAGCAGCATCTGTTCGTGGAACCCGGACATGTACGGCGTCGACATGACCAAGCCCGGCGCGCAGGCCTATTATGACAGCGTCTTCGCGCTTTATGCGTCCTGGGGCGTCGATTTCGTCAAGATGGACGATATGAGCCGCCCCTATGACGCCCATGCGCCCGAGATCGAGGCGGCGCACAAGGCGATCGTCAACAGCGGCCGTCCGATGATCCTCAGCCTGTCGCCCGGCGAAACCCCGCTGTTTCGCGGAGCCCATGTCCGACGCTTCGCGCAGATGTGGCGCATCTCGGACGATTTCTGGGACGAATGGTCGATGCTGGAGGCGCAGTTCACCCGGTTGGAGAACTGGACGCTCTATCGCGGGCCGGGCGGCTGGCCGGATGCCGACATGCTGCCGCTCGGCCGCCTGGCGCTGGGCAAGCGCGACACCAAGTTCACGCCCGACGAGCAGCGCACGCTGATGACCCTGTGGTTGATCGCGCGCTCGCCGCTCATCATGGGGGGCGACCTGCGCTATCTGGATGCGCCGACATTGGCGTTGCTGACCAACCGGGCGGTGCTGGCGGTCAACCAAGCCTCGACCGACAACCAGCCGCATTTCGTCGAGGACGGCGCGCGCATCTGGTCCGCCAAGCCCGAGGGCGCGCCCGGCGACCGCTATCTGGCGCTGTTCAACACCGGCGACAAACCCAAGGAAGTCGGTCTGGCTTTCCACTATCTGGGTTTGAGCGGCGAGATGGGTGTGACCGATCTGTGGAGCGGCGCATCGCTGGGCCGCGCCAAGGGGCGCTTCGCACAGATGCTGCCGCCGCATGGATCGGGGCTGTATCGCCTTCGGGCCTGAATGAACGAACCGTTGGAAATCGGCCATGCCATGGCGGGGAGGGCGGTGGCATGACGCCTGCGCCCCATTCGAGGATCAGGTCCATGTCGCTTTCCCCTCGCCTGTTGCCCGCCCTGTTGCTGCTCGCCGCCCCCGCCATGGCGCAGGACCGCCGATCGGTGGCCGAGCCGACCCTGCCGCAACAAGGCTGCACCAGCCTGTCGCCGGACGGAGCCGATTGGCGGACGGAGACGCGGCGGCTTCAGGCGGCGATCGACCATTGCCCCTCGGGCACCGCCGTTCGCCTGGTCGCGGGGCCAGGCGACGGGCGGTTCGTCAGCGGCCCGTTGCGCATGAAATCGGGCGTGACGCTGTGGCTCGATCGCGGCGTGACCCTGATCGCCGTCCCCGATCCGCGCGCCTATGACCGGGGGCAAGGCCTGTGCGGGACGATCGCGGCCAAGGGCAATGGCTGCCTGCCCTTCATCAGCTTCGACGGCACGCGCGGCGGCGGCATCGTCGGGGACGGCGTGATCGACGGATCGGGCGGCGCGATCATGGCGGGGCAGAGCGAAAGTTGGTGGCAACTCGCCCGGCAAGCCCAACGCGAAGGCGGCAAGCAGAACAACCCCCGACTGGTCGAGGCGGATCATGCCCGCGATCTGGTCTTCTATCGCACGACCTTCCGCAACGCGCCCAACTTCCACATCGTGCTGAACGACGTGCGGGGCGCGACCTTCTGGGGCGTGCGGATCGACACGCCCGCCGATGCGCGCAACACCGACGGCATCGATCCGGGCGCGTCGCAGGACGTGACCATCGCGCACAGCTTCATCCGGACCGGCGACGACAATATCGCGATCAAGGCGGGGCACGGCCCGACCCGCTATGTCTCGATCCTCGATGATCATTTCTATGCCGGTCACGGCCTGTCGATCGGCAGCGAGACCAATGCCGGGGTCAGCGACATCCTTGTGCGCAACGTGACGCTCGACGGCACGACCTCCGGCCTGCGGATCAAGAGCGATGCCAGCCGTGGCGGGCTGGTGACGCGGGTCCGTTATGAGGGGATATGCCTGCGCCACAACCAGCGGCCGATCGATTTCGACACCCGCTATGACGCATCCGCGCAAGGGGGTGCCATTCCGGTCTATCGCGACATCGTCCTGAACGGCGTGACCGGCGGCGACGGGACCCTGGTGCTGCGCGGTCATGATGCCAGCCATCCGCTGGAGGTGACGCTGGACGGCGTCCGCTTCGATCCGACAGCGGTCTGGCAGGTCGAGAACGCGCATATCACCACCGGTCCGGGCGGCGTATCCCCCACGCCGCCGGGCCTGGCTTCATCGCCTGTTCTCGCCGGAACCACGCCGGATTGCACGGCGTCCTGGGTGCCCTTTCCCAACGATCGCTAGCGTGGTGACGGGTGGACAAATCGCTCGCCCACAATAGCCTGCGCCCAGACGACCACCGAACACCGCCATAAGCGGGACGGACGGTCGCGACGATGCGGGAGAGGACGAGCATGAAGAGACTGAGCGCATTCGCGGCCGCCGGGCTGGCGCTGACCGTTGCGGCGGCGGGGGTCGCCCGCAATCCGCAATTCCAGGGCGCGGACCCGCATGCGATCATGATCGGCAAGGAACTTTGGGTGTTCCCCACCGGCGGGCCGGGGGGAAGCTGGGCCGCCGATCGCTTCGGCGCCTTTTCCAGCCGCGACCTGAAGACGTGGCGTCCGCGCGGCGAGTTGATCCGGCGCGACCAGATAGGCTGGATCAAGGATGACGGCGCGCCCGAGCATTTCCTCTGGGCCCCCGGCGTCGCGACCCGGAACGGCAAATATTATCTCTATTACTCGGTCGGCCCGCAGAACCCGACGCCCAGCCGGATCGGCGTCGCCGTCGCCGACCGCCCCGAGGGCCCGTATCGCGACAGCGGCCGTCCGCTGATCACCGGCGACACACGCTTCGAGGCGATCGACCCGATGGTCTTCACCGATCGCAAATCGGGCAAGATCTATCTCTATGCGGGCGGCAGCGCGGGCGCGCGCCTGCGCGTCTGGGAACTCAAGCCCGACATGGTGAGCATCGCACGCGAGGTGACGGTCGCCAACCCGCCCCAGTTCACCGAGGGGGCGTTCATGCATGAGCGGGGCGGCATATATTACCTCTCCTACAGCCATGGCCGGTTCAACGGCCCCGATTATTCGGTGCATTATGCCACCGCGCCCTCGCCGATCGGGCCATGGCGCTATCGCGGCGCGATCCTGACCAGCGATGACCGCCATCAGGGGCCGGGACATCACAGCTTCGTGAAGACCCCGGACGGCCGCTGGCTGATCGTCTATCACCGCTGGGACCGCGCGCCCGGCCCCGGCCCGTTTCAGGGCGAGCGGGTCGTGGCGATCGACCGCATCACCTATGCCGCCGATGGCAGCATCCGCCCGGTGCGCATGACCGATGGCGATGCGCCGATCCTGCCGCGTCGCGACTGAACCTTGCCCCAGGTTAATTCGCATTAACCATCTGAATTAATTCCGAAAACGGTGCCCACGCATCACGCGCCAAACTTTGCGGTTAGAGTTTGCGTAAGGGGAGGCTGCGTGTCGGCGCAAGCAAAGCCATCACCGCGCCCCCCGACCCGGCATCCATGCCGGGGCATGACGACATGCAATGGGAGGAACAGGCCATGCAGACCGAGATCATCGCAAAAGCGACCGGCACCACCACCACGACCAGCGCCAACGTCATCGAGCTGAACGCCCCCAGCGTGGTGCGGCTCGACCTCGACCGGTCGCAGGTCGCCACGATGGAGCGCGAGGGCAATGACCTCCTCATCCGCCTGACCGATGGCCAGACCATTCGCATCGACAATTTCTATGACCAGCAACAGGGCAAGGTCAGCGACCTGGTGCTGCGCGAAGACCAGGGTAGCCAGTGGCTGGCGCACCCCTCGGCGAGCGGGGCGGGGCGGTTCACCGCGATCACTGATCTCGACGATCTGATGGGCGCGGCGGCAGCGGCGCAGGGCGGTGGATCGTCCTTCATCCTGCCCGCCGTACTGGGCGTGGCGGGTGTCGGCGGGCTGGTCGCGGCGGTTTCGGGCGGGGGCGGCAACAATCGCAACCCGACCGATGGCGCGTCCGCCGACACCCAGCCCCCCGCCCAGCCGACCGCCACCTTCACCGCCAACGGCGCCAGCGTCACCGGTCGGGGCGAGGCGGGCGCGACGATCCGCGTGACCGACGGCAGCGGCAATGTGATCGGCTCGGGCACGGTCGGGGCGGACGGTAATTTCACCATCCCGGTCAACCCGCCCCAGACCAACGGCCAGCCCGTGACTGTCGTCCAGAGCGACGCCGCAGGCAATGTCTCGCCCCCCGCCACCATGACGGCGCCCGACATCACCCCGCCCGCCACACCGACCGCGGCGATCACCGGCGACGGCCGGACGATCACCGGCACCGGCGAACCCGGCGCGACCGTGACGGTCCGCGACGCCGCCGGACAGGTGCTGGGCACCGCCGTCGTCGGGGCACAGGGCGGCTATACGCTGACCCTCGCCACCCCGCAGGCCAATGGCGGGACGTTGACCGTGACGCAAAGCGATCCGGCGGGTAACGTCTCGCCCGCCGCAAGCCTTGCCGCGCCGGACATCACCCCACCCGCCGTGCCAAGCGCGACGATCAACGGCACCGGCACCAGCATCACCGGCACCGGTGAGGCGGGCGCGACCGTCACTGTCCGCACCGCCGCCGGACAAGTGCTGGGCACCGCGACCGTCGATGCGCAAGGCGGCTATACGCTGACCCTCACCACGCCTCAGGCCAATGGCGAAACCCTGACCGTCACGCAGAGCGATCCCGCCGGGAACGTCTCCCCCGCCGTCACGCTGGCGGCACCCGATATCACGCCGCCCGCCGCGCCCAGCGCCACCCTCTCCGCCGATGGCACGACGGTCAGCGGATCGGGCGAGGCCGGTGCGACCGTGCGTGTCGTCGGCCCGGACGGGCAGCCGATCGGCACCGTGACCGTCGCGGCCGATGGCAGCTATACGGTGACGCTGACCACCGCGCAGACGGGTGGCGGCGTGCTGGTCGTGACCCAGACGGACGCGGCGGGCAATGTCTCGCCGACCACCCAGATCGCGGCCATCGACGCCGATCCAATGCCGCTGCCGACCGCCGAGATCGACGCGCAAGGCACGACCATTTCCGGCACCGGCGAACCCGGCGCGACCGTGACGGTCCGCGACGCCGCCGGTCAGACGATCGGCGAGACGATCGTCGATGCGGACGGCACCTATATCCTGCCGCTGGCCACGCCCCAGGCCAATGGCGAGACCCTGACCGTCACGCAGAGCGACGGGGCAGGCAACACCTCGCCGACCATCACCCTGACCGCCCCCGATCTGACCGCGCCCCTCGCACCGACGGCGGATATCACTGCTGACGGCACCGCGATCACCGGCACCGGTGAACCCGGTGCGACGGTGACGGTCCGCGACGGCGCGGGTCAACCGATCGGCGCCACAACCGTCGATGCGGCGGGCACCTACACCCTGCCGCTGACGACGCCCCAGGCCAATGGCGAAACGCTGACCGTGACGCAGAGCGACGCGGCGGGCAACACCTCGCCCGGCGTCACCATCAACGCCCCCGACATCACCGCCCCCGCCGCACCGACCGTCACGATCGCGGGCGACGGCACCGCGATTACCGGCACCGGTGAGCCCGGCGCGACCGTGACGGTTCGCGACGCCGCCGGTCAGCCGATCGGCGCGTCCACCGTCGATCCGGCGGGCACCTACACCCTGCCGCTGGCCACGCCACAGGCCAATGGCGAAACCCTGACCGTCACGCAAAGCGATGCGGCGGGTAACACCTCGCCCGCCGTCACCATCAGCGCGCCCGACACGACTCCGCCCGTCGCCCCAACCGCCACGATCGCAAGCGATGGTGCCACGATCACCGGCACCGGCGAACCGGGCGCAACGGTCACCGTCCGCGACGGCGCGGGTCAGCCGATCGGTGCCGCCACCGTCGATCCGGCGGGCAATTACACCCTGCCGCTGGCCACCCCGCAGGCCAATGGCGGCACGCTGACCGTCACGCAAAGCGATGCGGCGGGCAATGTCTCGCCCAGTACGACCGTCGTCGCGCCCGACATCACCGCGCCTGCCGCGCCCAGCGCCAGCGTCAGCGCGGATGGCACGTTGCTGACCGGTATCGGTGAGGCCGGAGCGACGGTGCAGGTCGTCGATGCCAGCGGCCAGCCGGTCGGCTCCGCGACGGTCGGGACGGACGGCCAGTTCAACGTCGCGCTGCCCGCCGGAGTCGCCAATGGCCAGACCCTGTCGGTCGTCCAGACCGACGCGGCGGGCAATGCCTCGCCCGCGACCGCGACGATCACCCCCGATCTGGTCGCCCCCGCCGCGCCGACCGTCACGCTCAGCGCCGATGGCACCAGCATCAGCGGCACGGGTGAGGAAGGCGCGACCCTGATCGTCCGCGCGGCCGATGGCTCCGTGCTGGCCAGCGTGACCGTGCCCGCCGGGGGCGGTTTCAGCGCAACGCTGACCACGCCGCAGGCCAATGGCGAGACGCTGAGCGTGACCCAGGTCGATGCGGCAGGCAATATCTCGCCCGCCGCGACCGTGATCGCGCCCGACATCACGCCGCCCGCCCCGCCCATCGCCACGCTGTCGGCCGATGGCAGCGCGGTCTATGGCAATGGCGAACCCGGTGCCACGGTCCGCATCGTCGATGGCACCGGCACGGTGCTGGGCAGCGCGGTCGTGGGCGCGGACAGCAGCTTCACCCTGCCACTGACCCCGCCGCAGACCAGCGGCCAGACCCTGTCGGCCATTCAGACCGACCCGGCGGGCAATTCGTCGCAACCCGCGACGGTCGCCGCCCCCGACTTGACCGCGCCCGCCGCCCCGGACGCGACCATCGCCGCCGACGGGACCAGCGTGACCGGCACCGGCGAACCCTTCGCGACGGTGCGGGTGCGCGATGCCGATGGAACGGTGATCGCTACGGCGGTCGTAGGTGCCAATGGCGGCTTCACCGCGCCCCTCTCGCCCGCCCAGGCCAATGGCGAAGCGCTGTCGATCGACCAGACCGATCGCGGCGGCAATATCTCGCCCGCCACAGCGCTGGTCGCGCCCGACATCACCGCGCCGATCGGGCTGACCGCCGCGATCAGCGGCGACGGCGCGATCGTCACCGGTTCGGGCGAAGCGGGGGCGACCGTCACCATCCGCGATGCGACCGGCACCGTGATCGGCACCGCCACCGTCGCCGCCAATGGCAGTTATAGCGCGACACTGACCACGCCGCAGACCAATGGCGAAACCCTGCAGGCGACGCAGGCCGATGCGGCGGGCAATGTCTCCGCCCCCGAGACCGTCATCGCCCCCGACACGACGCCACCGCTCGCCCCGACCGGGTCGGTCATTGACAATGGCGCCACCCTGTCGGGCACCGGCGAGGCGGGTGCCACCGTCACCATCCGGGCGGCCGACGGCACGCTGCTGGGCAGCGGCCAGGTGGGTACGGACGGCAATTTCGCCGTCGCGCTGACCCCGGCCCAGGCCAATGGCCAGAGCCTCCAGCTCGTTCAAACCGATGCGGCGGGCAATGCCTCGCCGATCGTCACCGTCGCCGCACCCGACATCACCGCGCCGACCGGCCTCACCGCCGCCATCAGCGGCGACGGCGCGATCGTCACCGGCTCCGGCGAAGCGGGCGCGAGTGTCACCATTCGCGACGCGACCGGCACGGTGATCGGCACCGCCACCGTCGCCGCCAATGGCAGTTATAGCGCGACACTGACCACGCCGCAGACCAATGGCGAAACCCTGCAAGCGACGCAGGCCGATGCGGCGGGCAATGTCTCCGCCCCCGCCACCGTCATCGCCCCCGACACGACGCCACCGCTCGCCCCGACCGGGTCGGTCGTCGACAATGGCGCCACCTTGTCGGGCACCGGCGAGGCGGGTGCCACCGTCACCATCCGGGCGGCCGACGGCACGCTGCTGGGCAGCGGCCAGGTGGGTACGGACGGCAATTTCGCCGTCGCGCTGACCCCGGCCCAGGCCAATGGCCAGAGCCTCCAGCTCGTCCAGACCGATGCGGCGGGCAATGCCTCGCCGATCGTCACCGTCGCCGCGCCCGACATCACCGCGCCGACCGGCCTCACCGCCGCGATCAGCGGGGACGGCGCGATCGTCACCGGCGTCGGCGAAGCGGGTGCGACGGTCACGATCCGCGATCCCATCGGCGCGATCATCGGCACCGCCATCGTCGGCACGAACGGCAGCTATGTCGCCGTGCTCACCCCCGGCCAGGTCAACGGCCAGACGCTGCAAGTGACGCAGGCCGATGCGGCGGGCAATGTCTCTGCCCCGGTGGCCCCGGTTGCTCCGGACCTCACCGCCCCGCTGGCGCCGCTCGGCACCATATCGGCGGACGGTACATCGGTGAACGGCACCGGTGAGGCGGGCGCGACCGTCACCGTGCGCAGCGCCACCGGACAGCTGTTGGGCAGCGCGGTGGTCGCCGCCGATGGCAGCTTCGCCGTCCCGCTCTCGCCCGCGCAGACCAACGGCCAGACGCTGTCGGTCGTCCAGGCGGACGTGGCAGGCAATGTCTCGCTGCCGCTATCGCTGACCGCGCTCGACACCAGCGCGCCGGTCGGCCTGACCGCGAGCGTCGACGGCACCGGCACCATCGTCAGCGGCCAGGCGGAGGCGGGCGCGACCATCACCGTGCGCGACCCGGCCGGAACGATCATCGGCACCGGTATTGCGGGCGCGACCGGCGCCTATGCGCTGACCCTGACCACCGCCCAGCTGAACGGTCAGGTCCTGCAAGTGACCCAGGCCGATGCCGCCGGGAACACCTCGACGCCCAGCCCGGCCACCGCGCCGGACATCACCGCGCCGGACGCGCCCCTCTTCACGCTCGACGCGCGCGGCGCGAATGCCGGGGGCACCGGCGAGGTCGGTGCGACGGTCATCTTGCGCGATGCCGGCGGCGCGGTGATCGGCACCGGCACCGTCGGTGCGGATGGCAGCTTCAGCGTGCCCCTGTCCCCGGCCCAGGCCAATGGCGGGGCGGTCAGCGCGACGCTGACCGACGCGGCGGGCAATGTCTCGACCGCCACCGCCATTACGGCCCCCGACATCACCCCGCCCGCCGCGCCTGTCGCGACACTGAACGCGACCGGCACGATCGTCAGCGGCCAGGGCGAAGTCGGCGCGACCGTCACCGTGCGCGGCCCGGATGGCGGCGTGCTGGGCAGCGCGATCGTCGGGCCGCAGGGCGGCTTCACGGTCATCCTGTCGGCGGCCCAGCTGAACAGCCAGGTGCTGAGCGTCACCCAGGCGGACGTTGCCGGGAACCCCTCGCCCATCACCACGGTCACGGCGCTCGACCGTACGCCGCCGGACGCGCCGGTGGCCACCATCTCGGGCGACGGAGCCACCGTGACCGGCACCGGCGAGATCGGCGCGATCGTGACGATCACCGATCCGGTCGGACTGGTGCTGGCAACGGTGCCGGTGGACGCCACTGGCGGCTTCAGCGTGACGCTGCCCAGCGCGCTGACCAACGGCCAGGTGCTGACCCTGACCCAGGCGGATGCGGCGGGCAATGTCTCGGCACCGGGCAGCGCGACCGCGCCCGACCTGATCCCCAACGACACGCCGCCCGCCCCCACCGCGACCGTCGGAGCCGACGGCGCCAGCGTGTCCGGCACCGGGCAGCTCGGCACGACGATCATCGTGCGTGACGCAAATGGTGCCGTGATCGGCAACGTCCAGGTCGCGGCGGATGGCACCTACACCGCCACGCTGACCACGCCGCAGCGCAATGGTGAGACGGTGCGGGTGACGCAGACCGATGCCGATGGCGATGTCTCGCCCCCCGCCACCGCGATCGCGCCCGATCTGACCCCGCCCGCCCTGCCCGTCGCCACGATCGACACGACCGGCGCGATCGTCAGCGGCACTGGTGAGGTCGGTGCAACGGTGCGGATCTTCGACGGCGGCGGCACGCTGCTGGGCAGTGCGATCGTGGGCACGGGCGGCGCCTATGCCGTGACGCTCGCCACGCCGCAGACCAACGGCCAGCCCCTGACCGTGGTGCAGAGCGATGCGGCGGGCAATCCCTCGCCCGCCGCCGCCCTGACCGCACCCGACCTGACCGCGCCGCTGGCGCCGATCGGCACCGTTTCGGGTGACGGCACCACCCTGACCGGCACCGGCGAGGTGGGCGCGACCGTCACCATCCGGGGCGTCGGCGGGGCGGTGATCGGCACCGCGATCGTCGATGCCAATGGCGGCTTCACCGCTACGCTGACCCCGGCCCAGGCGAACGGCCAGCTGGTGACGCTGACTCAGGCCGATGCGGCGGGCAATGTCTCGCCCATCGCGCAGGCGATCGCGCCCGATATCACCGCGCCGATCGGGCTGACCGCCGCGATCAACGGCGCGGGCAGCCTGGTCACCGGCCAGGGCGAGGCGGGTGCGACCGTCACCATCCGCGATGCGGGTGGTGCGGTGGTCGGCACCGCGATCGTCGCCGCGAACGGAACCTACGCCGCCATCCTGACGCCGCCACAGGTCAATGCGCAGGTCTTGCAGGTGACCCAGGCCGATGCGGCGGGCAACGTCTCGACGCCCGCCAGCGTGATCGCACCCGATCTGACCGCGCCTTTGGCACCGATCGGCACCGTCTCGGGTGACGGCACTACCCTGACCGGCACCGGCGAGGTAGGCGCGACCGTCACCATCCGGGGCGTCGGCGGGGCGGTGATCGGCACCGCGCTGGTCGATGCCAATGGCGGCTTCACCGCCACGCTGACCCCGGCCCAGGCGAACGGCCAGACCGTGACGCTCACCCAGGCGGATGCGGCGGGCAATGTCTCGCCCATCACCCAGGCGACCGCGCCCGACATCACCGCGCCGGTCGGCCTGACCGCCGCGATCAGCGGTGCGGGTAGTGTCGTGACCGGCCAGGGAGAAGCGGGCGCGACCGTCACCATCCGCGATGCGGGTGGCGCGGTGATCGGCACCGCGATTGTCGCGGCGAATGGCAGCTATGCCGCGATCCTGACGCCACCGCAGGTCAATGCGCAGGTCCTTCAGGTGACCCAGGCCGATGCGGCGGGCAACGTCTCGACGCCCGCGACCGTGATCGCCCCGGACCTGACCGCGCCATTGGCGCCGGTCGGCACCGTCTCGGGCGACGGCACCACCCTGACCGGCATTGGCGAGCCCGGCGCGACCGTTACCATCCGGGGCGTCGGCGGGGCGGTGATCGGCACCGCGCTGGTCGATGCCAATGGCGGCTTCACCGCCACGCTGACCCCGGCCCAAGCGAACGGCCAGACCGTCACGCTGACCCAGGCGGATGTGGCGGGCAATGTCTCGCCCATTACCCAGGCGACGGCGCCCGACATCACCGCGCCGATCGGGCTGACCGCCGCAATCAACGGCGCGGGCAGCCTGGTCACCGGCCAGGGTGAAGCGGGCGCAACCGTCACCATCCGCGATGCGGGTGGCGCGGTGGTCGGCACGGCGATCGTCGCGGCGAATGGCAGCTATGCCGCGACGCTGACGCCGCCACAAGTCAACGCCCAGGTGCTTCAGGTGACGCAGGCCGATGCGGCAGGCAATATCTCGACGCCCGCCAACGTCACCGCACCCGACCTGACCGCCCCGCTGGCGCCGATCGGCACCGTGTCGGGCGACGGCACCACCCTGACCGGCACCGGTGAGCCCGGCGCGACCGTCACCATTCGCGGCGTCGGCGGGGCGGTGATCGGCACCGCGCTGGTCGATGCCAATGGCGGCTTCGTCGCCGCGCTGTCCCCGGCCCAGGCGAACGGCCAGATCGTCACGCTGACCCAGGCGGACGCGGCGGGCAATGTCTCGCCCATCACGCAAGCGACCGCGCCCGACATCACCGCGCCGGTCGGTCTGACCGCCGCGATCAACGGCGTCGGCACGCTGGTCACGGGTCAGGGTGAAGTCGGCGCGACCGTCACCGTGCGCGATGCGCTCGGCAATCCGATCGGGACGGCGATCGTCGCGGCGAACGGCAGCTATGCCGTGACCCTGACCACGCCACAGGCCAATGGCCAGGCGCTGACCGTCGCCCAGGCGGATGCGGCCGGAAACGTCTCGCCTACCCAGCCGCTGACCGCACCCGATATCACCCCGCCCGCCGCGCCGGTGGCGCTGGTCAACGGCACGGGCACGGTCGTCACCGGCACCGGCGAGGTCGGCGCGACGGTGCGTATCCTCGATCCACAGGGCCAACTGGTCGGCAGCGCGGTCGTGGGCGGCGGCGGCACCTATAGCGCCACGCTGACCACGCCGCAGGCCAATGGCCAGGCGCTGACCGTGACCCAGGTCGATGCGGCGGGCAATGTCTCGCCCCAGACGCCGGTGGCCGCGCCCGACATCACGCCGCCCGCCGCCCCCACCGCTGCGATCAACGCGACCGGTACGATCGTGACCGGCCTGGGCGAGCCCGGTACGACGGTGGAGGTCCGCAATGCCGGGGGCACCATCATCGGCTCCGGACTGGTCGGCGCGGGCGGCGGCTATGCCGTCACGCTCACCAGTCCGCAGGTGGCGGGCCAGACGCTGGCGGTCGGCTTGCGCGACGGGGCCGGCAATGTGTCGGGCACGGTGGCGGTGATCGCGCCGTTCGACATCAGCGCCTTCGACAATGTCGCCTCGGCACAGGTCGATCTGTTGCCGGTGCAGACCAACCAGAACCTGGGCGGCGCCAATTACACCGCGCTCGTCTCGCTCGGGCTGGTCAATCTGAACGCGCAGGTGCTGGCCATTCCCAATGTCCAGTTCACCGTTCAGCAGGGCCATACGCTGGATGCGACCTTCACCTATGACGCCACCCTGTCGCTGGGCGTCGCCAGCGGCTATTCGGTGGTGCTCCAGCGGTTTAACGGGACCAACTGGGTCGCGGTGAATGGCGGCGGCAATTCCTCGCTGCTGGAGGTCAGCCTGCTGGGCGGCAACCTTGTCGCCACGGCCGGTGATCTGGCACCGGGCCAGTACCGGGCCTTCGTCACCTTCGACAATACGCTGGGCGTCGGCCTGCTCGGCGGGCTCCGCGTCACCGGCGTCGATTCGGACTTCACCGATATCGGCCAGGTGATCCCGGCAACGACCAACGGCAACGTCATCACCGATCCGGGCCCCACGGGCCAGGTCGATGTGGTCAGCCCGCAGACCCGCGTCGAAAGCGTGACGCTGAACGGCGTCACCACCGCCGTCACGGGGGACGATACGCGGGTGGTCGGGCAATGGGGGACGCTGATCATCGATCGCGATGGCAGCTACAGCTATACCCCCAATGCCGATGCCGCCGTGCTGGGCAAGACCGATCGCTTCACCTACACGCTGCTCGACGCGAGCGACGGCGAGCGGGAAAGCGCGACCCTGACCATCGCCATCGGCAGCCCGGATGTCACCGGCACGCCGATCGCGGTCAATGACGTGGCCACCGCCACCGCGACCTTCGCCAATGTCGTCGAAACCATCCCGCCCGCGATCGACTCGACCTTCGGTACCCCCACCGCCGTCCTCCTCGGGGGCGCGCAGACGGGGCGGGTCGTCGACAGCTTCACGGTCGAGCCCAACAGCGTGGCGAACGTCACCCTGACCGCCGCGATCGCGCCGGGCCTGGCCTTGCTGCCCAGCTATACGATCACCGTCACCAATGCGGCGGGGGCGGTGGTCGGCACCGCATCGGGCACGGCGGTCGCCGGGGTCGGCGGGCTGATCGGCTCCGGCCTCACCGTGACGATGAACGGGCTGCCGTCCGGCACCTATAACTACACCGTCACCAGCACCAACACGCTGGGCGCGGGCTATACCACCAATGTCTATGTCGGCGAGACGGTCACCCATCTCGACCGCTTCACCCTGACCGGCACGACCCCGGTCAGCGGCGACCTGCTTGCCAACGATACGCTGGGCAGCCCCTTCCTGGGGGTCAAGGTGCTCGTCGGCGGCGGTTTCGTCGAGGTGGGTGAGACGCCCCTGACGGTGACCGGCACCTATGGCACGCTGACCATCAACGAGGTCGGGCAATATAGCTATCAGCCTTCGACCCGCCTGACCTATGCCGGGACCGACCCGATCGACAGCTTCACCTATCAGATCGTGCAGCCCGACGGGCAGCTGTCGACCGCCCGGCTGGACGTGGCCGTCGACATCAACAATGGAGTCGCGCCCGTCTTCCCGGCGACGCTGACCACGCTGGCCGTGGAGGAGCCGCTGCACCTGCATGGCGATGTCGTGCCCATGACGCTGGCCGTCGAACATGACGCCGCCGTGCCGATGACGGCGGATCATGCCGACACCCAGCTCGCGCTGTCGCTGATGGAGGGGCAAGGCAGCGTCGAGGACGTGCTGTCCCGCTATCTCGACGCCCATAGCGTGCCGAGCGAGCCGGTGACCGAATCGACACATGACGTTTCTGTTATGCCGATAGTTACCGATACCATTGCCGAGGCTCCCGTGCCGCAAGACCCGCTGGGCTATCTGTCCGTTTCGGTCGATCCGGAGCAGGAAAAGCTCGCCACGATGCACCTGGTCTGACCATCTTGCACAACGATCCGAAAACGGAATTGATTTCGAGCGCCGAAGGGGTTCCTCTTCGGCGCTTAATTCCTTTTGTTCAAATAGTTTAAGTCACCAAGCTAAGATGCGGGGTAACAAAGGCGATCCATGAAGCGAGAGCGCTATCATATGCGATCGAAACGAGGGGGGACGGTGATGATCGCGTTGGGCGCCATCATGTCCATAGCGGCGGTGGAACCGCCCGCCGTCACGATGGAGAGCGCGATGCACGAGGTTCTCGCCTGGCATCCCTCGGTCGCCCAGGCAACGGCGACGGTCGAGGCGCGCGGTGAGGATGTCGCGGTCGCCCGCGCCGGCTATCTACCCCGGATCAGCGCCGGGGTCGGCAGCGGCTATGACAGCCGCCTGGGCAGCGCCTGGCGCCCCCGCCCGCAGGTTTCCGCCTCGCAGATGCTCTATGATTTCGGCAAGGTCGCGGGCGCCGTGGAGTCGGCACGAGCTGGCACCCGGATCGGCCGCGCCGACCTGCTGCTGGCGGTCGACGGCCTGATCCGCGACACCGGCTATGCGCTGGTCGAGGTGCAGCGCAACGCCGCGCTGCGCGGGATCGCGACCGAGCAGTTGTCCCGCATCCGCGAGATCAGCGCGCTGGTCGACAAACGGTTCGGCAAGGGCGCGACGACCCGCTCCGACGCGCTTCAGGCCCAATCGCGCGTCGCCGCCGCCGAAGCGACGCTGACCCGCATCGAGGCGGAGCAGCGGCGCTGGACGACCAGCCTGTCCTTCCTGCTCGGCCGCGACACCGCGCCGGTGGTCGATCCGAACGTGCCCGACTGGCTGATGACCAGCTGCACCCGTGCCGCCACGGTCGAATGGGCCGATGTGCCCGCGATCATGCGGGCACGCGCGCAATATGAACAGGCGAGCGCCGAAAGCCGCCGGGTCCATGCCGCGCGCCTGCCGACGATCGCGCTTGCGGGCGATGCGGCCGCCGATGTGTCCTCGCCCTTTTCCGATCGCAGCATCTACAATGTCGGACTGAACGTCAGCAGCGACGTGTTCGGCGGCAATGCCGTGCGCGCCCGCGCCCGCAGCGCCGATTACGGCGTCCGCGCGGCGCAGGCCGCCGAACAGGCGGCGCGCAACGAGGTCGGCCAGGAACTGGCCGCCGCGCAACAGCAGATCGCCGGGCTGTCGCAACTGCTCGGCACCCTGTCCGAACGGCAGGAGAATATGGTCGAGACGGGCAAACTGTACCGCCTGCAATATCTCGACATGGGCACCCGCACGCTGGTCGACCTGCTCAACGCCGAACAGGAGTTGCAGCAGGCACGCTTCGACGCGGTCAACACGGTCCATGATTTGCGGCGGCTGGCGATCGAGTGCCTCTATTATTCGGGCCGCGCGCGCGACGATTTCGGGCTGACCGGCACTTCGATCCGGGGCGTGACGCTATGACCGGTGCGCCCCAGCCCCCAACCGATCCCATCGCCTGGATCGACATGATGGGCCAGGTCGCGCGCCATTACCGCATGCCCTTTGCCGAACAGCGCGCGCGGCTGACCACGCTCTGGCAGGCGGGCGGCGATGACGAAGCGCGGGTCCGCGCACTGGCGCGGGCGAGCGGCCTGTCGGTCCGGGTCGTGGTGCCCGGCGCGATCCGGCTGACCAGCTGGCGCCTTCCCGTCATCGCCTGGTTGAACGACGGCGAACTGGCGCTGATTACCGGCATCGATGCCGATGGGCAGGCGTTGTTCACCGTCGCAGGCGAGGACGGCCAGACCGCGCAACGCCCCCTCGACCTGCTGGTCGAACAGACGCACCTGTTCGTCGTCCCCCGCCCAGCCCGCTCGGCCGCCGACATCCGCGTCGACAGCTATATCCGCCCGTTCGAGGAGCATTGGCTCCGCCGCCTGCTGCTTCAAGACATGAAGGGCTATGGCCATGTCGCCATCGCCTCGGTCGTGACCAACTGCCTGGGGCTGGCGGGCGTGCTGTTCTCGATGCAGGTCTATGACCGGGTCGTCCCCGCCCAGTCGATGCCGACCCTCTATATCCTGTTTATCGGCGTCATCCTGGCGACCGGCTTCGACTTCGTGCTGCGCCGCCTGCGTGTCGGGATCACCGACATCCTTGGCAAGCGCGCCGATCTGCGGCTGTCGGACCTGGTGTTCGGCCATGCGCTGCGCGTCCGCAACCGGGCGCGGCCAAGCTCGACCGGCACCTTCATCGCGCAGCTTCGCGATCTGGACCAGGTGCGCGACATGCTGACCTCGACCACGGTCGCGGCGGTGGCGGACCTGCCCTTCTTCCTGCTTTTCCTCGTCATCCTCTGCTTCATCGGCGGCACGCTCGCATTGGTCCCGGTGGTGGCGCTGGTCGCGCTGCTCCTGCCCAGCCTGCTCGCCCAGCGCCGGTTGCGCGCCCATGCCACCGAGTCGATGCGTGAGACCTCGCTGCGCAACGCCCTGTTGATCGAGGCGGTGCAGGGGATCGAGGATATCAAGACCCTTCAGGCCGAGGAGCGTTTCCAGCGCCAATGGAATCACTGCAACGCGGTGGCGGGCGAGGCGCAATTGCGCCTGCGCGGGCTGACCGCCAGCCTGTCGACCTGGGCGCAGAGCGTGCAGAATGCGGTGTACGCGACCGTCATCTTCGTCGGCGCGCCGATGGTGATCGCAGGCGACATCACCACCGGCGCGCTGGTCGCGACCTCGATGCTGGCCAGCCGGATGATGGCGCCCATGGGCCAGGTGTCGCACCTGCTCGGCCGCTATCAACATGCCAAGGTCGCGGCGAACAGCCTGGACCAGATCATGGCGCTGCCGGTCGACAACCCGGACGCTGAGCATCGCATCCCCCTGCCCTCGGTCGATGGCCGCTTCGCGCTTCGCGGCGCGGTGTTCAGCTATGCCGACCCCAATGCCCCGCCTGCGCTGACCGTCCCCAAGCTGGAGATTGCGGCGGGCGAGAAGGTGGCGCTGCTGGGCCGCAACGGCGCGGGCAAGTCGACGCTGCTGCAAGGGCTGTCAGGCATGTTGCAGCCGGTGTCGGGGGAGGTACTGCTCGACGACCTGGCACTGCATCAGATCGACCCCAGCGATGTCCGCCGCGACGTCGCGCTGCTGACCCAGAATAGCCGGCTGTTCCACGGCACATTGCGCGAGAACCTGACCATGGGCGCGCCGATGGCCAGCAACGCGACGATCCTCGCCGCGCTCGACATGGTGGGCGCGATCGACCTCATCCGGCGGTTGCGCGACGGATTGGAGCATGTCGTGCTGGAAGGCGGGATCGGCCTGTCCGGCGGCCAGCAACAGGCATTGCTGCTCGCCCGCCTGCTGATCCGCCAGCCCCAGGTCATGCTGCTGGACGAGCCGACCGCCGCGATGGACGAGGCGGCCGAGCGGCTGTTCATCGACCGCTTCCGCGACTGGAGCCGCGGCCGGACGGTCGTCGTCGCGACCCACCGGATGCGCGTCCTCGAACTGGTCGATCGGATCATCGTCATCGACCAGGGCCAGGTCCTGCTCGACCAGCCCAAGGCGACCGCGCTGGCGACGATGCAGGGCGCGACCCGGAGCCAGGCGGCATGAGCACGCTCGCCCATCCCGCCGACCTGCCCTTTGCCGATGAAGGCGCCGCGCCCCTGCTCGCCGCCAAGCGGATGACCTGGGTGCTGGCGGCGCTGTTCGTCACCCTGCTCGTCTGGGCCTGGTTCGCCGAGCTGGACGAGGTGGCGACCGGCACCGGCCGCGTCGTGCCGACCAGCCGCGAACAGGTGCTGCAATCGCTGGAGGGCGGCATCCTCGCCAGGATGCTGGTCCGGCAGGACGATATCGTGAAGC
Source organism: Sphingomonas fuzhouensis (assembly GCF_034659795.1). NCBI lineage: Bacteria > Pseudomonadati > Pseudomonadota > Alphaproteobacteria > Sphingomonadales > Sphingomonadaceae > Sphingomonas > Sphingomonas fuzhouensis. Next base: position 393,028 of record NZ_JAXSQY010000002.1, read on the forward strand.
CGGGCCAGATCCTCGCCCAGCTCGACCCGACCCAGGCCGGATCGACCGTCGAGGAAAGCGCCGCCAAATACCGCGCCGCGCTCGCCGCCCAGGCGCGGTTGCAGGCGGAGGTGAACGGCACCCCCCTGACCTTCTCGCGCGAACTGGACGCGTTCCCCGCGCTCAAGGCCGAGCAGCAGCGCCTCTACGACGCGCGCCGCCGCAGCCTCGCCAGCTCGATCGGGCTGATCGACGAGTCACTGGCGCTGATCGGGCGCGAGGTCGGGATCGGCGAGTCGCTGATCGAGGTCGGTGCGGCCAGCAATGTCGAGGTGCTGCGCCTGAAGCGCCAGCGCGCCGACCTGGACCTGAAGAAATCCGACCTGCGCTCGCAATATATCGTCGAGGCGCGGCAGGACCTGGCCAAGGTCAGCGAGGAGGTGGAGGCGCTCGCCCCCGTGGTGCGCGGGCGGTCCGATACGCTGAGCCGCCTGACGCTGCGCTCCCCGGTGCGCGGCGTGGTCAAGAATATCGAGGTGTCGACCATCGGTGGCGTCATCCCCCCGAACGGCAAGATCATGGAGATCGTGCCGCTCGACGAACGCCTACTGGTCGAGGCGCGCATCTCGCCGCGCGACATCGCCTTCATCCGCCCCGGCCAGCGCGCCAGCGTCAAGATCACCGCCTATGACTATGCGATCTTCGGCGGGCTGGAAGGCCGGGTCAGCAGCATTTCGCCCGACACCATCCGCGACGAGGTGAACCCGGACGTCTATTATTACCGCGTCTTCGTGCGGACGACGGCGGACTCGCTGGTCAACAAGGCGGGCAAGCGCTTTCCGATCGTGCCCGGCATGATCGCCACCGCCGACATCCACACCGGCAGCAAGACCGTGCTGCAATATCTTCTGAAACCGCTCAACCGCGCGCGCGAAGGATTGCGCGAGCGATGACCGGCACATCTGCACTCCCATCCGCCGCCCCGCCATGGACAACGCCGTGCATGGCCCCCAAGCCAAGGATAGCCTGATGCCCAAGGACTTAGCCGCCCATTACCACCCCCCGGCCCATCGCAGCAGCTGGCCGCCGATCCGCGATGCCCGTCCCAGCCTGCTCGAACTCGCCCGGCAGACCCAGGCGATGCGCGCCAATGTCGCGCAATTCTTTCCCCGCGACGTATTCCGCGATTCCGCCTGGGACATGATGCTGGAACTGTTCATCGCGGAGGAGCAGCACCGCCAGCTATGCGTCAAGGAACTGATCCTGGTGTCGGGCGAAACCGCGACCAGCGCGCTGCGTCGGATCGACCGGCTGGAAAGCACGGGGCTGCTCCGGCGGCAGACCGATCCGGCGGATCATCGGCGACTGGCGGTCACGCTGACCCAGCGCGGCACCGATGCGATGACCGCGATGCTGCGCCATCTGTACCTGACGACCGGCGACGATCCGCATGGCGGGACGAAGCCTCGCCCCGACCGGGCGTCCTGACGGGGGCGTCGTCTCTAGAAGCTGTTTGGAAACGGGCTCCTAGTCGCGCGATGCGGGCACGAGGCTGCCCGCATCGTCGGGACGATGGCCCAGCTGTTGCGAGATGCGCGCGGTCGTCTCGACCAGGATCTGCGTGGCCTGGGGAATGGAGCATTTCTGCGATCCGTCGATCGTCTCCAGGAACGGGATGGTCAGTGCCGCCATGCAGTCGCCGCCAAAGCCGAAGATCGGCGCGCTGAGATCGGTCACGCCGCGGGTGATCGGGCTTTCGCGCAGACCATGGCCCTGGGTCCGCACCCGCTCCAGTTCCTCGCCCAGTTGCACGCGGTCGATCGCACGCCCCTGCGCCGCCTCCGCCCGGTCCAGGATGCGCGCCCGTTGCGCCGGGGCGGCAAAGGCCAGCAGCACCTTGCCCGAGCAGCTGGCGACGATGTCGATCGACGCCCCCATGCGCAGCGCAAAGCCACGCGTGCCCGGATTTTCCTCCCGCGCGATAACCAGGCCCGCGCCGCCCTCGATCACCACTAGGTGACAGGACTGGCCGACGGTCAGCGCCAGCGACTGCATCTCGGGCAGCGCGGCGGCGGTCAGTTGCCGGGCGGGCGTCGCGCGATAGGCGATGTCCAGGAACTTGTAGGTCACCCGGTAACGGTCGTCGATCGGCGACTTTTCGAGGTAGCGTGCCTCCTCCATCACCACGACGATCCGGAACAGTTCGCCCAGCGATCGGCCGAGCGCGGTCGCCATTTCGCTGACCAGCATCCCCTGCGGATGGTTGGCCAGCAATTCGATGATCAGGAACGCCTTGTCGAGCGCAGGGGCGGCATAGCTGCCCTTGCGCGTTCGTCCCTCACTGATCTTTCCGCCGTCGCCTGCCATACCCATCCTCTATGTGAGGCAGGAGTAAGACGGTGGCGCGCGGCGGGCAAGCGATCTTGCCCGTAACGGCAATTCGGCGGCGTCAGGCGATAGTGATGATCGCCTTGAGCACCGAATCCGCCTCGTCGATCAGTTCGGGCAGGCGCTGCGGTGCCTCGTCCAGCGTCAGCGTGTGGGTACGGATCGCGTCGGTCGGCACCGCCCCCGACCGGATGCTGGCGATGACATGGTCGAAATCGACCGACAGCGCGTTGCGACTGGCGAGCAGCGTCGTCTCGCGCTTGTGGAATTCGGGATCGGCGAAGACCAGATCGTCCTTGCACACCCCAACCAGCGTATAGCTGCCCCCATGCGCCACCCAGTTCAGCCCGGCGCGCATCGCATGGATGTTGCCGGTGGCGTCGAACACATGGTCGAACATCTCGCCCGCCGTCATCCCGGCCAGCGTTTCGGCCAGCGCGGCGTCGGCGACCACGCCCTCGGCCAGGCCCAGATGATCGCGGGCATAGGCCAGGCGCGGCGCACGCGTATCGACCAGCACGGTCCGGCCTGCGCCTGCGATCCGCGCGAACAGGGCCGCCGCAATGCCGATCGGCCCGGCGCCCACCACCAGGACGCTCTCGCCCTCGGCGACACGGGCACGCCGCACGGCATGGGCGCCGATCGCCAGGAACTCGACCATCGCGGCTTGGTCAAGCGACAGCCCGACCGCATCGATCACCGCGCTTTCGGGCACCGACAGCCACTCGCACATGCCGCCATCGCCGTGGACACCCAGCACGCTGATCCGCGAACAGCAATTCGGCTTGCCCCGGCGACAGGCGCGACAAGTGCCGCAGGCGATATAGGGATTGACCGTCACCACCTGTCCGATGCTCAGCGTTGAGCCTTCCGGCACCTCGGCGATTTCCCCGGCCAGCTCATGCCCGATCAGCCGGGGATATTCGAGGAACGGATGCTTGCCGCCATAGATATGATAGTCGGTGCCGCAAATCCCGGCGCGGCGCATCCGGAGCAGGACCTCGTCGTCGCCGCGCACCGGCACGGGCCGATCCTCGACGCGAATTTCATGCGGCTGCACACAGACCAGCGCCTTCATTGCCACCCTCTCCAAATTCCCATATGCGATTTCACTCTCACATATGCCATTGATGATGCCGGTTGGGAACGCTAAAACGGCATCCGACAGACCGGGCGACGCGATCGAACCGGCACCATCATGAGAGGAGGCGCGATTTGGCCCGACGCCTGTGTTTTGCACTTGATCTGGTCGACGATGCCGCGCTGATCGCGGACTATGAACGCGCCCATGCCCCCGGCGCCGCCTGGCCCGAGGTGACGGCGGCGATCCGCGCCAAGGGGTTCCTGGCGATGGACATCTGGCGCACCGGCGACCGGCTGTTCATGATCGCCGAGGTGGCGGACGACTTTCCCCGCGCGATCCCGGCCGATCTGGCAGCGGTCGACGCCAAATGGGAGGCGACGATGGACCGGTTCCAAAAGGCCCTGCCCCATGCCGCACCGGGCGAGAAATGGGTGGCGATGGACCGCATCTTCACGCTGGACGCCCAATGACCGAGGCGCCCGTCATCCTGCAGTTCGGCACCAGCCGTTTCCTGCAAGCCCATGTCGACCTGTTCGCCGAGGAAGCCCGTGCCTCCGGACAGGCGGTGCCGCCGATCGTCATCGTCCAGACGACCAACGATCCCGAACGCGCCCGGCGGCTGGCGGGCTTTGCCGACCCGGCGGGCTTTCCGGTCATCCTGCGCGGCCTGCGTGACGGTGTCCGCGAGGAACGGACCGTCCAAGTACGCAGCGTGTGCGAAGGCCTGAGCGCCGCCACCGACTGGGACCGGCTGGTCGATCTGGCGGAGCGGGCGGCGAGCCATATCGTATCCAACACCGGCGATACGGGCTATGCTATTCCCGACAGCGATCGCACCGCGCCGGTGGGGCCCCAAGTCCCGGCGAGCTTCTGCGGGATGCTGACCGAATTGCTGCATCGGCGCTGGCGGGCGGGCGGGAATGCGATCACGCTGCTGCCGTGCGAACTGGTGGTGCGCAACGGCGACGTTCTGCGCGCCGCGATCACCGGACTGGCCCGCGCACAAGGCCGGGAGGCGGCGTTCCTCGACTGGCTGGCGCATCGGTGCATCTGGGCCAACACGCTGGTCGACCGGATCGTCAGCGAACCACTCCATCCGGCGGGTGCGGTGGCCGAACCCTATGCGCTCTGGGCGATCGAGCGGCAGCCGGGCCTGACCCTGCCCTTCACACATCCCGCCATCGTCCTGACCGACGATCTGGACCGATATGAGCGGTTGAAGCTGTACATCCTCAATCTCGGTCATAGCTGGCTGGCGGCGCGCTGGCATGACGGCGGTGCGGCGGCGGACCAGACGGTGCGCGCGGCGCTCGCCGATCCCGACACGCGGGCGTCGCTCGACCGGGTGATGGCGGAGGAGGTCCTGCCCGGCTTCGCGGCGCACGGCATGGCGGACGAGGCACGCGACTACATCGCCACCACGCTGGAGCGGTTCGCCAACCCGTTTCTCGATCACCGGCTGTCCGACATCTTCTCGGGCCATGCCGCCAAGATCGACAAGCGGGTCGGCGGGTTCGTCCGCTGGGTCGATGGCTCGGGCCAGACGGTGGCGATGCCGGAGCTGCGGGCGCTGGCCAAGGCGCGCTGACGGGGTCCGCCCTCCCCCGCCCCGCTCAGGCCGCTTGGGGCAGGCAGGCGGGGCCCTTCGCCCCGGCCGCCTTATAGGTCAGGACGAACTCCTGATGCCCCAGTGCTTCCGATTTGGTCTGCGCGCCGCCCGACACCGCGACGATCAGGTCGACGATCTCCGCGCCCACCTCGTCCAGCGTCGCGTCGCCATACAGGATGCGACCGGCGTTCACGTCCATATCGCCTTCCATCCGAGCATACATTTCGGGGTTGGCCGCGATCTTGATGACCGGCGAGATGGCCGAGCCGACCACCGAGCCGCGTCCCGTCACGAACAGGTTGATATGCGCGCCGCACGCGATCAGCTCGCCGATCTCGGCATTGTCGACGATGTTGGGGAAGCCGAACTTCGGGTCGCCCGCGGGCACCACGTCGAGCAGGTACAGCCCCGGCCCCGGTGCCTGTTCGGCGGGCAGGATGACGCCGGTGATCGGACGGCTGCCCGACTTGGCATAGGCGCCCGCCGACTTTTCCTCCTGGCTGGTCAGCCCGCCCTCGGCATTGCCGGGTGCGAAGCTGCCATAGCCCATGGCGCGGTAATAGCGCTCGGCCTGTGCGACTGAGGCGATCAGGTCCTGCGCGACCTCCGGGGTCGCGGCGCGCTCGGCCATATGGCCTTCGCACCCGATCATCTCGCCGGTTTCCTCGAAGATGCAGATCGCGCCCGCATCATAGAGCGTGTCGAAGGCGCGGCCGACCGCCGGGTTGCCGGTGATGCCGCTGGTCCCGTCCGACCCGCCGCAGATGGTGCCGATCACCAGTTCCGACAGGGTCATCGGCACGCGCACCGCTTGCGCATCCGCCTGCGCCCGCACACGCTCGACGGCGGCGATCCCTGCCTCCATCGCGCCGCGCGTGCCGCCCGACTGCTGGATCACGATCGTCTCGACCGGGCGACCCTGCTCGCGCGCATTGGCGGCCAGCGCCTCGCGGTTGAAGCTCTCGCAGCCCAGCGACAGCAGCACGACGCCGCCGACATTGGGGTGCGTGGTCAGCGCCTTCATCATCGCCAGCGCATAGTCATTGGGGTAACAGCCGGGAAAGCCGATCAGCTGCACGCGCGGATCGTCCATCTTGTCCACGATGCGCCGGGCGACATGGTGTGCACACTCGACCAGATAGACGACGACGATCGCGTCGCGAATGCCCTTGCGGCCATCGGGGCGTGCCCAGGCCTGCCAGGTGCGTTCGGTCATGTTTGCGCTCATGCGTGATCTCCATGCGCGTCGCGCAGATGCGCGGGAATATAATCGCTTTGCATATTGTGCATGTGAACCCAGCCTCCGGCGGGCGCATCATGGGTCATCGACCCGATCGGCATGCCGTATTTGATGACCTTGTCGCCGGTCGCCAGCGCCACGACCGCCAGCTTGTGGCCCAGCGCGACGCGTTCGGTGACGATCAGCTCGTGCCCGTCGACCATGATATGCTCGCCCGGCTCGACCGTACGGCAGCAGACGGCGACATTGTCGGTCGGGGTCAGCCGGATGGCGGCGACGCTCATGCGCCCTCTCCCGGCAGGGGCGCGTCGGGACGGACCAGTCCTTCGGACCGCAACTCCGCCCAAAAGGCGGACGGGATGGGTTCGGCGTAGAGTCGCATCGTGTCGGATACCTGTTGCGGATCGGCGATTCCGGGAATGACGCTGGCCACCAGCGGATGGGCCAGCACGAAGGCGAGCGCGGCGGCGGGCAGCGAGACATGGTGCCGCGCGGCCACCACTTCCAGTGCGCGGACCTTGCTGAGGACGGTTTCGGGCGCAGGCGCGTAATTATAGCGCCCGGCGGCCGCGCTCCCCGTCGCGAGGATACCGCTATTATAGGGGCCACCAACCACGATAGCGGTTTCCGCCGCCGCACAGGCCGGGAACAGCGCATCGAGCGCCCCCTGCTCCAGCAATGTGTAACGCCCAGCGAGCAGGATCACGTCGAACCGCACCGCCTGCATCAGGTCCAGGCAGACCTCGACCTCATTAACGCCCAGCCCGAAGCCGGAGATCGCACCCTGATCGCGCAAGCTCTCCAGCGCCCGGAAGCCGCCGCCCGCGATCAGCTGTTCGCGATAGCGCGCATCGGCCTCGCCATGCGTGACCCGGCCGATGTCATGGACGAACAGGATATCGACGCGCGCCAGGCCCAGCCGTTGCAGGCTGTGCTCATGGCTGCGCATGATGCCCTCATAGCTATAGTCGTAGCGCGGGCGGAACGGCATCGCGGTATGGAAGCCGTCCCGCTCGCGATCGTCGGTAATGCCGGCGTCCGGGTCCATCAGCCGCCCGACCTTGGTCGAGACGATGACGTCCTGCCGCCCCCGCACCGCATCGCCCAGCCGTCGCTCGCTCAGGCCCCGACCATAATGCGGCGCGGTGTCGAAATAGCGGAAACCGGCCGACAATGCGGCGGCCAGCGTCGCGGCGGCGCTGGCATCGTCGATCGCGGCATAAAGATTGCCCATCGCCGCCGCGCCAAAGCCCAGCTCAGGCAATGTGCAGCCGGTCTTGCCCAGCTTACGGCGGGGAATGTCGGTCATAGGTTCAGGCCCAGTCGATAGATTCGGTTGGCATTGCGCCCCCACAGGTCGCGCCGCTCATCATCGGAAAAGCCAGTCAGCAGGTCCTCATAGGCCCCGAGCGTGCGGTTCAGATCGGCGGCGAGCCGGTCGGTCGGGAAATTGGTCGCGACCATCACCCGATCGGTGCCGAAACGGTCGATCACCTCGGCCACGATATCGGCGAAACCCGCGGGATCGAAGCGCGGGCCGACGAAACCGGCTCCCGACAGCTTGATCGCGGCATGGGGCATCGCGGCAAAGGCGATCAGCCCGGCGCGCCATTCCTCCAGCCCGTCCGCCGGGATGGGCAGCGCCAGGTGGTTGAGGATGATCGGCACTTCGGGATGCTGCGCCGCCACCTCGGCCAGCCCCGACAGCTGCGCGGGAAAGCCGTGAAAGTCGAAGCTGAGCCCATGACGCCCCAGCAGCGCAAAGCCCGCCCGCCAGCGCGGATCGCGGGTCAGGTCTCGGGTATAGGCGCGGCGTGACGGATCGGTCGGATGCCAGTTGATGAGGTGGCGGATGCCCTTCACCCGTGACTGTGCCGCCTGCCACGCCAGTTGCGCCTCGACCGCCGGATGGTCGAGTTCGACCCGCGCGACGATACCGCTGGGCAGACCATCCTCATCGGCGGTGGTGTTCAGCCAGACCGTCTCGTCCGCCCCCTGGTCGGGATGCGCACCCGCATCGACATGCACCGCGCCCGCCAGATTCCATGCCGCCAACTCCGCCCGGTAATCGGCGATGCGATAGGTGGCGGCGATCGGCGCGGTGTCGGGCGCGCCCAGCCACGGATAACGCAGCACCGCGTGATCCCACAGGTGGAAATGCGCATCGACAAAGGGCGGGCGTGTGTTCGTCACGCCATCGTCCATCCGCCGTCGATGGCGTGCAGCTGGCCGGTGGTATAGGCGCTCTCGTCCGAGGCGAGATAGAGCGCGAGCGCGGCGACCTCTTCGGCGCGGCCCAGCCGCCCCATGGGCTGACGCGCGACGAAGGCGGCGCGGGCCGCTTCGGCATCGCCGGTCGCGGCCAGGCGCTCGTCCAGGCTGGGCGACTGAACGGTGCCGGGGCAGATCGCGTTGCAGCGAATGCCCTTGCCGACATAATCGAGCGCGACCGAACGGGTGATCCCCGCCACCGCCGCCTTGGACGCGCAATAGGCATAGCGATTGCCGACACCGATCAACGCGCCCGCGACCGAGGCCATGTTGACGATCGATCCGCCCCCTTGCGCGATCATGGCAGGGACAAAGGCCTGGAGCATATGGGTGATCGCATGGACGTTCAGGTCGAAGGACAGCCGGTATCCGCCATCCTGCGTCGCCAGCAGGTCGCCCGCATCGACATAGCCCGCGCAGTTGAACAGTATATCGACCGCGCCGGTGCGTTCCCCGAACGCCGCGATCGCAGCCGGATCGGTCAGGTCGAGCATGTCGGTCGTGCAGCCCTGTAGGCTGGCCAGCGCCTCGGCATTGCGGTCGACCGCGATCACCTGCGCGCCCTCGGCCGCGAACAGTTCGGCGGCGGCGCGGCCGATCCCCTGCCCGGCACCCGTCACGATCGCCCGCTTACCCTGCAAACGATTCATCCATTCATCTCCTTCCGGCGGCCCAGCATCAGGGCGAAGAGCGTCACGACCATAAAACTGGCGGTCGGGACCAGCATCGCGCTGGTAATGCCTGCATGGTCGGACACCAAGCCCATCAGCGCGGTCAGGCCCGCGCCGCCGATGATCGCCATGACGATCAGCGACGCCCCCGCCCGGCGCAGCGGCCCCAGCCCCTCGATGCCCAGCGCAAAGATCGTCGGGAACTGGATCGACATGAAGAAGCTCGCCGCGACCAGCGCGATCAGGCCCGGCCAGCCGCCCAGCACGCCCGCCACCACGGTCAGCAGCACCGAGATGCCCGCGAACAGCGCCAGCAGCTTGACCGGCGCGACGCGGCCCATCAGCGCGCTGCCCAGGAAACGCCCGGCGGCGAACAGCACCAGCGAGAAGAACAGCGCGTCCGCGCCGCCCCGCTCGTTCAGGCCGACATTGGCCTGCGCATAGCGGATGGTGTAGCTCCACACGCCGACCTGCGCACCGACATAGAAGAACTGCGCGACGACCGCGCCCAGCAGACGCGGCTGGCGGAACACCTCGACGAAGCGCCCGCTGCGCCCCTCCTCCGTCCGCACCGGCGCGCCGCTGGGAAAGCGAACCAAAGCGGCGGCGACCGCGAACAGCAGCACGACGATCGCGATCGCGACATAGGGCGGTGCGATCGCCTGCACCTCCGCCTTGTAGAAGGCGGTGCGCGTCGCGGCGTCCATCGTGGCGAGCGCGCGCTCGTCATGCTCGATGCCCGACAGGATGAAGAAGCGCCCGATCAGGACGCCGGTGATCGCGCCCAGCGGATTGGCCGCCTGCGCCCAATTGAGCCGCCGGGTCGCGCCCGCCGGATCGCCCAGCTCGCCCATCAACGGGTTGGCCGAGGTTTCGAGAAAGGCGAGCCCCGCCGCGATCACGAAGAGGCCGAGCAGGAACAGCTGATACAGGCTCGCCGCCGCCGCCGGATAGAAGAGCAGCGCGCCGGTGCCATAGAGCGTCAGCCCCAGCACGATCGCCGCCTTATAACCATAACGGCGCATCACCACCGAGGCGGGCACCGCGAGCAGGAAATAGCCGAGATAGAAGACCTGCTGGACGAAGCTGGTCCCGAAATCGCTGAGCGTGAAGGCCTTGCGGAACTGGGCGATCAGGATGTCGTTGAGGTTGTTCGCCATGCCCCAGAGGAAGAACAGGCTGACCGTGATGACCAGCGCGGGCAGGTAACCGCGCGTGACGGTGCCGCCATGGCTGGCACCGTCCGCACCGCGCCCGGCCGCCGGGAAATCGACAGGGAGGGCCATCAGCCTTGCCCTCGCTTCTGCTGTCCCGCTGCGACTGTCGCCATCACGACTCCTTCTCCATGAAAGTCCTATTTTATGAGCGCAACTTTAAGGCGACTAAGGGGCCGAACGCAAGCGCTATCGGACGGCATGAGCCGCCGATCCGACAATCCATTTCGACAGGAAGGCCTTCGCGGTCAGGCGTGGCCGCGCACCGACTCGCCCAGCAGGGTGAAGAAGCCGCGCGCGACGCCGCAGGTCGCCACGTCCCATTCGGGATGCCATTGCACCGCCAGCACGTCCGCGCCGCAACCGGGCGCGCGGAAGGCCTCGATCAGCCCATCCTCGGCATCGCGTGCCTCGACCACCAGACCATAGCCCAGCCGGTCGACACCCTGCTGGTGCACCGAATTGACCTCGACCCGGCGATGCCCGCTGCGCCCGGCCAGCGCGCCGCCGGGCATCAGGTCGACCGGGTGGTGATGGCCGAACAAGGTGTCGTAATCGCCTTCCCACGATCCGCGATGATGGCGCGGCAGGCCGCCCAGGCAGGTCAACGAGCCGCCGAACAGCACGTTGATCTCCTGCATCCCCCGACAGATGCCGAACACCGTCTTGCCGCGCTCGATCATTCGCCCGGCCAGTGCCAGCGCGACCGAGTCCCGCTGCGGGTCGCAGGCTTGCGGGGCGAGTTCGGCGCAGTCGCCATATTGCGCGGGCGCGACATGCGACCGACCGCCGGTCAGCAGCAATCCGTCGAGCATGTCGGCCATCATCACGGTGTCCACCGCTTCCGGCACGGCGGGGACGATCACCACGCTGGCACCGCATAGCTGGACCAGCGGATCGATGAAGCGGGTCGCGACCGCCTGAATCGGGCGGTTCGCGACCTCGTTGCCGCACATCAGGCCGATGATGGTTTTGCGCCCCTGCTTCATGCCGTCCCCTCCAATTCCTGGCGCAGCGCCCGCCCCTCCGCGCGCGGCAGGGCCAGCGCCTCGGGCTGGACCAGCACGCTGTCGGGCTCGACATCGGTCAGCAGCCAGACATTGCCGCCGATCACCGAGCGCGCGCCGATCGTCACCCGCCCCAGGATCGTCGCGCCCGCATAGATGATGACGTCATCTTCGACGATGGGATGACGCGCGAAACGGTCGCGCGGCGAGCGCGGCGCGGTGCCCAGTGCCGAGCGCGCACCCAGCGTCACATGCTGGTAGACACGCACCCGCTCGCCGATGATCGCGGTTTCGCCGACGACAACGCCGGTGCCATGATCGACGAAGAAATGCCGCCCGATGGTCGCGCCCGGATGGATGTCGATCCCGGTCCGCTCATTGGCGAGTTCGGAGATCATCCGCGCGACGATCGGCGCGCCCAGCTCGTTCAGTTCGTGCGCGATGCGGTGGTGCAGGCTGGCGATGGCGCCGGGATAGCAGAGCAATATCTCGTCGACGCTGCGCGCGGCGGGATCGGCCAGGAACGCCGCCTCGACATCGCTGTCGATCAACTCGCGCACCTGCGGCAGGGTCGCGCCGAACAGCCGCGCGACCAAAGCGGCCTGCTCGGGCGGGAAGGCCGCATCGACATCCTTCTGCCAATAGGCCAGTTCCGCGCCGATCTCGCGTTCCAATGCGGTCAGCGCGGCGAGCAGCTTGGCCGCGACGAAGCGATCCTCCTCCTGCACCCCGCCCCGGAAATGACCCAGGCGGCGCGGATAAAGCGCGGCGGCGACCAGCGCGACGACATCTTCGACCCCGCTGCGCGACGGAAAACGCTCGACATCGCGGCCCGCGTCCTGCCGCACCCGCCAGCCATGCCGGGCGGTGCGCAGCGCCGATACGATGCCGTCAATGCCCGTCGATGCATGACCCTGCACGGGGGTTTCCGTCATCAGCCGTCCGGTCGTCATATGCGATCCTCCGACCTCCATCATATCCCATTTGCGAAGTGGGATATAACAGATTTGCTACGGTCCCATAAAGCGCCAGCTTTGCTTAACGTCAGGTTGCGCACGGGCGGAGGCCGGTCCATGGTCCGCCCGCCACCATGGCTTGGCCCGGCGGGAGGGAGCCCGCGGGGCCGATCATCCCCCCGGCCCTTCCCGGAGCAATCGATGACGACGCCGCGCCAGACGACGCTGACCCGTTTCCTGATCGAGGAGCAGCGCCGCTCCGAAGAGACCTGCCCCGCCGAGCTGCGCCTGCTGATCGAAACCGTCGCGCGCGCGTGCAAGGCGGTGAACCAGGCGATCTCCAAGGGCGCACTGGGCGATGTGCTGGGCAGCCTCGGCAGCGAGAATGTGCAGGGCGAGGTCCAGAAGAAGCTGGACGTGATCGCCAACGACCTGCTGCTCGATGCCAATGAATGGGGCGGGCACCTGGCCGCGATGGCGTCGGAGGAAATGGAGACGATCCACCGCATCCCCAACCGCTTCCCGCGCGGCGAATATCTGTTGCTGTTCGATCCCATCGATGGGTCGAGCAATGTCGATGTCGACCTGTCGGTCGGCACCATCTTCTCGGTCCTGCGCGCGCCCGAGGATTGCGCGGGCCGCGAAGTGACCGAGGCCGATTTCCTCCAGCCCGGCCGGGCGCAGGTGGCGGCAGGCTATGCCATTTACGGCCCGCAGACGCTGCTGGTGCTGACGGTCGGCACCGGCGTCTATGAGTTCACGCTCGACCGCGAGATCGGATCGTGGCGGCTGACCGACGGGCCGATGCGCATTCCGACGGGCACCAAGGAGTTCGCGATCAACATGGCGCGCCGCCGCCAATGGTCGCCCGGCATTTCGCGCTACATCGAGGAGCGTATCCTCGGCACCGAAGGGCCGCTGGGCGAGGATTACAATATGCGCTGGACCGCCTCGATGGTGGCGGATGTGCACCGCATCCTGAAGCGCGGCGGCGTGTTCCTCTACCCCGGCGACCACCGCAAGGACGGCAAGGCCAAGCTGCGCTTGCTCTATGAGGCGAACCCGATGAGCTTCCTGATCGAACAGGCGGGCGGCGCGTCGATCGACGGGGCAAAGCCGATCATGGAGGTCGAGGCGGTCGGCCTGCACCAGCGCGTCGGCGTGGTGCTGGGCGATCCCGAAGAGGTGGCGCTGGTCGCGGAGTATGGGCGGACGGGGTAAGGTTTCACCGCTCTCCTATACCCGGCGAAGGCCGGGGCCCAGTTGCGGTGACCTATCGAGGGCGGGATGTGGATTGGCCTCCCCCGCCTCGTCGTCCGCTCTACACGCTTGATGGAGCCTGGGCCCCGGCCTCCGCCGGGGTGCGAAGAAATTAGGGTTATGCGGCCACGTGCCCCCTTATCCCCGCCCCACCGATTCCCGCGCGACCAGTTCGAAATCCACCACCCGGTCCTCCACCGTCCGCGAGCGCAGCGATGCCAGCACCTGTTCGACCGCGCAGAAGGCCATGTCGCCGACCGGCTGGCGGATCACGGTCAGCGGCGGCCACAGCCGCGCGGCGATCGCGGTATCGTCAAACCCGGTGACCGTCAGATCGTCGGGCAGGCGCAGCCCTCTGCGAGACGCCTCGCCGATCAGCCCGGCCGCCATGTCGTCGCTGCTGCACAGGATCGCGCTCGGCCGGTCGGGCAGGTCGAGCAGCACCCGCCCCGCCGCCGCACCCGCCGCCGGATCGAACCCCGCGCGCATGACCAGCGCCGGGTCATAGGCCAGCCCATTCGCCGCCAGCCCGTCGCGAAACCCAGCCATTCGCTCGTCCGCGACCGAGAAATGCTGCGGCCCCGCCAGGAAACCGATGCGGCGATGCCCTGCCTTCGCGACATGGCTGGTCATCGCCGCCATCGCCGCGCGATTGTCGATCCGCACCGTCGCCATGTCGGGCATCGCCTGCCCGGTCGCGATCGCCGCCGCCGCGACGCCCAGTTCCTCGAACAGGCCCGAGCCACTGAGCAATTCGGCAAAGGGTGGCAGCAACAGCACCGCCGCCGCCCCGCTCTGCACCAGCGAACGCAGCGCCGCCTCGGCCGCCTCGCGGGTCAGCCCTTCCTCCCCTCGCGCGATGAACTGCAACCCGCGCGCATTGCTCGCCCGGAGCGCGCCCAACAGGATCGAGTCGATAAAGGGCGTGCCCTTGTCGCTATAGAGCAGGCCCAGCGTCGTCGCCCGCGCCTTGGCCAGCCGCCGTGCCGCGACATTGGGGACATAGCCCAGCGCCTCGATCGCGGCGAGCACGGTCGCGCGCGTCGCGGGGCTGACCCGGCCTGCGCCGTTGATGACGTTGGACACCGTCATCGCCGACACCCCCGCCCGCTCGCCGACCGCGCGGATGGTAATGCCCTCGGGGCGTTTGGTGATGGACATTCAGCCTATTCCTCCCCTGCAAGGGGAGGGGGACCACCCGAAGGGTGGTGGAGGGGTGTCCCGTTGGCGAGGAATGTCCACCTCTCCGACCGGGACACCCCTCCGTCAGGCCTTCGGCCTGCCACCTCCCCTTGCAGGGGAGGAATATAAGTTGCGCCCAACCTCAGACCGCCCCCGCCTTCAGCCCCTTGACCGCATGATCCGCCGCGCGCGCGGTCAGGGCCATGAAGGTCAGCGAGGGGTTCACGCACGACACCGACGCCATCTGCGCACCGTCCGTCACATAGAGGTTGGACGCATCATGCGCCTGGCTCCACTTGTTGAGCACCGATTGGCGCGGGTCCGCACCCATGCGCGCGCCGCCCATTTCGTGGATCGCGTCGCCCGGCACATGCTCCTGCTCGCCGCTGGTCACGTTCTTCAGGCCCGCCGCGCGCAGCATCGCCTCGCCCTCGCGCCGGGCGTCGGCCATCATCTTCAACTCATTGTCGCGGAAGGTCACGTCGAACTTCATCAGCGGCACGCCGAACCGGTCGACCTTGCTGGAATGCAGCGAGACGCGATTATCCTCGTAAGGAAGGCATTCGCCGAACGCGCCCATGCTGAACTGCCACGGGCCATAGCGCCGCATCCCATGCTTCATCTCCGCGCCGAAGCCGACCGGCTTGGCGGCGTTGCGATAGGCCGACCCCTGATAGCCATAGCCGCGCCGGAACCCCAGCCCCTCGTCGCCCTTCAGATTGCGGAAGCGCGGGACGTACACCCCGCCCGGACGACGGCCATATTCGATCAGGTCGTCCATGCCCGGAATCTCGCCCGACACGCCGACGCGGAAGATATGGTCCATCACGTAGCGGCCCAGCGTCCCGCTGCTGTCGAAATGGCTGCGCTCCGAGCCAGCGCTGCGCGAGTTCATCAATATCTGCACCGACGCCATGGCCGAGGCGCAGACGAAGACCAGATTGGCCGCGACCGTCTGCGCCTGCCCCGTCTTGGCATCGACATAGCGGACGCCGGTGACTTTCTTCTTCGCCGGATCATAGTCGATCCCCGTTACCACCGCATCGGATTGCAGCGTCAGCCGCCCGGTCGCGCGCGCGGCGGGCAGCGTCACCGCCTGGGTCGAGAAATAGGCGCCGAACGAACAGCCATTGCCGCACTGGTTGCGGAACTGGCATTTGGTGCGGTTCTGGTCGGGCTTGTCCTCGGTCATGTTGGACAGGCGGGTGTGGATCAACTTGCGGCCCGGAAACTGGCTTTCCAGCCGCTCCTTCAGCCACGTCTCCGCCACGTTCATCGGGATCGGCGGCTGGAACTCGCTATCGGGCAGATAGGGCAGGTTCTCGCGCGAACCCGACACGCCGATATATTTCTCGACGTACGAGTACCACGGCGCGACATCGTCATAGCGGATCGGCCAGTCGGCGGCGACGCCCTCGCGCTTGTTCGCCTCGAAATCGTCCGCGCTCCAGCGGAACGACCAGCGACCCCAGATCAGCGACTTGCCGCCGACCGCGCCGGGCCTGATCCAGTAGAATTTGCTCCCCTCGTCATAGGCATAGGGGTTCAGCCGGTCGTCATTGTAGAATTTTTGGTTACTGGGGGCGACATAGCCCTGTTTGGCGATGAAATAATCGCTCTCGACCAAGGGCTTGGGCATGATGTTGCGCGCGGGCACCTCGAACGGCGGCTTGCCGTCATAGGGATAGCCCTCGCCATGTTCGACCATGACGCCCCGGTCGAGCATCAGGACGCGCAGGCCCTTTTCGGTCAGTTCCTTGGCGGCGAACCCGCCGCTGATCCCCGACCCGATCACGATCGCGTCGAAACGGTTCGTCGCCGCCATGGCTGTCCTCCCTAATGTCTTATGTCGTTGCATTTATTCGTCATTGCGAGCGCAAGCGAAGCAATCCAGGGCGTCCTGCCCGTGGCTCTGGATTGCTTCGCTTGCGCTCGCAATGACGGGATGTGGCATGGATCAGAACCGCAACGCGCGCAGCGTCCGGTAACTGGTCGTGATGTCGGGTAGATAGGGTGCGGGTGCCTGATCGTTCTCGACATAGAAATGCTTCACGCCCGCAAGGCCGTTGAGCTTGAAAAGCGCAGCGAAGTCGATCTTGCCCGCCCCCACCGCGGTCATGCTGCCATCGGCGCGCGCATCCTTGACGTGATAGGCATAGATGCGCCCGGCCAACCGCCGGATCAGCGCGGCGGCATCCTCGCCCGCATGGATCGCCCAATAGAGGTCGATCTCCACCTTAACGAGCGCGGGGTCGGTGCCCTTCAGCAGCCGGTCGTAAAGGCTGATGCCGCCGGGCTTGGTGGTGAACTCGAAATCGTGATTGTGATAGGCAAAGCCCAGCCCCGCCATTTTCAACTGCGCGGCAAAGCGGTTGATGTTGGGCAATGCGGCGTTCCAGCCCGGCTCGGTCCGATGCGCGTCGGTCATATAGGGCAGGACGATGGTGTCCGCGCCCAAGGTCTTCGCCATGGTCACGCATGCGTCGAACTTGCCGAGCAGCGAGTCATAAGGGACATGGATCGACGGCGCCTTCAGCCCCAGCCGGTCCTGCGTGCGGCGGAGCATGGCATGGTCCATCGCGTCATAGCCGCCCCCGCCATATTCGATCTCGCGGTAACCTATCCTTGCCACCGCCTCCAATGTCTTGACCGGATCGGCGGCGAACAGCTCGCGGATCGTGTAGAGCTGCAACCCGATGGCCCCGAGTTGCGCGGCCTGTGCCATGCCCGGCAACAGCACGCCTGCGCCCAGCCCCAGCCCCGCGCCCATCAGCGAACGACGATCGATCATGCCGAATACACCTTGTTGACCTTGGAATAGGGATAGGCGCCGTCATATTCGCCGGGGACGGGCAGGTACTCGCGTTCCTGCGTGATGCCGATCTCCGACGTGTAGTATCCGGTGATGACCAGTTGCCGGAACGGCTCGAAGAACGCCCGGCCCTCGGGGAGAACGCCCTCCATCGCCTCGGTCAGCAACGTGTCCTGTTGCGCAGGGCTGGCCTTGGCGGCGGCCACCTTGTTGACGCTCTGGCTGCGCGCCTCGATCGCGTTCAACCCGGCGATGATCGGCACCCGGTCGGTGGGCAGCGCCCAATCGGCCAGCATCTTCTCGATAAAGGCGGGCACGCCGGCGGCGATCGCGCCGGGCGTGTCGGTGGTGGGCAGCACCCGCTCCGCCAGAGCAGTCATCGTCGCGCGCTGAACGGGGGTAAACACCGCCACGCTGGGCGGGCCGTCCGAGATGACGGGAACACCCCCACGCGTCTGCTCGACCGCGCCCGCCGCACGGGCGATGGGTGCGAACAGCGCGGAGCCGAACATGGCGGTAATCCCCGCCAAAGCGTGTCTGCGGTCGATCATCGGGCATCCTCCGGCAGGTCCTGCGCGATCGCCTCGGGCGACAGCGGGCGGACCCAGATATTGCGGAACGAGACGGGCGAATCGTGATCCTGAAGCTGGATCGGCGCGGCATCGCCATGCGCCTGATATTTCTCGACCTGCCGCCAGATGGTGGTGCCGAGCATCGCCTGATGGTTCTGCACCACGACGCCGTTCAGGAAAGCGGTGACATAGGCGGGGCGGAGCAGCTTGCCGTCCGCCGCAAAGCGGGGCCGCTCGAAGATGATGTCATAGCTCTGCCATTCGCCGGGCTTCCGCGCCGCATTCACCAGCGGCGGCTTCCAGGCATAGACCGCACCGACCTGGCCATCGGCATAGGTCGGGTTGTTGTACCCATCGAGGATCTGCACCTCGTAGCGCTGCATGAACCAGATGCCGCTATTGCCCCGGTCCTGCGACGATTTCTGCGGCGGGTTGGGCGAGCGGAACTCCAGGTGAAGCTGCACGTCGCCGAAACTCTGCTTGCTGACCAGCACGCTCTCGCCCTTGCCGTCGCGCGGCGGCACGGTCATCACGCCGTTCTTCAGTAGCCATGGCTTGCCGCTGGGCGTCCAGGCGTCCAGCGAGCGCCCGTCGAACAGCACGACCGCGTCTGACGGTGCGCCGCCGGGTTGCGCGGCAGGCGTCACGACGCGCGGCGCAGGGCGGTCGGGATCATGGACATGCCATTTGCCACCGGGCAGCATCGGTGTGTCGCGAAAGCCCATGCCCGGCCTGTCTTGCGCCACAGCACCGCTCGCCAGTACCAGCGCGATCAACGGCAATATCCGCATCGCTCCCCTCCTCATGTTCTCGGATCGATCGCGCGATAGGCGGCGATCAGCTTCTCTTCGCCCGCCCGGCCCCTGACCGAATTGCCATGTTCCATGCCGATCACCTCGGCATAGCCCTGTGCTTTCAGGAAGCGGCAGATATTGGCGTAATTGATCTCGCCGCTGCCCGGCTCGTTGCGGCCGGGATTGTCGCCGAACTGGATATAGCCGATCTCGTCCCAGCACAGCTTCATTGTCGGGATCAAATTCCCCGACTGAATCTGCTCGTGATACAGGTCGGCCAGCACCTTCACGCCCGGACTGTTCGCCCCGCGCGCGACCGCATAGCCTTCCGCGATCGACTGCATGAAGACGCCGGGATGGTTGGTCCGCGTGTTGAGCGGCTCCATCACCAGCGCCATTCCATGCGGCGCGACGATATCGCCTGCCCGGCGCATCACGTCGATGATCCGCCCCATCTGGATTGCCGGGTGCAGTTTCTTGTCCATGAAGCCGGTGACGACCGTCATCCGCGTCGCCCCGACCCGCTTGGCGACATCGACCGCGCTGGTCACATCGGCCAGGAAAGCCTGCCGCTCGGCATCGTCGTCACCGCCCAGCAGGGGGCGCGATTCCGACCATTTGGGCATCGAGGCGACGAACACGCCCATCGTCATCTTGCGGTCGCGCAACGCCTTGGCGATGGCCTCCTGCTCGGCGATGGGGCGGAGGCGATATTCATTGTCTTCCCACGCCCAGAAGCCCTGATCGGCGGCATAGGCGATCTGCTCGACCGAACTGTCGCCCCGGCTGGCGAAGCTGCCAAGATGTGGTGCGAAGCCGAGGGTGAAGCGCGCGGCGTTGGACGACCGGCCTGCCTTCTGCCCCGCCAGCGCGGCGGCGGGAACGGCGGCGGCGAGGCCACCCATCACGGTACGACGCGACCAGCTCATGCGACACGCTCCGCGACTTGGGGGCGGGGACGGCGGCGCTCGGCCAGCCAGATGCCGCCGAACACGAACAACAGGATCACCGGCACGATGGCGAGCCGGGCAAAGGACTGCGACGCGGCGGCATCCTCGACCTGGCGCAGCGCCTCGCCGGTCAGCCGCTTGAACGCCTCCGGCCCACCGGCCAGCTCGACCTTGGCGGCGTCGAACATCGCGCCCAGTCGCGGCAGGACGAAGAAGCTCGCCAGCGCGCCCGCCGATCCGACCAGCCCCAGCGCCCAGGCCCCACCGCGCGGATAACGCTCCGCGACCGAGGCGAGCATGGTCGGCCACATCGCGCAGACGCCCAGCCCCCAGACGGTCGAGGCCAGGATCGCCGCCACCGGCGACTGCGCGCGCGACAACAGGAACAGGCCAATCCCCGCCATCAGGCTCGACACCCAGAGCAGCCCCGGATTGGACAGCCGTCCCGCGATCCGCCCGGCGAAATGGCGGAACACGAACATCAGCGCACTGACATAGACGAGCAGCAGGATGCCGCGCATGCCCACCCGGCTGCTGAGCGCCACGTCGAGCCACTGGCCCGGCGCCAGCTCGGACGCGGCGGTCAGGAACATCGCGGCGAACCAGACGAAGAAGCTTGGCCGCTTGAAGACTTCCGCGATCATGCCGCCGAAACCGACATCGCGCACCGCACGCGGGACGGGCGGGAAGCGGGTGATCGCCGCCATCACCAGCACGCCCAGCGCGGGGACCAGGACCAGCGCCATGATCGCCTGCCACGACAGGACTTCCGCCAGCAGCACGCCCGCCAGCCCGCCGACGATCAGCCCGCCGGGATACCAAGCGTGCAGCACGTTCAGCCGGTGCGTGGTCTCTTCCGGATAGAGCCGCGCGGTCAGCGGGTTGATCGACGCTTCTGCCAGCCCCCAGCCAATGCCGCTGAGCAGCATCCCGCCCCAGACGATGTGATAGACGCCCATGCCGCTGGCGACATGGCCCGCCCCGATGATCGCGCCCGTGCCGACCAGGAAACACAGCCCGCAACCGATCAGCATCTGCCGCGCGCCGATCCGATCGAGCAGCGCGCTCGCCACGAACAAAGTCGCCGCAAAGCCCAGAAAGGCCGAGCCGAGCGCCGAGCCGATCAGCTCCCCCGCCTCGACCGGCGCGATGGGATCGATCCACTCCGCCTTCAGGCTACTCGCCACCGCCGCGCGCAACGCCGCACTCGCGGCGGCCGTGAACAAGGCCAGCACGCTCAGCCAGAACAGACGCGACCGATTGTCCGGTATCGCTTCCATGCCCCTCTCCCGCTTATATTTTATGTCAGACTTTACCCTCCGGGGCGGATGGTCAAGTCTTTGAATTGTTTAAAGTCCCAGCCAGCGCCGATTGGCCGCCGGATCGCCGCCACCGGCGAAATCGTCGAAAGCCCGCTCGGCCCGGCGGATCATATGCGCGGCGATAAAGGGGGCCCCTTCGCGCGCGCCGTCCTCCGGGTGCTTCAGGCAGCATTCCCATTCCAGCACCGCCCAACCGGCATAGCCATATTGGGTCAGCTTGGAGAAAATCCCGCCGAAATCGACCTGCCCGTCGCCCAGCGAGCGGAAGCGTCCCGGCCGGTCGATCCAGTCGCTATAGCTGCCATAGACGCCCGCCCGGCCGGTCGGATTGAACTCGGCATCCTTGACGTGGAACATGCGGATGCGGTCGTGATAGATGTCGATGAACTGCAGATAATCCATCGCCTGCAATACGAAATGGCTGGGGTCGTAGAGGATGTTAGCGCGCTGATGCCCGCCGACCGAATCCAGGAACCGTTCGAACGTCGTGCCGTCATGCAAATCCTCGCCCGGATGCAGTTCGTAGCAGAGGTCCACGCCCTCCGCCTCGAATGCATCCAGGATCGGCCGCCAGCGCTTGCCGAGTTCGGCAAAACCTTCCGCGACCAGCCCGGCGGGCCGCTGCGGCCAGGGATAGACGAACGGCCAGAGCAACGCGCCCGAGAAGGTCGCGTGTGCCTTCAGCCCCAGCCGACGACTGGCCTTGCCCGCGTAATGAAGCTGCTGAACGGCCCATTCCTGCCGCTCGGCCGGTTTGCCCCGCACCGCTTCCGGCGCGAAGCCGTCGAACGCCGCGTCATAGGCCGGATGGACCGCAACCAGCTGCCCCTGCAAATGGGTCGACAATTCAGTGATCGCGACGCCTGCCTCGGCACAGCGCCCGGCCAGGTCGTCGCAATAATCCTGGCTCTCGGCAGCCAGCTTCAGGTCGATACAGCGC
Source organism: Sphingomonas fuzhouensis (assembly GCF_034659795.1). Classification (NCBI taxonomy): domain Bacteria; kingdom Pseudomonadati; phylum Pseudomonadota; class Alphaproteobacteria; order Sphingomonadales; family Sphingomonadaceae; genus Sphingomonas; species Sphingomonas fuzhouensis. Next base: position 415,279 of record NZ_JAXSQY010000002.1, read on the forward strand.
GCATCCCAGGTCGGGATCTGCACACCCGCATAGCCCGCCTCCGCCATCCAGCGCGCCGCCGAATCCAGCGTATCGAACGGCGCGGCATCGCCCATGAACTGGGCCAGAAAGATGCCCGGCCCGCGCATGGTCCCGGCTACGGTCACTTGCTCGTCTCGGCCTTGAGATAGGCGATCAGCGCGGCGCGCTTGGCGGGGTCGGCGACGCCGATCGGCATCCGCGTGCCCGGCACCTTCTTCATCGGCGCGGCGATGAATTCGTCGAGCGTCTTGTCATCCCATTTCAGGCCCGACGCCTTCATCGCGGGCGAATAGTTGAAACCGGCGACCGTCGCTGCCTGTCGCCCGAACACGCCGTTGAGATTGGGGCCGACACCGTTGCGCCCACCCTTGTTGAGCGTGTGGCAGGCGCGGCATGCGGCAAAGGCCTGTGCCCCGGCGGCGGGCGCGGATTGCGCGGTGGACGGCGCGTTCGCCGCCACGACCAATGCCACGGCGCCGGGCAATGCGGCCAGCCAAAGCAGCTGCCTCATCCTCTCTCTCCTGTCATTTTCTTTCCCAGACTCGCTGGTTCATGGCGAAGTTTAACGGTAAACCGTCATCACGCAAGCATCGAATATCGCAACATAAGCGATTGGGATGAAAGGAGAGGATGATGGCGGGACGCAAATTACGACTGGCGATGGCGGGCGGCGGTGAGGGTGCGTTCATCGGCGGCGTGCACCGGATGGCGGCGGCGCTGGACGGCGAGTGGGAACTGGTCGCGGGCACGTTCAGCAGCGATGCCGACCGCAATCGCCGCAGCGGCGCGGCGCTGGGCCTCGCCCCCGACCGGGTGCACGACTCGATCGCGGCGCTGCTCGCCGACGAACGCTCGCGGCCCGAGGACGAGCGCATTCACGCCGTCGCGATCGTCACCCCCAATCATCTCCACGCCCCCATGGCGATCGCCGCTTTGAATGCGGGCTTCCCGGTGTTCAGCGAAAAGCCGATGGCGATGAACCTCGCCGAGGCGCGGGCCATTGCCGAGGGGGCGCGCGCGTCGGGCCAGCTCTACGCCCTTGCCTTCACCTATAGCGGCTATCCGATGGTCGAGGAGGCGCGGGCCCGCGTCGCACGCGGCGACTTCGGTGCGATCCGGCTCGTCCATGTCGAATATGTCCAGGGCTGGCTGAGCAGTCCGCTCGACCGCGAGGGCAACAAACAGGCCGAGTGGCGCACCGACCCGGCGCGGGCCGGACTGGGCGGGGCGCTGGGCGATATCGGCACCCACGCCTTTCAACTCGCCGAGCATGTCTCCGGCCTCGCGGTCGAGGCGCTGTCGGCCGATGTCACGACGCATGTCGCAGGGCGGATGCTGGACGACGACGTCAATGTGCTGCTCCGTTTCGCCGAAGGTGCGCGCGGCACGCTGCGCGCGACGCAGGTGGCGGCGGGCGAGGAGAATGGCCTGCGCCTGCGCATCCACGGCGAGAAGGGCGGACTCGAATGGTCGCAGATGGAGCCCAACACGCTGACCCTGCGCTGGCTGGACCGTCCCGCCGAGATCGTCCGCGCCGGCGGGCCTGGCCTCAGCCCCACCACCCTGCCCCGCCTGCGCACCCCCTCGGGCCACCCGGAGGGCTATATCGAGGCGTTCGGCAATCTCTACCGCGCGGTGGCGGGAACGTTGCGGGACGGCGGCCCGGCCCAGGGCGGCGCGCCGGGTGAGGCAAGCTGGTTTCCGGGACTGGAGTCCGGCCTTCGCACCATGGCCTTTGTCGAGGCGGTGCTGGCCAATGCCGGGTCGGACGAGAAATGGACCGCCCTATCCCTCTAAGGTGCTGTCAGCAGGCATTCATGCGGCGATGATACGCATTGCGAAGGATCAACCCTGGAGCCCATTTTGATGAAGTCCCTGTACGCGATCGCCGCCTGCGCCGCCCTCGCTTTGCCGGGTGCCGTACAGGCCATGCCCAACCCCGCATCGATCTTCTGCGGCAAGATGGCCGGGCGTTCGGTCATGGCCAAGCTGCCGGATGGCGGCACGATCGGGCTTTGCTATCTGCCGGGCAAGAAGATCGTCGAGGAGTGGACGCTGTTCCGCATGATGAACGGCAAGGTGCCTTCGCCCCGGCACAATATGTTCCGGTAACATCATGAACGAACCGCCGGGGCCATGGGGCTCCGGCGGTCAGGGCGAGGGATCAGGCGGCCTTGGCGCTTCGCCCCCGCACGATCCCGATCGCACCCGCCAGCACGGCGGCGTCCTCGGCAAAGCCCGTCTTCGTCTGGCCATAGCGGCCCAGTGCCGCCATGCGCCCGCGCCATCCCGGATAGGACGCGACCACCGCCGTCACGCCGCCGATCGCCGCGCCCAGCCAGCGATGCTTCGGGCTGGCCAGCGCCGCCCCCGCAATCGCCGAGGTGGTGAAGCGCGCCGCCAGACCGATCGGCACGATCCGGTCGGGGGCGGTCTTCTGCTTGTCGCCCGCCATCTCGCCGATCGCGAGCGCCAGCGTGCCCACCGCGACGATCGGATTGGCCAGCCAGCGAAGCACGCCCTTGCCCAGCGGCAATTGCCCGCGCGCAGCGGCGATCGACACCGCGGCCAGCGGCGTCATCGCGCGCTGACCGCCGACCAGACCCATTTTGAATGATGCGAGCATGCGAATGGCCCTGTGCATGTGGAGCAGACCGCAACAACGCCGCCACCCGCCCGCCGGGTTCCCCCTTCCCCATCCGCCCCCGGCTTTGGCATGATGCGCGCCATGATCCGCATCCTGATGACCGCCGCGCTGCTGTCGCTTGCCGCATGTTCGTCCTCCGACCAGCCCAAGGGGTTGAGCGAGGAAGAGAATCGCCAGCTGAACGAAGCCGCCGCGATGCTCGATGCCAATGCGTTCGATCTGAACGCGATGGCGCCTTCGGACGTTGAGGAGGAAACATCCACCGCCAACGAAAGCTGATCCCGATGACCGACATGCCGCTTCGCCGCCTGGGCTCGACCGACCTGATGATCGCGCCGCTGGTGCTGGGCGGCAATGTCTTCGGCTGGACCGCCGACCGGGCGGCGAGCTTCGCGGTGCTCGACGCCTTTGTCGATCAGGGCGGCACGATGATCGACACGGCCGATGTCTATTCCGCCTGGGTCGATGGTCATCAGGGCGGCGAGTCCGAGACGATGATCGGCGAATGGCTGAAGGCCAGCGGCAAGCGCGACCAGGTGCTGATCGCGACCAAGGTCGGGATGCTGCCGGGTGAAGGCGGCGAGAAACTGGCGCCCGCCCGTATCGCGGCCGCGGCGGAGGCGTCGCTCCGGCGGCTCGGCACCGATCGGATCGACCTGTATTTCGCGCATCAGGATGACGAGGATCAACCGCAGGAGGCGGTGATGGAGGCCTTTGCCCGACTGGTAGAGGCGGGCAAGGTGCGCGTGATCGGCGCGTCCAACTTCCATGCCGCGCGCCTGAAATCCGCCAATGACGCGGCGCGCGCCGCCGGTCTGCCGCGCTATCACGTCCTGCAACCCGAATATAATCTGGTCAGCCGCCACATGTTCGAGGGCGAGTTGCAGGATTATTGCGTCACCGAAAATGTCGGGGTCGTCCCCTATTACGGCCTCGCCGCCGGGTTCCTGACCGGCAAATATCGCAGCGAAGCCGATCTGTCGCAGAGCGTACGCGGCGCGAAGATGGGCGAACTGCTCCATGGCAAGGGTGGCGCGGTGCTGGCGGCGCTGGACGCGGTGGCGGCGGAGACCGGCGCGACCCCGGCCCAGGTGGCGCTGGCCTGGCTGATGGCGCAACCGGGCGTCACCGCCCCGATCGCCAGCGCAACCAGCGTCGGGCAGTTGTCCGAGCTGACGCCTGCGATGCGCCTCTCCCTCACCGATGCCCAGCTGGAGCAGCTGACCACGAGCGGCACATGAACCGCGCATGAATTATATTACATCAAGTCTGGAACGTATGCGTCAACCTGGCTTTTAATGCAGCATATGACGGCACCGACCATTTTGATCGTTGAAGATCAACAGCTTCTACTGATGCACGTACAGTTTGCCTTTGAAGATGCAGGCTATGTGGTGGTCCAGGCCGACAGTGCGGACGAGGCGCTGCTGGCGCTGGACCGGCATCCCGAGATCCGTGCGATGTTCACCGATGTCGCGATGCCGGGCACGATCGATGGGGCGGCGCTGGCGGCACGAGTGCACAAGTCGCATCCGCATGTGACGATCATCGTCACCTCGGGCGAGCAATTGCAAGTCGCCGCCGACCTGCCCGCCGGGGTCCATTTCGTGCCCAAACCCTATACGGGCCGCGATATCATCCGGATGATCGAGCGACAGATCGCCTGAAACACCCCCGCCCGGTCAGGCGGCATGGGCCAGATGCACCGCCGGACGGCCGATCAGATAGCCCTGGATCTGATCGCATCCCAGGTCGCACAACATCCGGTGCTGGGCGTCGGTTTCCACCCCTTCGGCGATGATCGGGATATTCAGGCTGCGCCCCAACCCGATCGAGGCGCGGACGATCGACAGCGCCGGGCCGTCCGCATCCATCGCCTGGATGAAGCTGCGATCGATCTTGATCTTGTCGAAGGGAAATTGCTGCAGGCTGCTGAGCGAGGAATAGCCGGTGCCGAAATCGTCCATGACGATCCCCACCCCCGCCGCCCGCAACCCCGCCAGATTGGCCGTGGCGATCTCGCGGTGGTCGATCAGCACCCCTTCGGTCACTTCCACCTCGACCCGGCGCGGGTCCATGCCGTGCGCGGTGATCACCGCCAGCATCTGCTCGGCCAGCATCGGGTCGCGCAACTGGACGGGCGAGAGGTTGATCGCCAGCAACCGGTCAGCGGGCCAGCCCCGCGCCTCGGTCAGCGCCGCGACCAGCAGACGCTGGCCGATCTCGTCGATCAGCCCATTTTCCTCGGCCAGGGCGATGAAGCAGTCCGGGCTGACCGGCCCCAATACCGGGTGATGCCACCGGGCCAGCGCCTCATATCCGATGATCCGGCGCGTCGCGCAATCGGCCAGCGGCTGGTACATCAGGTACAGATCGCCCCGCTCGACCGCTCCGCGCAGTTCGTGCGCCAGCCAGTGACGCTGACGCTGTTCCTCGTCCATCGCGCGGTCGTAATGGCGTGCGCAGTGGCGGCCTTCCGCCTTGGCGCGGTAGAGCGCGATGTCGGCACAGGCATGGAGTTCGCCCCCCTCGACCCCGTGGCGCGGTGACAGGGCGATGCCGATGCTCAGGCGGATGGCCGGCATGGCCGGGTCCGCCGCGACGACGGTGAAGATGCGTCGGGCCAGCGCCGCCGCGTCGTTCTCATCGGGCGAGAGATGGTGGAGGATCGCAAATTCGTCGCCGCCGATGCGCGCCACGATATCCCCGTCACATACCGACGCCGTCAACAGCGCGGTCGCGCGCTTCAGCATCGTGTCGCCCATGGCATGACCCAGCGTGTCGTTCACGCATTTGAACCCGTCCAGATCGATCGCCAGCAGGGCGATCCGCGCGCCCCTGCCCAGCGCCTCGGCCAGCCGTTCGGCAAAGACGACGCGATTGGCCAGTCCGGTCAGCGGGTCGTGATGCGCCAGATATTCCACCTCGCGTTGCGCCTGCTCCCGTTCCTCGGTGGCGCGGGCCATCGACTGGAGCGCGCGGGTCAGCTCGCCCAGTTCGTCCGGCCGCGCGCCCGAGCATAGCAACGGCGGTTTCTGCCCCGCATTCATGGCGCGAACCGTCCGGACGATGCGCATCAGCGGGCGCACGATGCGCAAGCGCAGCCACAGCACCAGCAACGCGCCCAGCACCAGCATCAACCCGACCGCCAGCACCATCTGGGCGAAGGCGCGCTCGGCCAGCGCCCCGGTCCGTCGCACCTCTTGGTCAAGCTGGGTGCGCAAGGCGTGCCGGAAGGGATCGCTGCGGCGCTCCATCCGCCAGAGGGCGGTGCGGAACCGCTTCATACGCGCCGGGGAGGCCGCCGAATCGCGCCGGGACATGGCCATGGCGGCCGCCGAAAAGCGGCGTTCCGCATGATAAGCGCGCCGTTGCAATATGCCGGTGCGCCCCGGCATGTTCAGCAACGGCAAGGCCCTGCGGTGTGACCATCCCACCAGCGCCTGATTGAGCGAGGCCCAACGGGCTTGCCGCTTCGTTGGATCGGCCAGCGGATCATCCGCCAGTTGCGCGATCCGAACCCGCACCAAACGCAGGCGCGCATCATGCCGCGAATAGATTCCCAGAACCTTGGCGATCCCCATGGTCGATTGCGTCATCGACACGAGTTGCCGATCCACTCGCAGGACCAGAATGCTCAGCCCCAGAAAGATCGCCAGGGCGATGGTCATCCGGGCGGTGAAGCTGAATTCGAGTGAGCGGGAACGGATTATCATCGTCTCCTGTCGGTACAACGACAACGCTTAATTTTTGTTAAACTTTTATCCCATGTTAATCTCCCGCAAAAATCAACGGGATGACTGCCCTCTCGCGCTCATTGACCAGCAGGGCGCGGCCGATCGGCGGATGGGAACGCTGCGGACATTCGGTGCGCAGGCAGCGGCGGCATCCGGGACCGATCGGCGTCGCCGCGCCGCGCACCGGCTCCTGCCCACGCAGCGCCGCGATCTGTCCGGCCGACTCCGCTGCCAGCCCCAGCACGATCGCGAACCGTCCGGTATCGCCCGACAGCGTCCGCCCGGCGCGTAAGGCGACCTGTACCAACGTCGCGAAGCGTGCGCCGTCGGGCATCGCGACCGTCTGGACCAGCGTGTCGCCGCGCCGGTCGAAGGCGGCAAAGACATTCCAGAGCGGGCACACCCCTTCCGCCTCGACCAGGCCGGGATCGGCTGCTCCGGCCAGACGCTTCGACACCTGCCCCGCCCGGTCGATCCGCATCAGGAAGAAGGGCAACCCCCGCGCGCCCACCCGGTTGAGGGTCGTCAGCCGGTGCGCCAGTTGCTCGAACGAGACGCCGAACCGTCGCTGAAGCACCGGCAGGTCATAGCCCGTCGCCTCGCAGGCGCGCAGGAAGCGGGCATAGGGCATGACGATGGCGGCGGCGCAATATTGCGCGAGATAGCGCCGGAACAGTCGCTCGGCGATCCGGTCGCCGAACGCCGCGCCGCGCGCCAGCGCCTCGATCTCGCTGCGCATTTCCGACTGGGCGAGCTGCACCGCCAACGCGAAGACCCGTGCGGGCGCCTCCAGCATCTCGGACAACTGCAACTGGCGTGCATGAAGGTCGAGCCGGACGAGCCGATCGGGCAGGATATCGATCGGCAGCACCCGGATGGTCAGCGCATGACGAACCCGCAGCCGCTCGGCCAGCGCGCCGTACAGATCGCCCGCCGCCAGCCGCAATTCGTCGGCCAGCGCTTCCGCCGCGGCGTCGAGATCGGGGAAGTGGTTGCGCCACCGCTCGATCTCGCGCCGGACGGTGATCGTCGGATCGGGCGCGGCGGCTATGTCGGCCGTACCGCCCCCCGCTCCGGCCAGCCGGTCGAAAGCGCGGGCAAATGCCTCCGCCCCGCCGGGCGCGGCGGCCAGCCATTCCTCCAGCTCGGCGCGGTCGATCTCCAGATCGGCGAATAGCGGATCGGCCAGCCGCCGCCGCATCGCCGCCGCCCCGCCCCCCGGTGCGTCACTGGTCAGTGCGCGCGGATCGAAATCGAACCGCTCGACCAGCCGGACCAGCAAGGCCGCCGACACCGGCCGCTGGTTACGCTCGATCAGGTTCAGATAGCTGGGCGAGATGTCCAGCATCTCCGCCATCGCCGCCTGCGACAGGCCGTTCTGGCGCCGCACCCGCCGCACGGCATGGCCCGCGATCAACTTGGCTCCGCTCATCGCCGCTCTCCTCGAAGGCCAGGCTGAGCGGGGCAAGCCAGCTTGTCAATTCTTTACATGACGACTCACCCATTAGCGATGATCGGCGACCCGGATACGTCGTGAAACCCGCGTCGGCGCTTCAAAGGCGGCAGCAGGACCGGCAATCTCTCCGTCAAGAACAGACCATTTGTAAAGGACGATGCGATGCCGACCTTCCAAGACCTGATCCCCGCCCCCGCCGGGCGGTTCGACGGTATCACCCGCTCCTACACCCCCGCCGATGTCGCACGGCTGCGCGGATCGATCACGGTCGAACATACGCTTGCGCGGCGCGGTGCGCTGAAGCTGTGGACGTTGCTCAAGACCGAGGATTATGTCCCCGCGCTCGGCGCGCTGTCGGGCAATCAGGCGATGCAGATGGTGCGCGCGGGGTTGAAGGCGATCTATCTCTCGGGCTGGCAGGTCGCGGCGGACGCCAATACGGCGGGGCAGATGTATCCCGACCAGTCGCTCTATCCCGCCAATGCCGGGCCGGAGCTGGCACGGCGGATCAATGCGACGCTGGCCCGCGCCGACCAGATCGAACATGCCGAGGGCGGTGCGACACGCGACTGGTTCGCGCCGATCGTCGCCGATGCCGAGGCCGGGTTCGGCGGGCCGCTCAACTGCTACGAGATCATGAAGGCCTATATCGCGGCGGGCGCGGCGGGCGTGCATTTCGAGGACCAGCTGGCCTCGGAGAAGAAGTGTGGCCATCTGGGCGGCAAGGTGCTGATCCCCACCGCCGCGCATATCCGCAATCTGGATGCGGCGCGGCTGGCGGCAGATGTGGCGGGCGTACCGACCGTGATCTGTGCACGCACCGATGCGGAAAGCGCCCGGCTCATCACCTCCGACGTGGACGAACGCGATCGCGAATTCCTGACCGGCGAGCGGACGGCGGAGGGCTTCTTCCGCCTGAAGGAGGGCACCGGCGTCGACCATTGCATCAAGCGCGGCCTGGCCTTTGCGCCCCATGCCGACCTGTTGTGGTGGGAAACGTCGAAGCCCAATCTGACCGATGCGCGCCGCTTCGCCGAGGCGATCCAGCGCGCATATCCGGGCAAGATGCTGGCCTATAATTGCTCGCCCAGCTTCAACTGGGAGAAGAATCTCGACCGCGACGACATCGCCCGCTTCCAGCGGGAGATCGGGGCGATGGGGTATAAGTTCCAGTTCGTGACGCTCGCCGGGTTCCACCAGCTGAATTACGGAATGTTCGAGCTGGCGCGCGGATACCGGGATCGGGGCATGGCGGCCTATTCCGAGCTGCAACAGGCCGAGTTCGCCGCCGAGCCCCATGGCTATACCGCGACCCGCCACCAGCGCGAGGTGGGAACCGGCTATTTCGACCTGATCGCGCAGGTGATCGCGGGGGGCGACAGCTCGACCACCGCACTCGCCGAATCCACCGAGGCCGCACAATTCGTCCAGGCCGCTTAAGTCACAAAGGAGAGAAAGCCATGCCGACCGAACCGCAACGCAGCCGCGCCGTCTTCTCTACCGAAGACTTCGCATTGATGAAGGAAGCCATCGCCGAACACGTCAAGCGCGTCGCCGACGATCCCCGCTCGATCAAGTTCGCGCATCTCTACCACCGGCTGGGCCGGATCGCGTCCTGACCCAACACCCGACTTCCTTAGGGAAGGAGGCGACCCCGCCGATGGTCATCGGCGGGGTTTGTTCGCCCGGCGGAACAAGCGCTTGGGTCGCACGCTTAACCGCGCATGCCCGACACCGGACTGACCGCGCGGATTCGCGAAAACATCGTCCTGTACGGCGCGCTGGCCGCCAATCTGGGCATCGGCGTCGCCAAGTTCGTCGCGGCCGGGATCACCGGATCATCCTCGATGCTGACCGAGGGGGTGCATTCGGTCGTCGACAGCGGCAACCAGATCCTGCTGCTCTATGGCCAGAAACGCGCCAGGCGCGGGCCGGATGCGATCCATCCCTTCGGCTATGGCCGCGAACTTTATTTCTGGGCCTTCGTCGTCGCGATCCTGATCTTCGCGCTGGGCTCTGGTATCTCCATCTATGAAGGCTGGCTGCACGTCCAGACGCCCGAGCCGCTGCGCGATCCGACGGTCAATTATATCGTGCTCGCCATCGCCTTTGCGCTGGAGGGGGCAAGCTGGACGATCGCGGTGCGGGAGTTTTCGCGGACCAAGGGCGATGGCGGCTGGTGGCGCGCCATTCACGACTCCAAGGACCCGCCGGGCTTCATCGTCCTGTTCGAGGATTCGGCGGCACTGGCGGGCCTGGTCATCGCTGCACTTGGCGTCTGGCTGTCGCATGCGACGGGCGATGCGCGGATCGACGGTATCGCCTCGATCCTGATTGGCCTGGTGCTGGGGCTGGTCGCGATCCTGCTGGCGCGCGAGGCCAAGGGGCTGTTGATCGGCGAGCGCGCCGACCCGGAGGTGGTCGAGACGATCCGCGCGATCGTCGCCGCGCGTCCCTGGATCACGCACGTCAATCATGTCCGCACGATCCACACCGCGCCCGACAGCATCTTTGCCGCGATCAGCGCCGATTTCGTCGACAGCCTGCCGATGGGCGTGGCGGAAACGATGATCGAAGTACTGGAGGATGATCTTCGGCTGGCCGTGCCCAGCCTGTCATCCATCTATATTCGCCCGGAAAAGCGGGAAAACGCCGCTGCAGCGACGCCCAACATAGGTTAGGAAGGCGGTCATGACGATGCTCTCGCGACTCGCAATGGCCCTGGCGCTGATATTCGGTGGTGCTCTGCCCGCCCAGGCCGCCGTGACAATCACCTTTTGGAGCCATGAGCTGGGGAACAGCTTTCCCCATGCCTTTTTCTCGCTTCGCGGGACGGTGGATGCGACCGGCCAGCCGGTAGACGCTAATTACGGCTTTACCGCCAAGTCCGTATCGCCCGCGATCCTGATGGGCACGGTCAAGGGGCGGCTGGACATCTCCAAGCCCTTCTATATCGGCACCAGCGACGCACAATTTTCCTATGTGATGACCGACGCGCAATATGCCGACATGCTGGCGCTGGTCGCGGCCTGGGACGAGAAGACCGGCGACGCGCATTATAATCTCAACAACCGCAACTGCGTCCATTTCGTCCAGGAAGCGGCGAGGCGGCTGGGGCTGATCGGGCTCGACCGTCCCGAGCTGATGAAGAAGCCGCGCTCCTATCTGAAGGCGGTGGCCGACGCCAATGCCGACCGGGTCACGGTCATCGGCCAGCATGGCAAGGCCTATCTCGCCTCATTGCCGCCGCTGCCCGCCGCGCCGGTCGCGCCGCAGCCGGTGGCCCCTGCGCCCACCCCCGCCCCGGTTCAGGGCGCGACCGGCACCAGTTCGAGAATGTCGACCACCGATTCATAAGCGGGATAGGGAAAGGCGATCCGCCAGCGCGTCGGATCGATCCGCTCCACCACCCCCGCCATGTCGCGCGCCCGATCACGACCATAGGCATAGGAGCGCTCCTCGTCCCCCAGGATCATCGTGCCCAGGAAGATGCTGCGCGCATCGGTATCGGGATAGATACGCCCGGTCAGCCGCTGCGACCCGTCGATCTTGGTCAGCCGCTGGCCACCGCCCGCCACCCGGCAGCGGAAATAGGGATAGGCCACATAGGTCAGCGTCGCGCGCCCCTGCGACCCCAGCTTGATCGTGCGACAGCGATAGTCGCCATCGGGCAGGTCCGGCTCCGCGACCGAGTGATCGGGATCGGCAAGTTCGCCCAGCGCCGCGATATCCGCCGCCGACCCGCCCGTCCGCGCCTGCGCCAATCCCTTCACCCAGGCGCTGCGCCACCCGCGCAGGCGGACGCGGTCATCCTCGGTCGCCGCCAGCCGCCAGTCATTCGCCTGCTCGACCCGCTGCGCCTCGGCAGCGGCCATGCCGCCCACCGCCAGCGCCGCGCCGACCAGGGCTGTCGCCAACCTCATTGCGCGGTCCAGCCGCCATCGACCGACAGGTTGGCCCCGGTGATCGACTTTGCTTCATCGCGGCACAGGAACAGCGCGAGCGCCGCCACCTGTTCGATGGTGACGAATTCCTTGGTCGGCTGCGCCTTCAGCAGCACATCGTCGATCACCTGTTCACGGCTTAGCCCGCGCGCCTTCATCGTGTCGGGGATCTGGTTCTCGACCAAAGGCGTCCAGACATAGCCGGGCGAGATGCAATTGGCGGTGATGCCGTCGGTCGCGACCTCCAGCGCCACGGTCTTGGTGATGCCGACCACGCCGTGCTTGGCCGCGACATAGGCCGACTTGTTGGGGCTGGCGACCAGGCTGTGGGCGGACGCGGTGGTGATGATCCGACCCCAGCCTTCTTTACGCATATGCGGGATCGCCGCGCGCATCATGTGCCAGGCCGAGGACAGGTTGATCGCGATGATCGCATCCCATTTCTCGACCGGGAACTCGGTGATCGGGGCGACATGCTGGATACCGGCATTGTTGATGACGATATCGACCGAACCCGTTTCGGCCACCGCGCGCTCGATCATCGCGGTGATCTGCTCCGGCTGGGTCATATCAGCGGGGTCGTACAGCGCCGCCGCACCGCTGGCCTGTTCCAGCGCGGCGCGGTTCGCCTCGATCGCGTCCGCCTCGCCAAACCCGTTGAGCACGATCGCCGCGCCCTCCGCCGCCAACGCCTTGGCATAGGCCAGACCGATCCCCGAGGTGGAGCCCGAGATCACCGCCGTCTTGCCCTTCAGGAACATGCCATTCTCCCTTGGTATGGGTGACACCATGCGATCAGATGCCGACCCGTGCAACCGCCGGGAGGCTTGGTGGGTTCATCCGCACGGTAAAGACCTGCATAGCCGGGCTGTATGACAAAGGGGTGAGACGACGATGCGGCTCGACGATTATGACAACGACATCGATGTCGGCGAGGCGCGGAGCGGCGGCGGGTTCGGCGGTGGCGGCGGCGGGCTGCTCTTCGGGCTGTTGCCGCTGATCGGCAGCCGGTTCGGCTGCGGCGGCATCATCGTCGTGCTCATCATCCTGGCGGTGCTGGGCATGAACCCGCTCAGCCTGTTGAACGGCGGCGGCAGCGGCAATGCGCCCGTCACGCGGTCGGCCGACTCCTCCTCGGGCCAGAGCGTCCGCCAGATTTGCGAAGCGTCGCCCGAACGCCGCGACACCTGCCGCGCGTTCAGCAATGCCGACAAGACATGGGAAAAGATCTTCGCGGAATCGGGACAGCGTTTCGAGGCGCCGGGCCTGCGCTTTTTCAAGCCGGGCAAGGACAGTGTAGAGTCGGGTTGCGGCGTGGCGCAGTCGGCGGTCGGCCCCTTCTATTGCCCCACCGATCGCAAAATCTATCTCGACACCAATTTCTTCAACGAACTCGCCAATCGCTTCGGCGCGAAGGGCGACTTCGCCCGCTATTATGTCGTCGCGCATGAGTTCGGCCATCATATCCAGACCCTGCTCGGCACCTCCGACAAGGTGCGTCAGGCGCAGGCAGCGGCGGGTCGGGCGGAGGGCAATGCCCTGTCGGTGCGGCTGGAGTTGCAGGCGGATTGCTATGCAGGCGTCTGGGCCGCGAAGAACCGCGACCGGCTGGACCCCGGCGATGTCGAGGAAGGCATGACCGCTGCCCGCGCCATCGGCGACGATACGCTCCAGCGCGAGGCGACCGGTCGGGTAGTGCCCGACAGCTTCACCCATGGCACCTCGGAACAGCGGATGCGTTGGCTGCGCCGGGGCATGGAGACGGGCGATCCCGCCAATTGCGACACCTTCTCGGGCGCGATTTAGAGAAGGATAGCATGAGATGGATTCGTCATTGCGAGCGCAGCGAAGCAATCCAGGGTTGGATCATGACGCCCTGGATTGCTTCGCTGCGCTCGCAATGACAGATTGGGTCAAACTGACGTCATCGCGCTCTAAGTAATAAAATGCCCCCCTCCCGCAAGCGGGAGGGGTCGGGAGGAAGATTAGAAGTCTCACCGAGACTATCGCCCGTGGCCTTGCCCTCCCCCCGCCCAGTCTCAGGTGAACGATGCCCGCATAGTTCAGGTCATGCCGGGGGCATGACCGACCTGAAACTCGCCTGCGGGGGGGGAGCAACAAGGGCTGACGAAGAACCTTACAGCTTCACCAGCATCTTGCCCTTGTTGCCGCCGGAAAACAGCGCCAGAAACGCCTCGGGCGTCTTGTCCAGCCCGTCGAACACCGTTTCCTCGCGCTGCAACTGGCCATCTTTCAGCATCGCCGCCATGTCCTGATAGAAACCGGCGTGATCCTTGAAGTCCGCGACGATGAAGCCCTGAATCCGCACGCGGTTGCCGATCAGACGCGCCAGATATTTCAGGCTCGTCGGCTTGGCGTCATTATAGACGTCGATCATGCCGCAGATCGCAAAGCGCGCATTCGGCTTGGCATGGGCCAGCGCCGCGTCCAGATGATCGCCGCCGACATTGTCGAAATAGACGTCGATCCCCTCCGGCGCCGCGTCGCCCAGCGCGTCGACGACCGACGGGCCCGCCTTATAGTCGATCACCGCATCCGCACCGAGCGCGCGCACCCAGGCGCATTTGTCCGCCCCGCCCGCCGAGCCGATGACGGTCATGCCCTTGGCCTTGGCGATCTGCACCACCGTCGATCCGACCGCGCCCGCCGCCGCCGAGACGAACACCGTGTCGCCCGGCTTGGCCGCGGCGATCTGGAGCAGGCCATAATAGGCGGTCATCCCCGGCATACCGAACTGGCCCAGATAGGCCTGAGGATCGACACCGAGATCGGGCAGCGGCTGGACATGCTTACCCGAGACCACCGCCTCATCGCGCCACCCCGCCATATGGCTGACCATCGTGCCCACCGTGATGCCCTCGGCGCGGCTCTCCACCACCTCGCCGATCGCGCCGCCCTGCATCGGCTCGCCGAGCTGGAAGGGCGGGACATAGCTTTTCACGTCATTCATCCGGCCGCGCATATAGGGATCGACCGACAGCCAGCGATTGGCGATCCGCACCTCGCCGTCCGCCAGTGCGGGCAGGTCGCGTTCGATCAGCGCGAAGTCCTCCGGTACGGGCATCCCCTTGGGGCGAGCCGCCAGCGTCCAAGCCTTCATCGTGATATCCTTTCAAAAACCGGAGCGGACATGGGAAAGGGCTCGGGTGAAATCCACCCGAGCCCTTCAAGAAAAGTCACCAATGCGTGACGTTTTTCTTTCTTAGAAACCCCGGTTGGTATCCGAGGTGGTGCCGGTGCCACCCGTCGTCGTGCCGGTCGTTGCCGTGCTGCCGGTGGTGGTGCCGGTGGTGTTCTGGGTCGAGCTGGTCGTACCGGTCGCACTCTGGCCGTAACCGCTCGTCTGGCCGCCGGTCTGGCTGCCGCTCTGACCATAGCGGTTGGCCTGACCGTAACGGTCGTTTTCGCTGGTGCGGTCGCCGAACATGGCGCGCGCATTTTCCTCTTCCCGCCACTGGGCCTTGGCTTCCTCGGCGGTCTTGGTCAGCGTGATCTTGTCCTCGACCGACTTCAGCCAACGCGACGGAATCGAGTGGTGCTGACCGCCCGCATCCTTGTCATTCTTGGTCAGCAGGATGCGGTCGCCGCGCACCTTGTCGACGGTGCCGACATGGCTGCCGTCCGAACCGACGACTTCCTGATGCTCGTTCACCTTGGACAACAGGCCGCGCTGGCCTTCGCGTTCGGTGCGCCAGCTGTTGAACTCGTTGTGGAACTTGGTGCGGTTCTCGCTGCGATACTCGTCATAATCGCGGTCGAGCGCGGCGATCTGGCCCGAGCGCCAGTGATTATAGTCATGGTCCTGCTGCGCATAATAACGCTCGTCGAAGCGCGCATCGGCCTCGCGGCGGCGCTCCGCCTCCTCGTCACCGAACCACGAGCGGACCTCGTCCCCGGCGCGGGCGAAGAAACCGCGATCCTCATAATCATAGCCCTGCGGCTGGCGACCATAATCGCGGTTCGACGAGGACCGGCCATAATCGGCGCGGCCATAATCGACACGACCGTAATCCGCGCGACCCTGGCGGTCGTCCCGGCCGTACCGATCGCCGGTATAGCCATAGCCCCGCGACGAATCGCCATAATTCGACCCGCGATAGCCTTCACGGCCATAGTCGCGCTCGCCGCCGCGATAGCTGTCCCGGCCATAGCTGTTATCGCCACGATAGGCGCCGTAATTGCCGGAGCGGCCTTCGCCGTAACGGCCTTCATTCTGGCGACCGCCGAAATCCTGGCGGGTGCCGCGATAGGCGTCGTCGCGGTCATAGCCCTGATGGCCATAGTCGCGCGCGCCATAGCCCCGGCGGCTATCGTTGCGGCTGTCATTGCGATCGTCGTCAAAGGCGCCCGCCGCGTCATAGTCGCGCGCACTGGAATAGGTATAGTCGCGCCCCGAGCCATAGTCCCGGCCATAATCGAAGTCGCGGCCGCCACGATTGGCGTCGCGGGAATAGCGGTCGTAAGCCATCCTAAACCCTCCTGAAATTCGGTCCTGCGGGGGCCGACGCCGCTCGTCCGGCGGGCCGTACCTTCCATGGGTTTCAATGAGGCACATCAAGACATGTTCCGTCTTCGCCGCAGCAGCCGCGACGGATGGAGGGATGCGAAAGGCCGATAGCGGTCCAAAAATTTTTGGGTCCGGTCCGCAAAGCGGTGTTGCGTCGCCTCCGATCACCGGCTAATGGCGTCGCTCCCGACCATGGTCGGGATACGGGGCGGGGCTGTAGCTCAGATGGGAGAGCGCTGCAATCGCACTGCAGAGGTCAGGGGTTCGATTCCCCTCAGCTCCACCACCCCGCCCCCCCCGTCATCGCTATCCTTCATCCGCGCGTTGACCGAGCGATGACTCCCGATCCCATTCCCGCCGCCACGCTGATCCTGATGCGCAATGGTGCCGCGCCCGGTGATGATCCCGAAATCCTGATGGTCGAACGCGGGGCGACGCTCGCCTTTCTGGGCGGGGCGATGGTCTTTCCCGGCGGCCGGGTCGATCCGGGCGATCACGCCATGGTGCCAGCCGACGCCGCCGATCCTGAGGAAGCCGCCGCCCGGATCGCGGCCATTCGCGAAACGATCGAGGAAGTGGGTCTCGCCATCGGCCTGGTGCCGCCGCCCGATGCGGCGACGCTGACGCGGCTGCGCCTGGCGATGGCGGCGGGCCAGGGCTTTGGCGCAGTGTTACGCGACCTCGGCCTGACCATCGATGCCCAGGCGCTGACACCCTTTGCCCGCTGGTGTCCCGAACATGTGCCGGTGCGGCGGTTCGACGCGCGCTTCTATCTGACGGCGATCGACCGCAACGCCTCCGAGCCCGTGATCGACGGCGGCGAGACGGTGCGCGCGACATGGCTGACCGCGCGCGCGGCGTTGGCGCAAGCGGACAAGGGCGCGATCCGGATCATCTTCCCGACGCGCCGGACCCTGGAACGATTGGCGCTCTACCGCGATTTCCCCTCTGCCACCGCCGATGCGCGGGCCTGGCCCATCCGACGGATCATCCCTTTTCAGGCGGAGCGTGACGGCGTGCCATCGATCTGCATCCCCGACGATCTGGGCTATCCGATCACCTCGGAACCCGTGACCAGCGCGAAACGCGGCTGATGCGGGCGCTCCGGCGATGGACGACCGCGCTGGTCGTGATCGCGGGACTGGCCGTTCTCCTGCTGCTGCTGTGGGGCTGGGTGCGCCGCAATCCACAGGATATGCCTTGGACACCGCTCGACCTGGGGCAGCCAGTGGGTCTGTTCACCGGACGCAAGCTGACCGCGCTGACCCAGGACAAGGCGCAGTGTCTGGGGCTGCTCGACCGGGCGGGCATCCGCTACACCGCCCTGCCCGCCCGGTCGGACGGGGCGCAATGCGGTTACGACGATGCCGTGCGCTTCACGTCGGGCGGGGTGCGGGCGATCGGCTATCGCCCAGCCAATCTGGGCATATCCTGCCCGGTCGCCGCCGCGCTCGCCTTATGGGAATGGGATGCGGTGCAGCCCGCCGCCCGCGCCCTGCTGGGGGCGGAGGTCGTCGCGATCGATCATCTGGGCAGCTATAACTGCCGCCGGATCAGCGGACGCAGCGGCAGCGACTGGAGCGAACATGCCCGCGCCAATGCGGTCGACATCGCCGGTTTCCGCCTGAGCGACGGACGGCGGATCAGCGTGGTGCGCGACTGGAAGGATACGGGCCCGGCCGGGCAATTCCTGCACCAGGTCCGCGACCGGGCGTGCGACTTGTTCGCGACGACGCTGTCGCCCGACTATAATGCCGCGCATGCCGACCATTTCCATCTCGACCAGGCCTATCGCGGCCGGATGGGCTGGCGCGCCTGTCGGTGAGCGGCGGCGGAGCCCCCCGGCCCGCCGCCGCCGACCGCGTCAGTTGGCCAGCGAGGTGCCGTTGGTGTCGACCTTCTCCACCCAATGCGGGAAGAAAGCCGGCTGACGGCTCGACCAGCCTGCCGCGGTCGCCGCCGCCTCGCTGATCGACTGGAGAAGTTGCCGCCGCAATTCGGGATGCAGATGCGGCAAAGCCGCCGCCGCGCAGAACACCGATGGCAGCCACGGCCGCACCTCGGCGCCGATCAGCCGCTCATAGAGGAACCGGAAGGCCGAAAAGCTGGTCAACCGCCCCTGCCCCAGGTCGAAGGCCGCGATCGTCACGAACGGTGCCATGAAGGGTTCGAGCGATTCCAGGCCGCTATCGACCGGGATCAGGTGACGAAGCTCGGGCAGATTGCGGTACAGCCTGGCCTGGGCGCGAATGCTCGCCGCCTCGACCACGTCGCGTGACCAGCGCAGCATCGCATCTTCGCGGTCCAGCCCGATATCGAGCGACCGGCGGATATAACGCTGCGTCGAGGCCGCGAAGCCCGCAAATTCCTTCATCTCGGCCAATGTCATTGCGCCTTCGGCCGGTCTGTTCCTTGATCCCATAGCGTTACCCCGCCCAATCGAAACTAGCCCGATCATCATGCGCCGATTTGGTTAACGCAACGCTGAACGAGCAAGGACAGACGAACACGAAATGCACCGCGTCGCAACATAGATTGCGACGAACGGTTATCGCAGCAATCAATTTTGCTGGCGTTGGCGCAGAAGGACATAATCGCAAAGTTCGTTGCGATTATGGAATATAAGCCCGCTATCAGTCGGGCCGCGCCAGGGCGAAGGCCCCTGAAGGCCTTTGCCCTGGTCGCCGTCCGGAGGGATCAGCGATCCTCTTCGGTATAGCCCGACGACTCGGCCGGGCCGTCACGACCCGGCTGGGTGTTGGAGGGCGGATCGCTGGCATCCATCGATTCGTCCAGGCTCTCGTCGAGCTGGGCGTCGACATCCTCGGGGTTCTTCGCGAGATTGTCGGTGATGTCGGCGTCCTGCCCGGCATCCTGTTCGGGCGGACGCGGGCGGTTGCCCTGCTCAGCCTGTTCGCCGCCGGGCGCGACCGAAACGCTGTCGAGCGCGCGATCGTCGATGCTGTCGTTCATGTCACTTCCCCATCACAGTGGACAGGATCAACGAGTCAGATCGCGCAACCGTTCCTGCCCGATCAGTCCAACCGGCGTACCTTAACCCGTTGATCGCAAAGCTGCGCTTCGCCGAACACGGTCATGAAGGCGATATCGGTCGCGTCGCGGCCGACACACACCCGCGCGATCTCGTCGGCCTGGGCCATGCCAGTGGCGTCGACCAGATGCCAGCCGCTCTCCAACCACAGCTCGGCCACCGCATGGAAATCGGGCGGATCGACGCCCGGCGCATAGGCCGAGACGCAGCGTGCCGGAATCTCCGCCGCACGCGCCAGCGCGACCAGCAGATGCGCATAGTCGCGGCACACCCCGCTGCGCATTCCGAAGGTATCGAGCGCGGTGGTCGTGCCGGTCGAGCTGCCCATCCGATAGGTCAGCCGGGTCGCCACCCAGTCGGCGAGCGCCGCCGCCATCGCGCCCCCGGCCAGGCCATCGAAACGCCGCCGGACAAAGCCCTCCAGCCGATCCGACTCGCAATAACGGCTGGGCAGTAGATAGGGGATCAGATCCCCTGCCAACCCCCGCGCCGGAGTCGCCGCCAGCCCCTTCAGGCGGGCGGCCGGCCGCTCGACAGCGACCACCGCCTCATAACGCGCCAGCAGGCCATGATCGGCGCGGACCCAGCAACGCTGGCCGATGCCGTCCTCGCCGCGCACCGCCGTCACCGCATGGTCGGACCAGATGGTCAGCGACTGATGCTCCAGCCGCTGGTCGGGGGTCGCCGCCGCCTCGATCTGAAGCAGGATGTCGGCTGGGTCCTTCAGGACATAATCCAGCGTCACGTCGATAGACAGGCGCATGGCCGCATCACCTTCCCACGAAAAAGGGCCCGGCGGACACTCCGCCGAGCCCTTGAGATCACCCCGTCAGACCCGATCAGTCGCGGCTGGAGCCGAACAGACGCAGGATGAACAGGAACATGTTGATGAAGTCGAGATACAGGCTCAGCGCCGACATGATGACCACGCGGTCCTGCATGCCCGTGCCGCGCACCTGATAATACATCTCCTTGGTCCGCTGCGTGTCATAGGCGGTGAGGCCTGCGAACAGCAGCACGCCGACGAAGCTGATGACCAGCGCCATCGTGCCCGACTGCAGGAAGATGTTGATCACGCTGGCGACGATCAGGCCGACCAGACCGACGATCAGGAAGGTGCCGAACGCCGACAGGTCGCGCTTGGTGGTGTAGCCATAGAGGCTCAGCGCCGCGAAGCCCGCCGCCGTCGCGAAGAACGCGCCAGCGATCGACGAACCGCTATAAACCAGGAAGATGGTCGACAGCGACAGGCCCATGACGACCGCGAACGCCCAGAAGAGCAGCTGCATCGTCGAGGTCTTCATGCGGTTCACGCCCATGCTCAGCGCGAACACGAAGCCGAGCGGCGCGAACATGATGACATATTTCAGCAGACCGCCGGTCATGAAGACCTGCGCGGCCATGCTGTCGCGCCCACCCCAGGCGAAGAGCAGCGCGACGATACCCGTCAGCAGCACGCCCGACGTCATATAGTTATAGACGGACAGCATGTACGAACGCAGACCCGCGTCATAGGCGGTCGAGCCCGTGGTGGCGGTGGTTCCGAACGGCGCGGCGCTCGGCCGTGGATCAGACCAGTTTGCCATGGTGAACTATTGCTCCTTTACCCGGCCAGATGCCGGTTGGTGGAAATATCGCTCTCTCCGTGACGCTTTTCAAGCGCAAGAGGTTCCCGTTGCCCTTACAGAATGCGATAGACATATTTTGTCATGCTCCGCCTGTTCGTCGCCCTTCGCCCGCCCCGCGCCATTCGGGACCAGCTTGCCGACGTGATGGACGGCGTGCCCCATACCCGCTGGCAGGATGACGAGCAGCTGCACCTGACGCTGCGCTTCATCGGCGCGGTCGATCGCCCGGTGGCCGAGGATCTCGCCGCCGCGCTGGGTCAGGTTCATGCGCCCGCCCCCACCGTCCGCATCTCGGGTGTCGGGGTCTTCGATCGCAAGGGCAAGGTCGACACGCTCTGGGCCGGGGTCAGCCCGCAGGACGCGCTGGCGCATCTCCACCGCAAGGTCGACCAGGCCTGTGTCCGCGTCGGCCTGCCCCCCGAAGCGCGCGCCTATCGCCCGCACATCACGCTGGCGCGCCTGCCCGCCTCGGCCGGTCTGGCACCCGAGATCGAGGGGTGGCGCGCGGTCCATGCCGGATTGTCGAGCGCGTCCTTCACGATGGAACATCTCGTTCTCTATCAAAGCCATCTGGGGCATGGCGGCGCATCCTATGAACCGGTGATGCGTTGGCCGCTTGAAACCGGCGGGTAACACGCCGCACCTATCCGTATCGAACAGGGAGCTTCCGTCATGAAATATCTCACGCTGTTGACCATCGGCACCGTCGCACTGGGCCTTGGCGCCTGTGACCAGACGAAGATGGAGACGGGCTCCCCCACGCCAAACGGTGCAAGCGCGACCGCGACGCTGAAGACCGCGACCGGCGCCGATGCGGGCCGCGCCACCGCGACCGAAGTGGCGGGCGGACTTCGCGTGACGCTCGACGCGATGAACGTACCTGCGGGCATGCACGGCGTTCATATCCACACCGTCGGCCGCTGCGACGCGCCCGACTTCACCACGGCGGGCGGTCACTGGAACCCGACGCAGCGCCAGCATGGTAGCATGAACCCGCAAGGACCGCATGAAGGCGACATGCCCAACATGACCGTCGGCAATGACGGGCGGGGCACGCTGGGCGTCGTGCTGCCGGGTGCGACCATGGCGGGGCTGCTCGATGCGGACGGCTCGGCGATCGTCATCCATGCGGGGGCCGACGACCTGAAGACCGACCCCAGCGGCAATAGCGGCGGCCGTATCGCCTGCGGCGTATTCCAGGCCAATTGAGCGGGATGACCATATCTCTGCCGACCCGCGCCTTTGGCGGCTTCCTGTTCGACATGGACGGGACGATCCTGAGTTCGATCGCCTCGGCCGAACGCGCCTGGACCGCCTGGGCCGAGCGGCAGGGGCTGGACGTCGCGGCGTTCCTGCCGACCATTCACGGCGTCCAGTCGGTCGAGACGATCCGGCGGCTGAACCTGCCCGGTATCGATCCGGTGGCGGAGGCGCATGCGTTGACCGAGGCGGAGATGCTGGATGTGGACGATATCGCCCCGATCGGCGGCGCGGCGGAATTTCTGGCGGCGCTGCCCACCGATCGCTGGGCGATCGTGACCTCCGCGCCGAAGCGGCTGGCGGAGGTGCGGCTGAAGGCGGCGGGCCTGCCCTTACCCGGCGTATTCGTGACGGCCGAGGATGCGGAGCGGAGCAAGCCTGCGCCCGACGGCTTTCTGCTGGGCGCGGAACGGCTGGGCGTCGCGCCGGCGGATTGCCTGGCGTTCGAGGACGCCCCCGCCGGGATCGCTGCGGCAGAGGCGGCGGGCATGACGGTGGTGGTGATTACCGAGACGCATCGCGGGACGATGGATACGGCCCACGCGATGGTGACCGATTATCGTGACTTGGCGGTGGAATGGGATGGCGCGAGTTTGAAGCTGGATCACCGGGTCTAGGGGCCTGCCCTCACCCTTCCCACCCGCTATGCGGGCGGGCCCCTTCCCTCTCCCGCCGGGAGAGGGAGGGAGGCGCGTAGCGCCGGAAGGGTGAGGGTAAACTGAACCTTCGCTCACTGCAAACGGAGTGGAGGAACGGCTCCCGCCCCCTCAAACCGTAAAGCTCTCCCCGCACCCGCACGCGCCCTTGGCGTTGGGGTTCTGGAACACGAAGCCAGCGGTGAAATCATCCTCGACCCAGTCCATGGTCGACCCGATCAGATACAGGATCGACCCGCCATCGACGAACAGCGTGCCGCCCGGCGTATCGATCTTCTCATCGAACGCCTTGGCCTCGGTGACGTAATCGACCGAATAGGCCAGTCCCGAACAGCCCCGACGCGGGGTCGACAGCTTCACCCCGATCGCCCCTTCCGGTGCACGGGCCATCAGGTCGGCGATCCGCGCCTCGGCGGAGGGCGTCAGGTTCAGCGCGGCGGGACGCGGACGCAGGGTGGTCGCCATGGTCAGAGCATCCCCAGTTCGAGCTTGGCGTCGTCCGACATCTTCTGCGGGTCCCAGGGCGGGTCCCAGATCAGGTTGACGTCGGCCGTCGCGATCCCCGGCACCGCCGAGACGCGCAGTTCGACCTCACCCGGCATCGACTCGGCGACCGGGCAATGCGGGGTGGTCAGCGTCATGGTGACGACGGCATGGCCGCCCTCGGTCACCTCGACACCGTAGATCAGCCCCAAGTCATAGATATTGACCGGAATTTCGGGGTCGTAAATGTCCTTCAGCGCATCGATGATGCCATCATACAGCGCGCCGCCCGGCTGGGTCGGATCGTCGGTGGTCGGCTTTTGCGACAGGAAGCCGGACAGATAATCACGCTGCCGCTCTGCTGGCGCCTCGACCACGTCCTGCACGCGCGCCTTGGGCGGCTGCGCGACGCTGTCCACTTCCTCGACCTTGTAATCGCTCATCCGAAAATCCTCGTGACCCGCCGGACGCCATCCACCAGCGCCGCGACGTCATCGGGTCCGTTATACACGCCGAAACTCGCCCGTGCGGTGGCGGGCAGGCCGAGCGCCTCCATCAGCGGTTGCGCACAGTGATGGCCCGCGCGGATCGCCACCCGGCTCTCGTCCAATATGGTGCCGATATCATGGGGATGAACCCCCTCGACCGCGAAACTGACGATTCCTGCCGAGTCTTTGGGCCCCAGCAACCGTACCGAGTTGATCGCCGACAGCCCCTCGCGCGCCTGCGCGACCAAAGCCGCCTCATGCTTATGGATCGCGTCCAGCCCGATGGCCGACACATAGTCGATCGCGGCATGAAGCCCCAGCGCGCCGACGATATGCGGCGTCCCCGCCTCGAACCGGCCAGGCGGCGGGGCATAGGTGGTCTTCTCGAAGCTCACCCGGTCGATCATCGACCCGCCGCCCTGATAGGGCGGCATCGCCTCCAGCAGCTCAGGCCGCGCCCACAGCACGCCGATCCCGGTCGGGCCATAAAGCTTGTGCCCGGAAAAGACGTAGAAGTCGCAATCCAGCGCCTTCACATCGACCGCGATGCGCGGCACGGCCTGGCATCCGTCGAGCAGGATCTTCGCGCCGACACCATGCGCCAGATCGGCTGCGCGCCGCCCGTCGAGCACCGAGCCCAGCACGTTCGACACATGCCCCAACGACACCAGCTTGTGTGCAGGCGTCAGCATCCGCGCCATCGCGTCCAGATCGATGCGGTGATCGGCGGTCAGCGGCAGCACGTCGATCGCGACGCCCAGTCGCTCGGCGACCATCTGCCACGGCACGATGTTGGAGTGGTGCTCCAGCATCGACAACAGGATGCGGTCGCCCGCCTTCAGCTGGGTCGCGGCCCAGCATTGCGCGACCAGATTGATCCCCTCGGTCGCCCCGCGCGTGAAGACGATCTCGTTCGCCGAACCAGCGCCGATGAACCGCGCCGCCGCCTCGCGCGCCTTTTCATAGGCGACAGTCATATCGGCCGAGCGCTGATAGACGCCGCGATGCACGGTGGCATAGCTGGTGTCATAGGCCCGCGTGATCGCGTCGATCACTCCTTGCGGCTTCTGCGCCGTCGCGGCGGTGTCGAGATAGGCCCAGCCGTCCGGGATCGCCGGAAAATCCGCCACCCGGTCGAGAGGCGATGCGCTCGCCATCAAATCCTCCCCAAGCTGTGCTTGGGGAGGGGGACCATCGCGCCAGCGATGGTGGAGGGGCCACGCCCGGCCAGCCCCTCCACCACCGCTTCGCGGCGGTCCCCCTCCCCATCAGAGATGGGGGGGAATGAATGGGCCAAGCTCAAAGCGCCGCCTCCAGCCAGGCATCCGCATCCGCCGCAAAGGCTTCGCGCACCACTTCGTTGCCGATCCGGTCGATCGCATCCGCGACAAAGGCGCGGGTCAGCAGCGCCTGGGCGCGGGGCTTCGGAATGCCACGGCTCTGCATATAGAACAGCGCCTTGGCGTCCAGCTCTCCCACCGTCGCACCATGCGCGCACTTCACGTCGTCGGCGAAGATTTCCAGCTCGGGCTTCAGATTGACCGTCGCCGTCCGCTGGAGCAGCAGGCCGCGAAGCGACTGTTCGCCATCGGTCTTCTGGGCATCCCGCGCCACCTCGACACGGGCGGCGAGGCTCGCCTGGCTGCGATCGGCGGCGACCGCGCGCCACAGCTGATGGCTCTGGCCGTTCAGCGCGGCATGGCGCAAGGCCACCGCGCATTCTTGGCGAAGTTCGCCCTTGGTCAGCAGCGCGCCGCCAAACTCGGCATAGGCGCCGTCCCCAGTCTGCGTGATGCCGCCATCGATCCGCGCGCCCAAATTACCCGCCGCCAGGAAGGTCGCGGTCAGGCTCGCGCCCTCGCCCAGCTCGGCTTCCTCGCGCAGCGACACGAAGCCATCATCCTGCAACAGCCGCACCGCCCGCATCAGCCGCGCCGACGCCGCCAGCCTCACCCGCGTCAGTCGGTTGGTCCAGCCGCGCCCGACATAGGTCTCATAGACCTGCGCCGCCGCATCCTCGGCCAGTACGATCTCGGCGGGCAGATGGTTCGCCGCACCGCTGGCGACATGGACGATCTGAACGGGGTCGGCGACCGCATCGCGCGCCAGCCGCAGCGACCAGCCACGTCCCAAGGCCTGCTTACCCAACGGATGGTCGCTGGCGTCGATCTGGGTCAGCTGGACCGGGCCGAGATTACTGGCGCTTTCATCCAACACGCCGTCGACGAACAGCAACCGCGCGCCCGGCAGATCGAGGAAGCGATCCGCCCCCGCGACCGGCACCGCCCGCTCGCTTTCCGCCGCGCGACGCAGCGCGTCGAGATCAGCCCAGCGCCACGCCTCTTCGCGCGGCGAAGGAAGGTCCAACACGTCCGCCATCAATTCCTCCCCAAGCTATGCTTGGGGAGGGGGACCAGCCGTAGGCTGGTGGAGGGGCAAGCCCCTCCGGCCCCTCCACCCCTCGCTTCGCGAGCGGTCCCCCTCCCCGCGCCAAGCGCAGGGAGGATTTGAAGAAAAACGCTCATGCCTCGACCCCGGCATAGCCCTCACGCTCTAGTTCGAGCGCGAGTTCGGGTCCGCCCGAACGCACGATGCGGCCATCGGCCAGCACGTGCACCCGGTCGGGCTGCACATAGTCGAGCAACCGCTGATAGTGCGTAATCAGCAGCACCGCCTTATCGGGCGCGCGCATGATGCGGTTGATGCCGTCGCCGACGATGCGCAGCGCGTCGATGTCGAGGCCGGAGTCCGTCTCGTCCAGGATCGCGAACTTGGGGTTCAGGATGCCCATCTGGACCATCTCGTTGCGCTTCTTCTCGCCGCCCGAGAAACCGACATTGACCAGACGCTTGAGCATGTCCTGGTTCAGCCCCAGCCCATCGGCCTGCGCGCGGGCGAGCTTCAGGAATTCGCCACCCGACAGCGGCTTTTCGTCGCGCTGCCCGCGCTGCGCGTTCAGACTCTCGCGCAGGAACTGGACGTTGGACACGCCGGGGATCTCGACCGGATATTGGAAGCCCAGGAACAGCCCGGCGGCGGCACGCTCGTTCGGCTCCAGCTCGAGCAGGTCGACGCCGTCGAACGTCACCGAACCCTCGGTCACTTCATAACCGGGACGCCCGCCCAGCACATAACCCAGCGTCGACTTGCCCGCGCCGTTCGGCCCCATGATCGCATGGACTTCGCCCGCATTCACCTCGAGCGTCAGGCCCTTGAGGATCGGCTTGCCGTCAATCTCGGCGTGGAGGTTTTCAATCTTAAGCACTGATATTCCCACCATGAAGAAGCTTTATCTTTGCTTGGCCAGCACCATCCGCGGCTCGGATCGCCATCTTACCACTAGGCAGCAGTTCATGCTGATATACGACGCCTGCCAAACGTGGATCTGCCTCGATCTCCGGGAAATAATCGGCATCAACATAGATCGGCGGAATAATCGACATGTTCATCACCCCACGCTCCCCTCCAGCGAAATCCCCAGCAGCTTCTGCGCCTCGACCGCAAACTCCATCGGAAGCTGCTGCAAGACTTCCCGCGCAAAGCCGTTGACGATCAGCGCGACCGCCGCCTCCTGATCCAACCCACGGCTCATCGCATAGAAGAGCTGGTCCTCGCTGATCTTGCTGGTCGTCGCCTCATGCTCGATCTGGGCGCTGGGGTTCTTTACCTCAATGTACGGCACGGTATGCGCGCCGCACTGGTCGCCCAGCAGCAGGCTGTCGCACTGGGTGAAGTTGCGGACATTCTCGGCGGTCGCGGCCACGCGGACCAGCCCGCGATAGGTGTTGTCCGAATGCCCGGCCGAAATCCCCTTCGACACGATGGTCGAGCGGGTGTTCTTGCCCAGATGGATCATCTTGGTGCCGGTATCGGCCTGCTGACGGTTGTTGGTGACCGCGACCGAGTAGAACTCGCCCACCGAGCCGTCGCCCGCCAGCACGCAGCTGGGGTATTTCCACGTTACCGCCGATCCGGTTTCGACCTGGGTCCACGACACCTTGCTGTTCTTGCCCTGACAGAGCGCGCGCTTGGTGACGAAATTGTAGATCCCGCCGACGCCATTCTCGTCGCCCGGATACCAGTTCTGGACGGTCGAATATTTGATCTCGGCATCGTCCAGCGCGACCAGCTCGACCACCGCCGCATGCAGCTGGTTCTCGTCGCGCATCGGCGCAGTGCAGCCTTCGAGATAGGAGACGTATGCCCCCTTGTCCGCGACGATCAGCGTGCGCTCGAACTGGCCGGTATTCTCCGCGTTGATGCGGAAATAGGTCGACAGCTCCATCGGGCAGCGAACGCCCTCGGGGATGTAGACGAAGGTGCCGTCCGAGAAGACCGCCGAGTTGAGCGTCGCGAAGTAATTATCCCGCTGCGGCACGACCTTGCCCAGCCACTTGCGGACCAGATCGGGATATTCCTTGATCGCCTCGGAGATCGAGCGGAAGATGACGCCCGCCGCTTCCAGCTCCTTGCGGAAGGTGGTCGCGACCGAGACGCTGTCGAACACCGCATCGACCGCGACCTTGCGCGCGCCCTCGACGCCCGCCAGCACTTCCTGCTCGGCGATCGGGATGCCCAGCTTTTCGTAGGTCCGGCGGATTTCAGGATCGAGCTCGTCCAGCGACGCGATCGTCTTCTTCTGCTTGGGCTCGGCGTAATAATACGCGTCCTGATAATCGATCGGCGGGATGTTCAGCTTGGCCCAGTCCGGCGTCTCCAGCGTCTGCCACAGGCGAAACGCCTTCAGCCGCCAGTCGAGCATCCATTCCGGCTCGCCCTTCTTGGCCGAGATATAGCGGACCGTATCCTCGCTCAGCCCCTTGGGCGCGAAGTCCTGCTCGACCTCGGTCGCGAAGCCCCACTCATATTTCTTGTTGGCGGCGGCGAGCGCCTCTGCATTCTTCGTGGCCATCAGGCGAATACCCCCGGACGCGCATCAGCGCCCATCACTTGCGATTCAACAGGATCGGCGGCGAGCGTCGCGAGCGTCACCCCGGAAAAGGCGGCGCGTACCGCCTGATTGACGACATGCCAATGCGGCCGGACGCGGCATTGCATTTCCAGGCCGCAGTCATGGGCCGCGCCCTCGACGCACGCGGTCAGCGCGATCGGGCCGTCCACCGCCTCGACGATGTCGGCGAGGCTGATCGTATCGGCATCGCGGGCGAGGCGGATGCCGCCCCCGGTGCCGCGCGTGCTCTCGATCAAGCCAGCGCCCGCCAGACGGCTAACCAGCTTCTGCGCGGTAGGGAGCGGCACGCCCGTCTGTCCGGCCAGCAAGGTCGCGTTGCTCCGCCCACCGGCACCTTCGCGCGCGGCGGCGGTCATCATCACGACCGCATAATCGGCTAGGCTGGAAAGGCGCATGGTCTCCCAATCGGATGGATTTGGTCCGATTGGCAAATGGGCGTGAGGGGCCGGTTCGTCAACCGCCAATGCGCACGGGATTTTCGATGGGTGTGAGTGAAGAGGGGCGCGGTTTGGCCCCTCTCGCTCTTCTTTAAGCCCCTCCCGTAGACGGGAGGGGTTTGGGGAGGGCATGGGGTCTCACCGAGCCTGTCGCCCGTGGCTTGCCCTCCCCCATCCCCTCCCGCCTACGGGAGGGGCGTGAGACTCGTTGGCGTGGAGCTTTTAACGCCCGATCAGGCCTTGCGCGATTTCGTCCGCCACGTCCGAGGCCGGATGGCCGGTTTCCGCCGAACGCTGCCACACCTGTTCCAGACGCTCGGGAATTTTGGCGATGCGCGCCATGACCTCGGCCTCGTCGCCCTGGCCCAGATATTCCAGGCCGACATTAATGATGCCGCCCGCATTGATGACGTAATCGGGGGCGTAGAGGATGCCCGCCTCCGCCACGCGCGCGCCATCCTCGCGGGTCGCCAGCTGGTTGTTGGCACCGCCCGCGACGACCTTGGCCTTCAGCCGCTGGATCGAATCGGCGTTCAGCACCGCGCCCAGCGCATTGGGGCTGACCAGATCGACATCGGCGAAGAGGATCTCGTCGGCCGAAGCGACGCTCGCTCCCAACTCCGCCGCCATCTGTTCGGCGCGTGCCTGGTTCACATCGGCGATGGTCAGGACCGCACCGTCCTTGGCCAGCAGCTTGGCCAGACCGCCGCCGACCGAGCCGACGCCCTGGATCGCGACGCGTACGCCCTTCATGTCGGTCGCGCCGAGCCCACGGCTGGCAGCGGCCTTGACGCCCAGATAGACGCCGTGCGCGGTGTAGGGGCCGGGGTCGCCGCCCGCCGCACCACTCGCCACCGGCAGGCCGGAGACATAGCGGGTCTGGGTCGCGATGACCTTCATCCGCTCTTCCGACATGCCGACATCCTCGGCCGTCACGTAACGACCGCCGAGCGACTCGACCGCACGGCCGAAGGCTTCGAGCTGCGCGGTGGTGATGACATCGCCCGGCTTCGCCGCCAGGACCACGCCCTTGCCGCCGCCCAGCGCCAGACCTGCCATCGCATTCTTGTAGCTCATGCCGCGCGACAGGCGCAGCGCGTCGGTGATGGCGAGCGCGGGCGTGCCGTAATTCCAGAAGCGCGCACCGCCCGCCGCCGGGCCGAGATGCGTCGAGTGCACAGCGATGACCGCCTGCAGCCCCGAAGCGGGATCGGTGAACAGGTGCACGCCTTCATGCGCGTCGAAATCGGGAAAGCCCCAGTTCGTCATGCTCGTCCTTCGGTCCGACAAAAGCGGAACCGGACCGAGTCTTCCGACCCGGCCACCCCATCGGTGAGGATTGTGGGAGGACACGGCTCTGAAGGGGGCCGGTGCCGTGGCCAGCGGAGTGGCCAGAAAGAATGGGGCGACCGACGGGACTTGAACCCGCAACTTCCGGCATCACAAGCCGGCGCTCTAACCAATTGAACTACGGTCGCCGCGAAGGCTTGCGCCCCTAAACGGGATCACCCGCTTTCGTCAAGCGGTCAAAATC
Source organism: Sphingomonas fuzhouensis (assembly GCF_034659795.1). NCBI lineage: Bacteria > Pseudomonadati > Pseudomonadota > Alphaproteobacteria > Sphingomonadales > Sphingomonadaceae > Sphingomonas > Sphingomonas fuzhouensis. The sequence continues at coordinate 446,122 of NZ_JAXSQY010000002.1, forward strand.
GCACCCTTCAGAATCTTCCCTGCGCCGAAAGTCGGTATCCGCCCCCCGTGCCGGCGACGAAGCCGAGTTGCTCCAGCCGCGTCGCCGCCGTCGGATCGCCAGGCGTCAGGACCAGATCGGCGGTGTAGCGGCCATCGGGACGGATGCGCAGATTGACCGCCTCGGTGCCGCCCTGCCCCGTCATCGGCAGCAGCAGCGCCCCCGCCTCGCACCGCGCGGTGCCCATCATCATCGGCGGCAGCGGCAGGCCGCCGGCCTCGCCCACCACGGTCGCACGAACACGCCCCGCCGCTTCCTCGCACACCCCGTCGCGAAAGCGCACCGTCACATCCTCCAGCGCCAGCGTGGTGACGGGCAAGGGCGCGAACAGCGTGGCGGCGGGCAGGCTGGCGGTGACATCCTCGATTCCCATCGCATGGCGGCTGATCGTCGCCGCGCCCGCGATCGGTCGGCCATCGGCCCCTGCCCCCTCGAACGCCAGCCGCGCCCGACCGACGAGCAGCGCCAGCGGCGACAACGACACGCGAAGGTCGCCCAGCGCCACATCGCCCAACCGCGCCTCGATCAGGCTGCCGCCCCAGATGGTGCCGCCGACCCGGCGTGCGCTCAGCCCTTCATCGGCGAGGCCCGTCGCCCCCAGCGCAAGGCGCATCGGCAGGAAGACGATCAGCGCCACGACCAGCATCGCTGCGAACAGCACCGGAGGCCGTGTGGTCATCCGTAACCGCATCACGACACCCGCGTCCGCAAGAGAAGGGCGACGCCCACCGTCCGATCGCCATTGTCGGTCAGCGTCGCCTGCTCGACCAGCACCCCGCCCCGCTCCAGCCGGGCGAGCCAGGCATTCAGCGCGGCGGGCCGGGCCGAGGCGATCTGCGCCCGTAACCGGCCGGGGCCGTCCTCGGTCAGCGCGGACAGGGTAAAGCCCGCCTGCTCCGCCGACAGCCGCACCGTATCGGCGAGCGTGCCCGACAGAGCGGCCGGGCGACGGCGGCGTTGGTTCAGTTCGGCGGCAATGGCTTGCGCCTCGCCCAGCCGGATCACCGCATCGGCATGGCGTTCGCGCGCGCTCGACAGGCCGTCGCCCAAGGGCCGCAATATGCCGCCCCAAAGGAGCGTCACGACCAGCAACGCGCCCATGACCAGCAGCAGCCGCTTCTCCCGCAAGGAGCGGCCATCGAACCAGAGTTTCAGCGCCTTCATCGTGCGCGCACCGTGAATTCTCCCGTGATCCGCCCGTTCGCCGCGACGAAGGTGCTGGCCTGGACGGTGAAACCTTCCGCCTCGATCGCGCGCTTCAGATCGGTGGCCAACGCCTCGCGATCGACCGCCACACCCAGCCGGATCGCGCCGTTCGGCTGGAAGTCGAGCGCGGTCAGCTCAGAGCCCGGCACCGCCCGCACGGCGGCGAACACCGCCGCCGCCGTCCGGCTGAACCCCTGGCCAGGTCCGCGCACTGCCGACAGCCGCTCGGCCAGTTGGCGGTCGGCATCGACCAACGTCTCGCCGCGCGGCAGGGCGGTGCGGGCGATCTGCTCGATCTTGGCCTCGGTCGCGTCGGCAGCGAAACTATATTTGGTGAGCCGGACGAAATCGATCGCCAGCGTCGCGACGACGATGGCGAGGCCCAGCCAGGCGAGCCGCCTGACCAGCCGCCAGTCGATCGCAAAACCCCGCCGCCGCGCGAACGGCCCTTGTCGCAGGTCGAGTGCGGGGGCAGCGGCGACTGCGCCCAGCGCCGCCGCGATCCCATCGGCATCCAGATCGGTGAGCGGTTCCTCGCCCGTCACCAGTTCGGTAAGGCCCGGCTCATCGGCAAAGCCCGAGCTTCGCCCGCGCACCACCCCCTGCCCGGCCAGGTCGCCGCGCACATAGCCCTGGTCGGGGCGTGGCAGCAGGAGCGGTGCAGGCACGACCGCCACCGGATCGACCCCCGCCGCGCCCAACCGCGCCAGCCATCCCGCCATCGCACCGCGATTGACGATGCCGATCGCGCGGGTGCCGTCCTCGTCTTCGCCCACCGCGACATGAAGTTCGTCCATCGGCGCCGCACTCACCTCGGCCGCCAGCAGCCGCGCGGCGGCGGCGGCCTGTGCGGTCGAGCGGGCGGGGATGTCGGCCCAGTGGAGCGACACCGCATCGGCGGGCGCGACCGCGATCACCTCGCCGTCACCCTGGGGCAGGCCCTCTCCGGCGGCGGCGACGCGTGCATCCTCGATCCGCATCCAGCGATAATCACCGCCCTCGCCCGGCGGCAGGAACAGGAGGTTGGTCGCACTCATCACTCTTCCCCCCATGTCCGCGCGACGAGGCGCGGCGGCAGCCGTGTCGCATCGACCAGCGCGCGTTCTTGAACCCGGACGCTGCCCAAGCCGACATCGATGCGCAAGTTGAACCAGCGGGTCGTCACCGCCACGCCGCCGCCCCCGCTCGCCCCCGGTATCTGCGCCCAAAAGGCGCTGGCATCCGCATAGCCCTGCGGCGGGCGGCGCAAAAGGGCCTGGGCGATGGCGGCGGGCGAAATCGTGTCGATCTGCGCCATCGCGACCAGCGGCGCCTGTTCGGGTGCCAGCGTGTTGATGTTGACGGCGGTCGGCTTCGCCTCGGGCAGCGTACAGACCCAGGGGCGAAGCTGCGCATAGAGTTCGGGGGTGACGCCGTTGACCATCCGCAATTCACTGACGTCCGCCATCATCGCACCGCCGGTCCGGTATGGCGGATCGCGGGCAAGATAGAGCGCATCCTCCGCCCCGCCGCCTTGCGGGTTCTGGTCGCTGTCGATCCAGTCGGATGTCGCGGTGGCCACCTGCTGGGCGACCTGACCGGGAATGCCCAACAGGCGCATCAGCTTGGCGAAATGCGCGACCTCCACCGCATTGCCGATCAGCACGCCCGGCTGCCCCGGCAAGGCTTGCGCCAGCCCGTTGAGATTGAAGCAATTGCCGCCATCGGTCACCCGCGCGACCGCACTGCCCCCGCCCGCCACATCACCGAGCGGCAGCGCGAAGGGGCGGTCGCTCCATCCGCCGAGCAGCGACACCTTGCCCTGGGACCGTTCCAGCAGGTCGCCGATCCGGATGATCGCCAGCGCCTCGGCCGCATAGGCAAAACCGCGCGCCTGTTCGATCGCCACCGCATTGCCGCCCAGCCGCGTCGACAGGCGCAGCTTTTCCAGCGCGGTCGCGGCCAGTACCGCGATCACCGCGACCAGGATCAGTACGGTCAGCAGCGCGGCGCCGCGCTCGCCAGGTCGAGGGATACGCCTAGCCATTGGGCGTCGGCGTGGGGGTCGGATCGGGGCTGGCGGAACCGCTTTGCGGAACGCCGACATAGCCTGTCCCCACTAGGAAGAGCTGGCGAAAGATCATGCCGTCATCGCGCACGATCGTCACTTCCGCGGCCTGGGGCAAGGCGACGCCGGGCTGCCCCTGCCACTGATCGAGCCATGCCCCGTTGAAGCGATAGCGCAGGTGCAGTTCGCGCACATGGTCCATCAGCGCGGCGGGCTCCATGGCTGCGGCCCCGTCGAGCAGCGGCCAGGCGACCCGCTCCAGCACGTCCCCGTTCAGCCGATAGGCGACCTTTTGCAACGAAGGACGGGCGGCATTGTCGAGATTGCTCCAGCCGCCGCGCACCAGCCGCATCGCATCCGGCCCGGCGACCATGGCGGGGGTCAGGACGCCGCCTTCGTCACGCGTCGGACGGTCGACCGCCTGCGCCAGATCGGCCGACAGGATGGCGGTCGTCCGGCTGATCGCGCTCAGCGCGTCGAGCTTCTGCCCCGTCACCGCCTGCGCCCGCACGCTGAGCGACAGGATCGCCACGGCGGCAGCGGCAAGCATCGAGAAGATGAGCAGCGCCACCATGACTTCGACCAGGGTGAAGCCATGCTGCCCCATTCCCCCGCGAAGGCGAGGGCCCAGTTGCGGCGAACCCTGAAAATCGGGGCAAACGCCGCCTCTCGCCTTAAGCCGGGCAGCAACCGGCCCCCGGCCTTCGCCGGGGAACAGAAAGGCAAGCGCGCGCAATCTCACGACGCCGACACTCCGACCGGCGGCGCGGCCATGGGCGGGCGGACCATCGTCATCCGCCCCGCGACGCTACCGCCCGCATTCGCGACCGCCACGTCGATCCGCACCACGCGCGCATCGCCCGTGCCGCTGACGATCCGCGTCCATTTCCAGCTACGCCCGCCATTCACCTCGACGCCGGTCGTCCGGCCAAGCGCAGGCGCCTGCGGATCGGTGACGGCGGCGATTGCGACGTTGCGCGCGACCATCTGGGCCACGACCGTCTCGTCCAGGATCGACGCCCCCCGGATCGTCGCGCTCTCCAGCCGGACCAGCGCCATCGCCGCCAGGCTGAACACCGCCAGCGCGACCATGATCTCGATAAGGGTGAAGCCCCCTTCTTTTCCTCCCCTGCAAGGGGAGGGGGACCATGCGGAGCATGGTGGAGGGGTGTCCCGCCACCGAGAGGGCGACACCCCTCCGTCAGGGCTGCGCCCTGCCACCTCCCCTTGCAGGGGAGGAATTTCAGACCCCTCACCCATCGACCCGCACCGTGCCGTCGGCGCCGATCCGCACGATGCTGCTCACCCGCTCGCGGGTCAGGCGCAGTTCGACCGGGCGGTCGGCCAGTCCCGTCACGTCGAAGGTGATCCGCACCCGGCCGCTGGGATCGGGGATCATCGCCTGGGTGCCGTCCTCCCACTGCGCGACGCGCAAGGGTTTGGCGGTCATCGGGCTCCACGCCCCGTCCACGCGGCGATCGAAGCCATAGCCGCCGCGCGTGACCCAGATGCTGACCGGAGACGCTTCGACCACCGCCACGTCATGCGCGGCACGGACACGGGCGGCAAAGCGCAGCGCTTCGTCGGTCACCCGCCCGCGCCGGTCGGGCAGCGACCAGACGGCGATCGCCGATGCCAGCCCGATGACGGTGATGACGACCATCAGCTCGACCAGCGTAAAGCCCCCGTCGCGCGCCCTCGCGCGGCGCAACGCGCGCCCACCGCCGTTCGCGGCATCCAGGCGCGCGGGCGCGATCACTTATCCCAATTGCCGATATCGGCGTTGATCCCCTCGCCACCTTCCTTGCCATCGGCGCCATAGGTCCAGACGTCCGCCTCGCCATGCTGGCCGGGCGCGGCATAGAGATAGGGACGTCCCCAGGGATCGTCGGGCAGCTTCTTCAGATAGCCGCCCTTCTGATAGCGCGACGGATCGGCGAGGCCCGCGGGCATCGACACCAGCGCCTGCAACCCTTGCGCGGTCGTCGGGAAGGTCAGGTTCTGGAGCTTGTACATCTCCAGCCCGCCCTCGATCTGCGCGATGTCGGCCTTGGCCTTCTGCACCCGCGCGGTGTCGCCCGAGGGGAGGACGTTCAGCGCGACGATGGTGGCGAGCAGGCCAATGATGACGATCACGACCATCAGCTCGACCAGCGTAAAGCCGTTGGCGGGCCGCTTGCGGCGGATCGGACGGCGGGTTTGGGTACGCATCAACATGTCCTCTCGTCTCATTGACCCGCCAGCGTGTTGAGCTGGAGGATCGGCAGCAGGATGGATAGCACGATCGTCGCGACCACGCCGCCCATCACGACGATGATCGCGGGCTCCAGCAGCGACAAAGCGGTGGCGGTGAAGCGGTCGAACTCACGCTCCAGATAATCGGCGGCGCGCTCCAGCATCTCGTCCAGCCGCCCCGCCGCCTCGCCGCTCGCCGCCAGATAGGTGAGCAGTGGCGGGAAGACGCCCGCCCGCCGCATCGCCGCCGACAGGCTGCCCCCGCCCCGGATCGCATCGACGATGGCGTCGGACGCCACGCGCAACCGGCGATTGTGGATCGTGCCCGCCGTCAGGGTCAGCCCTTCGAGCAGCGGCAACCGGCTCGCCACCATCGTCCCCAGCGTGCGCGCCATCCGAGCGGCATGCAGGTCGCGCAGCAACCGGCCGAGCAGCGGCAGTTTCAGCAGCCATGTGTCGAAGGACAGTCGGATCGACGGCACCTTCAACGCGCGCCAGAAGCCGACGCCCCCCAGGACGGCGATCCCCGCCATCAGCCACCACCAGCCGACCAGCAGGTCCGACACGGCGATGACCATCCGCGTCAGGAAAGGCAGCTCCTGCCCGACCGTATCGAACTGTTCGACCACCTGCGGCACGACGAACATCATCAGCGCGGTGACGACGCCCAACGCCACCACCGCCAGGATCGTTGGATAGGCGAGCGCGGTGACGAGCTTGCCGCGAATTTCCGCCTGTCGTTCGAGCAGCGCGGCGAGCCGTTCGAGGATGGTTGGCAGCGTGCCCGAACTCTCCCCCGCCGCGACCATGGCACGATAGAGCGGGGGAAAGCTCTTCGGCTCGCGCGCCATCGCATCGGCCAGGCGACGACCTTCGGTGACACCCTGATGCACCGTCGCGACGATGGCGCGCACCCGCTCCTGCTCGGTCTGGCGGGTGATGGTGCGCAGGGACTCCTCCAGCGGCGAGACGCGGTTGAGCGTCGCCAGTTGGCGGGTGAACAGCGTCAGCTGCTTGACCGACATGCGCGCGCGGCCGAGCTTCAGCCCGAAGAGCGGACGACGCTCGGCGGTATCGCCGCTGCCCGGCTTGACGGAGACGACATAGAGCCGCTGCTTCTCCAGCGCGGCGCGGGCGGTGTCGGCGGTTTCGGCGGGGATGAACCCGCGCTTCTCGGCCCCCTTGGTGTCGATGGCGACATAGTCGAACCCGGCCATGTCAGCGCCCCCCCTTCGCACAATAGGGGCCCACCCCGGCGAAGGCCGGGGTCCAGTTGCGGTGGCAGTGCAGAAGCGGGGTACGGGATCGAAATCTTATCTCACGCGGAGACGCGGAGACGCGGAGAAAAAGTGAGTTCGCGCAGAGGCGCGGAGGACGCAGAGCTGTCTCGCACGTGACAACGCACAGCTCTTCAAATCGGCGAAAACAAGACGGCCGCTGGCGCGGCAGGTACGACGTCTCTGCGTCCTCTGCGCCTCTGCGCGAAAATGCCCTTCTCCGCGTCTCCGCGTCTCCGCGCGAACTGATGGGCTCATGGCCGCCACTCGCTGCCATTGGCGACTGGACCCCGGCCATCGCCGGGGTAGTGCGGTATGAGAGCCGAGCGCACACCCCCCCCTCACCCCGCGTCGGAGTCGCGGCGGGATACGCGGATGGCTTCCTCCGCCGTCGTCACCCCGTCCAGCACCAGCGCCCGCGCCACCGCCGCCAGCGGCTGCTGCCGGGCGAAGGCGTGCGACGCGATCGCCTGTTCGTCGCCGCCTTCGTTGATCAGCCGCCGGATCGCATCGTCGACCCGCACCGCCTCATAGACGCCGGTCCGGCCCTTATAGCCGGTGCCGTTGCACTGGGGACAGCCGACCGCCTCGTACACCGTCGCCTTGTTCTCGATGCCGAGCAGCGGCGCTACGGTCTGCTTGGCCTTGACCGGCCGCTTGCATGCGGGACACAGCCGCCGCACCAGCCGCTGCGCGATCACGGCGCGAAGCGTCGAGGCGAGCAGGAACGGCTCGACCTTCATGTCCCGCATCCGGGTGATCGCGCCGACCGCATCGTTGGTGTGGACGGTCGACAGGACGAGGTGCCCGGTCAGCGAGGCCTGCACCGCGATCTCGGCGGTTTCGCGGTCGCGGATTTCGCCGACCATCACCACGTCCGGGTCCTGGCGCAGGATCGCGCGCAGGCCCGCCGCGAAGGTCAGCCCGACCTTGGCGTTGACCTGGGTCTGCCCCACCCCCTCGACCGCATATTCGACCGGGTCCTCGACCGTCAGGATGTTCCGGCTGCCATCGTTCAGCAGGCGCAGCGCGGCGTACAGGCTGGTCGTCTTGCCCGAGCCGGTTGGCCCGGTAACCAGGATGATGCCGTTGGGCTCGCTGAGCGCCTCGCGCAGCAGCGCGTACATCGCCGGGTTCATGCCCAGCGCGTCGAGGTCGATCCCGGCATTCTCCTTGTCGAGGATACGCAGCACCACCCGCTCCCCCGCCCGGCTGGGCAGGGTCGAGACACGCACATCGAGCAGCTTACCGCCCAGAGTCAACGCCATGCGCCCGTCCTGCGGCACGCGGCGTTCGGCGATGTCGAGCCGGGCCATGACCTTGATACGGCTGACCACCACGGGGGCGACATGCGGCGGCATGCGAAGCGTCTCGCGCAGCACGCCGTCGATGCGCATCCGGACGACCAGTCCGGTCTCATACGGCTCGATATGGATGTCCGACACGCCGTTGCGCGCGGCATCGGCGATGATGCCGTTGATGAGCCGGATGGCGGGCGCGTCGTCGGCGGTGTCGAGCAAATCCTCGGCGGTCGGGATGCCATCGGCCAGCATGTCCAGCTCGTCGCCCATGCCGACCGCCGCGATCGCCGTCGCCTGTCCGTCCATCGCATAGGCGTCGGACAGAAGACGATCGAAGGCGGGGGCCTCGACGCGGGTGATGGCGAAGGGGCGGCCGATATGGCGGCGCAACTCGATCAGCGCGCGGGGGTCGGCGCCTTCCCGTAGGGCGATGGTCAACGGGTCGGCACTCTGGACCACCGTGCCGAACTTGCGCGCGAAACCATAGGGGATGGTCAGGGGGGCGACCAGTTCCAGCGCTTCGTCGGGCGTGGGGAGCGGGAGAGGGGTGTGCCCTCCCCCATCCCCCCCCGCCTGCGGGAGGGGCGTGCCCAGCGGCAAGGGCACGGTGTCCCCCGTGGTGATGGGCTGCTCGTCGTCAGTCACGGCGCTTGATCGGTTCGACCGATTTGGCGACGGGGACGGCGATGCGCGGGTCCTCGATATTGCCGGGCATCGGCGCGTGCGGGATCGGCGGCGCGGCGTTCATATAATCGCGGACCAGTTCGTCGATCGAGGGTTCGACGCCCGGCTGGGCATAGCCCTGAAGCTGGCGGAGATAGCCGTAACGCTGTTCGGTGACGCGGCGGCTGTCCTCGGGCGTGCGCAGGATGGTCGGGCGGATGAAGACCATCAGGTTCGTCTTCGACCGACTGCGCGCTTTGGATCGGAACAGCGCGCCCAGCCCCGGAATGTCGCCGAGCAGCGGAATCTTCTCGATCGTGCGCCGCTCATTGTCGTCGAGCAGACCGCCGATGACGGTGATCTGCCCGTCATCCGGCGTGAAGACATTCTCGAAGGCGCGCTTGTTGAGGATCAGCTCGCTATTGTTGCTCGACACCGGGCCCGCAATTGAACTGACCTCGAGGCGGACATAGAGTTTCAGCGAGCCGCCCGCATTGACCTGCGGCTTCACGTCCAGCTGGATGCCGACATTCTGCCGTTGCACGGTGCGGAAGGCATTGTCGAAATTGTTCGACAGCGCCTGGCCGGTCGTCACCGGGATTTCCTGGCCGACCAGGCTGTGGGCCTGCTGATTGTCCAGCGTGATGATGTGCGGGACCTGGAGCAGGTTGGAGGTCGTGTCGCTCTTCACCGCGTTGATGATCGCGCCGAACACCGTGTCGCCGATCTGCCCGCCCCAACCGGCAAAGCCGCCGGTGGTGCCCAGGATCGACTGCACCGCCGACTGGGTCAGCTGGCTATAGGCCTGGTTGGGGACATTGGTTTCGGTGCGCGTACCGTCCGGTGCGACGACGACCGTCTTGGTGCCACCGATCGTCTGCGCGCCCACCGCACCTGCGATCTGCAGGATATTGGGGGCGGTATTGCCATAGGTCGACGCCGCGAACGCACCCCCCGACAGGCTGCCGAGCAGGAACTGCGCGCCCAGCCGTCGTGCGGTCTGGTCGGAGACTTCGGCGACGATCGCCTCGATCAGCACCTGTTCGCGGCGCACGTCGAGCTGGCGGATCACCTCGCCGATCTGGCGCTGGATGTCGGCGGGCCCCGCGATGACGATGGCGTTCGCGCCGACGAAGCGGGTGACGACCGCCGCCGTCCGCCCGCCCTGCGTGCTGATCGCGGGCGGCTGGCCGTTCTGGCCGCCAGCACCGGGGGTGCTCGCCGCCTGGGGTTGGGCGACCGGCTGGATACGCTGCGCGATCGAGGTGCCCGCCGCCGAGCCGGACTGGTTGTTGGTCTGGGTGAAGCTGCCGCGCGACAGGGTGGTTTCCTGCACGGGGTCGGGCGTCTGGCCGACCAGTTGCTGAAGAACGGGCAAAAGCTGCTCGGCATCGGCGTTTTCGAGGAAGACGACGCGGATTTCGGTGCCGCTCTTGGCCTTGTTGTCCAGGTCGATCGCGATCTGGGCGAAACGCGCGACGTTCGACGGGTCGCCGCGCAGCGCGATCGAATTGGAGCTGTCGATCGCGACCACCGACACGCCGCTGCCGCCTTGAGGGCCACCGCCCTGCCCGGCCGCGCCACCGCCGCCACCCGCCAGCGTCTGGAGCGCGGTCGCAATCTCGCGCGCGCCCGCATTCTTCAGCGCGATGACGCGGGTCGAGGCATTGTCCGCATCGATCCGCCGGACGACATCGCGGATGCGGCGGATATTGTCGGCGAAGTCCACGACGACCAGGCTGTTGCCGCCACGGTTCGCCGTCACCGATCCTTGCGCGCTGACCAGCGGGCGGACCGTCTCCAGTGCACTGTTCGCGTCGATCGCGCGCAGGCGGATGATCTCGGTGACGTACGCATTGCGGTTGGCACCGCCCAGGCCGATGCGGCTGGGTTGCGACGCGGCATTGTCGATCGGCTGCACCCGGAAGGCACCGCCCGCGCTCGGCACCGCAACCAGCCCGTTGGCGCGCAGCGTGGACAGGAAAACCTCGAAATATTCCGACTTGGACAGCGGCCGATCGGTCACCACCGTCACCTTGCCGTTGACCCGGCTGTCGATGATGAAGGTCCGCCCCGTGACCTTCGCCGCATCGGCGATGAAGGCGCGGATATCGGCGTCGCGGACGTTGAGCGTGGTCTGGGCATGCGCGCTCGCGGCCAATGCCAGCGCCAGAACCGAACCGAGGACGAGCTTCTTCATGGCCGTGGTGCCGCAATCTGGAGGGAGAGCGGCAGCGTCTGATCGCCCCGCTCGACCGTGATGGAGAGAGAACCGCCCTGTGCGAAATCCGCGATCAGGCGGTCGAGGTCGCCCGGCCCCGTCACCGGACGGCCGCCGAGCGCGGTGACGATATCGCCCTCGCGCAGGCCCGCCGCCCGGAACGCCGTGCCTGACCCCATCGGCCGGACGACCAGCCCAGAGACGCGCCCGCCATCGAGCCGGGGAATGAAGCCGATATCGCTGCGCAACTGCGCGATCGGCACACCGCCCTGCGGCGGCACCGATCCGGGGAGCGGCACCGGCGGCGCACCAGCCGCCGGGGCACCAGCGGGCGGCGCATCGGACTGGTCGAGATACAGGTCTTCGGTCGCGCCGCCGCGATCGATGGTGATATGGTCGAAGGCGACCGCCTTCAGCGTGACGCCCGGCTGGATTTCCTCGCCGACCGACACCGAACGCTGCACCCCGTCTGGCCCGGCCAGGATCGCCGAGCCGCGCCCCGATGCCTCGTCGAGCCGCGTACCATATAGCGTCAGTTGCAGGTTGGTGACGGCGGCGGGTGCGGCCTGCTGCCCCTGCAACCGGAAAAAGGGGTCGAAGCCCTCCAGGATCGCGGAGGGCGAGCCCGCAATGGCGGGGGCGAGCGGGCGCCACTCGCCCAGCGGCGAGACGGGGGTGACGATCACCCATAGCAGCCGTGCGCCCTGAACGGCGAGGACCGCCATCAGCGCCAGTTCAGCTACCGAATAGACATTCACGACCGGCAGGCGCCGCAACCAGCGGCGTCCGCGCGCGTCGAGCCTCAACCGCATGAAACCAACCCCGTCCGCATTTTCGAGGTCTAGGCATGGCATGTTACAGCCCGGCGTCAAAGCCCCGAAACATATTCGTCATATCGGTTTCAGATGGAGAACAGGATGGATGCCTTGACCGATGACGTGCCCATGCTGGGCAATGGCCTTGATCCGACGCCGATCATCGCCCGGCTGACGGCGATTCCGGGGGTGCAGCGGCTGCCCAATCCCAAGCTGACGCTGTTCGTGAAGCGCGATGTCCTGCCGGGCGATCTCTGTGCGGCCTTGATGGCGCGAATCGATGCGGTGCGCCGCCCCTCGACCATCGCCGACGCCAATAGCGACACCGCCTATCGCACCAGCGAGACCGGTGACCTGCCCGCCGACGATCCGGCGGTGATCGACACCGAACGGCGCATCGCGATGCTGATTGGCCTGTCGGGCGATTATGGCGAGCCGATCCAGGGGCAGCGTTATGCGGTGGGCCAGGAGTTCAAGCAGCATACCGATTATTTCGAGCCGCGCGGCCTCGACTATCACCGCTATTGCGCGCTGTCGGGCAACCGGACCTGGACGGTGATGCTGTACCTCAACGCACCAGAGGCTGGCGGCGCGACCCGGTTCAAGGTGGTGGACAAGGTGATCCAGCCCGAACCCGGCAAGATGGTCGCCTGGAGCAACCGCCGCGCCGACGGCTCCCCCAACCCCGCCACGCTGCATCAGGCGATGAAGGTGCGGGCAGGGGTGAAATACGTCATCACCAAATGGTATCGGGAACTGCCCTGGCGGGGGTGAGTGGCCGCCGCCCGGAGAACCCGAACGACGGCCCTCGCCTGCCCCCCGAAGGATCAGAAGGTCGTGCTGATCCCCAGCGAGAAGATACGGCCCAGATTATAGCGGTTCAGATAGACGAACCGGCCGTTCCCGAAATCCTGCCGCTCATTATAGCGCGTGCGGGTCAGGTTGCGGGCCTCGGCCTTCAGTTCGAACTTGCCGCCCATCAGCTCAAAGCCCTGGCGCGCCACGAGGTCGAGGCGAATGCCCGGCACCTCGACGATGTCGGGCTGGAAACCGGTGCCCGACAGGTTCGACGGCCCGCGATTGGTCACGCGGTTGCTGGCATAGTTGAACAGCAGCGTGATCTGCGACAGCGCGGCGGTATCCTCGACGCCCAGTTGCAGATTGACCAGATGGTCCGACTGGCCGGTCAGCGGGGCGCCGTCGCGGAACAGCAGTCGCGCCGGACCGAAGCCCGAAGCGCAGCCCGCCAGGCCTGGCGACCCTTGCGCCGCCGCCGGGTTGGGCACGCAGGAGGCGTCCGCGTTGATCTGCGACTTGGTGTAGGTGTAGTTGGCGATCGCGACGAGGCGGCGCGTGGCGAAGAAATCGCCCCCCAGGCCCGCCAGCGGCACATATTTCTGCAACTCGACTTCGGCACCATAGAGCGTTGCCGAGGGCAGATAGGTGAAGCCCGTCTGCAACCGGTCGTCCGCGCCGGTGTAGAAGCCGACCTGTTCGATCGGATTCTTGATCCGCTTGTAGAAGCCCGCCAGCGTGAAGCGCTGGTCGCGCGCGTAGAACCATTCGTAGCGTGCTTCGAGGTTCCACAGCTCGCTGTCGCGCAGGTTCGGGTTGCCGAAGAACAGGCGGTCCGAGTCCGGGTCGCGGAACTGCTGCGGCGCGAGTTCGCGGAACTGCGGACGCGAGATGGTTTTGGCGCCGCTCGCACGCAGCTGCATATTGGCGGCGAAGTTCCAGGTCAGCGTGCCAGCGGGCAGGAAATAGCCGTTCTTCAGCCGCGTCGTCGCGCTCTGTACCGGCGTCACCGTCTCGACCGCCGTTTCATAGCGGACACCCGCCACCGCGCGCAGGCCGTTGGCGACTTCCGCCTCGGCCTGGACGTAACCGGCATGGACGTTCAGCCTGGCGTCATAGGCATAGGCACCGGCTTGCGTCGAGAATTGCAGCTGGAGCGTGCATGCCCCCTGCCCGCGCAACGGACAGGCATTGTTGATGACATCCGGGCTCAACAGATAGTCGGGACGGTAGAGATTGTACGGGAAGCCCGGCGCGGTGCCCGCCCCGTCGCTGGTCTGGTAGTTGAACTGGATGCGGCTCGAATAGCGGTCCGTGCCCTGGTAGAAATAGCCGGTGCTCAGCGTGATCGGACGATCACCGTCGATCTTGTAGGAAAGGTCCGCCTGGCCGGTCCACAGATTCTCGTTTAGTTCCGAGAAAATGATCGAGGCGAAGGGGGTGAAGCGCTGCGTCACCTGATACGCGCCGTTACACTGGAACCCGCCCGCGCCGTTGCCACCGTCATAGCTGATCGGCAGGCCGTTGCTGGTGCGGGCCGAGCAGAGATAGTCGAACTGGCGCTCATAGGGCGCATTGCGCTTCGAATTGGCGAAGGCCCCGCGCGCATCGAACTTCAGCGCATCGGTCAGCTTGAACTCGCCGACCAGCTGGCTTTCGATCAGCTGGCGTTCGAACCAGTTGGTATTCTGCTGGAAGCGAAGGCCGCTGGCGTTGTTGTAGACCTCGGCCGCGGAGCCCCGCCCCTGCTTCAGCGTGTCGTGGATATAGACGTTGGTCCAGCGCACCGTGTTGTCGCCGAACTCATAGCCCAGCCCGACCAGCGCATTGGCGACGATGCGGTTGTCGGTCAGGAGCGTGCGGAAATCATTCCGGATCGTGCCGTCTTCCGACACCGAATCCTGCTGGATCGCCGAGCGAGTGCGGAAGGTGTTGGACAGGCTGAGCGACGAGATCACGCCCAGACGGTCGCTGCCGATATCGAACACCGACCCGGCCGAAATCTCGCCCGACAGATTGGCGGGCAGATGGTTGTTGCGCTGGAGCAGGGTAGTCGAGGCGTTGGACAGCCCCGCCACCTGCGCCGCCGGAACCAGGCCCGCACCGCGCCCCGCCTGCACGTCACGCACGAACTGCGGCACGCCGCGCGTCCCGTCGTCATAGCCCAGCCAGTCGGCCTTGCCGCCCGCATAGGTATAGCCCAGCCCGCTGGTCGTCGCATCGTCGGCGGCGACCGTGAAGCCGCCCGAGATGAAGTTCTTGTTGGGGATCGCCTTGGTCGTCAGGTTGATGACGCCGCCGCCGAACTCGGCCGGATAATTGACCGAATAGGTCTTCTGGACCAGCGCCGAGCCGACGATGGTGGTCGGGAAGATGTCCAGCGGGACCGAGCGGCGCAGCGGCTCGGGGCTGGGCAGCGGCGAGCCGTTGAGCAGCGACGAGGAATAGCGATCGCCCAGACCCCGGACATAGACGAAGCCGCCGCCCACGACCGACAGGCCGGTGACGCGGGTCAGCGCACCCGCGATATCGCCCTCGCCCGTGCGCGCGATGTCGGCGGCGGACAGGACCGAGACGATCTGCGGCGTGGCGCGGATGGTGTTGGGGATGTTGCGGCCGACCACGACGATCTCGTTGCCCGCCGTGGCGTCGACGCCGGGTGCGGAGATTTCGACCGGCTCATCCGCCGACTGGCCGTCCTGGCCCGTCGGGGTCTGGCTCTGCGGCGTCGCCTGCCCGTCGGGGCTGGTCGCGGTCGTGCTGGTCTGCGGCGGCGCACCCGTGGCCTGCGCGAGCAGCGCGGGCGCGACGAGTTGCGAGGTCAGCAGAAGGAGGGAGGCATAAGCGAGGCGTCGCTGCATGGCCGGGTCATCCCGTATCAGATTCTATGGGGAAAAGCCGGGGTGGCGACGATCGCCACCCCGGCCTGCCGTCAACGCCCGGTCGCGGCCGAGCGCAGGGTCGAGCCGGGCCTTAGCGGCCGTCGCAGCTGAAATAGACCGAGGTGAAGACCGGCGGGCCGACATCCTGCAAGTCGGTGCTGGCGCCGCGGATCGTGGTGCGATCCGAACCCGAGCCGGCCCCCGCGATCAGGTTGATGCAGGCCACGCCCTGCTGGGTCGCCTTCACGATGCCGTTGATGAAGGTCATGTCGGCACCGCCGCGCAGGCGGATCGCGGCGGGCGCATTGGCCGTCTCGACGAAGGTGAAGTTGGCATAACGACCAAAGGTGCGCGGCAGCAGATCCTCGGCATTGTTCGAGTCGATCTCGGTCGAGAAGCTGTCGGCGGTCGCGCCGAGGGTCCGCTGCGCCGCGATCAGGAACTGCATGAAGCCGCGATAGCCATTGTCGATGTCGAAGCCGTCATCGTCCGCGCCGGTGATCGCGATGTACTTCAGGTTCGACGTGCCGCCGAAAATCTCGATGCCGTCATCGGCCGAATTGTGGCTCTGGATGTGGTCCAGCACGGTGCCCGAACCGGTGCCGCCGAGCGTCAGGCCCTGAAGCTCGTTGCCGTCCGAGATGGCGATGCCCGAATAGCGGATCTGGACATAGGACATCTGGCCCGACGAGTCGGTCTGGTTCGCGCCGCCGTAGAAGCGGCCCGTCACACCCTCGATCGCCAGCTGGCAGCTGGTCGACGAACCGGCGGCGTTGTTCGGGCCGGTGCCGGTGGCGCAGACGGCGGTCGGCGCGCGGCCGAGCAGGATGATGCCGCCCCACTGGCCCTGGGTCGCGTCGGACACGCCGTTGTTCGCCAGATTCTGCTGGGAGGTGAAGATGATCGGTGCGTCGCGGGTGCCGACCGCCGAGATCTTCGAGCCGCGATTGACGAGCAGCAGGTCGTTGGTCGCCTCCGACGAGTCCGCCGCGATCACCACGCCCGGCGCGATGGTCAGGGTGACGCCTGCGCCGCCGGTCGAGCCTAGATCCTTGCCGACCTCGACCTGGCCGCGCAGACGGTACACGACGCCCGCGATCTTCGGCAGCGTCAGGTCGCGCGTGGTCGTGACATCATTGTCGATGCGGCAGAAGCGGAAGCTGGGCGAGGACGCGCTGTTGGTGCCGTCATCGATGGTGCCGGTCGGGCAGACCGAGGTGGACGCCGAATAGGTGCCGATCGACGGAACCGCCGTACAGCGCGCGCCCGAACCGCCGAATTCCGCCGAGGTCGAGTTGCAGGTCCAGCCCTGGAAGGCCGTGTCGCTCGGCCCGTTGAGCGCGCCGACATAGTTGGTCGAGGTGAAGAAGCCGTTGATGATCGACGGGTCGGCGGCCTGGGTCAGCGAGGTGCTGCTGGTCGGATAGATGCCGTTCAGCGCCGAGCCGGTGCCGTTGACGTTGTTGTTCGAGCCCGCATTGACGATCGCCAACTGTTCGTCGGCGGTGATCGTCACGCCGTTGACCGTGGTCACGGCGGCGAACTTCGCGGCGGTGATGTTGGCGGTCGGCGTCGGGGTGGGCGACGGGGTCGGCGTCGGCTGGGGCTGGACGATCACGACGCTCCCCGCGCCCGGCGACGCCACGCTGTCGGCGCCGCCACAGGCGGTGAGGGCCGCGCAGGCCGAGCTGGTCATGAGAATGAGGCCGAAGCGCTTGAAGCTGCCCATCGCCGAAAAACTCCCGATCTTATCGTTGCTAAGCCGGGCGAACGCCGCCCGATGACCGACTCAAGACAAGTCCCCCCGTCGATCCCGGTCCGGGCGTTAGGCGCGTCTCATGACGCCAAGATGCATTTTGAAAGAAACTTCAGTGACAAAGATGCGTCATTTTTGTGACACGCGCATCCTTGCCACGGGCGCATGGCGGCGGCCTTGACGGCTTTATTTTGCATATCGTGCAGGAAGGCGCAGCTTTTGTAACCAAAGCACGTTACTGGGCCTGCGAGGTCGAGCTTCCGCACGTCCTCGGCGCCCCGTTCAGGCACTGTGTCACTACGGAATGAACGGGGCGTCCCTTTCCCCGACATTCAGCTCCGTGAGGATTTCCGCTTCGGCGCGTCCTGGCCCTTGGTGTCGGTCTGGCCGCGATGCGCCGCCACGGCCGGTCGCCGGGCTGTACGCACACCGGTTTGCGCCGGATTGGGCATTCGGGAAAAATTGCGCTAGATCAAACCGATGTTGCAAACCCGCATGAATCCCCGCGTCTTCTGGGGCGCCAGCGCCATCATCGCGATCCTGCTCGGCGCCACCATCCTGACGCCGGGCACCGCCGACAGCGCCTTCAAGGCCGCCCAAAGCTGGACCATCGACACGTTCGGCTGGTTCTACATCGCCTCGGTCGCCGCGTTCCTGGTCGTGGTGCTGGTGCTGGGCTTCGGTCCGGCGGGCAAGCTGAAGCTGGGGCCGGACGATGCCGAACCCGATTTCCCCTATGTCTCGTGGCTGGCGATGTTGTTCGCGGCGGGCATGGGCATCGGCCTGATGTATTTCGCGGTCGCCGAGCCGATCCAGCATTATATCGCACCGCCCGAAGCGCCGAGCGGCACGATCCTGGCGGCGCGCGAGGCGATGGCCATCACCTTCCACCATTATGGCGTCCATGCCTGGGCGATCTATGCGCTGGTCGGGTTGAGCCTGGGCTATTTCACCTATCGCAAGGGCCTGCCCCTGACCCTGCGGTCGGGCCTGTCGCCGATCCTGGGCAAGCGGATCAACGGCCCGCTGGGCGATGCGATCGACATCTTCGCGGTGTGCGGCACCGTATTCGGCGTCGCCACCTCGCTGGGCTTCGGCGTGTCGCAGATGACGGCGGGGCTGAGCTATAATTACGGGCTGGCCGACGGCACGACGACCAAGATGGTCGTGATCGTCGTGGTGATGACCGCCGCCACCCTGTCGGTGCTGAGCGGGGCGGATCGGGGCATCCGCCGCCTGTCCGAACTGAACCTGATCCTGGCCGTCCTGCTGATGCTGTTCGTGTTGGCGGTGGGGCCGACCCTGTTCCTGCTGCGCGCGCTCGTCCAGAATTTCGGCCTGTATCTCGATCACTTCGTCAAGCGCACCTTCACCCTCTATGCCTATGAGCCGCGGGCGTGGATGGCGGACTGGACGCTGTTCTATTGGGCGTGGTGGATCGCCTGGTCACCCTTTGTCGGCATGTTCATCGCGCGCATCTCGCGCGGGCGGACGATCCGCGAGTTCGTGATCGGCGTGCTGTTCGTGCCGACCGCCTTCACCTTTCTGTGGATGACGGTGTTCGGCAATACCGCCATCGCGCTCGACCTGGGGGCAGCGGCGGGCGGCATCGCCGATGCCGTGCAGGCCAATCTGTCGACCGCGCTGTTCAAGTTCCTGGAATATCTGCCCGCCGCGCGGTTCACCTCGGGCCTCGCCATCCTTCTGGTGTGCGTCTTCTTCGTGACCTCGGCCGATTCCGGGGCGCTGGTCATCGACACGCTCGCCTCGGGCGGCGTCGAGGATACGCCGCGCTGGCAACGCGTCTATTGGTGCGTACTGATGGGGACGACCGCCGCCCTGCTGCTGCTTGCGGGCGGGCTCGGCGCGTTGCAGGCCGCGACCCTGCTTGCCGCGCTGCCCTTCTGCTTCATCATGCTGCTGCTCGCCTTTGGCCTGGTCCGCCAGACCAATGCCGATCTGTCGGGCGAGACCCTGGCGCAGGACGCCCCCGCCATCGGCCAGCGCCTAAAGCGCCTGTTCGTGCCCGCGACCAGGGCCGAGATCATGCGCCAGATCGCGGCGAACGGCATGCCCGCGTTGGAGGCCGTCTGCCTTCGGGTGCGCGAGGAAGGCTGGGCCGACAGCCAGGTCGACCAGGACGAGAGCGGCGCAACCCTGACCATCCGCTTCGGCCCGGACCGTCAGCTTCCCTATCGCCTTGAGGCACGGTCGCGGCCGCTGGCGGCCTATAGCGCGCTGGAGGCCTCCGAACAGCGGCGGACCTCGGCCTGGTTCCTGGGCGCACGGGCCAACGACACGGGACGCTTCGCCGACCTGACCGGCTTTTCCACCGACCAGATCACGCAGGATGTGCTCGCCCAGCTGGAGCGCTGGCGGGAGCGGTGATCGGAGCGGATCGCGTTGACGGGATGGAATACGGGGCGCAGGCAGGGCGCATCATGAGCGATCCGCCTGCCCCTCTCCTCAAGGATATTCTCGGTCCCCAGGCCGTGACCGTCATCGCCGATGCCGGTGCGGCGGCGTCGGCGGATTTCGACCACACGGCCTTTTCCGACGCCGCGCTGGCCGGGCTGGACAGGTTGTCGATCATGGAGCGGGTGCGGCACATCGCCGACGCGCTCCACACCGCACTGCCGCCCGACTATATGACCGCGCTGCCGATCGTCCGCGCGATGGGGCCAAGGCTTACCCATGGTTTTCAGGCGATCGCCGTCACCGAATTCGTCGCGCGCCACGGTCTTGGGCATGTCGATCTGTCGATGGCGGCGCTGGCCGACCTGACCCGCTTCGGCTCGGCCGAGTTCGCCATCCGCCCGTTCCTGGCCCAAGATGACGACCGCACGTTGGCGCAGATGCGGCGCTGGACCCGCGATGACGACCCGCATGTCCGGCGGCTCGCCAGCGAGGGCAGCCGCCCGAGACTGCCCTGGGCGACGCGCGTGCCGGGGTTGAAGGACGATCCCACCCGCGCCGCGCCGATCCTGGACGCGCTGAAATCCGATCCCAGCCCTTATGTCCGCAAGTCGGTGGCCAACCATCTCAACGATATCAGCAAGGATCGCCCCGACTGGTTGCTGGACCATGTATCGGCCTGGCCGACCGGCGATCCCCATACCGCCTGGATCATCCGCCATGGCCTGCGCACGCTTATCAAGCAGGGCGATCCGCGTGCGCTGGCGCTGGTCGGGGCCCGACAGGACGTGGCGGTGCGCGTAGACCAGTTCACGGTCACGCCACCGATCGTGCATCTGGGCGAGCCGATCGCGATCATGGTCGCGCTTTCGTCCCTCGCGCCGGTCGGGCAGCGCCTGGTCGTCGATTACCGCGTCCATTATGCGCGCGGCCAGGGCAAGACGGCGGCCAAGGTCTTCAAGCTCAAGACCTTCGATCTCGCCGCCTCGGCATCGGCGGCATTCGGCATCCGGCAGGTAATTCGGGACTTCAGCACCCGGCGTCATCATCCCGGCCGCCATGCGGTCGAATTGCTGGTCAACGGCCAGACCATGGCACACGCCGCGTTCGAACTGGTCGTGCCGCCGCCCAATAACAACACGCGCCACTTGTGTAATGTCGGAGTTATCCGCTAGCGACATCGCCTTCGCCCCGCTCTATGGAGGGGGTCGAACAATAGGGCTCGACCGATCCTCTACTGGGGGCATGGCGGGCGATGGCAGAGGATGGAAAGATGCTTACCCGACGTTCATTCCTGGCTGGCGCGACGACGGCCATGGCGGTGCCGGGCATCGCAAAGGCGGTTACGGCCCCGACGATCGTCAACCCGGTGGTCCGCCAGCGCGCCGATGCGCAGGTGTTCCGGCACACCGACGGCTGGTATTACATGACCGCGTCGGTGCCCGAATATGATCGCCTGGTGCTGCGCCGGTCGAAGACGCTGGAAGGCCTGTCGACCGCCCCCGAGCGGGTGCTCTGGCGGCATCTGGCGAGCGGGCCGATGTCGGGCTTCATCTGGGCGCCGGAGATGCACCTCGTCGACGGGCGCTGGGTCATGTATTTCGCGGCGGGCCCCAGCGGCGGTGGCGAGGACGTGTTCCGCATCCGCACCTATGCCGTGGTCTGCGACGGCCCCGATCCGATGAAGGGCCAATGGTCGGTGCTGGGCCAGCTTCAGACCGAATGGGACACATTCAACCTCGACTCGACCAGCTTCATTCATAAGGGCCAGCGTTATCTGGCCTGGGCGCAGCGCGAACCGGGGATCGAGACCAACTCCAACCTGTATCTCGCGCCGCTCAAGACCGCCCTGACTCTGGCGGCCAAGCCGGTGCGGCTGTCGGTCCCGACGCTGGAATGGGAAATCCAGGGGTACAAGGTCAACGAAGCCCCCGCCCTGCTCGCCCGCAACGGCAAGCTGTTCATGACCTACTCCGCCAGCGCGACCGATTCCCGCTATTGCATGGGCATGCTGACCTGCGACGCCAAGGCGGACATCATGAACGCGGCGAACTGGTCCAAATCGCCCGAGCCGGTGTTCAAGACCTCGGTCGCGCACAAGGTCTTCGGGCCGGGCCATAACAGCTTCACCGTCGACGAACGGGGCCGCGACATTCTGGTCTATCACGCGCGCGACTATTCCGAGATCAAGGGCGATCCGCTGTTCGACCCCAATCGCGACACGCGGATGCAGTATTTCCGCTATCGCCCCGACGGCACGCCCGACTTCGGCGAGCCGGTCGCGAACGGCCCGTTGCGCCGCATTTAAGCCTTAATCAAGTAAAATACTCTGACAATTAACGCTAACATGACATGGGCATGACACGCCCATGTCATACGCGTCCTGCTTTGTCTGTCTGCCGAACTGCGATATTTCGGGCACATTGCGCAGAGAATATGGACTCCTCGCCCATATTCCACACAGCTCTCGGTGATTTTTGCTTGTCCGCCGCGACAGGCCTGCTACATCCCCTTTTCAACATGTCCGAGTAATGGGCGACATCAGAGCGCATCGGACAGGAAATATAGCCCAGGGGGAGGAATCCAGATGGCGTCCAGACTGCCGCTTCTCGCATCCGTTTCTGCCATGTCGTTGCTTGCCGCACCGGCCTTTGCCCAGAGCGATCCCGCGCCAGCCACGGTGCAGAACACGACGGCCGGCACCACCGCCGACACCAACACGCAGGACGCGGCCAGCCAGGACATCGTGGTCACCGGCGTCCGCGCCTCGATTGTCGGAGCGATCAACCGCCGCCGTAACTCCACCCAGATCGTCGACTCGGTCGTTGCCGAAGATGTCGGCAAGCTGCCCGACAACAATGTCGTCGAGGCGTTGCAGCGCGTCACCGGCGTCCAGGTCACCGATCGCGGTCAGGGCGAAGCGGCGGGCATCCAGATCCGCGGTCTGCCCGATGCGCTGACGACGCTGAACGGTCGTAACATCTTCACCGCCGCCGGTCAGTCCTTCTCGTTGCAGGACGTCTCGGCCAATCTCATCAAGCGGGTCGACGTGTACAAGACCCGCGCCGCCGACCAGATCGAAACCGGTCTGGCGGGCCAGGTCGATGTCGTCACCCGTCGCCCGTTCGACTTTGACGGTTTCGCCGTTTCCGCTCTCGCGCGTGGCATCTACGACCAGGAAGCCGACAGCTTCAATCCCAACGCCGCGCTGCTGGTCAGCGATCGCTGGGAAACCGGGATCGGCGATGTCGGCCTGCTCGTGAACGGCAGCTATACCCGCTCCAAGTTCCGCACCATGTCGACCACGGCGGGCGCGTTTGTCCCCTTCGCCACGCTGGCACCGCCGGCGGGCACGGGCCTGTCCGGCTTCCAGCGCATCTTTCCCGCGCCGACCGATCCGCGCACCGGCGCGTTCATCAACACGCCCGGCCTCGGCAACTGGCAGGTCGGCACCGAGACGGGCCTGCCCACCGCCCCCGGCTCGACCATTTCGGTCAACGGCATCGACACCCCCTATTGGCTGTCGCGCGACGCGGTGTTCAGCTCCGACCTGTACGGCAAGCGTGAACGCCCCTCGGTCAATGCGGCGCTGCAATGGGCGCCGAACAGCAGTTCGGTCTATACCGCCGAAGTCTTCTATTCGGGCTTCCGTGGCGACACGTTCAACAGCCTGCAATTCAGCTTCGTCGACTTCTGGGCCAATCCGCAGGCGCCGACCCTGTATGACGGCACCAACATCGTGAAGTCGCGCGTCGCCAACAGCGTCTATGGCTTCAACAGCGCCGATTATACGCGCAGCCAGACCGACAGCTTCGTCTATGCGCTGAACGGCAAATGGGACCTGGGCACGCGCGGCGGGATCGTCGCCGACGTCGCGTACCAGACCAGCCAGTACAAGACGGCCTTCTTCGCGATGCGCACCGACCGCGTCGCCAACCAGATCAGCGCGACCTTCAATGCGGGCGGCGGCATCCCATCCTATCATTTCGACAATGACGCGCTGCTGACCGATCCGAAGGTCTGGAACGTCGCCCAGCTCTACGACAATGCCAACCGCGACAAGGGCAGCGCGATCACCGGCACGCTCGATGCCTATTATACCTGGGACTCGGGCTTCCTGCGCCAAATCAAGGGCGGCTTCCGCTTCGACGATCGCCGCGCGTCGAGCGACATCCGCACCGCCGATGCCAATGGGCTGGGCCGTCCGCTGTCCAGCCTTCCGGCAGGCGCGACCTTCACCAATTCGGGCTTCTTCGAAGGGCGCGGCGACGTACCGACCAGCTGGGTGTCGGCCAACGGCTATTATAATTACGACCATGCCGACGAAATCCGTTCGCTTTACGGCTTGAAGACGTCCAACCAGCTGAGCATGACCCGCGTGTTCGACGTGGATGAGATCACGCTGGCCGCCTATTTGCAGGCGGATGGCCAGATCGACATTTTCGGCCGCCCGCTGAAGCTCCAGGGGGGCTTCCGCTATGTCACGGTCGATACCGACGCGATCTTCCGCGACCGCTTCAACAACGGTTCGATTTCGCGCGCTTCCTTGGGTTCGGAACGGCTGCTGCCCAGCTTCACCGCGCGCTACGAGATCACCTCGAACTTCCGGGCTCGGTTCAACTATGGCGAGACGCTGCGCCGTCCGAGCTTCAGCGACATCAACCCGAACTATTCGCTGACCGGCGACCTGACCAATGTCGGCTATGGCACCGGCACGGCAGGGACCGCCAATCTGAAGCCGACCACGTCGAAGAATTACGACGTCGCACTGGAATGGTATTTCGGCCGCAACAGCGCGATCACCGTCACCGGCTTCCGCCGGGACATCCAAGGGCTGGTCGTACCCATCCGACAAATGCAGTTTATTCCCAATAACGGCATCGAAGCGGGTAAGACGGACAACTTCGTCATTAATCGGCCAGCCAATGCCTCGAATGGCGTGCTGAAGGGTGTGGAAGTCGGCCTCACCTATTTCCCCACCTATCTGCCTTCGCTGTTGGACGGCCTGGGATTCCAGGGCAGCCTGACGGTGCTTAACTCCAGTCAGAACGTCCCGGTCTTCAACCTTGCGGCGCAGCAGATCGGCGAGCAGCGGTCGAGCTTCTTCGGCGTGTCCAATTTCTCGTACAACGCCACGCTGGCTTACGATAAGGGCCCGATCGGGGCACGCCTGTCCTATGTCTATCGCAACCCGTGGCAGGCTCGGTACGAGGCGGCCCTCTTCGCCAACCCGCTGGGCGTCTGGCGTCGGGCCGAGGCGAGCCTCGACTTCCAGCTGACCGCACGTCTGACCGATCGGCTGGGCCTGACCTTCGATGCGGTCAACCTGACGCGGATGAAGCAGCAGGAATATTATCGCTTCGGCAATGTCGGCGACAAGGATCGCTACAATCTGGGGACGGTGCTGATCCCGCGGACCTTCGCCATCGGCGCCCGCTACAGCTTCCACTGACATCATCACGGGCGGGCCGAACGGTCCGCCCGCTTCTTTTGGCAAGGATATCGCCCATGAAGCGCGTTTCCCCGATCCTGTTGCTGCTGCTCGCCTCGTCCTGCGGTTCGGGCGACGGCAACCTGTCCGCCTCACCCGCCATCTCGACCGTGCCGGGGCCGACGCCGACCCCCTCGCCCACCCCGTCGCCGACGCCCAGTCCCACCCCGACACCGACCGGCGGTACGCTCGCGCTGTCGGGGAACATCAGCGCGGTGCACGACCCCGCGATCCTGAAGGACGGCAACACCTATTATCTGTTCACCACCGGCAATGCGGGCGACACCGAGGGGCTGTTGGCGCTGCGCACCTCGACCGACCTCAAGGACTGGACGTTGCGCGGTGCCAGCTATCTGTCGCTGCCCGCCTGGGCGAAGGCCGCCGTGCCGGGGGCGACCGGCATGTGGGCGCCCGACATCTCCAAGGTGAACGGCCAGTATCGACTGTATTACTCGATCTCGACCTTCGGGAAGAACCAGTCGGCGATCGGCCTGGCCACGGCGACCAAGATCGATCCGAGCGCCCCGGCGGCCAATTGGGTCGACCAGGGTCCGGTCATCCAGTCGCAGACCAGCGACAATTTCAACGCGATCGATCCGATGGCCTTCACCGATGCGGATGGCCGCTATTGGATGGTCTTCGGCAGCTATTGGTCGGGGATCAAGCTGATCCGCCTCGACCCGACGACCGGCCTGCGGCTGGCGGGCGATCCGGCCCCGCGCGCGCTGGCCGAGCGCCCTGCCCCCGATGCGGCGGAAGGGCCGTATATCATCCGGCACGGCGACTATTATTATCTGTTCGTGTCGTTCGACGCCTGCTGTCAGGGGGCGAAGAGCACCTATTACACCGTGGTCGGCCGCTCCTCCGCCCCCGACGGCCCCTATGTCGATCGCGACGGCACACCGATGCTGAAGGGCGGCGGCACCGTCGTCCTCACCAATGGCCAGAGCGACGGCAGTCGCTTCGTCGGACGTGGCGGCGTCGCGGTGCTTCAACAGGCGGATGGCGACTATATCGTCTATCACGCCTATGACACGCAGCGGAACGGCATCCCGACGCTTCAGATCCAGCGACTGGGCTGGACCGCGGATGGCTGGCCCGTGGCGCAGTAACCGCGCGATTTCCATTGCGCCGACCCACCACATCGATAGCAAAGCGGTGTGGGGGCGGCGCAGGCCGAAGCATCGTCCCGTCCGGGAGAGACGATGCACCGCAATCTGATTATCGCCGCTTCGTTGCTGCTGACCAGCGCGTCCCTGCCCGCCCAGAGCGCCCAACCGCTGGGGGCGGACGTTGCGGCGGGACGGCCGCTACCGCTTCATATCGGGGGGCGCGTGGTTCGGACGGAGGACCCGGTCGGCTATCGCCGCCAATGGCCGGGCACCTATATCGAGGGGGCGTTCCAAGGGCAGGCGGTCGATCTGGGCGTCGGCCCCGGCGCGGTGTCGCTGCGTATTCGGGTCGATGACGGTGCCCCCATCCCGCTCGTCCGTCCCGCCCCCGGCCTGTACCGGATCGCCGCGAAAGGCGCGGGGCGACACCGCATCCGCGTCGACGTCGCCAGCGAAAGCCAGGACGGCGCGACCGAACTGCGCGGCCTGTTCGCGCCGACCGGCACGACGCCACTGCCCGCCCCGCGCCCCCGCGCACGACAGATCGAGTTCATCGGCGACTCCCACACCGTCGGCTATGGCAATACCGCCACCAGCCGCCAATGCAGTCGCGATGTCATCTGGCGGACCACCGACACCACCCTCGGCCCGGCAGGCGTCATGGCGGCGCGCTATGGGGCCGATTACCGGGTCAATGCGATCTCGGGGCGCGGCGTGGTGCGCAACTATGGCGGCTTCGCGGCACCGACCCTGCCCCAGGCCTATCCCTTCGCGCTGTTCGACGGGCACAGCCCGGCCGCGCCGCAGGACTGGCACCCGCAGCTCGTGGTGATGGCGCTGGGCACCAACGACTTCTCCACCGCGCTGAAGGCCGGGGAGCCTTGGCCGAACCGCGACGCGCTTCATGCGGATTATGAGCGGACCTATCGGGATTTCATCGGCACGCTGCGTCGGCGCTATCCGCAGGCCTTCCTCATCCTCTGGGCCACCGACATGGCCGATGGCGAAATCGCACGTGAAGTCGACACGGTGGTTACACAGCTACAGGCCCAGGGCGAGCACCGGATCGCCTTCGTCCCCGTCAACGGGCTGGGCTTCAAGGGGTGCGACGCGCATCCCGACACCACCGATGACCGCCGGATCGCGGCAGCGATCGGCCGCGTCATCGATGCCCGGCCTGACATCTGGAAGCGCACGAAAGCGATCCGGAAAAGGCCCGTGTCACCGGCCCCCTGACATAAACGTCAGCAACATTTTGTTACCTTTGACCTGAATCAGCGTTGTCACGGCACACACTGTTCAAGGCCCCCTCATTCATGCCCCTTCCCGCCGAGCGTCACGCCCTTCTCGAAGCCAAGCGCACCCTCAAGATGGCGCGATCCGCGCATGCCTATGTTCGTGGCAATACCGCCAAATTCTACGAATGGCTGGCCGCCTCCCCCGCCGCGCGGCGCGTGCCGCAGGGGCCCGCCATCTGGATTTGCGGCGATTGCCATCTGGGCAATCTGGGGCCGATCGCGAACGGTACGGGGTCGGTCGAAATCCAAATCCGCGATCTTGATCAGGCGGTGATCGGCAATCCGGCGCATGACCTGATCCGGCTGGGCCTGTCGCTGGCGACGGCGGCGCGCGGGTCGGACCTGCCCGGCGTCGTCACGATGCAGATGATGGAGGAGATGGTCGATGGCTATGCCGCCGCCATCCATGATCCGACCAGCGGCGATCCGGGCGTCGAGTCCGACATCGTGCGCAGCGTCGAGCGCGCGGCGCTGGGGCGGCGCTGGCGCCATCTGGCCAAGGAACGGCTGGACGCGGTCGAACCGCGCATCCCGCTCGGCAAGAAATTCTGGGAATTGACGCCCGAGGAACGCGACGCCCTGACCGCGCTGTTCGCCGACGAGCATGTCGCCGCGATGGTCCTGTCCTTGAAGGGCAAGCCGCGCGATCGCGAGGTCCGCCTGGTCGATGCGGCCTATTGGATGAAGGGGTGCAGTTCGCTGGGGCTGCTGCGCTATGCGGTGATCGTCGGGCTGAAGACCGGCAAGGGCAACTGGTCCTATGCGCTGGTCGACCTCAAGGAAGCGACCGATCCGATCGCGCCCGCCGTGCCGGGTGCCGCGATGCCGAAGGACAATGCCGAGCGCGTCGTCACCGCCGCCCGCGCCATGTCGCCCTATCTGGGCGCACGGATGATGCCCGTTTCCATGCTCGACCGCGCGCTCTTCATCCGCGAACTGACCCCGCAAGACCTGAAGCTGGAGGTCGACCAGTTCAGCCATGGCGAGGCGGTCCGCGCCGCCCGCCACCTGGCCTTCGTCGTCGGCAAGGCCCATGCGCGCCAGATGGACGACCGGACCCGCACGGACTGGCTGGCGGTGCTGGAGAAAGATCGGCGCGGGGCGCTCGATACCCCATCCTGGCTGTGGGAGAGCGTCGTGTCGCTGGCGGGAAGCCATGAGGCCGGGTATCTCGACCATTGTCGCCGCTATGCCATGGCCGCCTGACGCGTTTTACGGTCGGGCCCGAAACGGCACAGGGCTTCGTTTTGGTCCTTAATTGGCTATTGCGAGTCCATAGCATTAATGTATGTCCCCGGCGTAAGGGGGACTATCATGAAGACGATCACCAGCGGCCTTTTGGCGGCGGGCCTGACCATCGCATCCGCGGTGCAGGCCGCCCCGATCGACAGCGATACCGGCCCCGCAGCCGACGGCGCGATACAGGATATCATCGTGACCGGCCGCGCCTCGCCCGCGCCCAAGGCGGCAGACGATCGGTACAAGCCGACGCCCGATGCCTCGACGCTGCGCTCCTCGGCCGATCCGCTCGATACGCCGCAGGCGGTCAACATCGTCCCCGCCCAGGTGATCCGCGACCAGCGCCCCCGTTATCTTGACGATGTGCTGACCAATGTCAGCGGCATCACCCAGGGCAATACGCTGGCGGCCACCCAGGACACCGTGATGAAGCGCGGCTTCGGCGGCAATCGCGACGGATCGGTGATGCACAACGGCATGCCCCTGATCCAGGGACGCGGGTTCAACGCCGCCGCGCAGAGCGTCGAAGTGCTCAAGGGCCCCGCCTCGCTGCTCTACGGCATCATGGACCCTGGCGGGGTCATCAATATCGTCAGCAAGAAGCCGCTGCTCGATCCGCATCTGACCGTCGCGCTGACCGGCTCCAGCTATGCCGCGGCCCGCACCGGGCTGGAAGCGATGGCGGACCTGACCGGTCGAATCGCAGGCGATCTGGCCGGGCGACTGGTGCTCGATCATCAGGACGAGGATTATTGGCGCAATTTCGGCGAGCGGCGCGACACGCTGATCGCGCCGTCGCTCGGCTGGTATGGCGCCGCCACCCAGGCGGTGCTGTGGTATGAATATCGCCGCTTCGACACCCCCTTCGATCGCGGCACCATCCTCGATCCGCGCACGATGACGCCGCTTGCCGTGCCGCGCCGTGAGCGGCTGGACGACCGGAACAACCGGATGTTCGGCGACAGCCATCTGGTGCAACTCGCGCTCGACCACCGGCTGGGCGGCCCCTGGGCGGCGCATCTGGCGGCCAGTTTCAACAGCGAGCGCTATGACGCCGGACAGCTGCGCGTCACCGGGATCAACACGCAGCGCGGTACGCTGACGCGCCGGAACGACGCGACCGTCGGGGCGCTCGGCACCGACGCCTATCTCCAGGCCTATGTCGATGGCCGGTTCGACGTGGCGGGGATGCGGCATGACGTCATCCTGGGGGTGGAGGGCGAATATCGCCGCTATTATCGCCGCGACATGATCCGGCAGGCGACACGTACCAGCTTCAGCTATCGCACGCCCGTCTATGGCCGCGAGCCGTTCCCGACGACCGTCTCGCCCAGCGACAGCGACCAGACCGACCGACTCTACAACTATTCGCTTTTCGGGCAGGATTCGATCCATCTTGGGGACCGCTGGATCGTGGTCGCGGGCGGGCGACTGATCGGCTTCGACCAGCGCGCCGGGCGGGGACGCCCCTTCGTCGCCAACACCGATCTGTCCGGTTGGGAGTTCGTGCCGCAGGCCGGGCTGGTGTGGCACGCGGCGGATATCCTGTCCTTCTACGCCAGCTATACCCGCTCGCTCAAACCCACCTCGACCATCGCGCCCTTGGGCAGCGGCGTCACCCTCACCTCGTCCTTCGCGCCCGAGCGCGGCCGGTCGTTCGAGGTCGGGGCCAAGCTCGACATGCCCGATCGCCTCTCGGGCACGCTGGCGCTGTACGACATCGACAAGCGCAACGTGCTGGTGTCGCAGTTCAACCCGGCGACCAGCCTGACCGACTATCGCACCTCGGGCCGGGCGATCGCGCGCGGGGTCGAACTGGACCTCGCCGGACAGGTGACGCGGACCGTCAGCCTGATCGGCAGCTATGCCTATACCCATGCCCGCACGACCGAAGACCCGCTTTTCGCGGGCAAGCAGCTCGCCAATGTCGCGCCGCACACCGCCTCGCTGTCGGCGGCCTATGATGTGGGCGCGATCGCGGGCGACGACCGACTGCGGCTGGGTGCGGGCGGGCGCTATGTCGGGCGGCGGCCGGGGGACAGCGCCAACAGCTTCTGGCTGCCGGACTATGCCGTGGCCGATGCCTTCGTCACCTATGACACGCAACTGGCCGGGCGGCGGGTGACGTTCCAGTTCAACCTGAAGAACATCTTCGACAAGACCTATTACACCTCGGCGGTGAACCAATATGGCGTCGCGATCGGCGATCCGCGCCGCGCGATCGGCACGATGAGCGTCGCCTTCTGATATCGGTGATGGCGCCAAGTCCGCCTTCGACAAGGCGGCCCGCCATTCCGATCGTGGAACGAGATCGCCTTGCCCTTGTTTTCGTGGGCAAAGGAGACCCCATGAGCGCCAGTTCGCGCCTGACCGCCCTCACCCGGATCGGCTTTGCCACGCGCGGCCTGCTCTACCTGGTCATCGCCCTGCTGATCCTGCGGACCGGCAGGACCGAAGATCCGAGCGGCGCGATCGAGTATCTCGGCCGGGGCGGCGGCCAGGCGTTGCTGGGGATCATCGCGGTCGGGCTGGTCGCCTATGGCATCTGGCGGATCGCCGATGCGACGCTCGACATCGAACGGCATGGCACCGACCGCAAGGGCGCGATGGAGCGGGTCGGCGCGGGCGTCAGCGGGGTCGTCCACCTGTTCCTGGCATGGCAGGCGGTCACGGTGATGCGCGGCGCCGCCTTGTCCGGGGACGGCACGCAGGAGGGCGCGCAGACGGCGCTGCAACTGCCCGGCGGCTGGGCGCTGGTCCTGGTCGGCGCGCTGGTGCTGGCGGCCTTGGGCGTGGTCCAGCTCGTCAAGGCGGTGAAGGGCTCCTTCCTGCGCTACCTGGAGGCGTCCATCGCGACACGGCCATGGGTGCAGTGGAGCGGCCGCGCGGGATATGCGGCGCGTGGCCTGGTGTTCCTGATCGGCGGTTATCTTCTCGCCAGGGCGGGCCTGGACGAGCGGGCGGCCGAAGCGGGTGGCATGGCGCATGTCCTGTCCTGGCTGACCAACCCGTTCGATCTGATCGTCGGCGCGGGCCTGCTGGCCTTCGGCCTCTTCAGCCTGGTCGAGGCCCGCTATCGGCGGCTGCACGATGTGCCGGTCGACGCGGCGATCCGCCGCGCGACCCATTGGCGCTGACGATCATAAGCGGACCGCAGCACGCAGGAAGAACTGGCGCGGTGCGCCCGGTGTGATCCACAGCCGCGAATAGCTGTTGGGATAATAATGGCTGTCGAACAGGTTGGTGATCTCACCCGACAGGCGCACCCGTTCGGTGATGTCGAACGCACCGTGTAGCCGCGCCACGGTATAGGCGGGCAGTTCGAAGAACGAACCGTCGGGGAAGCGATAGCCGGTCTCGCCAAGCCGCCGCCCGACATAGTTCACCCCCGCCCCGAGCGTGAGCGTGCGGGCGCCGATCCGGAAATCCTTCGCGATCAGCGCGGAGCCGCTTGTCTTCGGGATATTGATGAGCGGATCGCCCACCCGCAGGGCAAAGCCGAAATTGGGCTCGATCGCGGCCTCGCGTACCTCTGCATCGATATAGGCGAAGGTCGCGGACAGGCGGAGATCGCCGGGCAGCGTCAGATCGGCATCCGCTTCGACGCCACGGCTGCGCGCCCGGCCCAGCGAGCGCGAAAAGCCGGGATTGACCGGGTCGGAGGTCAGCACATTGGTCTTGTTGGTCTGGAACGCCGCGACCGTGCCGGTCAACCGGTCGCCCAGCCCGACGAACTTCGCCCCCACCTCATAGCTTTGGGTATATTCCGGTTCGAACAGCGTCGCCGCGCCAGCGGCATTGGGGGCGCCGGTGCCGGTATTGGCGCGGAAGCCTTTGCCATAGCTGGCATAGAGCGTCACCGGCTGGGCGACCTCCCACGATAGGCCGACCTGCGGGCTGAAACGGCGATTGTCCTGGGCCGCCGCCAGCGGCAGCCGTCCCGCCGCGTTGGGGATGCGGAAGTCCAGCCGCCGTTCGAGATGGTCGAAACGCCCCCCGAACCGCAGCTTCAGGCGATCGGTGACATCGACCAGATCCTGCACATAGACGCCGTAGCTCCATTGCCGTTCGCGCTGGTTGGTGAAGGGCGCGACGGTCGGCAGATTGCCGTAGACGGGGTCGAAGACATTGATCGCGTTGGCCGCCCGCAATTGCGCCGGTGTCGCGGCCGATGTCAGCGCATTGGCGGTCGTCCCCGGCCTTATGCGATCCTCGCGCCGGTCCAGCACATATTCGTCGTAATCGGCACCGAGCAGCAGGTGATGCGTGAACGCTCCGGTATCGAAGCGGCCGCTGATCTCGCCGCGAAACACCATGTCGCTGGTCTGGTAATCCCGCAGCCGCCGCTGGCGCGACAGGATCGAGCCCGTCTGGACCGCATTGTTGCTGAGATAGGGCTGGCGCGCATCGGCATTTTCGGCCTCGGTCGAAAAGCCGCCGAAGCTGGTGTCGCGATAGGATGCGCCCAGCAGCACCGACCAGCGGCGTGAGAAATCATGCTGAAGCTGAACCTGGTGCCCCAGCGCGTCGACGGTCACATCGCCATCACCCGGCTCGCCCAGGAAGCGCGAACGCGGCAGGCCGCGCGGGCTGCCATTCACCTCGGCGATGCCGCGATCGAAGGGCAGTGCCTGGTGCACATATTCCAGCTCATAGGACAGGCTGGTGTCGGGCGCGGGGCGGAACAGGATCGACGGGGTGACCGTATATTTGCGGCTGTGCACGAAGTCGCGGAAGCTGTCGCCCTCGTCATAGGCGCCGGTGACGCGCACGCCGAGGCCGTCGGTGATCGGCGCATTGATGTCCGCCTCGCCCCGGAAGCGATTGAAGCTGCCATAGCCCGCCGTCATCCCGGCGGCGAAATGGTCGAGCAGCGGCTTTTTGGTGATGATGTTGATCGTCCCGCCCGGCTCGCCCCGCCCGAACAGCGCGGAGGACGGGCCCTTCAATATCTCGATCCGCTCGACATTCGAGGTGTCGCGGATACCGCCATAGCCGCGCGACGCATTGAAGCCGTTCAGCAGATAGGAGCTGGACGTCCCCTCATCGCCCGCGAAACCGCGAATGGCGAAGCTGTCGAACAATCCGCCGAAATTATTCTGTCGCGACACGGCACTCGCGAAATCGAGCGCATCGTCGAGCCGGGTCACGCCCGCCTCGGCCAGCTTGTCGGCGGAGAGAATCTGGACGCTTTGCGGCAGTTCGCGCAGCGGCACGTCGCCGCGATATTGCTGACGCAGGCCGGTGACGGTCACTTCCTGCGATTCAGCGGTCTCGGACGCATCGACCGGCGCTTCGCGTGTGGTGTCGGCCAGCGCCACCGCCGGATTCGCCAGCCCCATTCCCATCAGCGTCGCCCCCGCGAACGCCCGCGCCTGTGCCATGATCGTCATCGATGTTCCCCCCTGTGGCCCAAGCGTTTGGCGTGACTTTGCCCTCAACACAAGCGGAATGATATATTGTCTTATTGCTGCATATGCGGCAGCAGGCCGCTTCCATGCCATCGGTGATGGCAGACGACAGGATCATGATCGTGAAGCCATTTCGACTCCTCCCCCGCCATGCCTTGCGGGCGGGGACCATGCTCGGCCTGATGGCCGTATCGACCGCGCCCGCCGCTGCGCAGGACACGCTGTCCGCCAAAATCCTGCCGCCGGTGATGCCGTGGTCGGGTGCGAGCGAGCGCCTGATCGTCGCAGCGAACGATCCATGGATCACCCCGGCCGAGGCGGCGGGTTTCCGTACGACGCCGCGCTATGCCGAGGTCCGCGCCTGGCTGGAGCGGCTCGCCGCCGCATCGCCGCTCATCACCGTCAACAGCTTCGGGACGACGACCGAGGGGCGCGCGATGATCTACGTCCGCGCCAGCAAGGGCGGTGCGGGCAAGCCCGTGGTGCTGATCCAGGGCGGCATCCATTCGGGCGAGATCGACGGCAAGGATGCCGGACTGATGCTGCTGCGCGACATCGCGCTGCGCGGCAAGGACAGCCTTCTGGACAAGGTCGATCTGGTGTTCGTGCCGGTCTATAATATCGACGGGCACGAACAGCGCAGCGCCTATAACTACCCACATATCCGCGGGCCCGCCGAGAAGGGTCGCGATGCGAATGCGCGCAACATCGACCTGAACCGTGACTACGCCAAGCTCGATGCGCCGGAATCACGTGCCATGATCGGCCTGATCCGGTCGCTCGACCCGATCCTCTATATCGACTGCCATGTCAGCGAAGGCTTCGACATGCAGTATGACGTGACCTTCACCTATCCAGGCTGGGGGAAATATGCGCGGCATCGCGCGACCGCCGGATGGCTGGAAAGCCGCTTTGGCCCGGCGGTGTCGCAGGCGCTGACGGCGGCGGGGCATGTCCCGACCCTCTATCCCAGCCCGATCGACACACGCCAGCCCGACAAGGGCATCCGCTACAGTCCCGAAGGACCGCGCTATTCGACCGGCTATGGCGACTTCATCGGCATGCCGACGGTGATCGTCGAGAACCATATGCTCAAGCCCTATCGGCGGCGGGTTCTGGGCACCTATGTCCTGATGGAAGCGGCGCTAAAGATCGCGGGCACCGATGCCGCCAGGATCGCCGCCGCCAAGGCCGAGGATCGCGCCAGCCGCCCGACCGAATTGCTCACCCGCTGGAAGCCCGCGCCTGTGCCGATCGGCTGGGTCGAGGATTTCAAGGGCGTGGCGTTCGACACCTATCGCTCGCCCGCCTCGGGCCGGATGGAGCAGCGCTGGCTGGGCAAGCCGATCACCTTCCGCATGCCGATCATCGGCCAGACGCCGACCGAGACGGTGCGGCTGCCCAAGGCTTGGTGGGTGCCGCGCGAACAGACCGAGGTGATCGAACGCCTGCGCCTGCACGGCATCGCGTTCGAGACGATCACAGCACCTCGCACGCTGACCGTCGATCAGGTCCGGCTGATCGATCCGAAGGTGACGCAGCCCAAGGAGGGGCGCTATCCGATAACCGCCAGCTTCGCGCATGACCGCGCCGAACAGATGATGCCGGAGGGCAGCGTGCGGGTGCCCGCCGATCAGCCGCTCGGGCTGCTCGCCGCGGCGCTGCTGGAGCCGGAAAGCCAGGATTCGTTCCTGGCCTGGGGCTTCTTTCCCGAAATGCTCGGGCCCGCCCCCGATACGGACGCCTTCGTCGTCGCCAGGCTCGGCGAATATGTGCTGGTGACCCAGCCCAAGGTGAAGGCCGCGTTCGAGGCGAAGCTGCACGACGACCCGGCCTTCGCCGCCGATCCCGACGCCCGGCTGGCCTGGCTCTACGCGCAGGCCGGGCCGGGACATCCCTTCGTGCTCCGCTACCCGATCACGCGGGAGGTCGACTGACGCTCAGCCCCCGGCGCGGTCGTCGAAGCGTGGCGCGCGGTCGAACTCGGCCTTGCCGAAGGGCCGATCGTGGAAAACATAGCCATAATAGAAGGATCGCAGCCGCGCATGGAAATCGCGGATGCGATCCTGATAGGCCAGTTGCGCGGCCAGGTCGGTATGCGCCAGCCGGGTCAGCAGCGCCTGCACCCCGACCGAGGGCAGCACCCAGCCAAAGGCGCGGCCCGCCCGGTCGCGCTTCTCCAGCGCGGCACGATAGGCGCGGACCTTGGGCGCGACGGTCTCGTCGCCATTCTGGTGGAAGGCGAGATACCATTTATAGTGGAACGCCGTCCCCAGCGGTGGCGAATCCGACCATTCCGGATGCGCGGCATAGAAGCGCCGCATCGTCGCGTCGCGCGGTATGTCCCAGGCGTGGTTGACGACCTCGCGCTGCGCCAGCGCAATCTCCGCCCCCTGCCCGACCGGGATGAGCCGGTCGATCACGACATTGCCGAGCGTCGGCACGATCAGCACCAGCACCAGCCAGGCGGCGGCCAGTGTCGCGGCATTGGCGACCGACGACCAGCGCAGCCGTCCGACCAAGGCGGCGAGCGCGATCCAGAACAGCAGATAGGCGAGGATCACCCCCAGAACGAGCAGGACGACGCTGGCCGCCACCCCCTCGACCACCGCTGCGACGGCAAAAGGCAGGCCAAGCGCCGCCCAGAGCAGCGCGAGCCGCAGCCCGGTGCGCCGCCGCCACAGCGCCGCCCCACCCCGTGGCAACGCGTCGAGCGTGCGCTGCCGCCCCGCCTCCCGCTCGCCCGATTGCAGATCGTGGAACAGGGCGATCACGAATAAAGGCGCGAGGAAGACCAGCACGAAGGCGAAGTCGAACCGGCCCGGCAGCGCGATTTCGGGATTGAAGTTGTCGCCGTCATAGATTTGCGCCTCCAGCCCCAACGCGCGGACACGCAGGATATACGGCGCGACGTCGCGCATCCCCAGCGCGGCGAAGGCGAGCGGCGCGGGCGCGTCCCATGTGGGGTGGAAGCTGTAATAGGCCGCACTTCCGGCGTCCTTCGTCCGGTCGACATAATCGGCGACCGCACCGATATCCTCGGCTTGCGCGGCCGGGATCGCGGCGATGGCGGCGCGCTGGCGCGCGACCTCCGCCATGCCGGTGCCCAGCGCCGCGATCGTGAGCAGCGCGAGCAGGATCAGGGCGAAAATGCTCAGCCGCTGGCGCAGCAACAGGCGTAGTTCATGCCGCCACAGGGTCATCGGCGTGCTCCCAACCGGCGGGTCGCCAGCGCCAGCAAGGCGATGGCGGCGACCAGCCACAGGCCCAGGATGGTTAGGCCGGGCAAGGCTGCCCGCGCCAGCGTCGCCCCCGTCGGTGCGACGAAGTGGAAATCGGGGATCGCCTGCCAATGTCCCGCGCCGATCCGCTTGCGCCGGTCGGCCCCGGCGTCGGTGGCACTGTCATCGGCATAGCTGACGGCCTCCGCCTGCATCCGGTTCAGCCGCTGGACCAGCGCATAACGATAGGCCTCGGCCTGTTCGAGGAAGCGGCGATGCGCGGCGAAGTCGGTCCCTGCCGCTGCCATCGACAGGCCGCGCAGCGCGATGGCGGGGCTGAGCAGCCCGGCCGCATTCACCATTTCATTCTGCCGGGCCTGCGCGGCAAAGCTCCGCGCGGCATAGCGGTCGAACAGTTCGGAGGTCAGCCGCTCACCCTCTAGCGCCAGCGCGCCCTTATAGTTGAACGGCAGATCCTCGACCCGCGTGACATGATAGCGGTCGAGCAGCGCCTGCTTGAACTGCGCGAAATGCGCATCGTCGGGATTGTGGCTGTCCCCCATGCGGCGCAGGTCGCGCGCGACCGCGACATCGGTCTGCAGGCGGTTGTCCAGCGGCACGGTGCCGCTCGCCAGGTCGGGCACCGCGCGGGGCAACAGCACGGTGGTCACCGCCCAGAGCGCGACCAGCACCAGCAGCGCATCGCGACTGCGCCGCACCATGGCCGAGACGAGCAGGATCAGTACCACCCACAAGCCGAGATAGAGCAGATAGCCGAGCGCGATGACCAGCATCGGCAGCGCCAGCGCCCCCGGCTGTCCGGCGATGATCGCCAGGCCGAGCATCGCCGGGGCCGCCGCGGCCAGTGCGACGGTGCCGAGCGCGAGCAGCTTGCCCATCACCACCTGTCGCCGCGT
This sequence comes from Sphingomonas fuzhouensis, assembly GCF_034659795.1. Classification (NCBI taxonomy): domain Bacteria; kingdom Pseudomonadati; phylum Pseudomonadota; class Alphaproteobacteria; order Sphingomonadales; family Sphingomonadaceae; genus Sphingomonas; species Sphingomonas fuzhouensis. The sequence continues at coordinate 484,463 of NZ_JAXSQY010000002.1, forward strand.
CGCCCCCTGAAGCATCAGCAGGCGCAGCGTACCGCGTTCCGTCTCGCGCGCCAGACTGCCGAAGCCGAGGAAGACCAGCAGCAGGGGGGCGACGATCTGAAGCACGAAGGCGGGGGTCAGCTGGCCGAAGCGGATCAGCAGCGAGCTTTGCCGGACATCGCCGAAATTGGCGGTGTTCTGCCGATGCCCCTCCAGGAACATGCTGTTGCCGGTAAAGGCGTCGACGCCGGGATCGAAGGCGGCGAGCGGGCTGAGCGGGCGGAAGATGAAATGGCCATAGTGCACCATGCGGTGCGGATGCCGGTCCGGCTGCGCATCGAAGGCGTGTTCGGCCTCATGCTGGTGCCGGTCGCGCAAGGCGGCGACGCTGCGCTGGTGCGACCAGCTGCTCGCGACCGCGACCAGGGTCAGCAGCACGATCAGCGCAAAGGCGATCAGCGCGACGCGGTTGCGCAGCATCAGCCGCAACTCGTCGCGCGCGATCAGGCGGACGATCCTCATGCGGCCACCGCCGCGCCACCGACCTGGAAACGGGCGTGGAGCGCGCGCACGTCGAACCGCTCCGACCCGCTCGCCTGCACCTGATGCGTGACCCGACCAGCCTCCAGAAAGGCGATCTGGTCGGCGACATCGGCCGCGCTCAGCAGATCATGCGTCACCATCAGCACCGCCGTACCCCGCGCACGCACGGCGGAGAGCAGCGCGTTGAAATCCGCCGTCGCACGCGGATCAAGACCGGAGGTCGGCTCGTCGAGCAGCAGCACGGGCACCGCGCGCAGCAGCGCGACCGCGATCGCGACCTTCTGCCGCATCCCCTTGGAAAAACCGCCCAGCCGCTGGTCCCAGGCGCGCTCCTGCAAGCCGGCCGCGCGCAGGGCGTCGACGATCGCGTCCCGCCCCTGTCGCTCATCGCTGAGCGCCAGCAGATAATCGGCATTCTCGACCGCCGTCAGATGCTCGTACAGCGCCACATTCTCAGGGAGATAGGCGATATGGCGGCGTGCCTCATCGGGATGGGCACACGGATCGACACCGCACACCGCGACCTTGCCCGATTGCGCACGGGTGAAGCCCAGCAGCGTCGACAGGGTGGTCGACTTGCCCGCGCCATTACCCCCCAGCAGCGCGGTGATACTGCCAGCACCGACCGTCAGCGACAGGCCATCGAGAACCTTGTGATGGCCATAAGCGACCGTCAGATCCTCGATCAGGATCGGCGCGGAGGATGGGAGCGACATGAATACCTCGATGCTCTGATACCGGGCGTATGTGCATGATTAGACAAGACGAGACAACATATCATTGCGTTCGGGGATCATGTCCGTGATGCTTGAGGCGTTTGCGGCGCCGTCACGAGGTCCGGTGATAGCGCCGAGTGGGCGGTCTTATCGCCTCAACCGCCCCATCCCGCGGCTTCGATGATCCGGTGCGCGGCGCGCTCGGTTAATCCCGTCAGACGCTGACTGCGGCCCAGAAGCACGAACTCCACCGCCTCCAGCTCCGGCAGCGAAAAGGCCTGATCGACGACCCGCAATTCGCCGGGTGCTTTGTCGAGAAGCATCGGCGCCTGCGCCGATACGCCGAGCCCGGCATGGAGACCGGCATAGATGCCCGTCAGCGTTTCGGCGGAACATGCCATGCGCCAGGGCAGCCCCGCGCGCTCCAAAGCGGTGACGGCGGCGCGCGTCGTGATGCTACCGGTCGGATAGATGACCAGCGGCACGCGCTGCCCTTCCTCCAGATGGAAATCCCGATGCGCCAGCCAGGCGAGCCGCTCGCGTCGCACCAGCACGCCGCGCTGATCGCCCGCTCGCCGCTTGGCAAGCACGAGATCCAGATGCCCGCCGTCGAGCTTCGGATAAAGCATGCTCGTCAGGCCGATGGTGAGATCGATCTGGAGGTCCGGATGCGCCTTCGTAAGATGACGAAGGATTTGCGGCAGGCTGGTGAGCGCCAGGTCTTCTGAAATTCCCAGTCTTATCCGCGTCTGCTCATTGGCGCCCGCATAATAGGCCTTCGCCTGGTCGTCCAAGGCCAGCATCTCGCGTGCAAATCGCTCCAGCACCGCACCATTGGGGGTCAGGGCGACCGAATGGGTGTCGCGTTGGAACAAACGTTCGCCGGTCAGTTGCTCCAGTCGGCGGACATGCTGGCTGACGGTGGGTTGGCTTAACCCAAGCGCAGTCGCCGCACCGGAAAATGATCCCGCTTCGAGTATCGCGACAAAGGTTCGCACCAGGTGCAACTCCAGAAGCATCGGGAATCCCTATCACTGTTATAGCAGGCGCCGGTTTCCACATGCGCGTATCGGCAACCGTTCGACGCATGACATGGAGATGGTGCGATGATGGAGCCGTTGTCGAGACGCAAGTTGCTTGCGGCAGGCGCATTGGCGGGGGGTGTCGCCACCGCCGCTCATGCGACCCAAACGGGTGTTTTCGGCAACCCTGACCGGCCGCCCGAGGGGCGGATCAATAGCTCGCCAGAGGCCTTTCGCGAGCCGGGACCGAAAAATCCGGCGCTGGCCGCCCAGATGCCGTCGTTCCAAGATCCGCCGGCGACCGACGTGAACGGCATGGATCTGTTCTGGTCCTCGTTCAACATCGCGCACAAGCGCGTGCAGGCGGGGGGATGGGCGCGCGAAGTGACCCAGGCGGACTTCGCGATCTCGGACGCGGTGTCGGGCGTCAACATGCGGCTCGGGCCGGGCGGCGTGCGAGAATTGCATTGGCATCAGCAAGCCGAATGGGCCGTGATGGTGGATGGCAATTGCCGGATCACGGTGCTCGATGCCGAAGGCCGACCGGCCGTGCGCGATGTCAAGCAAGGCGACCTCTGGTATTTCCCGCCGGGCCTGCCGCATTCGCTGCAAGGCCTTGGAACGACCGGGGCCGAGTTCGTGCTGGTGTTCGACAATGGTCGAGCATCCGAGTTCAACACGCTGCTGTTGAACGAGTGGATGGCGCACACCCCGCCCGAGGTGTTGGCGGAGAATTTCGACCTGCCGGTCAGTGCGTTCAAGAATATTCCAGTCGACGATACCTGGATCTACCAGGGCCCGACGCCGATGCCCCTTGCCGCGGCACAGGCGGCGGTGCGCACCCCCTTGGGTGAGCCGGAGGAACAGTTCACCTTTTCGATGACGGACATGCGTCCGGACAAGGTCACGCGGGGCGGCAACGTCAAGATCATCGACACCCGGAACTTTCCAATTTCGAAAACGATCGCGGCGGCGCTGGTGACGGTGAAGCCGGGCGGCATGCGCGAACTCCATTGGCACCCCAATGCCGACGAATGGCAATATTATATCAAGGGCAAGGCCCGGATGACGGTCTTCAACACCGGGCCCAAGGCGCAGACCGCCGACTTCAACCCCGGTGACATCGGCGTCGTGAAGAAGAGCCTGGGCCATTATGTCCAGAACACGGGCACCGAAGACCTGGTGTTCATGGAGATCTTCAAGGACAGCCGCTATCAGGAGGTCTCGCTTGCCCAGTGGCTGGCTGGAACCCCTCCCGATCTGCTGGCATCGCACTTGAACATGGACCCCAAGCTCCTGCAGCGTTTCCGCTCGCCGCGCGTGGTCGTCCCCGGCTGATTGCCGCATTGGCCTGCCGAGCCGTAAGTCCCTGCGCGGCGGGCGGAAACAACATGTGTCACGAGGTCAATATTCTCGGCCACCGCGCCATGTCCGCGTCGACATAGTGCGGCGTGCCCATGTCTACGAGCGGGATAAGCGGACGGCCGATATAATAGCCTTGCACGGCATCGCAGCCGATCTGCCGACATAGGTCGATCTGCTCAATCGTCTCGACCCCTTCGGCATGGGTGATGACCCCCAGCTCGCGGCCCAGCGCCGCCGTCGCGCGCAGCACCGCCATCGAGCGCGGGTCGCTTGCTGCACGCAGCACGAAGCTGCGGTCGATCTTGATCCGGTCGAAGCACAAATCGCGAAGATGCGAGAGCGATGACTGGCCGGTCCCGAAATCGTCCAGCGCGATCTTGAAGCCCAGCTTGCGGATACGCTCCAACCGACCCGCGACCGCGGCGGGATCGCGGATCAGCGCGGTTTCGGTGATCTCGATCTCCAGCCGCTCAGGGGGCAGGCCGTTGGCGACGACCGCCTGTGCCAGGTGGTCGAGCAGCGCATCGGATGCCAGCTGCGCCGCCGACACGTTGACCGCGACATAGAGATGCGTCGACCAACCGGCCAGGTGGCGGCATGCTTCGGCGATCACCCATCGCCCGATCTCCTCGATCAGGCCCGCATCCTCGGCGATGGGAATGAAGACATCGGGTGCGATCCAGCCCTGGACCGGATGCTGCCAGCGCAACAGCGCCTCATAGCCACAGGTCATGCCCGACGTGAGGTCGGCGATCGGCTGAAAGGCCAGGCGGAAGCCGCCGCCATTAATGGCATCATGGAGGCCGTCGACGATCTCCTGCCGCCGCAACAGGGCCTCCGTCATGCCATGCTCATAGCAATGGGCACGGCGACGGCCGGCATGTTTGGCATCATACAGCGCAAGATCGGCGCGCTTCATCAGTTCTTCGCCCGACAGCCCCGGCACCCATTCCGCCACGCCGATGCTGCATCCGGGCAGCAGGCGATAGCCGTCGATGGTCACGGCCTCCGACATCTGGTTCACGACGGTCTGGGCGAATTCCGTGGCGGGGCCGATCGGCAAGGTCAGCACGATGGCCATCTCGTCGCCGCCCATCCGCGCGACGAAGCTGTCCGGGCCGACCAGCCGACAAAGGACGGCCGCACAATGGATCAGCAGCTTGTCGCCGATGCCATGACCGAACGTGTCGTTGACCTGCTTGAATTCGTCGAGATCGATCAGCAACAGGCTGAACGTCTCGGCCTTGTCGATCATCGCCGCCTTGCGCTCGCGCAGCGCCCGGCGGTTACCCAGGTCGGTCAGCGCGTCATGATGCGCATGGTAGCTCAGCTTGCGGCTGGCCTGCCGCTCGGCCGTCACGTCGTTGAAGGTCAGGACCACGCCCTGTCCGATCACCGGGCGGGACTGCATGACATAGGTGCGGCCATCCTCCATTTCGCATTCGCGGTCGAACGGCCCGTCCGAATGGACCCAGGCCTTCATCGCCTGGCCGACAAGCGTCCGTTTGTCGGGATGCCAATTCCGATACCGCGCGATGGTGTCGAGAAAGACGTCGATGGTCACGCCGGTCCGCAGCGCTTCGGGCGGCGTATCGAAGAGGGTCAGGAAATGCCGGTTGAACTGGCGGAGCCGCCCTGCCCTGTCGATGAAGACCAGGCCGTCCGACATGCTCTCGATCACGGCCTTGAGCGTCTGTGCTTCCCGCTCGCGCCGCAACCGTGCCTGCGACACGGACAGGACGCCCCCCAGACAGGCGACCGAGACGGCAAAGGCCGTGCAGGCCGCGACCAGGCCGGGCGACATGGCGCTGCCATTGATCATGGCCAGCGGCGCGGTCACGCCGTCTCCGGCCAGGCTGATGAAATGGATCGCGCATACCGCCCCGACAAAGGAAAGGCTGGTCGCCAGACGCGAAAAACGGGGTGAGCGACGGATTTGCCAAGCGATCAGGATCGCGGTGCCGATCAGCCCGCCGATCAGATTGGTGGTAAGTGAAAAATGGTGGCCGCAATCCATCAGTGCGGACAGGCCGACGGCATGCATGCACCAAATCCCGATGCCCGCGACAGTGGCCAGGACGATCCGCCTGCCCCGCCGCTCCACCCGAGCGAGTGCGGCGATCGGCAGGCCGACCATAAGAACGCCCACCGCCGCGGAAATCGCGGTGCGCCCCGGTGCATAGGTCAGGAACAGGTCGGGGCGATAGGCGGTCATCGCGCTGAAATGGGTCGCCCACACCCCCAACCCCGCGGCCAGCGCCAGCCCTCCATCGCGCCACCCGATCGGGGTGGTGCGGGCGTGGCGGACTTCGGCTGCCAGCAGTGCCACCAACCAGCCGGACGTCAGACAGATGCCGATGGAAACCGCCAGAAGATAAGCGGAATAGGGTAGGACAGAGGAGATCAAGGGAGCCGATCACAGCAGGGAGGAGTGGCGACGGCTATCCCACCCATGATTAACAATCTATTTTAGTTTGCCAGCCGGTGGCTGGCCGCCTGAGCGGAAATTGGGTCGAGTGTCCTTTCCCGTGCCGGTCATCGCGGCGCTATCGACATCCGACATAAATGAGATTGACTCTCATTAGCCAGGAAAGTAGCTGACCCATATTCGTGATGAAGGACATTGCGGACAGCTCTGGTCGGGAGCAGCGGGATGCGGGAATTGGGTGGATCAGCGTCGGTGGCATGGCCCGTTCCATGACGACCCTGCCATCGCTGACCGCGTTATTTGCCGACCAGCGACGACGGCTGGTCACCGAAGCGGCGCGGTTCACTGGCGATACCGATTCGGCCGAGGATGTCGTTCAGGATGCCTGGCTGCGATTGGCGCAGCGAGGGGCCGAACCGTCGCTGGTCGAACCGATCGGCTATATCCGGCGCGTGGTGCGCAATCTGGCGCTGGACGCCTATCGCCAGCGTCGGCGGCGGGAGGCGATCATGCCGCATGGCTCCGATACGGAAAGCGAGAAGATCGAGGCGGGGGTCGCCGATGCGGAGCAGACGGTGATCGCCGCCCAGCACCTCGCGCTGGTCGCCGCCGAACTCACCCGGATGCCGCAGCGTATGCGCCGGGCGGTGGAGCTGCATCGCCTGTCCGGCGCACCGTTGCGCGAAATCGCGGCGGAACTGGGCGTGTCGGTCACGACGGCCCATACGCTGGTGATGGAGGGGGTCGAGCGATGCCGTCGGGCGCTGCACCCATCGCCCTATCAGACGGACGACACCGAAAAAACGTCGCGCTTACGCGTCTAGCTCCAGAGAGAGAATAGGGGCGAGGCATCGTGACCAGGGACGAGGGCGACGAACGTCACCGGCGGGACGCGCTGGAGTGGATGATCGCATTGCAGGAACACCCCGATGATGCCGCGTTGCACGACCGGTTTCGTCTCTGGCGGCGGGCCCCGGCGCAGGACGCGGCATGGCGGGCGTTGGAGCATGTCAGCGCCGTGATCCGACAGGCGCCGTCATCGATCGAGGTCCCATGCGCTGCTCCGTCCGGTGATCGACGATGGCGGCGCGGTCGATGGCAGGTGACGGTATCCATGGCCATGGCGGCCTGCTTCACCGCGCTCATCATCGGGCCCCATCTGCTCCCGTCCATGCTGGCGGATGCGGCCACCGGCACCGCAGAGGTACGGACGCTGACGCTCGCCGATGGCAGCCGCGTCACCTTGGCCCCGCATAGCGCCGTGGCATTCGACAGCGGCCGCCATGCCCGGCTGCTGCGCGGAACCGCCTATTTTCAGGTCCGCCATGACGACGCGAAGCCGTTTCGCGTCATTGCCGGTGACACGATCGCCACCGATCTGGGAACCGCGTTCGAAGTCACTGTGGAGGGCCCCCTCACCCGTATCGCAGTCCGGGAGGGGCTGGTCGCTGCGTCCTGCGTCACGGGCTGGCGCGATCCCCTGCCCTTGCGTCCGGGCGAGGCGGAAGCGATCGACTGCGGATCGGGCAGCCATCGCCGAACAGCCATCGGGCCGTCGCGCATAGCCACCTGGGTCGAGGGCAAGCTCATCGTCATCGATCGCCCGCTGGCAGAGGCCGTCGCCCTACTGCAACCTTGGCATCGCGGATGGCTGGTCACGCGCGGCGCGGGCATGACCCGGCGTGTGACGGGCGTCTATGATCTGCGTCACCCCGACCGTGCGCTTGCGGCCATGCGCCAGTCTCATGGGCTCGGCATCACCAAGGTCACGCCCTGGATCACCATCGTCCACGCCGATTGAGCGGAGCGCCAAAGAAAATTCCGCCCACGCCTGAAAATCCATCGCGCCCAAACGTCTACCCAATGATTGCGAACGACATGCAATAGCATTTGTTGGTAGGATTCGGGGGACGACGTGACGAACAGATATATCGGGTTTCGATGGAAGCGGCTGGGTATCGCCATGATGCTGTCGGCCTCGCCCCTGGGTGTCATGGCGGCACCGTTGGCGGCACAGACCGGGCCAGCTTATGTCCGCTTCTCGATTCCCGCCCAGTCGCTGACGGACGCCCTGGCCACGTTTGCGCAACAGGCACAGGTTCAGTTGAGCGTCGATGCGACCTTGCTCGCCGGACTGCGTTCGCCGGGCGCGGCTGGCCGGATGGACCGCGCGCAGGCGCTGGACCGCCTGCTCGCGGGGACCGGCCTCGACTGGCAGTTATCGAACGGCGTTCTGACACTTCGGCGCCGCCCAACGACAGGCGGCGCCCAAACCCCGGTCGTGACCGACGCCCTGCGCGTCGAGGGTGACGACGCACCGCGCGATGTCGCCGAGACGCGGGCGCAGCGCGGCCATGACACGGTCTTCGACGCCGATTTCGCCAGCGGCTATAAGGACCGCGCCGAGATCGAGCGCTATAAGGGCGTCACCACCTCGGACCTGTTGACCGGCATGGTCAATGTGCTGAGCGGCGATGCGCGCAATAGCGGCGCGCTCGACCCCAGCATCCGCGGCATTCAGGGGCCGGGACGCGTGCCGGTCGTGATCGACGGCACCGAGCAGGCGCTGACGGTGTGGCGCGGCTATAATGGCGCGAGCAACCGCGCCTATGTCGATCCCAGCCTGATCTCCGGGCTTCAGGTGCTGCGCGGGCCGACCGATCAGGGCAATATTCGCAGCTCGACCGGCGGCACCGTCGTCATCAATACGCTGGACGCCGACGATGTGCTGCAACCCGGCCGGACCTTCGGCCTGGACGTTCGGCTGGAGGGCGGCAACAATTCCACCGACCCGCGCCTGCCGACCCTGCTGACCGGTCGCGACTATCGCACCGTGCCGGGCTTCCCGCAAAGCTCGCCCAGCTTCGCCCTGCGCGACCCGTCGCTGGTGATCGTCCCGCGCACCAGCGACGACAACCACGTCTTCTCGCTCGGCGATCGCGCCGTTCGGGTGGCGGGCGCGGTACGGATCGAGGGGCTCGATCTGTTCGGCGCCTATGCGTATCGCGAGCGGGGCAACTACTTCTCGGGCACGACCGGGGCGGGCTATTACGAGCAGAGCCAGCTTCCCGCCACCAATCTCAACCGTATCCGCCGCATGGCGCTGGGCTTCGCGCCGGGCAGCGAGGTGCCCAACACGTCCAGCGATCTGGAATCCGTGCTGCTGAAGGCGACCTGGCATATCGCCGACGACCAGTATCTGCTGGTCAGCCTGCGCGACAGCGTCACCCGGTACGGGGAAATCATGCCGTCGCGCATCCCGATCGACAAAGGCAATGTGCAATGGCCGCTCAGCAAGGTCCATACGCGGGCCTATAACGCCGAATATAAGTGGCAGCCGGAGAGCCGCTGGATCGACCTGAAGGCCAATCTGTGGGCCACCGATACCAACAGCGACACCTATAATTCCGGCGGCATGCCCAATTTCGCGACGTTCGACGATCCGATCCTCATCGACAATGCCCGCGCCAATGCGATCAACAACCGCTATGGCCTGAACGCCGCCAACACGGTTCGGTTCGGTTCGACGTTCGACCTCACGCTGAGCGGCAATTGGCAGCATGAGAAGCTGGGCTCGCGCGACATCTACGATCCGGCGCGCTTCCAGGGCTGGCGGCAGTTCCCGCGCGCCGGACGGCGGGAGGAATTCCTCGTCCGGCTGGACGGCGAGTGGCGGCCCGCCAGCTTCCTGAAGCTGAACGCGGGGGTCAGCTATGCCGGTTACTGGGCGGTCGATGATTTCGCCCGCAGCCAGATCGCCAAGGGCAATGAGAGCCTGAATTCGACCGTCTATCGCGGTTACGAATCCTACTTCAATGTCTCGGGCACGGGGGAGTCGTTCTTCAACCGATATTGGCGCAGCGAATTGGCCGGGGTGCCGGCGGAGGACGTCGACCAGTTCATCGCCATGATGCTGCCGGACTATCTGGCGAGCCCCTATGAACTCTCCTGGGAGGAAGCCGGGCCGACCTGGCGCCCCGATGCGCAGGGCCGCTATAGCCGTGCGGGCAATCCCTGTCTGAACGGAGCGATCAACAGCGTCCCCGGCAATGACGGGACGTGCCGCCTGCAAAGCATCGTCGAGACGGTGCCGATCACCGCGCCGCGTCGCTCGGCGCATCGCTGGGCACCCAGCTTTTCGGCCACGGTCTATGCCGACGAGCACACCCGCGCCTATGCCCGCTATATCGAGACATGGCGCTTTCCGAGCATGTTCGAGAGCACGCTGGGCTTTTCGGCCTCGTTCAACCCGCTCGCCCCGCTCCAGCCTGAACATGCCAAATTATACGAGATCGGCCTGGTGCGCGACCTGCGCAGCCTGCTGCACCTCAACCGGGAGGATCAGCGCGCCGACATCAAGCTGACCTTCTATCGCAACCATATCGCCAACGTGGTGGAGCGATCGACCAACCTTCAGTTCAGCAATATCCGGGAACAGACGATCGCGGGGATCGAAGCCGAAGCGCGGATCGATACGGGCGGCTTCTACACCCAGCTCGGCGCCGCCTTCATGACCACCAACCAGGTCTGCGACGAAAGTGCCGCCGCGCTGGCCGACAAGACGAATGGCAGCGTCCCCGATTGCGTCAAATATGGCTTTCCGGACGGCTTCCTGCTGACCCAGGCGACGCCGGAGCAGACGGTCAACTGGACGATGGGCGGGCGCTTCTTCGACAGGCGGCTCGAACTGGGAGGACGGCTGACCTATTACAGCCGCTACAACAATCCCTTTTTCGAGACGATCGCGAACCTGCCGCGCGCGCAGCAGCTTGATGTCTATTCGCTCAACATACCGTTCAGCTGGGGCGCGATCGTCACCGCCGACGCCTATGTCCGCTACCGCCTGAACGACCATTTCTCGGCCGAGCTGGTCGGGACCAACCTCAACGATCGTTATTATGCCGACCCGCTGACCCGCTCGCTGATGCCCGCCCCTGGGCGCACCGTTCGGCTGAGCCTGACGGGCCGCTTCTGATGATCCCGACATTCGACCCCGCCGCCTTGGTCCTTCCTGAAAGCCGGACATGGGCGACGGGGCCGGATCGATGCGCCCGAAGTGATCGGGCGCGCACAACCGCAGGAGTAATAGCATGACCTCCATCCAGTTGAAGACCATCCTTCTCGCTGGCCTCGCCACCGTCCTGACCAGCGGGGCGGCCCATGCCCAGTTTGCGGGCGGATCGAGCGACACCGACAAGGTGACCGTGGGTGCCAGCGATGTGAACGGCGGCCCCCATGTAGCGGGCCGGGCCGGGATCGGCGTGCCGGGCACCAATGGGCGGCGCGTCGACTTCCAGGGGCTCAGCCTCTACGCCGCGCCCGACCTGAACGGGGTGCGCCATCTGAACATGGCGACCAGCGACGTCGCCGATCACAGCAGCTATGGCGATTTCCGCTTCGCGCGGGTCGGCTCGGCCGACCTGTGGTTCGGGGAATGGTCGCAGACGGGCAATGCCTCGGCTGGCGATCACACCGTCTATTATGTCGGCAATACCAGCGGCACGACCGTCCCGACCAGCGGCACCGCGACCTATTCGGTCAAGGGGATCAGCGATTATGGCAACAAGGGCGCGCTGACCGGCACGCTGACCGCCAATTTCGGTTCCGGCACGTCGGGTACGCTCAGCGGCAGCCTGGCCAACGCCTCGACCGGCGCAGGCGTCAATATCGGCACGGCGCGGATCATCGGGGCCAGCTTTGCGGGCAACGGGGCCGTCGCCACCCAATCGGGTGCCACCGTCGCATCGGGCGGCGCGGTGAGCGGTCGCTTCTTCGGCGCCAGTGCGGCGGCACTGGCCGGGACCGTCAGGTTCGACGGTGCGCGTCAGCATGACACCGCGTTCGGCGGCACGAAGAACTGACGCGAAGGGCCGGGGCTCCCGTCTCTCCCTTGCGGGAGCCCCGCTTTCGTACCGATCCGATGCGCCACGCCGCCCTCCCTTATCTCCTGACGCCGGTCATGCTTGCGCTGGCCGCGCCCGTCTCTGCGCAGAGCGCGCGGAGCGAGGATAATCGCCTGCGCCTCGACCCCGGTATCGATCGCCGGGCAACGCCCCAGGAGCGCGAGGCGATCAAGGGCGCCGAGCCGCCCGACCGCATCACCATCGACGGACAAGTCTATACGGTCGGCAACAATCCGGACGATCTGGGCCGGGCCCTGTACCTGTCGGTCGCGCGCAGGGCCTGGGCCGATGTCCGCCGTTTCCTGCCGCACTATCTGGCGCTGGCTGGGCATGATGCCATGCTGGTCGCCTGGGCGCGCGGTGGCCTGGCGCGCAGCGAGGGACGGCTAAGCGAAGCGGAACGGCACTATCGCGCGCTGCTGGCGATCCAGCCGGACTTTCTTCCGGGCCAGCTCGAACTTGCCCGCCTGCTGTTCGAGAACCGCAAGGACCGCGCGGCGCGACGGCTGTTCCGCACGATCCGCGCCGAACTGGCGGGACAAGACGATCGCGCCGCCGGGGTGCGCCGGAATGTCGATGCCTTCCTTACCGCGCTCGACCGTCGCGATCAGTGGCAGGGCATGCTCGCCATCGGTCCGGGCTATAGCAGCAACCTGAACCAGAGCTCGGCCAGTCAGACCTGTCTGTTGACCGGCGAGGACGGCACCTGCCTGATCGACCGGACCCTGCCGCCCGCCATCGCATCGGTGGGGATCAATATCGAGGGCAATCTCAGCCGTCGTATCGCGTTGAAGGGCCAGGGCGGATTGCTCGCCCGCGCGCTTGTTTACGGCGATCTGTGGCCCGGTCATGGCGCGTTCGACCAGGCGACGTTGACCGCGCAGATCGGCTATGACCATCAGACCGCCAGACGCACCCTTACCCTGTCCCCGACCATCGATCTGGCGAGCCTGGGCGGCAAGCTGCTCTATGCCGCGCCCGGGCTGCGGGCGGAGGCGATGGTCACTCCGTCGCCCGACACGGCCCTGCGGATCGAGATCGCACGCCGGGTCTTCGACTATCGCCGCGACTTCGCCGATCTCGATGGCGCGCTGACCGAAGCGAACCTGACCGGCTGGTGGTCGCTGCCGCGCCGCTGGAGCCTGTTTGCGGGCCTGGACGCCGGAGACAAGCAGGCGGAGGCCCGGCCCAATGCGTATCGGCATGCCGGGGCGAGGCTGGGGCTGGTGCACGGGCTTGCCGACTGGGCGGAGCTGACCGTGATCGCCTCCGCCCGGCAGCGCGATTACCGCGCCTATAGCGCGTTGCTCGAAGCAGTCCGCCATGACCGCGAGACGAACCTCACCGCCGTCCTGCGCCTGCCCGGACTGCGCGTCGCGGGGCTGACCCCCAACATCCTTCTTCAGCACAATCGGGTGAAGAGCAATGTCGACTGGCTCTATTCCTATCGCCGCACCGCCGCCAGCATCCGGCTGGAACATGGTTTCTGACGGGACCTCTAGCGGCTCCGGCTATCGCCAGCCCGTCCAGGCGCGGGCTTTCGGCACGGGAACGCTGATCCTTGGCGGCATGGTCGTCGTGGTGCTGTTCGGCATCCAGCGGATCGCACCACCGATACGCTCGGTCGATGCCGGACGGGCGGCGGTGTTCATGGTGGAGTCCATTCCGCGCGATCCGGTCGTGGAACCCGGCAAGCCCTCCCCTACGCACCAGCCGCCATCAAAGCTCACGCCTCCGTCACCGCCTGCGACGACGATCGCACCCGCCCCGGTGTCACCCCCGCACGGCGAACCCGCCGCAACGCTTCCCGCGTCGCTGCCCGTCCCCGCGCGTCAGCCACAGGCAATGGGAGGGCCTATAGCGACGGCAAACGGAGACGCCCCCTCTCCGCCTTCCCTCGCGGCACCCGCCGACCGGGTTTCCTTGCCCGCAGCCGCCGCGGACTGGCGTGCGCGACTGCTCGGGCACCTCAAACGCTATCGGCGCTATCCCCGCCAGGCCGAAGCGACACGGCAGCAGGGCATCGTGCGCATCGCCATCACCCTGCGTCGCTCCGGCGAGGTGACGGCGGTCGAGCTGATACATGGCAGCGGCTACCCGCTGCTCGACCAGGAGGCGCGTGCGACGGCCCGCCGCGCTTCCCCCGTACCGCCCGTCGACGATGCCGTCCCCGGCGACCCCGTCACCGTGGAGGTGCCGATCGACTTCACGCTGCGACGCTGACTTCTCCCAGACCATGCAGGATATCCACCATGCCCCATAGCGCAATCGACACACCCATCCGTTCCGCCCCCCGGTCCCAGCGATTAATGGACGCTACACGCAGCGCGCATGACCGTCTCGACGCCCATATCATGGCGGCCGAGCCGTTTCGGGATCGGGATCGCTATGTCCGGCTGTTGCGGATGCAGTACCGGTTCCACCATCATGTCGATCCGTTCTACCTGATGCCCCTGCCGCTCCCCGCAGCGCTCGACATGCCCGCGCGCCGTAGGCTGGACCGCGTGCGACAGGATCTGGCGGATCTGGGCGAGGCCCCCCCGCCAGCCCATCACCATGGCCTGCCCGATCCACACCGGACCGATCCCATGACGGCGATCGGCTGGCTCTGGGTGGCGGAGGGATCGAACCTGGGCGCCGCGTCACTGTCGAAGCGCGCGGCGACACTGGGACTGGATGGATCATTCGGGGCACGCCATCTCGCCGCGCATCCGGACGGGCGCGGGGCTTCGTGGAAAGCCTTTACCAAGGCCGTGAACCAGCTCGATCTCGACCACGCCGACAATGCCCGCATGCTGCAGGGCGCGCGGGACGCCTTTGCGCATGTCCGGATGCTGGCCGATGCCGCCTTCTCGTGATCCCGCTCTGCGGCGGCATGTCGGGCGGGCGGTACGGCTGGGCTGGCTGATCGCCGGGACAATATGCGTGGGACTGGGCATCGTGGGCGCGATCCTGCCGCTGATGCCCACCACCATCTTTCTCATTCTTGCCGCGGCATGCTTTGCCCGGTCGTCCCCGGCGTTGGAGGCACGGCTGCTCAACCATCCGCATTTCGGCCCCACCCTGCGCGCCTGGAAGCAAAACCGGGCGATCGGCCCCCGCGCCAAGACCATGGCCTGTATCGGTATGGCGACCGGCTATGCCCTTTTCGTCATGACCGCCCATCCCTCCGCCACCGTCGCTGTTGCGGTAGCGCTGGCGATGACGGGTTGCGCAACATATGTCGCCACCCGACC
Source organism: Sphingomonas fuzhouensis (assembly GCF_034659795.1). NCBI lineage: Bacteria > Pseudomonadati > Pseudomonadota > Alphaproteobacteria > Sphingomonadales > Sphingomonadaceae > Sphingomonas > Sphingomonas fuzhouensis. The sequence continues at coordinate 499,655 of NZ_JAXSQY010000002.1, forward strand.
AAGACAGCCATAATCGACCAAAGACTTACGACAGGTAAGTGGCGGAGAGGGAGGACACTCGCCATTCTCCTGAATATCATTAAAGCGGGATGACGTCAGTTTGACCCAATCCGTCATTGCGAGCGTAGCGAAGCAATCCAGGGCGTCTTGCCCGGACACTGGATTGCTTCGCTACGCTCGCAATGACGATTCCAGCTCATGTCATCCTTCTCTAGCTGTTCGTGCCGACCGGAACATTTGGACCGTGGGTCAGCGTCTTGTCCTTACTGTCCCGCAAACTACGCGGGCAATAGGAAGATCAGAAAGACCACGCCGCGCCGATCCTGATGGTTCGCGGTTGCAGGGGCGTCCACTGTGTCCGCCGCGTATAGGCCAGCGGGTTGCCCAGGGCGAAGCGGTTGCCCGCGACATCAAGCAGGTTGGAGACATCGAGGGTCAGCGTCCTGTGCCGGTGGGTCCAGGCCAGCCCCATATCCGCCTGCGCATAATCGCCCTGCGGCAGATGGAGCGGACCGACACCGACCCATGAGCGTCCGACATACCGAACCGAGCCGCGCAGCAGCAGGTCGTCACCGGTGGCAAGCGACCATCGCCGGTCCAGCGCCACCCGCATCGAAACCGCCGGCGTATTGGGGAGAGCCTGTTGCCGGGCGCGGACGAAGGGCGGAGCGGGATCGGTCAGGACGCTGCGGGTCAGGACGAGCGCGCCGGTCAGCCGGATGGTCCGAGCGGGCCGCCACTGCGCTGTCGTCTCCAGCGACCAGATCTGCCCATCACCGATATTGGCGGTGTGCGGTCCCGTCGGCCCGTAAAGGTCCGCCTGGATGCTGCGCCAGTTGGCGAAGGAAAGCGCCGTCCGCGCATGGAGGCGCGATGCGGGACCGCCGAAGCGCAGGCCCGCCTCAAAAGTGTCCAGCGTGTCGGGTCGAAAAACGACGGAGCCGTCGTCCGACGATGCGTCCTCGGGGTCGAGCGACACCTCGGTATCCAGGCCATAGCCGCCCACGCGCAGGCCGCGCTGATAGCGGAGATAGCCGGTCAGGCCGGGCTTCCAGTCCCAGCGCAGCGCGGCACTGGGCAGGAAGGTCACGTCGCCGCCATTGGGCACCTCCACCGCAAGCCCCTGCTCGCGCCCGCCGGGCAGGATGGTGGTGCCGAAAAAGTCGAGATAGGTCGCACGCAAACCCATGGTCGCCGCCAACCCATGCCCCAGCGCCAGGGTCGCTTCGCCGAACAGCGCCACGTCGACCACGCGGTTGCCGATACCGCGCAGCACCGTCCCACCGTCGCGACCGACGGTCGAATGGATCAGCCGGTCGTCGCTGACCGTGGCATAGCTGCCCAATACGAAACCGTTGCCGCTGTCGCGATGCCGGGCCAGGCGCAATTCCCCGGTCACGACCTGCGAGCTGCTTGTCGTCTCCAGCGCGGTGGCGTCGCGCACCAGCCCCGCCGCATCATAGCGCGCCATGACGTCGTTCCTGACCAGCGACAGCGCCGCCGTCAGCGTCTGTCCCCCCGCGCTGCGATGCTGGACGGTGACCGAGCCCATCCGAAAGTCGTTCGACGACGGCTCCGCGACCGGCACCGCACGGGTCAAGGGCGGGGCGGCGGCATCGATATATTGGGCGTCGCGATTGTCGATCCGCTGATAGACGCCGCCGATATCGATCGTCCAGGCATCGCCGGGGCGGATACGCAAGGTCGCCCGGCCACCGCCTATGTCGCTGCGGTTCACGCCCCTTCTGGCCCGGAGCGTATCGTCGATATAGCCCGGCGTGCGCGATCCATAGCCCAGGATGCGCAGCGCGGCGCGCTCGCCCAGCGGTGCGTTGAGGACCGCCATGGCATCGCCGCCGGTCCCGCCATGCGCGATCCCCGTCGCCCCCAGGCCGACCGTCCCCGACCAGCGGCCCAGTTCGGGCGGGTTGGGTGTGACGCGCATCACGCCGCCCAGCGCGCCGGTGCCGTAGAGCGTGCCCTGCGGCCCCTCCAGCAACTCGACCGAGCCGATGTCGTAGAGCGCGAGGTTCGGGTCGGGCGCGCTGTAGTTGAGCTGGATCTCCCCCAGATACTGGCCGACGGTCGCCTGGCTGCCGCCCACGAAACTGCTGTCCGCGATCCCCCGGACGAACAGTTTCTCGCGCCCCGGCCCCAGGCTGGTCGTCGTCAGCACCGGCAACAGGTTGGTCAAAGCGCGGGTGTCGGCATGGGTGCCGCTGCCGATCGTCAAATCGTCGGCGGTCAGCATATAGGCCGAACCGGGATAATCCTCGATCGGGACCCCGCGCTTGCTGGCCATCACGACGACCTCCGCGCCGACGACCGCAGGCGGCGGCGTATCGCGACGCGGCGGCGGCGGGGCCGGATCGACGCCATGACGCGCGCGCTCGATCCGATAGACATAGGGCGCGGTCCGCACCGCGACCAGGCCAGTGCCGGCCAACAGGCGGGAAAGCGCCTGTTCGACGGTCATCCGGCCCCGGATGGGCGCACGCAAATGCCGTTGCGCCAGGATCGGGTCGGTGCCCGCCACGCTGACGCCGCCTTGCAATCCGACCGTCACCAGGGCGCGCGACAGGGGCATGATCCCAATATCGAACCGGCGCACGTCGCCGGTCGCCGGACCTTGTCCAGCGGCGGCTGTTGCAGACAGGATCATCGGGATCGTCACCCCGACGGCATGTAAAGCCCTCACCGTCGCACAAGCTCGTCCGGCATCGGGTGCCCGTCCCCTGCTCTAGAGCGCGATGACGTCAGTTTGACCCGATCCATCTCATGTCATCCGTCTCTAGCGCGCCGGGACGAACGACAAACGGCCATGGATCGCCTTCACACGGATGGGCAGTGCCGCCTCGATCTGGCGGCGCAGCTGCGAGCGGTCGGCGACCAGGAAGACCGCGCTGACCTTCATGCCGCGCAGCGCCGGGTCCACTGCGATCGGCGCCCCCATATAGCGGGACAGGGTGTTCGCAACCGACTCGATCGGCTTGTCGGCGAACACCAGTTGCCCATGCTCCCAGGCCAGTGCCTGATCGGGATCGATCCGCTCGACCGTGTCGACCCGCGCGCCCGGCGCCCGGCTGAGCGCCGTTCCGGCTGGCAGCTTCGTGACGACGCCGCCGTCGGCCGCGGGCGAGACGGATACCAGCCCCCGGCGGACCGCGACCGCGAAGCTGCCCCCTTCGTCGAGTACGTCGAATTCGGTCCCCAGCACCCGCACGTCACGCCCCGCGGCCATCACCGTGAAAGGCCGCGCCGCGTCATGGTGCACGTCGAACAGGACTTCCCCGGTCGCGAGCGTCGCGGTGCGGTGGTCGTCCTCCAGCCGGACCGTCACCGCGCTGTTGCGATTGAGCGTCAGCCGCGACCCATCCGCCAGCGTTACGACCTTCGTCCCCTCGCCGCCGGTGCGATAGGTTTCGCCCGGTGGGTCGATCATCCGCGTGATCTGCGGGCCAGCCAGCACCGCTACCGCCGCAGCAGCCGCCATGCTGAGAAGTGGGAGCGCCCATCGCCGCGACCGGTTACGCTTCGCCCGGACATCGGCCAAGGAGACGACAGCCGCCCCCTCGCTCTCCGCGACAGGCGCCGCTGCATCGCGCAGATCATCCGCCGCAATCCACAGACTTTCGACCCTGGCATAGGCGGCGGCATGCGCCGGATCGGCCTGAAGCCATGCGAGATGCGCCTCCCATAACCGTTCGTCCTCGCAATCCTGCAGGCGAACGAACCACTGGATAGCCGCCTCGTCCGCATCATCGGTCGTCATTGGTGCCATCGCGCTGCCGCCCCGTCCTTCACTGGTCCCCCGATACCATGGACGAAGTCGCGCCCTAGGCTCCGCAATATCTTTCGATGTCCGCGCACGAGATTATCGGTCAAGGCGCTGCGAGAGGTGACGCAGGGCCGCCATCATATGCTTTTCGATCAGGCTTCGCGACACGCCCATCCGCTCGGCCACCTGCGCATGCGTCAGCCCGTCGATCTTGTGCAGCCGAAAACTCGTCTGCACCGCCTGCGGCAGGTCGGCGAGCGCCAGACGCATCCGGTGCAGTTGATCGCGGGCGATCAGCGCTTCGTCCTGCGGGACCGTGTCGCTGACCTCTTCGCCGCCGACCGAGGCATGATGATTCACCTCGCGCCAGTCGCTGTCCCGCCGCGCACGGGCACGGTCCTGACGCAGACGGTCGAGCAGGATGTTGTTGCCCAACCGATAGAGATAGCCGCCAGGGTGCAGCACCTCGACATCACCGCGTGCCGAAACGACGCGCAGATAGATTTCCTGGACGATGTCCTGTGCGTCCGCCTCCCCTATTCGGGCCGCGAAGTAACGGAGCAGCGCCGCCCTGCGCGCCAGAAAGGCGTCGAGCAGCGCCGTGGGCGGCGACGGGGGCGGCACGATGTCGGTCATCGGTGGCTTTTGCACAGGGAATTCAGGATGAGGACCAGCGGCTATCACCCCCGACGCGCGCGGCCAATGGAGCGCCGCACCATCTCCACATGGCCTCCACAGGGCCTCCACAAAAGCATTCGTTCCCGACGCAGGACGCGCGATGGCGTGGGTCACCGTGCGCTCTGCCAGTCCCGTATCCGCAGACGCTCGGCGAACAGCTCGCGCCGCGCGAACCGGCGGCCCAGCCAGCGGAAATAGCGATCCTTCAGCGCGAAGGGTGTCAGATGATAGGCCAGCCGTTCCATCAGCGTCCAGCGGATCGGCACCCGCCGCCGTTCGGACGGACTGCACCAATGGGACGGCGTCATGCGCTGGCGACCCAGTTTCATGACGCGGTGCATGACCTCGTGATCGCCCAGGACATAGGGCCATCGCAGCATGTCATAACCGCCCGCCGCCCGCAGCGCATCGGTGCGAAAGCAATGGCCCGCCGCACCGACATGGGTCTGGCGCGGCAACAGGCGGCTGGCGAGACATTGGTGCAGCGTCATCGCGACCGTTCGGGTTCCAGGGCTGCCCAGCGGCACGAAACAGGCCGACGCCGCCACCGTCCGCCCTCTGGGATCGTCGAGCAGACTCTCGGCCTGCGCCAGATAGCCAAGCGGATAGAAGGTATCGGCATCGCAGGTCGCGACGAACTCGGTCTCCACGCGCGCCAGCCCGGCATTGAGGGCGGCGGTCTGCCCGGCGATCTCGCCCTGGTGTAGAATGACATAATCAATGCCGCGACCGGCCAGGGCGCCATGGCAAAGCGCGACCGAGCAATCGGTCGAGCCATTGTTGACCAGAATCAGCCTGAACGGTCGGGTCTGGCGGCGAAGCTGCTGCAACGTCGCCACGATCGCATCGGCTTCGTTGTAGAAGGCCAGCAGGATCGTCCACCGCGGAGGGGCGGCGGCAGGGACAATCGGTTCATCCCACCAATCCTGACCAAAGGCGATCGGTTCGTCGTCGGGTTCATATCCTGCCATGCGCGATAGACGGAGACCACGCGCCCCCACCTCAAGCCAGTTCCCACTTTTTCGAACGACGGGGTTTGAGGTGGTCGTCCGACCGCGTCGTCTCTGGATCAGACCGATGGAAATGAAGGGCGTGTGCCGTTGCGGCACGAGCCGAAGGGGGACTGCGTTGATTGCTGCACCGTTGATGGCATTGCTGGCGACGACGACGTCCGCGCCCTTGCAAGGGACAGTTCCGCTGACCGGCGATTTCGACGCGGTCTCGATCACCGTCGCGCCGGTCCATGCGTTCGAGCCTCCGGACACCACCCCAGCCCCGCCCTCGACGAAAGAAGGCCCCGATACCGGCCCCGCCACGCGCGACGAGATCGTCGTCACGGCGAGCCGCCACCGGGCGGACGATCCTCTGCGCCAGGTGAATATGGCATCCTTCGCGCTGACCGAGACGGTGGACAATGCGGTCATGGCACCGGTCGCCCATGCCTATGAACGCACGACGCCGAAGCCGATCCGAACCGGCCTGCGCAACGTCTTCGCCAACCTGCGCGAACCTGTCGCCTTCGCCAATTTCCTGCTCCAGCTCAAATTCGGCAAGGCGGTGGAAACGGCGGGTCGCTTCGCGATCAACTCGACGCTCGGCCTGGCCGGGGTCATCGACGTCGCGCGCCGCTGCCCGTTCAACCTTCCCCGCCGCCCGAACGGCTTTTCGGATACGCTGGGCTTTTATGGCGTGAAGCCGGGCCCGTTCCTGTTCATGCCGCTGATCGGGCCGACGACGCTGCGCGATCTGGTCGGCGGCACGGTGGACGGCGTCGCCTCGCCTCTGATTATCGGCGGGCCGTTCCGCAACCGGGCCTATATCATCACGAGCAACATCTTCCGCACCCTCGATCGCCGCGCCGAGATGGACGAGGAATTGCGTGCGGCGCGCGCGCAGCCCGATCCCTATGTCGCACACCGGGATCGCTATCTCGATCGGCGAGAGGCGCGGGTTCGGCGATTGAAGGGGCTGATCGATGCCGGGACCGTGGTGGCGGAAACACCCTATGGCCGGGTCGATCCGTCGGCGACCGCCCAGACCTGCCCGCATGGCCGGGCCCATCAGAAGTAAGTAGGGCCGTCAGGCGCGGCATTTTTCCGACAGACGGATTGCGGAGCGGGCGCATCGACTTCGTCCATCGCTCATCACCCCCCTGTTTCGGGTGGATGGATGAAAGGACGAACGATGCGACTTCTTGCCTTTTGCCTGGCCTCTCTCCTTCTTTCGGCAACGCTGATCCCGAACACCGCACACGGGCAGAGCTGGCACTGGGACGGATATGATCGCAGCGGCTACCGCGACTATCGCGACGGCTATGACGATGGCGGCGCCGATGGGTATCGCGATGGTCATGGCGACGGTTACGAGCAGGGGCACGGCGATGGCTATCGTCGCGGCTATGCCGATGGCCGGGACGATGACCGCCCTGTCCACAATCCCTGCCGCGCCCAGGGTGGCACCGGGGCCCTGCTGGGCGCGGTGGGCGGTGGCCTGGCAGGCCATCTGGTCGCAGGACGCCGTGACAAGCTGATCGGGACGGCGCTCGGCGCGCTGGCGGGCGGGGTCGCGGGCGATGCCATCCACCGCCGGGACCGCTGCCGGTGATCGACACCCAATAAAAATAATGTTCCGGCCGGTTGAGGTGGTCCCCGAACCATTTCGTCACAGCATCGATGGACGATGCCATCGACCAATATTTCACGATACCGGGATTTCACCGACATGCCCAAAGTCTCTACGCTGCTGAGCCTGGCCGCTGTTGCTGCTGGAACCGCCCTTTCGACACCGGCCTTTGCCCAGACGACTATCGGCGGACCCTATATCGTCGGCCGCGTCGGTTCGCTGATCGATTCCGATTTGAAGATGAAGGGACCGGATACGGCGGTGCCCTCGACCTTCCCGGCGAATGTCGACTTCCGGCGCGGCAAGTCGCTTGAGGGCGGCCTGGGCTATGATCTGGGCGGCTTCCGGTTGGAAGCGACGGTCGGCTACACGGCGGCCCGCGCCAATGCCAAGCGGCTCGATACCGCGTCGCTGGTGTCCGATGGGCGGTCCAAGACGCTCAGCCTGGGCCTGGCGGGCTATGTCGATGTGCCGGTGGAAGGCCCGCTCCGTCCCTTCGTCGGCGGTGGCATCGATGTCGTCCGCGTGACCGAACGCCTGTCGCGCACGACGCGGACCGGCAGCCAGGGCAGCACCATGAACGGGCGCGACTGGGGCCTGCGCTGGCATGCCGATGCGGGCGTCGGCTATGCGCTGAGCGACAGCACCACGGTCGAACTCGCAGGTCGTTACGCACAGACCACCGGACTTCAGTTCGCGGGGCGGATGCCGCTCGCCAATGGCGGGACCGTCGCCACCAGCTACAAGCCGAAACTCACGGCGACCTCGATCACCGTCGGACTGCGTCAACGCTTCTGACGGTGCGGCTGGCGGACGGACCACTCCCTGCCGCCCGCCAGCCCCCCCCTCTTCATCACCCGAGCCGATCCCGGCGTCCCATGGCCTATCCTGGGGGCGTACCGTGCCCTGTCGGCTGCACCGTTCCCTTCAGCCCGGATGTTCGCTTCATGCCCGACACCCATTCCGTGGCCGCCCGGCGGCTGTCCCGGCGTACCCAAGTCGCCGTCATCGCCATCGCCGCCGGTCTGCTTGCGACCGGAACGGGAGCGCTTGCCGTATCGAACATGCTCACCGGCAAGGCGACGGCCCCCGCCATCCGCCGCCCGGAGGGTTTTCGGCCTACGCCACAGCAGCGCCGGTCGCTGACGATCGAGACGGTCGGCAGCACCCTGACACCCACCTCGGCGATCGAGGCGACCGGCACGATCGCCGTCGACGGCAATCGCAGCACGCCCGTCTCCCCGCCTTTCGGAGGCATGGTCACCCGGCTGCTGGTCGAACCCGGACAGCATGTCGCCAAGGGGCAGCCGTTGATGACGGTCAAGTCGGTCGAATATGTCGAGGCCCGCGACGCGCTGGTCTCGGCCAGCGCACAGCACCGCGCGGCGGTGTCGCAACTGCGCCTCGCACGGCAGAATGCCGATCGTTATGGCGAAATCTATCGGACGGCGGGCGGCGCGCTGAAGGATTATCAGCAGGCGCTGAGCGCGGTCGCCACCGCCGAGGGTGCGGTACAGGCCGCCGCCGCCAGCGTATCGGGTGCGCGTGGTAAGCTGGCGGTCTATGGCATGACGCCCCCGGCCATGCGGGCGCTGGAGGATCGTCAGGGTGCCGGTGCCGCTGAAACCATCGTCCGCGCGCCCATTGCAGGCGTCATCGCGCGGCGCGACGTGGCGGCGGGCCAATATATCGACGGCAAGGGGTCGGCGGCCTTCGTCATCACCGATCCGTCCGCCGTCTGGCTGATCGCGCAGATCGCCGAGCAGGACGCCGCGCATGTCCGCGTCGGCGATGCGGTGACGGTGACGACCCCGGCCTGGCCCGGCCGCCGCTTCACCGCGCAGGTCGCGCAGGTGGGGGCGGGCCTGGACCCCGCCTCGCACCGCCTGCCGGTCCGCGCGACGATCGCCAATGCCGATGGCGCGCTCAAGCCCGACATGTTCGCCAGCTTCACCATCCTGCCCGGCACCCCTGCAGGACAGGCCGCCCGGGCCACCGCCATGCTGATCCCCGCCAGTGCCGTGATCCGCGAAGGCGACGAGGCGCGGGTGTGGGTCGCCCGGCCCGACGGCACGCTGATCCCGCGCCGGGTCGCGACCGGCGAGCGGTCGAACGGCAAGGTCCGCGTCACAGCCGGGCTGCGCCCCGGCGAGCGCATCGTCACCGGCGGGGCGTTGTTCGTCAACGAAGCCGGGACGCAGGGCTGAACGCGCCCTCCCCCGTCCCTCCTCGCGTCATCCTCCCGCCAGCGAAAGCCGCATGAACCGCATCGTCGCCTTCGCGCTGCACCAGCGCACCCTTATCGTCATCCTGCTGATCGCGCTGCTCGGCGCAGGGAGCGTCGCGTTCAGCAAGCTGAATATCGAGGCTTATCCCGACCCCGTGCCGCCGATGGTCGAGATCGTGACCCAGAGCCCCGGCCTGTCGGCCGAGGAGATCGAACGCAACATCACGATCCCGATCGAGGTGCAGCTGGCGGGTATCCCGCATGTCACCGCCATCCGCGCCTCGACGCTGTTCGGTCTGTCCGACATCCGCGTCCAGTTCAGCTACGACTTCAGCTATGACGAGGCGCAGCAGCGGATCATCAACCGCCTGTCGCAGATGTCGGCCCTACCCTATGGGGCCAAGCCCGTCATCTCGCCCACCTCGCCGATCGGCGACGTCTTCCGCTATCGCGTCAAGGGGCCGCCGGGCTATTCGGTGATGGACCTGAAGACGGTGCAGGACTGGGTGGTCGAGCGGCGGATGAAGTCGGTGCCCGGTGTGATCGACGTCATTAGCTGGGGCGGCAAGACCCGCACCTATGAAGTGGTGATCGACAACGACCGGCTGGTCGCCAACGGCATGACGGTGCAGCAGGTGCTGGCGGCACTAGGCAAGAGCAACGCCAATGTCGGCGCGCAAACTATCGATTTCGGCCCCCAATCGGCGATCGTCCGCGGCATCGGCCTGATCCATACGCCCGAACAGGTCGGCGCGGTGCTGGTCGGCGACCGCAATGGCGTGCCGGTGATGGTGCGCGACGTCGCCAGCGTCCGGGTCGGCCATGTCCCGCGCACCGGCATTTCAGGGCAGGATGCCGATGACGACATCGTCCAGGGCATTGTGCTGATGCATCGCGGCGCGCAATCGACCCCGACGATCGCGGCGGTCAAGGCGAAGGTGGCGGAAATCAATGCCTCCGGCGCGCTGCCGCTCGGTGTCTCGCTGGAGCGTATCTATGACCGCTCCGGCCTGATCGCGCTGACCACGCGCACCGTGGTCCATAACATGATCGAGGGGATGCTGCTGATCTTCGTGATCCAGTGGCTGTTCCTCGGCAATCTCCGCTCCGCCGTGATCGTGGCGGTGACGATCCCCTTTGCCCTGTCCTTTGCCGTCCTCATCCTGATCGCGCAGGGTGAGAGCGCCAACCTGCTGTCGGTCGGCGCACTCGATTTCGGACTGATCGTCGATGCGACCGTGATCATGGTCGAGAATATCTATCGCCGCCTCGCCGAACGATCGCACGCCGCAGGTGCGAACCAGATAAGGTTCATGCGACGCAGCCGGTTGGACACCATCCAGGCGGCGGCGGGCGAGGTCAATCGCGGCATCTTCTTCGCAGCCGCCATCATCATCGCCAGCTTCATCCCGCTGTTCACCCTGTCAGGCGTCGAAGGCCATATCTTCGGTCCGATGGCCAAGACCTACGCCTATGCCATCATCGGCGGCCTGATCGCGACCTTCACCGTGTCGCCGGTCCTCGCGGCGATCCTGCTGCCCGAACGCCTGTCCGAGGTCGAAACCCGCGTGGTGCAGTGGCTCCGTCGCCTTTACCGCCCGGCGATCGGCTTCGCCCTCGCCAACCGGGTGCTGACGCTTGGCATGGCGCTGTTGCTGTTCGTCGGTGCGGGGCTGGGCGTGCGGTCGCTGGGTGTCGAGTTCCTGCCGCATCTCGAGGAAGGCAATATGTGGATTCGCGCCAGCCTGCCCTCCTCGATCTCGATCGCGGAGGGGCAGCATGTCGTCAACGACATCCGCCGTACGATCCACGGGTTCGGCGCGGTGGAGACGGTGGTGTCGCACCAGGGCCGCCCCGACGACGGCACCGACCCGTCGGGCTTTTCCAATGTCGAATATTTTGCGCCGCTGAAGCCCGCCGCCGACTGGCCCCAGCCTATCAGCAAGGAGGAACTGACCCGGCGGATGAGCAAGGCGCTGACCGACCGCTTCCCCGGCGTCGAGTTCTCGTTCTCGCAATATATCGAGGACAATGTCAGCGAATCCTCGTCCGGGGTGAAGGGGGCCAATGCGGTCAAGCTGTTCGGTCCCGACCTTCCGACGCTACAGCGGTTGGGCAATCGGGTCCGCGACGTGCTGGCCAAGGTGGAGGGCGTCGCCGATCTGGGCGCTTTCCCGTTGCTCGGCCAGCCGACCGTCCGGATCGACGTCGATCGCGACCGCGCCGCGCGTTATGGCCTCGATACCGACGATGTGAACGATGTCGTCCGCGCCGCGGTCGGCGGGCAGGAGGTCGGTCGCCTGTACGAGCGAACGACCGATCGCAACTTCCCCATCGTCGTCCGACTGAAACCCGAACAGCGTGACGGGCTGGAGAGCATCCGCCGGATCACCGTGGGCGCGCCCGCACCGGGCGGCGGCCTGCGCCAGGTGCCGCTGTCCGAACTGGCCGACATCCGCCTCACCTCGGGCGCGTCCTTCATCTATCGCCAGCATCAGGAGCGCTACATCCCCGTCAAGTTCGCGGTGCGTGGACGTGATCTGGGCAGCACCGTCGCCGAGGCCCAGCGTCGCGTGGCCACCGAGGTGACGCTGCCGCCCGGCTATCATGTCGAATGGGCGGGCGAGATGGGCAATCTCGACAGCGCCGTTGCCCGGTTGAAGGTCGTCGTGCCGGTCAGCCTGGCGCTGATCCTGCTGCTGCTGTTCGTCAATTTCGGATCGGCGATCGACATGCTGCTGGCCGCCTCTGTCATGCCGATGGCGCTGATCGGCGGCGTACTGACGCTGGCGGTGACGGGTACGCCCTTCAGCATCTCGGCGGCGATCGGCTTTGTCGCGCTGCTCGGTATCTCGGCGATGGACGGGATCATCGTGCTGACCGCATTCAATCAGGCCGTCGATGAGGGCATGGAGCGCGCCGCAGCCCTCGCCCATGCCTGTGAGACGAGCCTGCGGCCGGTGATGATGACGTGCATCGTCGCGGCGATCGGCCTGCTGCCCGCCGCCATGTCGACCGGCATCGGCAGCCAGGTGCAGAAGCCGCTCGCGCTGGTCGTGGTTGGCGGAATGATGCTGGCTCCCATCCTGATCCTGCTCGTACTGCCGGTCCTGATCGACATCTTTTCCCCGCGCGGACGCCGTGCGGCGGCATCCCCCCAGTCGGACATCCTCCTGATATGATCCGCGTTACGCTCCTGTCGCTGCTGATCCTGCCGCTCGGTGCCTGTGCGACGGTCGGCCCAAGCTTCCACGCCCCCGCACCGCCGGAAAGCAAGGGCTATCCGCTGGCCGAGGCGGGGGGCAGCCCAGTGACCGCATCCCAGCGGGTGCCGGGGGCCCATGTGCCGCAACGCTGGTGGACGGCATTCGGCAATCCCGCCCTCGACATGCTGGTCGACGAAGCCCTGCGGGCCAACACCGACATCGCCACCGCCGAAGCTAGGCTGCGACAGGCACAGGCGCAGACGTCCGTCGCGGAGGCCGCGCGCCTGCCATCGTTGGACCTGGGCATTCAGGGGGAAAAGACCCGCACATCGCGTTCCCTGTCCGGCGTCCTGGCCGATGACAAGCGATACCTCTACTCTTTGAGCACGACCCAGCTTTCGATCGCCTATCCACTCGACTTGTTCGGCGGCCTGCGACGGCGCGGCGAATCCGCGCGCGCTACGGCAGAGGTGCAGGCGCATCGACTGGCGGCGGCGCGATTGACCGTCGCCACCAACACCGCGCTCGGCATCATCCGGCTCGCGTCCATCCGCGACCGGATCGACGCCGCACGCCGCTCGGCGGCGCTTCGCCGCCAGCTGCTCGACATGTTTCGCCGCCGCCATGCCCTGGGGGATATCGGCCTGGCCGAGATCGAGGCGCAGCGCACCGCACTCGCGCGGGCGGAAGGCGCGCTGCCCCCGCTCTATAAGGCGGAGGCGCATGAGCAGGCCTTGCTCGACACGTTGTTGGGCCGCGAGCCGGGTGCGGTCGCCCAGCCGCGTATCCCGCTCGATGCACTGCGCCTGCCCGCCGATCTGCCGCTTAGCCTGCCATCCGAACTGGTGCGAAAGCGCCCCGACATCCTGGCCGCTCAGGCCCAGCTCCATGCGGCGAGCGCCGATGTCGGCGTCGCCATCGCCGCACGGCTGCCGTCGATCACGCTCAGCGGCAATGTCGGCGGGCGGGCGATCGAATTCGGCCGGATGTTCGCTGGCGGCAATCCATTCTGGACGATCGTCGGCGGGCTCAGCCAGCCCCTCTTTCGCGGCGGCGCGCTGCGACGCCAGCAGGACGACGCACAGGCGGCGTTCGACGCCACCAAGGCGCAATATCGCACCGTGGTCCTGGCGGCGCTGGTCGACACCTCCGACGCCCTGTTCGCGGTCCGACAGGACGGCGAGGCCGTGCGCACCGCGACCATCGCCAACGACGCGGCCGAGCATAGCCTGCAGCTTGTGTCACAGCAGGTACGACTTGGCGCATCGGGAACATTGGAGGCCATGAACGCAGCCGCCGCCAGCGCCGATGCTCAGGCCGAACTGATCGCGGCCCACGCCTTGCGACTGTCCGATACCGTTGCTCTCTTCCAGGCGCTCGGCGGGGGCTATTCGATCGACACGAAATGACGTCGACCAGAGGCGACCTGCTATCGTGCGGCCTCATGCCCGATCGGGATGGAGCAAGGCGGTATAGGCTCCGTCCTTTGCGATCAGCGCGTCATGGGTGCCGGATTCCACCACAACACCCTGCTGCATCACGACGATCAGGTCCGCCGAACGCACGGTGGAGAGTCGGTGGGCAATGGTGATCGTCGTCCGGTTCTTGGAGAGATTTGCAAGGGCGGCGCTCATCGCCTGCTGGGTGCGGGTGTCGAGGGCGCTCATAGGGTTAGGCCGACGAATATCGCGCCCGTCCGGCCACGATCCTGCGCCACCTCGAACGCCTCGTTGATCCGGTCGAGGGGTAAGCGATGGGTAATCAGTTCCTGCGTCTTGAGCAGCCCGCGCGTCACCAGGTCGAGCACCTCGACCTGTTCGGCATGGATGTCGTGAAAGGCGAAGCTCGCGCTGGGGATCAGGGTGATCTCGGACATCTGGATTCGTTGCCACTCCAGCGGGATGGCGATCGCGCCGGCATCGAAGCCGCCGACGATGATGACCTTTCCGCCGCGCCGCACCAGTTGCGTGGCCAGCGGCAATGTCTCGGGCATGGACTCTCCACCCGCGCATTCGAACACGATATCGGCGCCTCGATCGTCGGTTAGACCAAGCACCACATCCTGAGGGTTCTCGTCATCGGAATGGACGGTGCGGTCGGCGCCCAGCCGCGCCGCCAATGCGAGAGCGTGCGGCATCTTGTCGATGATCGTCACCGTCGCGCCGCTGGCCTTGGCGAGCATCAGCTGGCCCAGCCCGATCGGTCCCGCCCCGATGATCGCCACGCGCGACCCGATGGTCAGGCCGGACAGATGATGGGCATGCAACGCCACGGCATAGGTGTCGAGCAGCGCGGCGTCGTCGAACCCCACGCTGTCCGGCAGGCGGTGGAACTTGTGCTGCGGCCCGATGACATATTCGGCATAGGCGCGCGAGACGCTGGCGCGGCGGGTGGGATAGAGATCGGGGCAGCGATTATATTGCTGCACCCGACACCATTCGCAGTGGCCGCAGCCGAGGACGGATTCGACCAGCACCCGGTCGCCGATCGCGACACGCGTGACCGCCGGGCCGATCTCGACCACCTCGCCCGCCAGCTCATGGCCCATGATGCAGCAGTGCAGCTCCTCCTCCGCCTTTTCCCAATGGCGCAGGTCGGTGCCACAGATGCCCGCCATCCGCACCCGCACCTTCACCCAGTCGTCGGCGGGCAGGCCGGGTTCCTCGACATCGGTGATCTCGAAACGGCCATCGGCGGTCTTGCGCGCGGCTTTCATGGCATGGCTCCAGAATGGGCGGCGAGCGGCTCCCGCCCGGCCGCGATGATGGTGGATGTCAGGCCCCTGCCCCCAAGCGGAATCGCGCCCTCCGCCAGCGCCTCGGTCAGCGCGCGGCCGTCGCGCAGGCCCGCATCCCACCGCGCCCGCACCGAGCGAGGCGAGAAATCCAGCGCCTTGCCCGCAACTTCGTCCTGCTGCTCGGTATAGCGCAGCTGCACCAGCGTGACCGATGCCTCCACCATGTCGGGGGCGGTGGCATATTGACCCTGCCAGCGCGCAAGGGTCCGACGCGACTGGGCGGCGAAGACCAGATCCTGGGTCCGGCTGATCAGGCCGCCAAGCGTCGGCGCACGGGGGCCAGCCAATGGCAACAGGTCGACCGCGATGCACAGCAGCGGCGCGTCACCCGGCTGGGCCAGCACGGGGTCGAGCGGCAGATTGGCGGACACCCCGCCATCGACATAGCGCGCGCCGTCAATCGCGACCGGAGGAAAGGCAGGCGGCATGGCGCAGCTTGCGCGGATATGGTCGGGCATAACCGGGTGACGCGCGTTGTCGAACACGACCTCCTCGCCGGTATCGAGCGCAACGGCCTGCACCATGTAGCGGACCGCGCCGTCATTGAGCCGGTCGAAATCGACGAGGCGGGCCAGCGTATGCGCCAGCGGTGTCGTGTCATAAAGCGCGGGCGTGTCGCGCGCGGCCAGGGCGGTGCCCAGCGGCGCGAAAAGGCCCCGCCGCCCGCCGAACAGCGTCGCGATGACCTCGCCGCTGCGCCGCCAGCTCTCGATCATATCATCCCATGCCGAGGCGGCGATGGCGCCCGTCCATTCAGGCCGCCACAGGTCGGTCAGCCGCGACAGGCGGTCGGCCGGGGCGCTGCCCGCAATGATTGCGCCGTTGATCGCGCCCGCCGAGGTGCCGACAACCCAGTCGGGTGAGATACCGGCCCCATGCAGGGCCTCATAGACCCCGGCCTGATAGGCGCCCAGCGCACTACCCCCAGCCAGGACCAGGGCAATGCAGAGATCGGGCGGCAAGGGCAGCGTCATGGATCGACAAACCCGCGAACGCCGGGATGGTGGCGTGTTGCCTGATTCAATATCCTGAAAACTCAATGATATAGATCAGCCCGGATGGTTGTCGACAGCAACCCGTGCCGCGGGCGCGGCGTTGCCCCGATACCCATGCCCCTGAACCCGCAAGCCGAACTGACCACCGCCGACCGCGAACGCGGCTTGCGGCTGCTCGTCGTCGAGGCGGGGTTTTCGGGCGGCGCGGCCGCGCTGACCAGCGGCGTGATCCTGACCGCCTTCGCCCTGCATCTAGGGGCGTCGAACGCGATGGTCGGCATCCTCGCCGCGATGCCGTTCCTCGCGCAGTTGCTGCAACTGCCCGCCATCCAGCTGGTCGAGCGATGGCGGCGGCGCAAGCGGATCGCGGTCCTGTCCAGCCTGGTTGGGCGGACGATGTTGGCGGTCATGGCGGTGCTCGCCTTTTCCAGCGGGACGACCGCGCTGCTGATCTTCCTGGGCGCGCAGATGCTGCTCTGTGGACTGGGCGCGGTCGGCGGATGCGCCTGGAACACCTGGATGCGTGATCTCGCGCCCGACGATCGGCTGGGCGACGTCTTTGCCCGGCGGACGGTCTGGCTGACCGCGATCAGCCTGATCCTGGGGCTGGTCGCCGCACTGGCACTCGACTGGACGCCCGCAGGATCATCCGCGCGGGACATGGTGTTCGCGGCGATGTTCGCCACCGGCTGCATCACCGGGCTGATCAGCGCGCGGATCGTCGCGATGATGCCGGAGCCGCTGATGCCGCCCGCCCCCGGCCCGATCAAATTACGCGCCTTGCTGGCCCAGCCGCTGGGCGACCCCAATTTCCGCCGGTTGCTGGTCTTCGTGGCCAGCTGGCAGTTCGCGATCAACCTCGCGACGCCCTTCTTCACCGTCTTCATCGTCCGCCAGCTGCATTTCGCGGTCAGCTTCGTGCTGCTGCTCAGCGTCGCCAGCCAGGTCGCCAACATCCTGGCGCTGCGCCTCTGGGGGCGGCTCAGCGACCGGTTCGCCAACAAGTCGGTGCTGGCCGTGTGCGCCCCCGCCTATATCCTGGCGATCGTCGCGATGATCGGCGCATCGCAGCTGGGCGACCGGGAGGCGGTGAAGCTATGGCTGATCGGGCTGCACCTGCTCATGGGCGCGACCATCGCGGGCGTGACGCTGGCCAGCACCAATATCGCGCTGAAGCTGTCGCCCAAGGGGTCCGCCACCGCCTATGTCGCGGCCAATGCGATGACCACCGCCATCGCGGCCGGGATCGCGCCGATCCTCGGCGGCTTGCTCGCGCAATTCTTCGCCGCACGCCAGTTCGAGTTGGTGGCGCGGTGGCGCAGCCCCAACGGCATCTTCACCCTGCCGATCGTGCTGACCGCCTGGGACTTCTACTTCCTGCTGGCCGGGCTGATCGGCGTCTATGCCATTCACCGCCTGTCGCTGGTGCGCGAGCAGGGCGAGATCGAGCGGCGGGCCATGGTCGGGCAGGTGCTGAACGAGACGCGGCGCAGCATCCGCAACATATCCTCGGTCGCGGGCCTGCGCGCGGCGACCGATCTGCCCAGCGCATTGCTTCGCGATGCCCGCACCCGCATCCGGCTGAAACGCGCCCAGGCGGCACGGGCGGGACGAATGCACTGACCCAGTTTAGCGGACCGCCATTTGCCCGGAACTCCGTTCTTTCTGAGGAAGTTAGCCATAACCACCGTCCCCTTTTCGGAGTTGTGCCATGGCCCGAACAGCGACGGCCGAAGCGCCGCCCGCGATCAGTCCCCATCTGCTCGACCTGCGCGACCTGCTGCGCCGCGAACCCGCCCCGCTGGTCGCGTTCACGGTCGGCGACCTGATGATCGGACTACACCGAACGACGACATCGGTGTTCGCGATCGTTCGGCGCCAAGGCAGCGCCGGAGGTTTGGCAGTACGAGCCGCCTTCCTGCCGACCAGCTTCGACTGCGCGGTCTTGCCGCCCGAGGAGGGAGAGGTCGCCCGGCTTCGGCTGACCAGCGCCATGGGCGAGCATATCCTGTCCTGCCTCGCCGACCGCCTGGCGGTGGAGCGGCTCCGCATCGTGACGCGTTTCACCCCGGCCCGGCCGATCGTCCTGCCCCCCGCCCCGCGCGACCTCTATCCCTTTGGTGCGAACGACGATCCGTTGCGCGCGCAAGGGGTGGTCGAGGCGTCGCAGCGCGGGCTGAATACCGGTCTTCTCTATTTCCGCATCGAGGCGCCCGCCTTCGGCAATGTCCTCTACATTCAGAATTTCACCGCTTCGAACGACTATTTCCGTGTGACGGGCACGGTTCCGCGCGAGGCGGTGGCGGGTAGCTGGCCCGAACTGGGCTATGCGCTGCCGATCCCCGATGCCGACGCCGATCCCGCCAAGGTCGCCCTGCCGGCGGGAGAGAGTGTCACGCTGTCCGACACGATCCTGGTCTTCCGCCACCGCGCCCCTCCGCACGAACGCGAGTCCGCGCGCCAGTTCGTGCAGATGCTGGGCAGCGCCTATGACCTGCTCGATCCGCCACCGGTCGCCTATCGCGACTGGATCGACCGCGCCGAACAGGCCGCGCGCGATCTGGACGAAGCGCCCGATGCGACGATACGCCATTACGGTCATCGCTATGTCCATCCCTATACCGGTGCGGAATATCCCGACATCATGGTGCAGATGTCCGTCGTCGCCGCGCTCCACCGATGGGGCGATTGGCGGGGCGAGCCGCATCCCCTGGAAGCGGCGTTCAAGGCGGGGCTGCCGCGCTTCTTCGACGAAAAGCTGGGCACGTTTCGCCGCTATCTGCCCAATGTCGGCAAGGACAAGACGGCCGATGCGGTCGACAGCTGGTATCTCTATCACCCGCTGCTGAACCTCGGCACGCTGGCGCTGGACGGCGATGACGACGCACGAACGCTGTTCCTGAAGGCGATCGACTATGGCGTGCGGGTCGCGCGGCATTTCGACTATCGCTGGCCGATCGAATATGACGTCACCGACTTCTCGGTCATTACCGAGGAAGCCCCCGTCGACGGGCGCGGGCAGACCGATGTCGGCGGCATCTATGCCTGGGTCATGCTCCAGGCGTTCGAGCTGACCGATGACAAGACCTATCTCGACGAAGCGCGCGCCGCGATCGACGCCGCCATCGGGCTGGGCTTCAACCTCAACTATCAGGCCAATCTGACCGCCTGGGGTGCCGCCGCCTGCATGAGGCTGTGGCGGATCACCAATCGCGATGTCTATCGCGAGCAGAGCTATGTCTATCTGGCCAGCTTCCTGCACAACGCCGTGCTGTGGGACAGCCGGATCGGCCATGCCGCGCATTACGAGACGTTCCTGGCGGTCACCTGTCTCCAGGACGCGCCCTATATGGCGATGTACGAATGTTTCGACAGCTATGTCGCGTTCGAGCGCTATCTGGACGATGGCGGCCCCGACCTCGATCCCGAGGCGCGGATGCTGATCGGCGAATATTGCCGCCATGCCCTGTCGCGCGCCTGGTATTATTATCCCGACGCGCTGCCCCCCGAAGCGATCGCCGAGGAACAGCGCGAGGCCAATGGCCATATCGACAAGACCCTCTCCTTCCCGCTGGAGGATCTTTATCCCGATGGCCAGCCCGCCGGGCAGGTGGGACAGGAGGTGTACGGCGCGGGTGCGGCGTTCATCTTCGCCACCAGTGCCTTCCACCCCGTGGAGGGCGCGCCCTTCCACCTCTATTGCGACATGCTGGTCCGCGCGGTCGAGCGGATCGGCGACCATGCGCTGTCGATCGTGCTCGACGGGGGGGAGACGCGCACCGCCTGGCTGCGCCTCGTCCGATTGAAGCGACGCACGCTGACCGACAGCCGCGTCACCACCGCCAGCGGCGAAACGATCGCCCCCGATGCCGTCAGCGCCGACCGGGTCGATTACTGCGTGCCCGCGCAAGGTCGCCTGATCCTGACCTGGGAGTAACCGATGACCAAGAACCCCACCATGTTGTCCGGCCGCCGCATCCTGCTGACCGGGGGCACCACCGGTATCGGCCGTGCCGCGCTGAAGGCGCTGGCGAACGAGGGCGCGCGCATCCTGACCTTCGGGCGGCATCAGGATGCGCTCGATGCGGCGCTGGCCGAGATCGACGGCGACGTGATCGGGATCGTCGAGGATGCCGCGGCGCGCGAGGGCATCGACCGGGTATTCGCCGCCGTCGACGACCGGCTGGGGGGCATCGACATGCTGGTCGCCTGTGCGGCGCTCGGCGCGCAGCCGAT
The DNA here is from genome assembly GCF_034659795.1 of Sphingomonas fuzhouensis. Lineage (NCBI taxonomy): Bacteria > Pseudomonadati > Pseudomonadota > Alphaproteobacteria > Sphingomonadales > Sphingomonadaceae > Sphingomonas > Sphingomonas fuzhouensis. The sequence goes on from NZ_JAXSQY010000002.1 coordinate 520,194, forward strand.
CCATGAGATGGCGGACGACGACTGGCGCTATGTCGTCGACGCCAATCTGACCGGCTATCTCGCCTGCGCCCGCGCCGCGATCCTGCGCATGCAGGAGCAAGGCGGCGGCCATCTGCTGTTCGTCGGGTCGATCAGCACCGAGATCAAGGCGGCGGGCGAAAGCGTCTATGCCGCGACCAAGGCGGGCATCCAGGCCTTTGCCGAGACGCTGCGCAAGGAGGTCGCTGACAAACGCATCCGGGTCAGCGTGATCCAGCCCGGATCGGTCGATACCGAAATGCAAGAATGCAGCGCGGAAGAGAAGCAGGCCGCCGTCGCGGAAGGCCGGATGCTGCCCGCCGAGGATGTCGCCGACGCCATCCTGTTCGTCCTCAGCCGCTCGGCCAATTGCGATATCGTCAACCTGCGGATCGAGCCGTTGATCCAGAAAACGGCCTGAGGCGCTCATAGTCCCTTCGGCTTGAGCCGTGCCATACAGACCGCCACCATCGCGGTAAGCCCGGCAATCAGCCCGATGATCAGCCTGGCGAACCGATAGCTGTCCGGCCCCAGAAACACCGGGTCCGTGACCGTGGCCGGATAGGCGGAATGGAGGAACAGCTCATGACATTGGATGTGCCCAAGGCTGCACGGCGGCACGGATGGGAGCACAAGATCTTCGTTTTGGATTTTACCCTGTAAAATCAACGATATCTGGCGGAGAGGGAGGGATTCGAACCCTCGGTACCGTTGCCGGCACGCCGCATTTCGAGTGCGGTGCATTCGACCACTCTGCCACCTCTCCGCGAGGACGATCCGAGCGGTCTGGGACCGCATGGGGCTGATCGATTGGAGGCGCGCTCCTAGATCAGCTTTTTGCGTATTGCAAGCGCCTAAACTTGTGCGACGCGACAAAGACATTAAATCGGACTCATGGACCCGATCGACACCCTCCCCCTCACCTCGCGCCTGGACGTGGAGGCGCCCATGATCGCAACCGCGCGGTTTGCGATCGGGGACGTGGTGCGCCACCGCATGTTCGACATTCGCGGTGTCGTCTTCGACGTCGATCCCGTCTTCGCCAACAGCGACGAATGGTATGACGCGATTCCGGAGCAGATCCGCCCTGCCAAGGACCAGCCCTTCTACCATCTGCTCGCCGAGAATGCCGAGTCGAGCTATGTCGCCTATGTCAGCCAGCAGAACCTGCTGCACGACGACAGCGACGAGCCGATCGAGCATCCGGCGATCTCCGGCCTGTTCACCGGCTATGCCGATGGCCGTTATCTGCTGAAACGCGAACACCGGCATTGATCGCGGCGGCCGGGTCCTCGGGCCCCGGCCGCCCCACATCGTCAGAAGCCGACCGACGCCCGCGCATAAAGGAACCGGCCGTTGAAGCCGAAGGGCGACAGGTTGGAATAAGGCAGGAAATAATTGTTGCTGCCGAACGCGCCGCCCGCCGGGGAGCGGGTGGGATAGATGTCGAAGATATTGTCCGCCCCGACCGCCAGTTCCAGCGCGGGGATGGGCTTCACCCGGATTTCGGCATCGGTGATCCATTTGGGCTGAAGATAGAAGTCGGCCGCCCCCGCACCCGGCGCGACCGACAGGTCGGTGGAGGTGCCCGGCGAGAAGACCGAGCCATAGCGGTTGGTCCGGATCGTCGCCGACACCCGGCCGATATCGTAATCCGCACCCATGTTGATCTTGCTGCGCGGCTGCCCCTTGGTCAGGCGATAGCTTTCGGCGCGGCCGAACAGGATAAGCCCCGGCAGCGAAGGCAGCGACGCGCGCCGGGTGATCGATTGCTCGTTATAGTTGAACCCGGCGGTCAGGCGCAGTTGTCCCGCACCGAAATCGGGCACGCGATAGGTGGCGACCACGTCCACGCCTTGCGTCTTGGTATCGACGCCGTTGACGAAGAAGCGCGCCGAGCTGACCCCGGTGATTCCCTGCGACGCCAGCAGCGCATTGACCGCCGCCCCTTGCAGATTCTCGGTCAGCACGATCCGGTCGCGGATGCGAATCTGGTAATAATCGGCCGTCACGTTGAAGCCGGGAATCGGATCGAAGGTCAGGCCGCCGCCGAAATTGGTCGCCTTTTCGGGCTGGAGCGGCTTGGACCCCAGCGCCACGGCCACCGGGTTGGACACCGGCACCGTCAGAATGTCGATCAGTGTGCCTGATACATTGTTGGTCGAGGTGGTGCTGAAATATTGCTGGGCCAGGCTCGGCGCGCGGAAGCCGGTCGAGATGCTGCCGCGCACCGCCACGCCGGGGAAGAGTTGCAGGCGTCCGGCCAGCTTGCCGTTCACCGTGTCGCCAAAGTCCGAATAATGTTCGTACCGGCCCGCCGCCTGGACCGACAGCGCGTCCGTGACCTCGGCATCGAGTTCGACATAGCCCGCATAGCTGCTGCGCGAGACATCGACCTGGTTCTCGGGGCGAAAGCCGGGGAAGACCTGCGCCCCGCCCGGCGCGCCGTTCGCCACGAACGGGCCATTGGCATAGCTGGCCGGATCACCCGCGCGGATGCGGAAATGCTCGCGGCGATATTCGCCGCCCAGCGCGAGACCGAGCTTGTTGACGAAGCTGACGTCGAACGGGTGGGTGACGTCCAGATTGACCACCGTCTGGCCGGAACGGAGCCCACCGGCCTGGAAGTTGCGCGGGCTCGCCTGGCCGAGCGAGGTGTTGAAGCTGTTGAGCACCGTATAGTTGAGCGTGTTGCTGCCATGGACGACCGACAGATCGGCGGCCCAGCCATCGGCGATATCGCCCTTTACCCCGACCGCGCCGGAGAAATCCTCGATCTCGGCGCCGATGAACGGCAGGAAGCCGTTGGGATAATAGGGGACGAAGCTCGTGGTCGACGCCGACCAGTCGCGATTGCGCGGGTCGTTGGGCCGTCGGAAATAGCCCGCGCCCAGCCCGTCGCGAATGCCGTAGGAACCAAAGGTATAGAGGTCGAACCGCCCCGCGACCTTGGTCCCCGCGTTGACGAACAGGTTCATGTCGCGCGTCTTGCCGTCGCCATAACCATGGTTGAAGCGGTTGATGGTCAACTCGCGCGGATCGCCCGGAAAATATTGGCGACGGGGGTCCGCACCCGAACGCTGGGTGGGATCGCGGTCGCGAAACTGGGTCGAGACGACGAAATAGCCGTCATCCCCCATCGGCAGGCCGATCGACGAGGCGAGCGTCAGCGTGTCGCCGTCATGCCGCACCCGGTCGTCTTGCGAATAGTTGAGGCCCAATATGTCGTTGGCGCGGTTGTTGCCCCCCGACACCGCGATCACCGGATTGCCCGCCGCATCGGTCTGGACGCCCAGCACATCCTTCACCCCGGCCATGCTGGTGCGATATTGGCCATAGGTGACCGAGCCGCGCACGCCTTGCCGCTTGGACAGCTGGATATTGATGACGCCCGCAATCGCGTCCGATCCGTAGAGTGAGGACGCGCCGTCGCGCAGAATCTCGATCCGGTCGATGGCGATCGGAATGATCTCGTTCAGGTCGACGGCACCCGACCCGCGCCCGACCGAGCCGTTGAGGTTGAGCAACGCCGCCTGATGCCGCCGCTTGCCGTTGACGAGGACCAGCGTCTGGTCCGGCGCCAGCCCGCGCAGCGTCGCGGGACGAAGCGAGTCGGTGCCGTCGGTCAGCGACGGCTGCGGGAAGTTGAACGAGGGCACCAGCTGGTTCAGCAGACGGCTCGTCTCGGTATAGCCGCCCTGGGTCAGCTGTTCGCCGCCGATCACGTCGACCGGCACCGGGCTGTCGGCGATGGTGCGTCCGGGAATCCGGCTGCCGGTTACGACGATCGTGTCCTGCGACTCGCTGCCCTCCTCCTGGGCAGAGCCTTGCGTCGGTGCGGCGACCTGCGCTCCGGCTGGAAGGGCCAGGCACAGCCCCGAGACGGAGACGAGCCATAGCGTGGCGTGACGTGCGCGCATCAAATTCCCCCTTTTTGATACCGGGCGGTCATCATGCCGCCCGCCGAGCGTCACAATATGTCGCGATCCCGCACCGACAATTCCCATTTCAATCGATTCATGATTTTGTCATGCGATTGTTGCTGCGACGCAACATTGCCGGAATGGGACCAAGGCGACGATATCGCCTCGCCACCCGTTCGCGCGGGCAGCCGCGGCGAAAACATGGAATCCTTGGTTGACAATCCGGCCACCTTTGCCTAGCTGACCTTTCTTTCCCGACGGGCATTCCCGCGCGGGAGCCATGCATTTGGGAAGTGACAAGAGCCATGTTCGCAGTCGTGCGCACGGGCGGCAAGCAGTATCGCGTCGCCGCCGGAGATAAGATCGTCGTCGAGAAGATCGAGGGCGAAGCCGGCGCGTCGGTGACGCTGGGTGACGTTCTGCTGGCGGGCGAAGGCTCGGAGCTGAAGGCCGTCGACGGCATCACGGTCGCCGCCGAAATCATCGCTCAGGCGAAGGCCGACAAGGTCATCGTCTTCAAGAAGCGTCGTCGCCACAACTATCGTCGTCGCAACGGCCATCGTCAGCAGCACACGATCCTGAAGATCGTGTCGGTCGGCGCCTGAATTTCAGCCGCGCCACCTCAACGAAATCCAGGAGTAGTTCGCAATGGCACATAAGAAAGCAGGCGGTTCGTCGCGCAACGGTCGTGATTCGGCCGGCCGTCGCCTTGGCGTGAAGAAGTTCGGCGGCCAGGAAGCCGTCGCCGGCAACATCCTCGTGCGTCAGCGCGGGACGAAGTTCTATCCGGGTCGCAACGTGGGCATGGGCAAGGACCATACCCTGTTCGCGCTCGTCGATGGCCGCGTCGCGTTCCACGAAGGCAAGCTCGGCCGTAAATTCTGCTCGGTCGAACTGGCCGCAGCGGCCGAATAATCGGGCAACCGCGCCGGGTTGCCCACCAGGGTGACCCGGGTTCCGCGCAGGAACCAGCAAAAAAGGGAGACGGGTCACCCCGGCTCCCTTTTTTCATGCTCCCTCCACCGCCAAGGGCTTCTGTCTCCGTCCCGTCATGGGCACGTGGCAGGCGCCCGACGCGACGAGGAGTTGTCGAGTGATGTTCGCGCGGACCCCCAGATTGTTGTTACGGCCCGCCTGGCCGGAAGATGCCGCCCCCCTGGCGCAGGCCATCGGGCATGAATCGATCGCCCGCATGGCGGCGCGTGTCCCTTACCCCTATGCCCAGGCCGATGCCGAGCATTGGCTGGCCCAGCCGTGCAGCGCGACCGAGCCGCGCTTCCTCATCACCGCGCTCGACCGGGGCGGTGCGCCGGAGCTGATCGGGGGAATCGCGATCATCGCGGGCGATACCGGCCATGAGCTTGGCTATTGGTTGACGCCTTCGGCCTGGGGGCGCGGCTATGCGACCGAGGCGGGGCACGCGGTCGTCGCCATGGCCCGACATGCGCTGCCCATCACGCGGCTTGGCGCGTGGCATTTTGCCGACAACCCGGCCTCGGGCCACGTCCTGACCAAGCTCGGCTTTCGTCCGACCGGCCAGCATATGGCGCGCGCCTCGGCCGGGCGTGAGGGGCTGTCGCCCAGCATCCATTATGCGCTGGACCTGGTGGACGAGCGAAATCGCGCGATGCCCTTGGCGGCGTGAGGGATGCTTGGCGTCCGGAGGGGACGTGGCCTTCGATGCGCCAAGGCCACGCCCCCTCCCCGATCGCCCCGGCAACAAAAGGCCGGGCTGGTCAGTCGGCGCGGTGAGCGGTAAAGGCGGCACCATGCATTTTCTCGATCAGGCCAAGATCTTCGTCCGCTCCGGCGCGGGCGGCCCCGGCGCCGTTTCCTTTCGGCGCGAGAAGTATATCGAATATGGCGGCCCCGACGGCGGCAATGGCGGCAAGGGCGGCGACATCATCTTCGAGGCGGTCGCGGGGCTGAACACGCTGATCGACTTCCGCTACACCCAGCATTTCCGGGCGCAGCGCGGGCATGGCGGTTCGGGATCGAACCGCACCGGCGCCGGCGGCGACGATCTGGTCATCAAGGTGCCGGTCGGCACCCAGGTCCTGTCCGAGGACAAGGACGAGGTGCTGCTCGACTTCACCAAGGTCGGCCAGCGCGAGGTGTTCCTGCGCGGCGGTGACGGCGGGCGCGGCAATGCCACCTACAAGACCTCGACCAACCGCGCCCCGCGCCAGCACGGCACCGGCTGGCCCAGCGAAGAGGCCTGGGTCTGGCTGCGCCTCAAGCTACTCGCCGATGCAGGGCTGGTGGGCCTGCCCAATGCGGGCAAGTCGACCTTCATCAACGCGGTGACCAATGCGCAGGCCAAGGTCGGCGCCTATGCCTTCACCACCACCCGGCCGCAGCTGGGCGTGGTACGGCATCACCAGCGCGAGTTCGTGGTCGCCGACATTCCCGGCCTGATCGAGGGCGCGGCGGACGGCGCCGGGATCGGCGACCGGTTCCTGGGGCATATCGAGCGGTGCCGCGTGCTGCTGCATCTGGTCGACGCCAATGACGAGGATGTCGCCGAAAGCTATCGGATCGTCCGTGACGAATTGGAGGCCTATGGCGGCGGCCTGATCGACAAGCCGCATGTCATCGCACTCAACAAGATCGACACGCTCGACGACGAATTGATCGAGGCGCTATCGGCCGAACTGGCCGAGGCGAGCGGCGCGGACGTCATCCCGCTATCGGGCGCGGCGGGCACGGGTGTCGACTGGGTACTCGACAAGCTGCTCGAGCAGATCGGGCCGGGGCCGGATTCGGTGCCGGAGAATGACCAGGGCGAGGACGAGATTACGTGGTCGCCGCTGGCGTGATGCGTCTGGCGGTGGGCTCGGTGAGACACCCTGCCCTCCCCCATCCCCTCCCGCCTGCGGGAGGGGAGCGATACTTGGCGTGCCGTTCGCTTCTTCTTCTCCCCTCCCGTAAACGGGAGGGGTCGGGGGAGGGAAAAGAGCCTCGCAGAGACCGACAATCGTGGCGCTCGACCGTATAATGATCTTCCCCCCCACCACCTGCCAGCGCCTGATCGTCAAGGTCGGTTCCGCGCTGCTCGTCACGCCCGAGGGCGAGGTGCGTCGCGACTGGCTGACCGGGCTGGTCGCCGACATCGCGGCGCGGGTGAAGCAAGGTCAGCAGATCGCGATCGTCTCCTCAGGCGCGATCGCACTGGGCGCGCGCCGACTCGGACTACCCAAGGGCGGCCGCGCCAGCCTGGAGGACGCACAGGCCGCCGCCGCGACCGGCCAGATCGCGCTTAGCCAGGCCTGGGCGGAGCTGCTGCACGCGCAAGGGCTGACCGCCGCGCAGATGCTGGTGACGCTCGACGATCTGGAGGATCGCCGCCGTTACCTGAATGCGGCCGCCACGCTGAACCGGTTGCTGGGGCTGGGCGTGGTGCCGGTCATCAACGAGAATGACAGCGTCGCGACCGAAGAAATCCGCTTCGGCGACAATGACCGGCTCGCCGCGCGGGTGGGCCAGGCGGCGGGGGCGAACGGCGTGCTGCTGCTCTCCGACGTGGACGGGCTGTACGACAGCAACCCGCATACCAATCCGGCTGCGCGCCATATCGAGCGGGTCGAGCGAATCGATGCGGTCAGCGGCATGGCCGATGGCGGCTCCGCCTCGGGCATGGGCTCGGGCGGCATGGTGTCGAAGATCGCCGCCGCGCGGATCGCGGTCAGCGCGGGCGCGCATCTCGCCATCGCATCGGGTCGGATCGACCATCCCCTGTCGACCGAGGCCCGCCATACCCTGTTCGTCGCCGAAAAAAGCGCGCCGGCCCGCAAGGCATGGCTGGCGGGCGGCCTGACCGCGCGCGGCGCGATCCAGGTCGATGCAGGTGCCGCCAAGGCGCTGACGGAAGGCGGCAGCCTGCTGGCGGCGGGGGCGACCGCGGTGGAAGGGCATTTCGCGCGCGGCGATCTTGTGACGGTCGAAGGGCCGGACGGCACCATCGCCCGTGGCCTCAGCGAATATGATTCGACCGAGGCGCGCGCGCTGATCGGCACCCGCTCGGACGAGCAGGCGGCGATCCTGGGCCATGCGCCCCGCGCCGCGCTGATCCACCGCAACCATCTGGCCCTGCTATGATTGTTGCCGTCACGGGAGCGACCGGTTTCGTCGGTCGCGCGGTGGTGGACCGTGCCGCCGCTTCGGGCCTCACCTTGCGCGCGCTCACCCGGCGTGCCCAGCCGTCGCGCGCCGGGATCACCTGGATCGCAGGCGCGCTCGGCAAGCCGGAGACTCTGGCGACCCTGGTCGAGGGTGCCGATGCGGTGCTGCATATCGCCGGAGTCGTGAACGCCCCAGACCGCGAAGGCTTTGTCGCGGGCAATATCGACGGCACCCGCGCGATGGTCGAGGCAGCAAAGGCGGCGGGTATCCGGCGCTTCGTCCATGTCTCCTCGCTATCGGCGCGCGAGCCCGACCTATCCGTCTATGGCTGGTCCAAGCGTCAGGCCGAGGATGTGGTGACGCAAAGCGGCCTCGACTGGACCATCGTCCGGCCGAGCGGCATTTACGGCCCGCACGATACCGAGTGGCTGGACGTGTTCCGCACCGCCAAACTCGGCCTCGCCTTCATGCCGCCGCCGGGCAAGCTGTCGCTGATCGCGGTCGAGGATTTCGCGCGGCTGCTGACCACGCTCGTCGCCACCGATGGCCCCCGCACGGTGCTGGAGGTGGATGACGGACAGGTCCTGACCCATGCCGACCTCGCCGCCGCCATGGGCGCGGCGGTCGGGCGACGGGTGATGACGCTGCATCTGCCTAAGGCGCTGCTGCGCCTGGGTGCGAAGATCGACCGGAAACTGCGAGGGCCGGGCGCGAAGCTGACCCCCGACCGGGTCGGCTATCTCTGCCACCCCGACTGGACCGCCGACCCCGGTCTGCGCCCCGACCCGGCGCTATGGGAACCCGCCATTCCGCTCGCCAAGGGATTGGCCGATACGGCACGGTGGTATCGCGCCAACGGCTTGCTATAGCAGCGAACATACAGGTGGTCGAAAAGCCGCCGCATTTGGGTGCCACTGGGCGCCCGACTGAAAGGATCATCATGAGCGACCGCCAAGCCATTTTCGACACCGTCGCGGCCCAGATCGCGCCCTTCAACAAGAAGGGCGTCGAGTTGACCGAGGCGACGACCTTCCAGGGCGATCTGGAGTGGGACAGCCTGACCGTGATGGATTTCGTCGCCGCGATCGAGGACGAGTTCGAGATCATCATCACGATGAACATGCAGGCCGAAATCGAGAATGTCGGCCAGCTGGTCGACGCGGTCGAAAAGCTGAAGCAAGCCTGATCCTGAAGCGCCCGAGACGGACACTCCCATGACCGAAGCCGCTGCCCAGCCCCACGCCCTGCCCGCCGAAGCGCAGGAGGTTGCCCCCGAGCGCGACCTGCTTTCCAAGTTCGACGGCCTGATCGCCGAGCGGCAGGCGCTGCTCGATTCCGGCGTCACCGATCCCTTCGCGATCGTGATGGAACAGGTGAAGTCGCCGACCGAGGCGGTGATCCGCGGCAAGGACACGATCCTGCTCGGCACGTACAACTATATGGGCATGACCTTCGACCCGGACGTCATTGCGGCGGGCAAGGATGCGCTGGAGAAGTTCGGCTCGGGCACCAATGGCAGCCGGATGCTCAACGGCACCTTCCATGACCATATGGAAGTCGAACAGGCGCTGCGCGAATTCTACGGCACGACCGGCGCGATCGTTTTTTCGACCGGCTATATGGCGAATCTCGGCATCATCTCGACGCTGGCGGGCAAGGGCGAGTACGTCATCCTTGACGCCGACAGCCATGCGTCGATCTATGACGGCTGCCAGCAGGGCAATGCCGAGATCGTCCGCTTCCGCCACAATTCGGTTGAGGATCTCGACAAGCGGCTCGGCCGCCTGCCCAAGGAGCCGGCCAAGCTGGTCGTGCTGGAGGGCGTCTATTCGATGATGGGCGACATCGCCCCGCTGAAGGAGATGGTCGCCGTCGCCAAGAAGCATGGCGCGATGGTGCTGGTCGACGAGGCGCATTCGATGGGCTTTTTCGGCCCCAATGGGCGCGGCGTGTACGAGGCGCAAGGGTTGGAAGGCCAGGTCGATTTCGTCGTCGGCACCTTCTCCAAGTCGGTCGGCACGGTCGGGGGCTTCGTGGTGTCCAACCATCCGAAGTTCGAGGCGGTGCGCCTCGCCTGCCGTCCGTATATCTTCACCGCCTCGCTGCCGCCCTCGGTCGTCGCGACCGCCGCGACCTCGATCCGCAAGCTGATGACCGCGCATGACAAGCGCGAGCGGCTGTGGTCGAACGCCCGCGCGCTGCACGGCGGGCTGAAGGCGATGGGCTTCAAGCTGGGCACCGAAACCCCCGACAGCGCCGTCGTCGCGGTGATCCTGGAGGACCAGGAGCAGGCGGTGATGATGTGGCAGGCGCTGCTCGACGGCGGTCTCTACGTCAACATGGCGCGCCCGCCCGCGACTCCGTCGGGCGTCTATCTGCTGCGCTGTTCGATCTGCGCCGAGCATACGCAAGCGCAGCTGGAAACCGTGCTGGGCATGTTCCGCGCCGCGGGCCAGGCGGTCGCCGCCATCGGCTGATCGGGCACCGGACGGTGTCGGCAACCGCGCGCGGCTTTGCAATATAGGATCGTCGGGGATAGCGTCGCGGCCGTGATGGAGCAGGACGAGCTTGGCGGGGTCAGCCGGTGGCAGACCTTCGCACTGATCGCGATGGCGGTGGCAGGCGCGGTGACGCTCGCCATGCTGATCGTGACGCTGGGCCATGCCAATCGCGAACGCGACCGCGCGCTGGAGCGACAGACGCACAGCTATGACGTGATGATCGCCGCCCGCACCCTGGCAGGCACGATCGCCCGGTCCGAGGCGTCGCTGGGCCGCTATGTCATCTCCGGCGACAACAAGCTGGGCCAGCTCTATCAGGACGAATGGACGCTGGCGGGTGCCCAGCTCGATCGGCTCGACCGGCTGATCGAGGACCGGCAGCAGCAACAACTCGTCGACCGGCTGCGCCAGGCCTATGACACGCGCGGTCATGAATTGTCGACCATCGCCCTGTCGACCACCTATCATCTCAACCGTCAGGCCTATGGCCTTTATTATCAGGCGCGGCAGGCCAGGGCGCTGCTGACGATCAACGCCCTGCTGCCCCGGCTGATCGACGGCGAGCGGGTGCTGCTGAAACAGCGGTCCGAGGCGGCGCAGGAGACGATCCTCCATTCCAACCGGATCGCGAGCGGACTGGGGATGTTCGGCATCGCGCTGGTGCTGGGCGGCATCGGCCTTGCCTGGCTGATCTTCCGCACGGTGGGCGAGCGGGCCGAGGCGCGGGCCGAGGCCTGGGCCGAGCGCGCGCGCGCCGAGGAACTGGCGAGCGCGGTCGAGGCCGCGACCGAGGAGCTGAAGGTCCAGGAAGCCAAGCTGCGCCAGGCGCAGAAGATGGACGCGCTGGGCCAGCTGACCGGCGGCATCGCGCATGACTTCAACAACATGCTGGCGGTCGTGCTGGGCGGGCTGGAACTGGCGCGCCGGACCGAGGCGCATGAGGACCGGCTGCGCCATCTGGAGAGCGCGACCGAGGGCGCCCACCGCGCCGCCGCGCTGACCCGCCGGTTGTTGATGTTCAGCCGCGAGGAGGCGCTGACCCCCGAAACGCTGGCCCCGCGTCAATTGGTGGAGGGGATGCGCGACCTGCTCGACCGGACGCTGGGCGACGGGGTGAAGGTGACGGTCGAGGACCGGACGACCGACTGGACGCTGTTCGGCGATCGCACCCAGATGGAGAATGCGATCCTGAACCTGGCGGTCAATGCCCGCGACGCGATGGAGGGTCGCGGCGAGTTGACCATCCGCACCGCCGAGGCGCAGGTGAAGGCCGATGTCCTGCCGCGCGCGGGGGCGGGCGATTATATCATCCTGTCGGTCACCGACACCGGCGCGGGGATGACGCCCGAGGTCGCCGAGCGCGTGTTCGAGCCCTTCTTCACCACCAAGCCCGCGGGCAAGGGCACGGGCCTGGGGCTCAGCCAGATTTTCGGGCTGGTCGGGCAGATGGGCGGCGATGTCACGATCCGCAGCGCGCCGGGCCGGGGCACGACCGTCAACCTCTATCTGCCGCGCCATATCGCCCCGGCCGCAGCCGCCGAGGTGGAGACCCCGCTGGCCGCCCCCGAAGCCGAGGCGACCGATGCGCTGCGCATCCTGCTGGTCGAGGATGATCCGCGCGTGCTCGCGGCGACGCTGGCCGCGCTTCAGGAGCTGGGTCACGATCCGATCGCCTGCAACGACCCGCGCGAGGCGGAAGGGTTGCTGGCGCGGCATCCGGGGATTCGCCTGATCGTGTCCGACGTGCTGATGCCGCATCTGACCGGGCCCGAGCTGATCGCCGCGATCCGCCCGCGCCACCCCGACCTGGCGGTACTGTTCGTCACCGGCTTTGCGGGCGAGGCGCAGGCGACGGGGTTCGAGGGGCATGAGGTGCTGCGCAAGCCCTTCACCCTGGTCGGCCTGGAACGCGCGGTCGCGGCAGCGTTGAAGCGGGCGGAGGGCCCGGTCTGCGCGGCGGCATAAGAGCCGACGGCCATCCCCTTGCGCGCCAACCACAAACGGGGGGTGACGCGCCCTGCCCACCCCCGTATAGCCATGGCCGTTTTATCGCGCGAGTGATGTCCCCCCGCATGAAGTGCCCCGCATGAAATCAATCGATCGCTACATGGCCCGGTTGATCGCGTTGCCGCTGTTCGCGACGCTGCTCATCTCGGCGATGCTGCTGGTGCTCGATCGCATCCGCCGCCTGTTCGAATTCGTCGCGACCGAGGGCGGGCCGATCAGCGTGGTGTGGCGGATGCTCGCCAATCTGCTGCCCGAATATCTGGGGCTGGGCATTCCGATCGGGCTGATGCTGGGCATCCTGCTCGCCTTCCGGCGTCTCGCCACCTCGTCCGAGCTGGACGTGATGCGCGGTGTGGGCATGAGCTATACCCGGCTGCTGCGCGTGCCCTATATGTACGCGATCGTCCTCGCCGCGCTGAACCTGGCGATCGTCGGCTATGTCCAGCCGATCGCGCGCTATTATTACGAGGGCTTGCGCTACGAACTGCGCACCGGTGCGCTGGGCGCCTCGATCAAGGTCGGTGAGTTCACCCATCTGGGCGACCGCATGACCCTGCGCATCGAGGAAAGCCGCGACAATGGCCGCGACCTTTCGGGCATCTTCGTCCATGCCCAGACCGCGAAGGGCGACTGGATCGGCGTCACCGCGGAGCGCGGACGCTTCCTGGCGACCGACGATCCCAACGTCATCATCTTCCGCCTGACCAACGGCACGCTGATCCACAACCGGCCCGACTTCAAGGCGCCGCGCGTGCTGACCTTCTCCAGCCACGACCTGCCGATCGACCTGCCCAAGTTCGACAATTTCCGCCAGCGCGGCGGCCGCGACCTGGAGTTCACCCTGCCCGAACTCGCCAAGCTGGGCCAGGACGCCCCCAGTGCCGAGGCACGCGCAGGCAGTCGTTCCGAATTCCACTTCCGCGTGGTCGAGGTGGTGACGATGTTCCTGTTGCCGCTGCTTGCGGTGTCGCTGGGCATCCCGCCGAAGCGATCGACCTCCGCGCTGGGCGTGTTCCTGTCGATCGTGATGCTCGTCACCTATTTCAAGGTGAACCAGTATGCCGCCGATATCGGCGCCTTGGGACGGGTGAATCCGATCCTCGCGCTATGGGGGCCATTCACGGTGTTCGCGGGGCTGGTTCTCTGGATGTATTACGTCACCGCCTATGTGCCCGGCGGCCAGCCGATCGGCGCGCTGGAGCGCGGAGTGGCCAAGCTCGCCAAGGCGATCGGCCGCTGGTTGCCCGGCCGCCGCCGCAAAAAGGCGTATACGGCATGAGCCTGTCCAATATCTTCCCGTCCAAGACGATCGCCATCTACATGGCGAAGATGTTCCTGGTGCGCACCTTCGCCATCCTGTTCGCGGTGGCGTTGGTGCTCCAGACGCTCGACGTGCTGAGCGAGTCCGGCGCGGTGCTGGCCGCGCCCGGCAACGGGCAGGAACAGGTGTGGCGCTATGTCTCGCTGCGCGCGCCGCAGATCATCTCGTTCCTGCTGCCCTTCTCGGTGCTGCTCGGCACCATCCTGACCTTCTTCACGATGAACCAGAATTCGGAGGTCATCGCCCTGAAGGCGGCGGGCATGTCGGCGCATCAGGTGCTCGCCCCCCTGCTGATCGCCAGCGCGGGCGTCGCGGCGTTCAGCTTCGTGTTCAACGACCGGATCGTACCCCGCGCCAGCGCGACGCTCAGCGCGTGGCAGAAGGTGCAGTACGGTCCCCTGCCGATCGACAGCGGCGACCGCTCCAATGTGTGGGTGCGCGACGGCGATGACCTGATCTCGGTCGACCTGATCCAGGGGCGGGGTACGAAGACGCAGTTGGGCGGCGTGACGCTCTATGATCGGTCGGGCGGCAGCCTGCGCTCGATCGTCCATGCCCCGCGCGGCGTGCGCGCGGGCGATGGCTGGCGGATCGGCCCGGTGACGCGCTTCGAGGTGCAGTCGGGCAAGCTGACCACCGCGCCTTCGATGATGATCGGGCGCGGCGTCACCCCCGATCAGCTGACGCTGGCCAGCGTGAATGCCGACAATCTGTCCTTCGGTGCCCTGGCGAGCGCGATCACCGACCTGCGCGAAGCCGGGCGGCCCACCAAGTCGCTGGAGGGATCGCTCTGGCACAAGCTGTCGGCGCCGATGTCGGCCATGCTGATGCCGCTGCTGGGCGCGGTCGCGGCCTTCGGGATCGCGCGCTCGGGCAAGCTGTTCGTCCGCGCGGTGGTCGGCATGGCGCTGGGCTTCGCCTATTTCGTGGCGGACAATTTCTCGATGGCGATGGGCGATCTGGGGGCCTACCCCCCCTTCCTCGCCGCCTGGGCCCCGATCCTGCTGTTCTTCCTGATCGGGGAAGCGGTGCTGTTCCGGACGGAGGAGTGAGGCTCAGCCTACCACATCCCCGTTTGCATGGAGCGAAATCGCTCAGATCGAACGGACCATGCAATCCACGTCGTCATTGCGAGCGTAGCGAAGCAATTCAGTGCGTCCTGATATGGCTCTGGATTGCTTCGCTACGCTCGCAATGACGGATTTCAGATTCAGGCGAACCCGCCAATCCCAGTGCGCGAGCCCCTCACTTGCCCCGACGGATCGTGCTCAGGCCGATCTTCGTCACCAGCCCCGGCAGTCCCTTGTAGCTCGCCTTGTGATAGGGCGAATCCGGGGTCAGCGCCGCGCTGATCCGGCGATGCGCCTCGCCCAGCGCGTGATAGGGCAGCGACGGCAACAGGTGATGGAGCGCGTGATAGCGCAGGCCGACCGGCGCCCACAGACCCGGCAGCAGGGCGGGCGGCGGCACATTGACCGAGTCCAGATACTGGGCGGTCACGGTCATCTGCTCGCCTTCATTCTCCCAGAGATGGGCAACGAGCGTGCGGACCTGGTTCAACACCGCCACCGCCGAGCCGATCGCGAAGCCGATCGCGAAACCGCGCACCGGAATGATCCCGGTCGCCAGCATCGCGATCAGCGCGATCGCCCAGATCGAGGCGGCGGCATCGGTCCGGTTGAAGCGGACCAGCGCCTCGCCCTCGGGCATGCGGCGGCGGAAATGCGGGTTGATCGCCAGCGCCGAATAACGCTCGACCACGATCTTGCGCAGCCCCGGCACGACCCATGACAAGGGCGACAGGACCCCGAACCGGATCAGCAGCCCCAGCGGCGCCAGCGCCGACACCAGGATGAAGACCGGCAGCGTCCACGGCTTCATCAACGCGAGCGGCAGATATTCGGGATCGTCGGCCGTGCCGTACCGCGTCTTGGCGTGGTGCAGATTATGCACCCCCTCATACATGAAGGCGGGCGTCAGCAACGGCACGCCGACCAGCGCGTTCCACCCTTCGCGGAAACGCGGCAGCGCCGAATGCTTCATATGGCTGACTTCATGGATGAACAGCAGCGCGCGGTACAGCGCCAGCACCGCCACGACCGAGGCCGCGACGATCACGCCGGTCGACGCGGCGGTCACCGCCACGGCCAGCCCGGCATAGCCGATCAGCGCGCTACCCACCATGTCCGCCCAATAGAGGCCAGGGCGCGGCGCGATCAGATCGCGGGTCAGCTCGGCCGCAGCACGCAGCATCGCCTTGTCGTCCGCAATCGGGACACGGGGCGTAGGCACGGCTGCGTTGGTGGCCGGGGCCCGATCGAAAGAAAGCGTCGATTCCATAACTCTATCCTTTGCCCCCACATAGTGGCGACACGGTGGCATTCCCACCAAAGGCTATGACGGAATCCTCACTCGCTATGATCGACCGAGATGGTTAGGAACGAAGGTGAAATCTTTTGTTCGGACCGCATCGCCCATGACCGTCTCCATCCGCCCCATTTCGTCGAAGCGCGATCGCAAGGCGTTCGTCGACTTCCCCTTCTCGCTCTATGCCGATGATCCCCATTGGGTTCCCCCGCTGAAGGGCGAGGCGCTGGGGCTCATCACCCCCGAAAAGAATGGCTGGTACAGCCATGCCAAGGCGCAGCTGTTCCTGGCGGAAAAGAATGGCAAGGTCGTCGGGCGCATCTCGGCGCATCTCGACACGCTGGCGCTGGAGATGTCGCCGGACCAGGGTTTCGGACCCGGCGTCGGCTTTTGGGGCCTGATGGATGCGGTGAACCAGGATGTGTTCCGCGCGCTGCTGTCGGCGGCCGAGGGCTGGCTGCGCGAGCAGGGCATGAACCGCGCCATCGGTCCGGTCTCGCAATCGATCTGGGAAGAGCCCGGCCTGCTGGTCCAGGGCTTCGACCAGGACCCGACGATCATGATGGGCCATGCCCGGCCGGAATATCAGGGCTGGATCGAGGGCGCGGGGTACGGCGTCATCAAGCAGCTCTTCACCTATGAACTGGACATCACGCAGGAATTTCCGCCGATCGTCCAGCGTATCATCAAGTCGGGCGAGAAGAACGAGCGCATCCGCGTGCGTGAGGTGAACAAGGCCAAGTTCGAGGAAGAGGCCGCGATCATCCTGAACATCCTGAACGATGCCTGGTCGGACAATTGGGGCTTCATCCCCCTCACCCCGCCCGAAGTGAAGGATGTCAGCGTCAAGCTGAAGCCGATCGTGTTCAACGACCTGATCCGCATCGCCGAGCTGGACGGCAAGCCGGTGGCGTTCATGATTACGCTGCCCGACCTCAACGAGGCGATCAAGCCGCTCAAGGGCAGCCTGCTTCCCTTCGGCTGGGCCAAGCTGCTGCTCTGGCTGCGCGCGCCCAAGGTGCGGACGATGCGCGTGCCCTTGATGGGCGTGGTCAAGGAGCTTCAGTCGTCGCGCATGGCCAGCCAATTGGCCTTCATGATGATCGAATATATCCGCCGCGCCTCGGTCGAGCGCTATGGCGCGTCGCGCGGTGAGATCGGCTGGATTCTCGACGACAATCAGGGGATGCGGTCGATCGCCGAGACGATCAAGAGCGACGTCAACAAGACCTATAACGTCTACGCCCGCGATCTGGACTGATCGCGGCGGGCGGGGCCACCCGACAGGGGCGGCCCCCACCCTTTCCCCTCATTTCTTGCGGCCGATATAGTCGAGCGGATCGACGCCGTTCCACAGCCATTGCTTGCGCGTCTTACAGACCTTGCCGCGCATGATATGGTCTTCCTGGACGTTCAGGAAACAATAGCGGGTCGGCTTGGCCTCGGCGGCGGGGGTCGGCAGGCTTCCGGCTTCGACGGGGGCCGCTGCGGGCTTGACCGTGTTCTCGCGCGGGGACAGCGCCGACAGGGCGGCAGCGGCGGCGAGCAGGGCGAACATCATGATGGGTCTCCGCGTTTCGGGGCTTAGCGACGTGCAATTCGGCCGGTAGGGAGTTCGCCTTCCATGGCGATCCATTCATCGGCGGTGCGGCAGGTCTTGATCCGAATGCGCGAGCCGGTGATAGCGTCGATGACGCAGTAACGGGTCGCCTTCGACGGGACGGCGGAGGGGCGAGCCCCGGTGGTTGCAACGGCGACGGTGTTCAGCGTGACCGTGTTCGGCTCGACGGGCTCACGGGCCGGAGCGGCGGACAGGGTCGATGCGATCAGCAATGTCAGCAGCATGTTGGTAACTCCCTTTATGCCGGATCACCCCGGCACGTGAGTTACTGCATTAGTCATGCCACACAGTAGATTTACGCATTTTCAATAACTTAGAGATTTTCACTATCGTAAAGAGCGCCAAACCATGGCGACACTCGCCAATCCGTCAGCAAAATCCGCTATGCCTCGGACAGGCCCGCGCGTCGACATCGCCAAGTGCCGTGCCAGCAACGGACGGTTGATTCACAGCGGATGATCGGTCGGCAGCGTGACGAATCAGGAGCGCCGCTGCGGGGAATCCCATCAAGTTTAAATGCGCGCCGACCAAGTCAAAGCCACGACCATTATATATGGTCGATAGTTATCGCCCCCGAAAACCCATAAGGGCGATGAGTTCCATATTGGTGGATAAACGCAGAATACGACATATTCATGCAGCGATGATGACATAATCATTGCGCTATTGCGAAAATCTCGCAGCCATCATGACATTTGTCGCGAAACTGTCACCGCCTGCTGCGAACAGGGATCGCATCGTCGTTCAACGGGATGCCCCTTCGATGGCAACGCAGATGAGTACCGCCAGCGTCACCAAGGCCTATGATCGCTGGTCGCCGGTTTACGATCTGGTCTTCGGCCCCGTCTTCAAAAAGGGCCGCTCCGCCGCCATCGTCGCCGCCGAGCGGATCGGTGGACGGATCATCGAGGTCGGTGTCGGCACCGGCATCTCCCTCCCCCAATATTCGCGCAACAACCGCATCGTCGGCGTCGACCTGTCCGAGCCGATGCTGGACAAGGCACGGGAGCGGGTGAAGCGCGGCAAGCTCTCCCATGTCGAGCAGATCGCGTACGGCGATGCCGAAGCGCTGCAATTCGCCGACAACAGCTTCGACGTGGTGGTCGCACAATACGTCATCACCGCCGTCCCCAACCCGGAACGCGCGCTGGACGAGTTCGCGCGCATCTGCCGCCCCGGTGGCGAGATCGTCATCACGACCCGCGTCGGCGCGGGCGAGGGCCTGCGCGGCCGGATCGAAAAGACGCTGATGCCGATCACCAGCCGCCTGGGGTTCCGCACCGACTTCCCGTTCGAACGCTATACCGATTGGGCGGCGACGCGCGGCGATGTGGAACTGGTCGAAAGCCGCCCCCTGCCCCCGCTCGGCCACTTCTCGCTGGTCCGCTTCGCCAAGCGCCAGCCCTCCCTCCAAGGACAAGTCCAATGACGGGTTTTCGCGCGCAGCTCGCCGAACAGCGGTGGGACGATCACCGCTATTATCATCACAGCCTGGTCAATCAGAGCCTGCACTTCGTCAGCGCCTGCACCTTCCTGACCGCCTATGTGCTGCTGTTCATCGACCCGGCGGTCGCCAGCCTGCTCGCCTGGGGCGTGGCGATGACCAGCCGCCAGGCCGGGCATTTCTTCTTCGAGCCCAAGGGCTATGACCATGTGAACAAGGCGACGCATGACCATAAGGAAGAGATCAAGGTCGGCTATAATCTGGCGCGCAAATATGTGCTGATGGGCATCTGGGCCGCGATCCCGGTCGTGCTGCTGGTCCAGCCGACGCTGTTCGGCAGCCTGGAATATCCGGACGGCTTCATGGGCTATCTGCGCCATGTCGGCATCGGCTGGCTGGGCCTGGGCGTCAGCGCGATCATCGTGCGGGTGATGCAGCTCTGGGCCAAGCGCGATCTGGAAACCGGCCTGGTCTGGGCGACCAAGATCGTCACCGACCCGTTCAACGACTTCAAGATGTACAAGAGCGCACCCCGCCGCCTGATGAAGGGGGAGCGGATGGATCATCACGATGTCGATGATTTCGAGGATTTGAAGGCGGCGTAATTTCCGCTTTCGGCGACTGAGGGAGCGGTAGTCGCAAGGCTGCCGCTCTTTTGCGTCATTGCGAGCGCAGCGAAGCAATCCAGGGCGTCGCACCCCAACCCTGGATTGCTTCGCTGCGCTCGCAATGACGGACGGGGGGTTAAGGCTTGGCCCGCCCCAACCGCACCGCCAGCGACTCCTTCAATATCCGCCGCCGGATCGCCTTGTTCGCGGCCTTCAAGTCCGTCGGCGCGTCCGGCGACGTCCACCACCAGCCATCGTCACGCATCTGTTGTCCCGCTGCAACGAAGCGGTCGCAAATCTCGGCGAACAGGATGTCGTCGATGTCGAGGCTGAAGATCAGCCGCCCGGTCCCGACCCAGCTCAACGCCAGTCCTTGCGCCCGGAGATAATATTGCAGCATCCAGTTATAGGGCGAGGCGACGGCGTAGAGGATCGTCCAGATCGTCTGGACATGCGCGACCGACAAAGGCAGCCCCGCCTCCGCCATCCGCGCATTGAACAGCGCGGCACGGGCATTCCAACGCGCGTCCAATCCGTCATAGAGTGCGGCAACCTCGGGCGTCTCCAGCCGCCGCAGAAAGGCGTTCATCGCCCCCATCACCATGGGGTGCGAATTGAAGGTCCCGCGCGCAAAGCAGATGTCGACGGGCCGATCCTCGCGCCAGCGCTTCATCAGATGCGCAGGCCCGCACAGCACGCCGACCGGCAACCCACCGCCCAGCGTCTTGCCATAGGTGATGAGGTCGGGCTTCACCCCAAAATAGTCCGGCATCCCGCCCTTCGCCAGGCGGAAGCCCATGAACACCTCGTCGAAGATCAGGACGATACCGTTCGCGCGGCAGGTCTCGGCCAGCCGGTGCAGCCAGTTGCGATAGGCGTCCAGGTCCGCCCCAGCCTTGCGCCCGCCATCGACCAGCTGACCGTCCGAGGGCGCCGAGCCATTGGGGTGCATCGCCTGGAGCGGGTTGACGAGCACGCAGGCAATGTCTTTGCGGGTCGCCAGCACCTTCAGCGTGCGCTCGGACATGTCGGCCAAGGTCAGCGTCCGGTCGGCCGAGACAGGATTGCCGATGCCGGGCTGAACCTCGCCCCACCAGCCATGATAGGCCCCGGCAAAGCGCACCAAACGCGGGCGGCGGGTGTGATAGCGGGCGAGCCGCACCGCCTGCATCACCGCCTCGGTACCCGACATATGGAAGGACACCTCGTCCATCCCCGTCAGCGCGGTCAGGCGGCGGACATTGTCGGCGACCACCGGATGAAACGAGCCCAGCACGCCGCCCAGATCGGCGACGGTCGTCGCCCCCTCGGCCATGGTCTGTTTGTAGAAGTCGTTGCCGAACAGATTGACGCCGTAGGAGCCGGTCAGGTCGATCAGGCGATTGCCGTCCAGATCGACCAGGATCGGCCCCTCCGATCGCTCATAAAACGCCCCGGTCGCCAACGTGGTCCGGACCTTCTCGCGAAACTGGAACGGCACGCGGTAGGCACCGGTGAATTGCAGGTCGGACAGGCCGGAGCGCGTCTCGCGGGTCAGCGCCAGTGTCTGCGCATACCGCTCGGCGAACAGCGCGCCCAGGCGCTCGAACCCGGCGCGGCGCTGCGCGGCAATCGCATCGGGCGCGTCATCGACGCGGAAGAAGCGATCCTCGCCATAGCTATAGAACGGGATCTGCCCGGCGATGCGCTTGGCCATGCGGACATGGCCGCCCAGCCCCGGATGCTTGGCGCGCGACAGGGTCAGGCGGCGATGCCCTTTCGACAGGGCGATTGCACCGGCGGATACGGCCAGCAGGCCAGTGAGAATCGGGTTCATGCGGCCTTTGACCGCGTGCCCATGACGGAGGCATGACAATGCGTGGACCGATCATGCGGTTCTTCCTGAACGAGGACATCAATTTCCTCGTCACCAACCGCCTGCCCCGCCGGTTCGCGACCAAGCTGGTCGGGCGGATCGCCCGGATCGAGCATCCGCTGGTGGCGAAACCCAGCCTGGGCCTTTGGAAATTCTTTGCAAGCGTCGACCTGTCGGATGCGCGAACCACGCGCTTCAAATCCTTACGCGACGGCTTCGTGCGGCCGCTGCGTGACGGCGCGCGCGCCTTTGACAGCGATCCCGACACGATCGCCTCCCCCTGCGACGCGCTGGTCGGTGCGCATGGCCGGATCGAGGACGATCGGCTCTATCAGGTGAAGGGCTTTCCCTATCGGCTCGGCGACCTGATCCCCGACCCCAGTCTGGTCGAGCGGTTTCGTGACGGGTCGTTCGTGACGCTGCGGCTGACGGCGGGCATGTACCATCGTTTCCACGCGCCCGCCGATATCGCGGTGGAGGGCGTGACCTATCTTTCCGGCGACTGCTGGAACGTGAATCCGATCGCGCTCAAGCGGGTCGAGCGGCTCTTCTGCCGCAACGAACGCGCGGTGATCGAGGCACGGACGCTGGTATCGGGCCAGCCGCTGCTGATCGTACCGGTCGCCGCGATATTGGTGGCGAGCATCCGGCTTCACTGCCTCGACACCGAACGGACCCTGCGCGAACACGGCCCCGGCCGCCGAGCCTGCTCGGCACGGATCGGCAAGGGCGAGGAAATGGGCTGGTTCGAACATGGCTCGACCATCATCCTGTTCCTGCCCAAGGGGATGCGGCTGGCCGAGACGCTGGTCGAGGGACAGGCGATCCGAGCAGGCACGGTGATCGGGCAGTCGTGATCCGATTGCCGTCGTCAGGACATGGCGAAGGGGTGTCGCCGGTGGTGAGGCAGATCGCACCTCACCACCGGCAACCCCTATCCGTCAGACCTTCGCCCTGCCACCTCCCCTTGCCGGGGAAGCGGATCAGGAGCCTAAAGCCTTAGAATTCCGACCAATCCCCGTCATCGATCGCCACGGCGGCGTTGGAGGCGCGGGCGACGCGGGGGGCGGCGGCGATGCGGGGACCGGCCTGCGCCACACGCGCCTGCAACTGGTGCACGGGCGAGGCCGCGTAAGCGGGGACGGCGCGATCGGCCAGGCGGAAGCGGTTGACCTCGCGGGTCATGTTGCTGGTTTCATCGGACAAGGAGCGGGCGGCGGCGGTGGCCTGTTCGACCATCGCGGCATTCTGCTGCGTGACCCCGTCCATCTCGGCGACGGCGGTGTTGACCTGTTGCAGGCCGGTCGCCTGCTGCGCCGCGGCCGAGGCGATGTCGGAGACCAGCGCGTTGATCTCGCCGATCCGCCCGGTGATCCGGGTCAGCGCGCTGCCCGCCTGCGCCACCAGCTGCACCCCGGCATCGACCTGCTGGGTCGAGGCGGTGATCCGCTCCTTGACGTCCTTGGCCGCATCAGCCGAGCGCTGGGCGAGCGCGCGGACTTCGGACGCGACGACGGCAAAGCCTTTGCCCGCATCGCCGGCCCGTGCCGCCTCGACGCCCGCATTCAGCGCGAGGAGATTGGTCTGGAAGGCGATGCCATCGATGACCGCGATGATCTCGCTGATCTCGCTCGACGAGCGTTCGATGCCGTGCATCGCCTCGACGGCCCGGCGGACCACGTCGCTCGACTGGTCGGCGTCGGTGCGGGTCTCGGTGACGGCCTGATTGGCACGCTTGGCATTTTCCGCCGTTTCGCGAACCGTCTCCGTGATCTCATGCATCGCGGCGGCGGTTTCCTCCAGGCTGGCCGCCTGCTGTTCGGTCCGGTGCGACAGGTCGTCGGACGCCTGGCGGATATCGGCGGCGCCGTTGCTGATCCCCTGTGCGCTGGTGTTCACGGCCGTCAGCGTGGTCGACACCGCCTCCATCGCATGGTTGAAGTCATCCTTCAGCTTTGCGAACGGCCCGGTCAGTTCCGCGTCGATCCGCGCAGTCAGGTCACCCTGCGCCAGCGCATCGAGCCCGCTGCCCACGCTGTCGACGATCAGCCGGGTCTGTTCGGCCTTGGCAGCCTCGGCGGCGGCGAGCTGGTCGCGGAACGCCATGATCGACTCGGCCAGCTGACCCACTTCGTCGCGGCGCGCATCGACCTCGATCTGGGTGTTCAGGTCGCCAGCCGCCAGCCGCCGCATCGCGGTCGTCATCGCGGCCAGCGGATTGGCGATCCCCCGGATCAGCGTCATCAACAGGAACCCGGTCAGGCCCAGCACCAGCACCGCGATCGCGATCGACACGTTGCGCGACCAGATATAATCCTCTGTCGCGGCCGTCATTTCCTTGTCCATCAGCGCGACCTGAATGTCCTGCATGACGACCGCATCGCGATTCGCCGTGTCGAACACCCGCTTGCTGGCCCGGAAACTGGCCAGCGCCTCTGCATTGAGGTTCTGACGCGAAAGCTCCAGCGTCCTGCGCGACCGCTCCATGTAGGAAGCCCAATTCTCGCGGAACATGCGGAACTGCTCGATCGCCTTGGGGGCGGTCAGGTTACTCTGAAGATAGGCATCATTCTTGGCGATCATCGCAGTGCGCGCCTGCACGTCTTTCAGCGCGGCGCTGATCTGGTCCGGTTCGGTCGAGAGAATGGCCGAAGCCTCATAGACCCGATAATCCGACGTCGCCGTGTTGATCGCCGCAATCGCGACGAGCTTGTCCCGGCGGCTACGGCCCAGATTCTCGGCCACGCTGTTCAGATGCTGCTGGCTCATGATCGACAGGACCATGGTCACAAGCAAAGCGGCGGTCAGAATACCGAACGCCACAAGTAATTTGCTGCTGATCTTCAGGTTCTTCATCATCCACCACCCCGAATATGGGACGGTTATGGGCGAGACTGGTTAAGATCGCGTTGTCTGACGCGATTTTCAGTTGACATATGAAAAACCCGTTTCGCTATCGCAACAAAATTGGGCGAGCGAGCCCTTGCATGGTGACCCCGACTGGATTCGAACCAGTGGCCCTCAGATTAGGAATCTGATGCTCTATCCTGCTGAGCTACGGGGCCCCATGCCGGGCGGGTGATACAGACGGCGCGCGATGGGGTCCAGAGTGGTTTCGCGCCGCTCAGTTGGCCAGTTTGGGCGGCACCACCGGGAAAGGCAGCGGTGCGACGGGCACCCCCTCCTCGACCAGCGCCTTGGCCTCGGCGAGGCTGGCCTGGCCGTGGATCTGGGTCACGGGCGCATCCCCCTCATGCATGGCGCGCGCCTGGTCGGCAAAGGCGGTGCCGACCCAGGTGGATGTCTCCAGCATCTTCGCCTGGGCCTGGGCCAGATGTTCCAGCGCGGCCTTGACCGCCTGAGGGCTGGGTATGTCAGGCTTGCTGTTACTCTTGGCGGCGATCTGCGGCGCCATCACCGCCTTTTCGATCGTGCGGTCGCCGCAGAGCGGGCATTCGACCAACGTCTTTTCGCGCTGCTCGGCATAAGCGGTGGACGAGGCGAACCATGCCTCGAACACATGCCCTCCGGCACAGCGCAGGTCGAAGACGATCATAGCTGCACCACCGGCGGGATGGCGCGGCGGTGGCGGATCGCGGGCAGCCGCTCCCGCACCGCCACGACCTCGCCCGGATCGATCGTGGCGAAGCCGAGCCCCGCCGCCTCGCCCATGTCGAGCAGCACCTCGCCCCAGGGCCCGACGACCAGCGAGTGGCCATAGGTGGTGCGGCCATCCTGATGCGCGCCGGTCTGGGCGGCGGCGACCAGATGCACCCCCGCCTCGATCGCGCGGGCGCGCAGCAGCACGTGCCAATGCGCTGCACCCGTCGGCCGGGTAAAGGCGGCGGGCACCGCCAGGATCGTCGCCCCCGCCTCGGTCAGTGCGGCGAACAGCGCCGGGAAACGCAGGTCGTAACAGATGGCGAGCCCCAGTCGCCCGACCGGCGTGTCGACCACCACCGCCTGCTCGCCTGGCGCATAGGAGGCGGATTCGCGCCAGCTTTCACCGCTGGGCAAATCGACGTCGAACAGATGCATCTTGTCGTAGCGCGCGCGGATATCGCCCCGGTCGTCGATGACGTAACCGCGATTGGCCAGCCGCCCATCGTCGCGGCGCACCGCCAGCGAGCCGAGATGGACCCACAGGCCATGCGCCGCCGCCGCTGCACGGACGCGGGCCAGCACCGGATCGGCATCCTCGGTCACCAGATGCGCCGCCGCCCGCGCGCGGTCGCGGTCGATCAGCCCCGACATTTCGGGCGTGAACAGCATGACGCACCCCTGCCCCGCCGCCTCGGCGATGGCACGCTCCAGCGCGTCCGCATTGGCGGCGGGGTCGATCCTCGCCGTCATCTGCAGCACCGCGACAGCGGTCATGCCGCCAGGAGCGGGTCGAGCCCTCCCCGCTTGTCGAGCGCGGCCAAATCGTCCGAGCCGCCGATATGCTGGCCGTCGATAAAGACCTGCGGCACGGTGGTTCGCCCGTTGGCGCGCTGGATCATCTCGGCGCGCTGGGGGCCGCCCATGCTGATGTCATATTCCTGGGGCTCGACACCCTTGGACGCGAGCAGCGCCTTGGCTCGCGTGCAATAGGGGCAGAACGCCTTGGTGTAGATTTCGACCTTTGCCATCCCCCTCAGGTGTGGCGCGTGGGGGCGCTTGTCAATCGCCGGGTTCCTCGATGACCCGCGCCCAGCACAGGATCGCGACCGAGGCCGCTCCTGCCGCCAACAACACGCGCACGCACGCCCCCGCCGTCGCCCCGGTGGTATAGACATCGTCGATCAGCACCACCCGGCGCCCCTTTACCGCCGCCGGATCGGCCACGCGGAACGCCGCCGTCACCGCCGCGCGCCGCTGTTTCGGCGATAGCCCTCGCAATAGCGGCGTCGCGCGCACCCGCTGCACCGCATGACGCGCCAGCGGGACGCCGGTCCGCCGCGACACGCCCTCGCCGATCAGCACTGCCTGGTTGAACCCGCGCCGCCACAAGCGCCAGCGATGAAGCGGCACGGGGACCAGCAGGTCGATATCCGGGGGCATCCGCCGCGCCATCGGACCCGCCATCGTCTCGGCCACCCCGATCCGGCCGCCATGCTTCAACCGGATCGGCAATTCGCGTGCGATCGGGCCATAGGCGACCGCCGCATGGATACCCGCATGACGCGGCGGATCGGCCAAACAGCGACCGCACCGTCCCATCAGCCCATCGCCCAGCGGCAGCCCGCAGGTCGCACAGCCCGAGCCGTCGAGGAAACGCAACTGCCCCCAGCATGGCGCGCAGAAGCGGTGATCCGCCTCGACCGGCTCGGCACATCCGGGACAGCGCGGCGGCAGCGCCCAGCGGGCCAGCCACGCCAATGGGGCGGCGAGCATGGACCATGCCCGCTCCACCGCAAATCGCGGCTGTTTCGCATGTTCCCCCATCGGCTTTGCCTTGTTCCAGATCGCGCGAGCGCGCACAAGCGCGCGGGTGAGCATGTCCACCATCTTCGACCGTCACGCCCGTCGCCTGCGCCGCGACCGCGCCCAGCCCGATTTCGCCGAGCATGATTTCCTGCGCGCCGCGATGCTGGACGGGCTGGCCGAGCGACTGGAGGCGGTCACCCGGCCGTTTCGCCACATCCTGGACCTCGGCTGTTTCGATGGCGCCTTTCCGGCCCCGCCGGGCGCGCAGGTGGCGCGGCTGGACCCCGGCTTCGCCTTTGCCCGTGCCGCGCACGGCGTTCAGGGGGACGAGGATCGCCTGCCCTTTGCCGATCGCAGCTTCGATCTGGTGGTCAGTGCAGGCGTACTCGACCAGATCGACGACCTGCCCGGCGCGCTGACCCTGATCCGCCGGGTGCTGCGGCCCGACGGGCTGTTCCTGGGGGCCTTTGTCGGTGGCGGCTCGCTGCCCCGGCTGCGCGCGGCATTGCGTGTCGCCGAGGCCGAGCGGCCGGTGGCGCGGCTCCATCCGCAGGTCGATGTGCGCTCGGCGGGCGACCTGCTGATGCGCGCGGGTTTCACCCTGCCGGTGGCGGATATCGAGACGCTGACGGTGCGCTACCGCGACTTCGGCCGATTACTGGGCGACCTGCGCGGCATGGGGGCCAGCAATCTGCTGGCCGAACGGCGGCCGATCGGGCGCGCGGCGCTGGCGGCGGCGGCGTCCGCCTTTGTCGAAATGGCCGATCCCGATGGCCGCGTGGCGGAACAGTTCAACCTGGTCTTCCTGACCGGCTGGGCCCCCGACCCGTCACAGCCCGCGCCCGCCAAGCGGGGCAGCGCCACCGCTTCGCTGGCCGAGGCGCTGCGTCCCAAACCGGACGCGGGCGACTGATCAGCCGATGATCGCGCCGCCGCGATCGCTTGCCAGGATACGGCCCATCGACTCGAACAGCTGATCCATCGCGACGGGCTTCACGATCACATCGTCCGCGCCTGCGCCCAGGCAGCGTTCGCGCAGGTCGACGCCGCTATCGGCGGTGACGACGATGATCGGCACCTCGGCCTTGGCATCGCCGCGCGCGCGGATGTGGCGGATGGCGGTGATGCCGTCCATGCCGGGCATCCGCAGATCGATGAGGATCATGTGATACTGGTCGCGCTCGATCATATCCAAACCGATCTCGGCGCTCTCCGCCTCCGCCATGCTGGCGCCCGCGACGTCCAGCATGTCGCGCACGACGCGGCGGTTCATCCGATCATCCTCGATGAAAAGGACGTTCATCGCCGTCCCCTTCGCGCGCGGAACAGGATGGCGTGTGTGACCAGGATCATGAGCCCGCCCTAACGATCATGCCGCTTGCGTTACAAGTGGCACGGTGGCGGTTTGCGGTGAGGCGTCGAACATCTTCCGCATCACCTCGGTCCCCGCAATGGGTTTGGCGATAACGTTGATTAAAGCCTGAGCAAAAAAATCGTTCCCATCCAATGGCTCGCCATCGGGCCAGAGCAGATGGACGGGGATATGATTCGCCCTGGCGGCGGCCGAAATGGCACCCAAAGCCGGGGTGACGCCGTCGTCCCGGATGGCACTGTCATCCACCAGTATCTGCGTCACGTCGCCCCTTTGCAAAGCGGCGACCGCCTCCGCCGCCGTTCCGGCAAAGGCGGCGTGCGCATGGGGCGCGCACAATTTGCTCCACATGGCGCGCCGGATCGGATTGCGGTCCAGGATCAACACGGTCGAGCGTTCGGGCTCAGGCGCGGTTTCGACTTCGACCAGCGGCAGGTCGAGCGTGAAGCGCGAGCCGCGCCCCGGCTCGCTCTCCACCGTCACGTCACCGCCCATCGCCCGCGCCAGTCGGCGACAGATCGCCAGGCCCAGCCCGGTGCCGCCGAATTGCCGCGTGGTGCTGGTATCCGCCTGGCGGAAAGCCTCGAAAATCTCCTCCAGCTTGTGCGGCGCGATGCCGATGCCGCTGTCGGTGACGCTGATCGAAACGCCCTGGTCGGTGCGGCGCGTGGACAGGCGCACCTCGCCCGAGCTGGTGAATTTGAGCGCATTGGACAGGAGATTGAAGACGATCTGCCGAATGCGGGCCGAGTCCCCCATCACCGTGGCCGGACAATCAGCCACGTCGAGGGTGAAGCCGATCGCCTTGGCCGCCGCCTGATCCTCGAACAGGCGCGACGCATCGCGGATCGTCCCCGCCAGGTCGAAGGGCGCCTGCTCCAGGGTCAGGCGGCCATGCTCGATCTTGGCGACATCGAGCAGATCGTCGACCAGCGCGCGCATGGTCAGCCCGGCGCCGTGCATCACCTCCACCCGCTCGCGCTGCTCGTTCGCCAGCGCGGCATCGGCCAGCATCACCTGGGTCATGCCCAATATGCCGTTGAGCGGCGTGCGGATCTCGTGGCTGGTCGTCGCCAGGAACTCGGTCTTGACCGCCAGCGCCTTTTCCAGCCGGTCGTTGGTCACCGCCAGTTCGCCATGCGCGGCGCGGATACGGTTCCGGCTGCGCCCCAGCGTGACCAGCCAGATGCCGAGCAGCGCCAGCACGACGACGATCGCCGCGACCGAGCCGATCAGGATGAACCGCTCGGTCCGCAACTGCGCCCGTTCGAAGGCGATGTTGCGTTGGAGGTCGGCCGCCTTCATGCGCGCGATCCGCAGTTCCTGATTGGCGAAATCGAACCGCGCGCCCATCAGCGCGAGATTGGTCGAGGTGGCGAGCCGGGTGGCTTCGTCGTCGATCCGCTTCAAAGCCTGGAGATGGCGAAGCGCATCGGCGGTCCGCCCGACCGCTTTGTAGATGTCATAGGCGCTTTGATGGGCGTCGCGCTGCGACACCGGCGTGTGCGCGACATCCACACCCTCAAAGCTGCGGTCGATCAGCCGCGCGGCATCGGTCAGACGCCCACGTTGAAAGGCCGCTTGAGCCTCGACACTGGTCAAGGCGCGGATGTCGCTCGGGTCGGCGCGGCGTGCCCGCGCTATCGAGGCCTGGGCTGCATCGATACGATTCAGGCGTAACTCGCCGCGTGCGATGTTACGCCATACTTGGGACAGCAACGCCGGGCTATCCAGCTTCTGCGCCAAGCCACCCGCTTCGCGCAACTGAACAAGTGCATCTTCAGGGCGCCCCAATTCGCCCAGCGTCACCGAGCGATTGTTGAGGATGACCATACGCAGCGCGTCATCGCCCCGATATGTCGCGCGAGCCTGTTCTAGATAGCGCAACGCTGACGCGAAATCCTTGGCGTCGATGTAGAGATTGGCGATCTGGGCAAGTGCGCGGGCCTGCCCGCGTGCGTCATTCAGATGTTGGAAGACCCGATACGCGGACTGATACGCGCTCAACGCTCCCGCGATATTACCGCTATCGGTATCCAGGCTCCCTTTCGAAAGCAGTACGTTGCCATAGAGATCGGATTGTGGTGCGAGCCGATATGCCACCGGCAGTGCCTGGCCGATCGCTGCGCGCGCCGTTGCACGGTCGCCTTGTCGAAGAGCGCCTTCCCCCTGCAACCAATCCGCCGTCGCCAGCGCCAGTCCGCGTTGCCCAGGTTCGGCGATCCCATCGGCCAGCGAACGTGCCTTTTGAGCCTGCCGAACCGCAGCCGCCGGATCGCGAAGCATCTCGGCCTTGGCAGCGTCCACCGCCCGTTCAAACAGGCCGGAAGGGGCATGACCACCCTGTGCCCGGATTTCACCGGCCGCAACGAGCAATGCCGCGACGACGAGGCCGATCCTAATGACGCGCAAAGGTCACCAACCGGGCGAAAGGCGTTGGCTTCGGTAACGTCGTAACCGCTTCGTATTTTTGTTCGCTCAGGAAATGAATCAGCGCCTCAAGGCCGATCGGGCGGCTGATCAGATAGCCCTGGATCATGTCGCATCCCATGACGCTGAGCAGCGCGAGGGTGGCGGGTGTCTCCACCCCTTCGGCGACCACTTCCATTTCCAGGGCATGGGCCAGATCGATCGTCGAGCGCACGATCAGGGGATCGCGGTTGCTGCTGGTCAACTGGGTGATGAACAGCTTGTCGATCTTCAACTCGCAGGCGGGCAGTTGCTTGAGATAGGACAGCGACGATAGTCCCGCGCCATAGTCGTCGATCGCCACGGCGATGCCCATGGCGACAAAGGCCTGAAGGTTCGCCATCGCACTGGCGGGATCGCGAATGACCGAGGTTTCGGTAATCTCGAACCCGATACAGGCGCCGCTGTCGGTAACGAGGGCGCAGGCGTCGCGCACGAAACTCTGGTCGCCCAGCAACATGCCCGAGATGTTGATGAAGATGCGCAAGCCATGGCCCGCCTCGGCCAGGCGGCGCTGGTCGGCGATCACCTGGCGCAAAATCCATAGCGTGAGCGGTGCGATGCTGCGCGATTCCTCGGCGACCGGAATGAATTCGACCGGGCTGATCAGCCCGTGGGTCGGGTGCCGCCAGCGCAGCAGCGCTTCGACGCTTGCCACGCGTTGCTGCCGGACATGGACCTTGGGCTGATATTCGACGAACAGCCCCTCGCCGACAATCGCCTGGGTCAGTTCGTGCGCAAGCGCGATCCGATCCAGCCGATCGGTCGACATCGTCATTTCGCGGACGATCAACCGTCCCTCGCTCTGCGCATCGGCCAGCGCCTGCTCCGCCTCCTCCAAAAGCCGGATATCGTCCTCATGCGGCACGGCAGCGACCGCCGCCCCCAGCACGGGTTCGATCCGACATTCTCTATCGGGCAGGCTGAAGGGATGCGCCATCGCCTCGACCAGGGTCAGCAGATGCGCATCGAGCGCTTCGCGGGTCGATGCGCGGATCAACACTTCGACCTGCGCAGGCGCGGTCGGCCGAGCGACGGCATCGGGAATGCACTGCGTCACCCGTTCGGCCACCGCCGCGATCAACAGGGTGCTGAGGTCGCGCCCAAGCTGACGGCGAAGCAACGTGAAATTTCCAATGCCGACCAGCACCAGGGATTGCCACTGGAGCAGGGCAATTGGCGTGAGGGGCGTCGACGTGCCCGACGCGATTCGAGAATGGCGGTTCTTCACGCCCGCGAGTCTAGATGTGGGTATTAAACAAGGTGTTAACCCCGTTTGCCGGGCCAAACCAAATGCTTGGCGGCTTATCGCTTGCCCATTGCGTAATGGTTAATGTCGAATTAACCATATCCATGCACCGGGCAACGGTGCGCAAAAGGGAGAAAACCCATGCTGAAGTTCATTCTGGCGCTGATCTACGGCGAGACGATGCGCCCCTGGTAATCCATGTTAGGTCATGGAGCGGTCCGAGCGGACTTTAGCTGGCCGACCGCTCCATGATTTTCTTTGCCATTTACCGACGATCGCGTCCGTTATCGGAACAGATCATCCGCCAGCCGCAGCATGAAGGCGGCGCCCCGCTCCATCTGCTGCACCTCGATATATTCATCCGGCTGGTGCGCCTGGGCGATCGATCCCGGACCGCAGATGACGGTCGAGAAGCCCGCCCCCTGAAACTGCCCTGCCTCCGCCGCATAAGGCACTGCGCGGGCCGGACCGTTGTCGCCCGCCCAACGCCGGGCCAGCTGTTCCGCCGCGCCGTCCGCCTCGGGCGCAAAGGACGGTGTGCGCGACCGTCGCTCGACCCGGACGCCCGCCTCCGGAAAGCGGGCACGAAGCGCGGCATCGGCCTCGTCGCAGGCCGCGAAGAAGGGCGCGAGCAGCGTCTCGGGCTCCTGTCCCGGCAGGGTCCGGAGATCGAAGGCGAAGCGGCATTCGCGCGCCAGGATATTGACGGCGGTGCCGCCATTCATCTGGCCGATGGTCAGCGTGGCATGATGCGGACAGAAGGGACCATGCGGATCGCCCTCCCCCGCCAGCCGGTCGGCGAGATCGGCCAGCTGCTGCATCAACCGCACCGCCACCATATTAGCCGAAGCGCCCAAATGGATCAGGCTGGAATGCGCCTCATGCCCCGTCACGGTCACATTCCAGGTGGCGATCCCCTTATGCCCGCTGACCACCACCATTTCGGTCGGCTCGCCCACCACGACGGCGGCGGGTGACGGCAGGTCGCGCGCGATCTCGGCGATCATTGACGGCGCACCCAGACACCCCACTTCCTCGTCATAGGAAATCGCCAGGTGCAGCGGCCGGGTCATCGTCCCCCGCGCGACATGCGGGGCCAGCGCTAGCGACAGCGCCAGGAACCCCTTCATATCGCAGGTGCCGCGCCCCAACAGCCGGTCCCCACGCCGGGTCAGCCGCCAGGGATCGCTGGTCCAGGGCTGGCCGTCGACCGGCACCACATCGCTATGCCCCGACAGGACGACACCGCCCGGCACCATGGGCCCGACCGTGGCGTAAAGATTGGCCTTGCTACCATCGGCATTGAGGACGCGCCGCCCGGTGACGCCGATCCCCGCCAGATGCCGCTCGACATAGGCGATCAGGTCGAGGTTCGACTCCCGCGACGTGGTGTCGATCGCGATCAGGTCGGACAGGATCGCAGTGGCGTCGGCGGCAAGATGCTCGGGGGTCATGCGCGCATCTTGCCGTATGTGACAGTTTGGCGAAACCCCGCTTAGAAATCCCGCGAGTAGCGCAGGCTCGCCGCCGATCCGCCGAACGAGCCAGTCTGGGTCAACAGGCTGAGCGTCCGGGTCAGCGCGATCTGCAGCTGGGTGGCGGTGAAGCCGCGCGCATCGGTGACGATCTCCACATAGATATTGTCGGTGATGTACTTGCCCGCCGCCAGGCTGGTGCCCCGCCCGGTCGCCTCATCGGCGCCCAGCACGCGCAGCCGGTCGAAGCCAACCGCCGAGCGCAACTTGCCCAGCGGATTGAGCCCGCCACCCGATCCGCGTAGCGAATTGAGCGCCGCGGCCAACTGGATCGCCTCGACCGCCGACAGGTTTTCGGGGTTGGTCCCGAACAGCAACCGGCTGAGCACCTCGTCCTGCGGCAGGGTCGGCGTCGAGGTGAAGCTGATCTGCGGACGCTGACCGGTGCCGGTGACGTTGATGACCGCGGTGATGCCGTCGGTGGTCGTCGTCGCCTGGATATTGATGTCCGGATCGGTCAGCGCCCCGCCGCGGAAGCGGATGGTACCGCGATTGACGTCGAACCGCTTGCCCGCAAAGCTGTAGGTGCCGCGCACCAAATCGAGCCCGCCATTGATCGTCGGCGCCGCGCTGGTGCCGCCGATGCGCAGGTCCATCTCCCATTCCGACTCCAGCCCCATGCCGGACACGAACAGCTGATTGTCCGCACGCACCCGCAGGTCGAGGCGGAACAGCCCCGGCGGCGGCGTGGGGGCGGGCCGGTCGGTGGAACGCGGCGTCCGGATCTCGCTGCGACGGCGCACGCCGGTCAGCTCGGGCACCTCGGCCTGGCCCTGGCGGATGATCTGATAGCGGGCATTGGGCACGGTCAGGTCGCCCTGGATCAGGCCACCGTCCCGATTATGGGTCAGGCGGATCGTGCCGCTGGTCGTCGCGGCCAGCGCATCGCTATCGGCCAGCCGCGCATTGTTGAGCTGCGCGCGCAGGTCGATCGGAT
This sequence comes from Sphingomonas fuzhouensis, assembly GCF_034659795.1. NCBI lineage: Bacteria > Pseudomonadati > Pseudomonadota > Alphaproteobacteria > Sphingomonadales > Sphingomonadaceae > Sphingomonas > Sphingomonas fuzhouensis. Next base: position 554,952 of record NZ_JAXSQY010000002.1, read on the forward strand.
AGCCACTATCCGCCGCCAGCCCGATCGAGCCCTGCGCCTGGATCGTCCCCTCGCCCGCCTTGGCCTGCAACCGGGTGATATCGAGCCGGTCGTTGTTGAAGCGACCCGCCAGCTGCATATTGGTCAGCCGGGTGCCATAGCTCTCATTGTCATAGGTCAGATTATCGGCCCGGATCAGGCCGTTCAGCTGCGGCGCGGACACCCGCCCGCCAAAGTCGGCGGCGACCGCGATCGGTCCGCTCAACTGCTGGTTCGGCAGCGCGGCGAAGGAGAAGAGCACCGCCGACGGGCCGTTATAGCGGATGCCGCCCGACAAGGGGGCCTGCATCAGCCGGTTGACCCAGCCGCCATTGCCCGGCGGCAGCGGCCGGAGGTTCGCGACCATGCGGCCGACGACCAGATTCTCACGCCGGATCAGCGCCCGCGCTTCGCCGCCATCGGCAACCAGCCGTCCGGCAAAGACGATGTCCACCGCCTGCGACACGGCCGCCAGCCCGGTCCGCCGGAAATTGGCGATGGTCAGCCGCGCCTCGGCCGCCGGGAAGCTGGCATCGCGCGCCTGCGAGAAGTCGAGCGCACCGCTGGCCTGCCCGGTAATGCCCAGATTGGGGACGAAGGCATCGAGGATCGACAGCTGCAACTTGTCGAGCCGCGCCTGGACGTTCAGACCATTGCCATAGGAGCCTGCGAGCAGGACCGCGCCCTGATCGAACGCGATCCGGGTCGGGGTCAGACGCCATGCGCCCTGATCCTGCCGGATGCGCGCCGGATTGGTCGAGCGGAAGGGGATGCCGTTGGCCTGTCCCTTGGCCGCGACCAGATAGTCGTTGGGCGCCAGACGCGCATTGAGCGCAAGGTTGAACGGGATGCTCGACGATCCGGTCAGCACCGCCTGCGCGGTGCCGCGCCCGCCGCTATAGTTCACCTTGGCGCGCGCGGACTGGATGACCACCTCGCCATAGCGGGTGTCGGCCAGCTGCGCATCAGCGACGATCTGCGGCGCATTGGGAATCATCACCACGCTGGCATTCACGATGGCGCGGCCGATGGTGAAGTCGACCATGCCCGGAATGCGCGCATTATAAGCGCGGGCCGCGATATCGGCGCGCTGGTTGCCGCCCTGATCGGCCAGCTGGACGCGACCGTTGATCCCCTGCCCGGCGAATTGCAGCGCGCCCGCGAACGGCCCTGCCGCCGTCTGGACGACGCGGCCGGTCGCGTTGATCCCGGCAAAGACCAGGCTGCGCACGTCGATCGCCAGTTGCCGCCCGGTGCTGACCAGCACATTGGCGGTGAAGGGACCGTAATTGGTGTCGCCGCTGGCATTGACCGCATAGGCGCCGTTCTGCCCGACGACCCGCGCCTGGAGGTTGGCGAGGCCGACACCGACGCCGGGCTTGGCCGCGCGCAGAACGATCACCGGATTGGTCTGCGACCCCGTCACCCGCGCGGTGATCGGGCCGTACTGGTTGGAATAGGCATCCGCCTCGACCGCCAGCGCGCCATTGGCGGGATTGTAGCGGCCGCTCCCCCGCGTCACGCGGAATTGCGGCGCGGCGAGCCGCAGGCCGCTGAACGTCACGATGCCTTGCGGGCTATATTCGACATCGGCGCGGATGGTGGCATTGCCGCCCAGGAAGTTGCGCGCGCCCTCGTTGAAAATCTGCGAGGTGCGCGCGACCACCCGGCCCTTCATCCCGAAGCCGCCCGGTGTCGCCACCAGATTGGCGTCGGTGGTCAGGTTGATGATGCCGATGCTCTCGACGCGGTAATTGTTCACCCGCCCCTTCAGCGCGCCGGTATAGCGCCCGGTCTTCAGGTTCGCGACGACCACGGCGGTCGCATCGATATTGTCGGAGCGGATGCGCAGATTATCCGACAGGATATTGGGCATCGCGATCGCGAAGTCGCCCTGGATCGCGACATTGTTGGTCAGGCCGCCCACGGCCGCGTTCAGCCCCGCGATCCGCTTCGCCCGCGCCTTGACCGGCACCAGGATGCGGTCGGCATTCACCTTCGCCAGACCCTCGGCATAGAGATTCTGCACCGAGGTTTCGCCAAAGCCCAGTGCCGCTGCGCGAATCTTGTAATCCACCGTCGGCGTCGCGAACGCGCCGTTCAGCACGACGCGCGCCAGCACGTCGCGGCCCGTCAGATTGGGCGCGATCGCACCGGGCGTCAGCAGCTTGGCATCGACCGCGAAATTGCCGAACTGGCTGTTCGCCAGGTCGATCAGACCGCCCGCATCGACCATCAGGGCCGAGGAGCGCAGCTTCATCCGCGTATCGGCGCGACGCTCGTTGAGGGTGGTGTCGATCGCCACCTGGAGCGCAGGCGCAGTCAGTCGCTCGACCGGCCCTTCCAGATACAGGCCCGGCCGCGTCACGCCCCGCACCTCGATATGCCCATCGCGCGCGGTGGCGTTCAGATTGGCAAACTCGCCACCGCCCAGCGTCGCGATCGCGCGGCCGGTCCACGCTTTCCACCCGCCGCGCCCGTCGACCGACAGGGTCAGCGGCGCCTTCAGCCCCGCCATGGTGGCGACGACGCCGCCGGTCGGCGCGGTCAGCTTCACGTCGACCGCCAGCCGGTCGGCATCGGGCACCGCGTCGAGCACCAGCCGAAGCCGATCGCCCCCCGCGATACCGGGCGCCCGCAGCGCATCGGCGCTGGCCGTCACCTGCGCACGACGATCGGCGATATGCACCTTGCCGTCGATCGCCAGCACATGGCGCTGCCCCGTAACGGCTGCACCGATCACGAAGCGCTTGAGCGTCAGCCGGTTCACATCGATGTCGAGATCGGGGAGCAGCGGCGCATTGGGGTCGCTGGGCGTCGGCTTCAGCTCGGGCCGCCTCGCCAAAGTCACAAGGTCGGCGCTGAGCGAGCGGACATCGATATGGTTGTTGGTATAGGCAAAGGGCCGCCAGTCCACGTCCAGACGCGGGCTGGACAGGAACACGCCCTTGGGATCGCTGACCCGCAGGTCGACCAGCCGCATCCGGCCGTACAGCGAACCCTCGATCCGCCCGACCTTGATGTTGAGCCCCGAGGCGGTGGAATAGCCGCCCAGCTGATCCGCGACGAAGCGGCGGCCCGGATCGGTGTTGATGCCGAGCAGGATCGCCCCCACCAGCAGGATCAGGCCCAGGATCGTGATGCCGATCCATTTGAGCACCCGCTGCCACAGCGGGCGGCGCACGATCACGGTTTCGTTGACTGGTTCGGGCGACATGGTCTGTTCGTCCGCCATCAGAAAGCCTGCCCGATCGAGATATACAGGGCCACCTTGCCGTCACCCGGACGCGGGTTCAGCGGCGTCGCGACGTCGACGCGCAGCGGCCCAAAATTGGTGTAGAAGCGCCCACCGATACCGGCGCCGAAGCGCAAATCCTTGCCGGTGGGCAAGGTGCTTTCATAGCTGTTGCCCGCATCGACGAACGGGACGATGCCGAAATTGCCGAAGCGATAGCGCGCCTCCAGCGAAAATTCGTTCAGGCTGCGTCCGCCGACCGGGTTGCCCTGCGGATCGAGCGGGCCGAGCCGCTGATAGCCATAGCCGCGCACCGACCCGCCGCCGCCGCCATAATAGCGCCGCGAGGGCGCCAGATCGTCGCGGGCGATCCCGAAGATCGAGCCGCCGCGCACGCGCCCGGCGATCACCAGGCTGTCGGTCGCGGGATAATAGAAGGTCGCCTCCGCCATCGTCCGCGCATAGGGCCGCACCGCGCCGCGTACCGAGGTTTCGGGGCTGAGATTCAGCTTCAGGCGATAGCCGCGCGTCGGGTTGAGCAGGTCGTTCGACTGGTCGAACACGACCTGGCCCGGAATCGCGGCGATACCATAGGTGCCGCGCACCCGCTCGCCACGCGCGAAGTCGTACACGCTTTCGTTCGTGCCGGTCAGTTCGCCGCCAAAGGAATAGGTGAATTTCTTCTGCCAGAGCGGCGTCGAATCATAGCTCCAGCGGACGGCGACCGTGCCGGTAAAGGCATCGAACGCGTCGTAATTCTGATGCGCTGCCGACGCCAGGACCTGGAACGTCCGATCGCGCCGCCCGGCATTGGACCGGCGGAAGGTGCCGCTCAAACCCTGTTCCTGGGTGCCCGCCGTGACCGAGGCGATGATCGCCCCCTCGGGCGAGAAGGCGTTGCGGTTGATGAAATTGCCCTGCGCCCGCACGCCCTGACCGGTCGAATAGCCCGCTTCGCCCGACAGGGTACGCGCGGGCCCCTTGGTCTGGGTCACCTGGATGTCGATCTGCTCGGTGCCGTCGGGATTCATCCGACCGGTCTGCTTCGGCTCGACCGCGATGCCGTTGAACAGGCCAGTCGCGACCAGCGCGTTGCGCAGATCGTCGGTCAGCCGCGAATCATATAGCTGCCCCTCGTCGAAGCGGGGGAAGACGTTCAAATGATCCAGGTCGAACACCTTGTCGCCGACCGTGGTCAGCTTGCCAAAGGCCGAACGCGGCCCGGTATCGACCGGCAGGGTATAGGCGCCGACCGCCTCCGGCCCCTGATCCTCCAGAAGGATGTCGCGCTGCCCCACCTTGACGAAGGGATAGCCGCGCTGGGGCAGGACCAGGCTGACATTGGCCTCCGCCCCCTCGATCCGCGCCGCCTCGATCGGGTCGCCGACCTTGAGCGGCAGGTTGGACCGGATCAGGTCGGTCGGCACGGTCGGCTGGGACCGGATCGTGATCGAGGACAGGCGATAGAGCCGCCCCGGCGTCGCGGTCAGCACGACCTTCAGCCGCCCCGCTTCTCCATCGGCGGCGGTTTCGCGTTGCAGGGTCGAAACGGCGGTGGCGTCATAATAGCCCAGCGACTTCATCAGCCGGATCGCCAGCTGCTCGTCCTCCCGCGCGCGCGCCGAGACCTGGGTCGCGTTGGCCGCCTTGCCCTTGCCCTCGCGCAGCGCCGACAGCCGCTTGAACTCATCGTCGAGATTCAGGTCGGCAAGCCCGCGCACCTCCATGTCGTAACGAATCTCCGGCGCACGTTCGCCCTTGGGGTCGGCGGCGGTATCCAGCGGCGTGGAGTCGAAGCTGCTCAGCGGGGTCAGCGGCTGGGCGAGTTGCGGGTCTTCGGGGGCGATCGCGCCGATCGACTCGCCGGTCGCCAGCGGCTGGGACGTTTGCGCGGGGGGCAAAGGCGGCGCGGCCTGGGGCGTGGGGATGGCGTCCGTCTTGGGCTGGGTCGTCGCCATCGACGACATCGGCTCCAGCGGCGCGTTGATATCGCTGCTCAGCGGCGGCAGCGCGGCGTTGAACTGCGCATCGGGGACGATCGGCACATTGCCCTGCGGGTCCGCATCGCCCTCGCGCTGATCGCGCGGCACGCTGGGTCCTTGCGCGGGTGCGGTGCCGGGCTTTGCCAGCTGTGCCGATACCGGAGCGGAGAAAAGGGTGGGAGCAATCAGCGCGAACGCGAGCCAGGTGTGTCTGCCGTTCCGTTCCGCCACGCCGTCAAAAGCCCCTTTCCGACAGGGCTCTTCCGCTATTCGGAACGATCCCCCCAACAGCCGCACAACGCAGCGAGGGGCCTGAAGTTCCCTTTACCGGTCAGCGCGATACCGGCGCGCATCCGACCAGCCCACCGACGGGAACGACGATTTCATCCTGATTCCCGCGCGTTAGGCGAATGCTGGCATCCGAGACGATGGCCCCGTCCTGCAACGTCTCGCGCTGGGTGATCGTCATGTCGAGCGTCGCGGTAACGCCGTCCCCGGCATAGCGGGTCGTGCTCGCCAGCCCCAATGTACCGCCGCCAGCCGCCTGGGCCGCGGGCAGATCGGTCTGCTTGCCATCGAGCATGATGCGCAGTCGGCCCGGCTCGACCATCGCGACGAAGCGCTGGTCCTGCACCGCCCAGAGATAGGCCGCGCACCCCCGCTCGGGCAATGTCTGCTTGGGCAGCGTCCCCAGCACCGGCGGAGCGACCGGGGCGGCCTGAACACCGGCAAGCGCCAGCGCGACGACGGACAAAAGCATCATGGTGCCGATCCTATCATCAACACCCAGGCCGGGTAAGCCGCCAGTGCGAGCAACAGTCCGAGCGGCACCATGTCCTGCCCGCTCGCCCGGCGGCCCAACCCATGCCGCACCGCCACGAAGCCTAGCCCGATCACGCACGCCGCCAGCAACACGCCGGGCAGCATCCGCCAGCCCAGCCACAGCCCGATCGCGCCCATCAGCTTGGGATCGCCGCCACCCATCCCCTCGCGCCCCCGCCACCGGCGATAGCCCGCTGCAATCGCCCAGAGCGCGCCGAAGCCGACCAGTCCGCCGATGATCCGCTCGTCCAGCAACGGCGCATGGCCCAATATGCCGGTCAACAGCCCCGCCCCGGCCAGCCACGCGGTCAGTCGATCGGGCAACCACATGGCCAAGGCGTCCAGCGCCCCGAGCGCCAGCAGCGACCAGCCGAACAGTGCGCCCGTCCAGCCATCCGGCCCCGCGACCCACCCCGCCGACACGCCGATCAGCGCGGCGAGACCTTCGATGCGCCAATGAAGCGGATCGATCGGCTGGCGACACCGCGCACAGCGCCCGCGCAAGGCGATCGCGCTGACGATCGGCACCAATTCCCAGGCACGCAGCGTCTTGCCGCAATGATCGCAGGCCGATCGCCCCGCCAGCACCGAGCGATCGTCGAGCCAGCGCAGCACCAGCGCGGCGACGAACGATCCGATGATCGCCCCCGCCACGCCATAGATCGCGGCCCACAAAGCCGATGCCGCCCCGAACGTCATGGACCGGCCCCTAGCCCCTTTGCGAAGGCTGCGCAAAAGGCGTAAGGCCCGCGCCAAACAACGACATCAAAACAGACCTATCGGAGAGTATGCCATGACGGACCCCATCGTCATCCTGTCCTATGCCCGCACCCCCATGGGATCGTTCCAGGGCAGTATGTCGGGCCTGTCCGCGACCCAGCTGGGCGCCGCCGCCGTCAAGGGCGCGGTGGAGCGGGCGGGGGTCGATGCGGCGCTGGTCGAGCGCATCCATATGGGCTGCGTCCTCCCCGCCGGGCTGGGCCAGGCCCCGGCGCGGCAGGCGGCGATCTTGGCCGGGCTGGGCGAACATGTCGAGGCGACCACCGTCAACAAGATGTGCGGATCGGGCATGCAGGCCGCGATCATGGCCGCCGAGGCGCTGGCGGCGGGCTCGGCCGAGCTGATCGTCGCGGGCGGCATGGAGAGCATGACGAACGCCCCCTATCTCAGCCACAAGCATCGCGGCGGCGCGCGGATCGGGCACGACACGCTTTATGACCACATGTTCCTCGACGGGCTGGAGGACGCCTATGAGCGCGGCCGCCTGATGGGCCATTTCGCCGAGGAAGCCGCGCAGGAATATCAGTTCACCAGGGGCGCGCAGGACGATTTCGCCATCGCCTCGCTGGAACGCGCCAAGGCGGCGCAAGCCTCTGGTGCGTTCGATCGCGAGATCGTGGCCGTCACGGTCAAGACCCGCAAGGGCGAGGAGAGAATAACCCTCGACGAACAGCCCGCCAAAGGCGACCCCGCCAAGATCCCGACGCTGAAGCCCGCCTTTTCGAAGGACGGGACGATCACGGCGGCGAACGCCTCGTCCATCTCGGACGGGGCCGCCGCGCTGGTGATGACGCGGGCGAGCGTCGCCGAGCGGCTGGGCCTGACCCCGATCGCGCGGGTCGTGGCCCAGGCAGCCCATGCCCATGCCCCCGCCCGCTTCACCACCGCCCCGGTCTTTGCGATGCGGAAAGCCCTGGAGCGGGCAGGCTGGTCGGCGGGGGATGCCGATCTCTACGAGGTCAACGAGGCGTTCGCGGCGGTCGCGATGATCGCGATGCGCGACATGGACCTGTCGCACGACCGGCTGAACGTCCATGGCGGCGCCTGCGCACTGGGCCACCCGATCGGCGCCAGCGGCGCGCGGGTACTGGCCACCCTGTTGTCAGCGCTGGAGACCAAGGGGGCGAAGCGCGGCGTCGTATCGCTCTGCATCGGCGGCGGCGAAGCCACCGCGATGGCCGTGGAGTTGATGTAAGGGGTAGCCCTCGGTTCTTGGCACGCCCCTCCCACGGGCGGGAGGGGATGGGGGAGGGAAAGCCACAGGCGACAGTCTCGGTGAGACTTCTTGCCCTCCCCCGACCCCTCCCGCTTGCGGGAGGGGAGAAGAAGGCTCCCGCCCCATGGGACGGGCATGTTCCGCGCGGGGTCGGCACCTCCGCCGGACGGAGCGTTTAAGGAATCACCTCACCCGGCGCGACACCCCAGATCGATCCGACCGGCACGAAGCCCGCCTGCCCCTTCACGTCCAACCGGCACCAGCCGCCATTGCACTCGCTGATCCGCCCGACCACGCCGGGCGCCGCGCGCCACAGGGTCTTGGCATTCTCATCGGGGGCGGCGCGCATCGGCAGTGGTTCGGTCCCCTGCACGATCGCGGTACGGGTGTTGCGGAGCAGGACGGCGAGCATCCAGCCCTCGGTCCCGTCGGGGTCCTGGACCTTGCGCCATTCCTTGAACACGTCGACCACCTTCACCGGCAGGTCGGCCCGGCGATAGGTCCAGCTGGCCGGATAGCTGCGCCCCGGCCCCGTCCGCATCCGTGCCAGCGACGCGCCGATCGATCCATAATAGGGCAGTGCCCGCTTTTCGGACGCGGCGGTCGCCGCCGGGGCGAGCGGCCCCACCGTCAGCGTCATCGCCAAAATTGCCAGTCCGACCATGGACCTGCGCATCTTTCATCCTTCCGCTTGCCCGTCAGCGTGCGGCTCTACGCCGAGCCGGGGGGCGGCTTCAACCATCTTCCCGCCCCGATCGCCGGTTGACGGACCCGCGAGCTTGCCGCAATCCCCAGACATGGTCGATCCACGCCGCTGCCTGAACCCCAGGGTGGTCGTCACCCGCGAACTGCCCGATCCCGTGATGGACCGGATGGCGGCGCTGTTCGAGACGCATCTCAATCGTACCGACGAAAAGATGAGCCGCGCGCAGCTCGCCGCCGCGATGGCTATTTGCGATGTGCTGGTCCCGACCGTCACCGACACGATCGATGCCGCCCTGATCGCGGAGGCCGGTCCCCGGCTGAAGCTGATCGCCAATTTCGGCGCCGGGGTGAACCATATCGACCTGAAGGCGGCGCGGGCACGTGGCATCATCGTCACCAACACGCCGGGCGTCCTGACCGAGGACACGGCCGACATGACCATGGCGCTGATCCTGTCGGTGCCGCGCCGCCTGGCCGAGGGCGAGAAGCTGGTCCGTTCGGGCGCGTGGAAGGGGTGGAGCCCCGGCGGGATGCTGGGCCACCGGATCGGCGGCAAGGCGCTGGGCATCGTCGGCATGGGGCGGATCGGGCAAGCCGTCGCCCGGCGGGCGCGTGCCTTCGGCCTGTCGATTCACTATCACAACCGCCGCCGCCTGCCCGCCAGCATCGAGGCGGAACTGGGCGCGACCTGGTATGCCGACCTCGACGCGATGCTGGGCGCGGTCGACATCGTGTCGATCCACACGCCGCTCAACGCCGACAGCCACGACCTGCTCGACCGCCGCCGGATCGGCCTGATGCGCTCGCATGTCTATCTGATCAACGCCAGTCGCGGCGGCATCGTCGACGAGGACGCGATGGTCGACGCGCTGGAGGCCGGGGGACTGGCGGGCGCTGGCCTCGACGTCTGGCGGCACGAGCCCGAGATCGACCCCCGCCTGCTCGCCCTCCCCAATGTCGTGCTGACCCCGCATATGGGCTCGGCCACGCTGGAGGGCCGCGTCGCCTCGGGCGAAAAGGTCATCGCTAATATCCGCAGCTGGGCCGACGGCCACCGCCCGCCGGACCAGGTGCTGGAGGGGTGGCTGTAAGGCTTGCCGATTTCAGGCGGTATTAAAGCCGAGCGACACGAGGCCGATTCGTCATTGTGAGCGCAGCGAAGCAATCCAGTGTCCGGGCACGACACCCTGGATTGCTTCGCTCGGCTCGCAATGACGGGACAGGGTCGAACGGCGGGCATGGCGCTTTGCCGCGGGCCGAGAGTGGCACGATGCCGGACGCTTGCCCCTGCAGTTCAGGTCTTCTGTATAGAGTAGCCGCCTGCGCAAATGCCGCCGCCACGCCCCTCTGATCCATGTCAAAATGTTGCGGCGCGGAACCCCTGTCACCCTCCCCGCATTCCCCTCCTGTCATTCCAACAGGAGCTACCCCCATGAAAAAGCTGGCTATTAGCCTGACCCTCGCCGCAACTGCCCTGTCCATGTCGGCCTGTTCCACCCTGAAGGGTGCCGCGATCGGTGGCGCGGGCGGCGCGGGTGTCGCGGCCGCGACGGGGGGCAGCGTCGAAAAGGGTGCTGCGGTCGGCGGCACGGCGGGTGCCGTGGTCGGCACCGTCGCCGACTAGAGCGGTTTCCGTCCAGTTTGGATCATCGGCACGGAGGTAATTTCGGTTCGGGGCAAGGCGCGCGGAGGGAGCGATGCTGAAGCATCGTGACCGACAAGCAACGCCGCCCTGAATCGAAAGCGCCCCGCCGCGAAGCGGTCGCCCGCAGGGCGATGACGGTGGTTCAACCTGGTTGAAAACCGCTCTAATTGTGTCAGGCGGAAGCGGCTGGTTATGCGGCCGCTTCCGCCGCCAACAGCGCTTCGATACGCGGCTCGTCCTTCGGTCGCCCGAAGAGGCGGCATAGCGCCAGCAACTCTTGCCGGTCGGGCACGAACAATGCCCCCTCTGCCATGACGATCCGCTGGCGCGTGCGTGGTTCGACCCGTTGCCAGCGTCCCGCAACGGCGACATGGAGACCGGCCATCACCTCGACAGGAACCGGTGTCGCATCCCATTTTGCGAAGGCCGCCGAGCGGAACAGCGGATCGGGCGGCAAGGTGATCGGCGCAACGCCCAGACGATCGAACACCGCATCGGTCAGCCTGGCGTCGATCAGCACATCGACATCGTGGACCAGCCCGGCATCGACACCGTGAAGCGCCAAGGCCGCACTACCGATAATCCACCACCCATCGGGAAAGGACGCCATGGCCTCCGCGACGCTTCGCAACGTCGCGGTGAGTTCCGGCGTCATCACCAGACTTAGTCGCCGGTCAGGATGCGGTCGACCAGCTGCTTCACCGTCGGCACGAAGCCGTTGGAATAGAAGGGATCGCGCTTGAAATTATACGCCGCATGTCCGGCGAACATCAGGTTCTGCTCGACATCGCCGCCATGGGCGATGTCCTGCAGCGTCTTCTGGATGCAGAAGCTGCGCGGATCGGCGAGACGGCCGGTCGAGTTGGTCTCGCTATCGGCCCAGCTCGAGAACAGGCACTGCGACAGGCAGCCCATGCAGTCGGCCTGGTCCTTGCGGATTTCCTTGGCCTCTTCCGGCGTCACGAAGACGAGCGTGTTGTCCGGCGTCTTCAGCGCCATGGTGAAGCCTGCGCCGAACCACTCGCGCGCGCGCAGCAGGTCGCCCTTGGTCACCCAGAAATTCTTGCCCTTCACGCCTACGTCGAGCTGGAAGACATGGTCGCCCGCTTCCTGCGTCGAAAAGGCGATCTGGCGGTCCGAACGGGCTTCCAGATTGCGCAGGAACGGATTGCGTACCGCGCTGGAATAGAAACCGGTCGGCGAGAAGCGATGGAGCAGGACATCGCCCTGCTCGATCGTCATCAGCCGCTGCTTCCACTCTTCCGGGATCGGGCTTTCCTGGGTCAACAAGGGCCGCGTGCCGAACTGGAAGGCGATCTTGCCCAGCTCGGGATTGTCGATCCAGTCGTTCCAGTCGCGTAAGTACCAGACGCCGCCCGCCATCACGATCGGCACCTCGTCCGAAATCCCACCCTCGCGCATCGTGTCGCGCAGCGCCTTCACGCGCGGATAGGGGTCTTGCGGCTGCAAGGGGTCTTCGGCATTGGACAGGCCGTTATGGCCGCCGGCGAGCCAGGGGTCTTCGTACACGACCGCCGCCAGCCATTCCGATGCCTTGGAATAGGCCCGCTTCCACAGCGCGCGGAAAGCGCGGCCCGAGGAGACGATCGGCAGATAGCTGACCTGGTGATGCGCCGCGATCTCGGACAGCTTATAGGGCATGCCCGCGCCGCAGGTGACGCCCGCGACCAGACCCTTGGTGCGCGCCAGCACGCCTTCCAGCACCCGCTGCGCGCCGCCCATTTCCCACAGCACGTTGATGTTGATCGCGCCCTTGCCACCGGCAATGTCCCAGGCGCGCTTCACCTGCTGGACCGCACCCTCGATGGCGTATTCGATCAGTTCCTCATGCCGCTCGCGCCGGGTCAGCGCGCGGTAGATCTGGGGAATGATCTTGCCCTCGGCGTCATAGCTGTCGGCATTCACGGCCGACACGGTGCCGACGCCACCCGCCGCCGCCCAGGCGCCCGCCGAGGCGTGATTGGTCGCCGCGACGCCCTTCCCGCCTTCGATCAGCGGCCAAACCTCGCGGCCGTTGTAGAGGATGGGGCTCAAGCCTTTGAACACGTCGTTACCTTGTCTGTCCGAAAGGGTCTCATATAGCGTGTTAGGATCGCTAAGCGAGGGGGAATTAAAAGCACCCGCCCGTACCGGCCTCAACCCAGCGCGCCGGGCCGCCCCAATACGCCTTCGTACAGCGCCTTGTAGCGGGCGATCATCTGGCTCTGGTCGAATTCGGCGCGCGCCCGCGCCTGGTTGGCGGCACCCGCCTGGGCGCGCAGGTCGGGATTGGCGATAAGGGCCTGGATCACGTCGCGCAGCCGCACCTCGTTGGGGGCATCGGCGATGAACGGGCGATTGGCCTCCGACACCATCGACGCCACATCGCCGACCGGCAGCGAGGCGATGGGCAGCCCCGCCGCCATCCCCTCCAGCACCGAGATCGGCGCCTGCTCGGACAGCGAGGACAGCGCGACGATGTCGAAATGCCGGATGAAATTATAGGGGCGCGGCAGAAAGCCCGGCATCACCAGCCGATCGGCGATGCCCATCGCGGCGGCGGCCTGCTGGATGATCGCGCGCTCCGGCCCTTCGCCGACGATCACCAGCCGGAACCGCCCCGGAATGCCGCCCATCGCGCGGACCAACATCGGCAGGTTCTTGACGGTGCGCAACCCCGCCAGCGCGCCGACCACGACCTCCTTGGGCTGGCGGACGAAGCCGGGAATGCCCTTGGGATCGGGATCGCGGGCATAGAGTTTGGTGTCGATGCCGTTGGGGATGCGGTGGACCCGCGCGGCCGGTTGCTTCCAGGTCTGAAGCGCGATCCGTTCCAGGATATGGCTGGGCACCGCCAGCGCATCCGCCGCCGACAGGGCGATGCGGCGATAGATGTTGCGCTCGACCTTGAGCCCCCGCGCCTCGTCGGCGTTGAAGCCGTCCTCGTGATGGACCAGGGGCGGCGCACCCTTGGCATAGACGCGGCGCGCCATCACCCCATCGATCGCGCCCCAATTATAGGTCAGTACCAGGTCGAAGCGGCGCATATAGGCCGCGATCGCCTCATAGCGCTTGACCGAGGGTTTGCCGGTCAGCGGCGGCGCATCCTGCGCGATCTCGTAGCGGATACCCTTGGCGATCGAATCGCGCGCGCCGAGTTCGTCGGGCATCGCCGAGACGATGCTGTGCTTCGCCGCATCACCAAAGGCGTTCATCAACGCAACCGCGCGCGCCTCCTTGCCGCCGAGCGAAAAGGAGGAGTGGAGATGGAGGATGTTCAGCGGACGGGCCATGCCGCCGGATTAGCGGGCGGCGCGGGTGTTGAAAACCGCTGACGCCAATCGTCCGCGTTTCCCCCCCCAGCGAAAGGGCGCTTTGCGATGTCGATCCGGTCAGCTTGCCGGGCGGGCGCCACCGGGTTTCCAATCACGCGCCCGCGCCCTAAATCCCGGTCATGACCGACACCCCCCAGCCCCGCCCCAAGCTTGCCTATAACTGGACGCCGGGCACGGGGCCCGCGATCGTCTTCCTGCCGGGCTATGCCTCGGACATGCAGGGGTCGAAGGCCTTGGCGCTGGAGGCCTGGGCAACGGCGAACGGCCGGGCGTTCCTGCGCTTCGACTATGGCGGCTGCGGCGAGTCGGCGGGGGCGTTCGAGGATCAGGCGCTGGCCGACTGGCGTGACGACGTCGTCGCGATGCTCGACGATGTGGTGAAGGGCCCGGCGGTGCTGGTCGGCTCGTCGATGGGCGGCTGGCTGATGCTGCTCGCCGCCCTCGCCCGGCCGGATCAGGTCAGGGCGCTGGTCGGGATCGCGCCCGCGCCCGATTTCACCGACTGGGGTTTTTCGACCGAGGAAAAGATGACGATCCTCCAGGCCGGGCGGCTGGAGCGACCCAATCCCTATGGCCCCGCCCCCACTGTCTATACCCGCCGTTTCTGGTCGTCGGGCGAGGCCAACCGATTGACCTTCGGCCCGATTGCGTTCGACGGGCCGGTGCGGCTGCTTCAGGGCATGGCCGACCCCGATGTGCCATGGCACCGGACCACCCATCTGGCGCAGTTGTTCCGTTCAGCCGATGTGCAGACGATATTGGTCAAGGATGGCGACCACCGGCTGTCGCGCGAGGGCGATATCGCGCTGCTGATCCGGGCCGTCGAGGACGTGTTGCACCACCTATGATCCTGCTCCCCCTGGCACTCGCCGCCGCCGTCCAGTCCGCTCCTGCGAAGACGCCGCCCTTGCCCACCGACCCACGCGAAGCCCGCTATCGACGCTGCGTCGCGCTGGCCGAAAGCGAGCCCGCCGCCGCCAAGATCGAGGCGGGCAAATGGCGGCTGGCGGGCGGCGGCTTCTTCGCGCAGCAATGCCTGGGCCTGGCCTTCGCCACCGAGCGAAACTGGACGGCGGCGGCGAGCGCCTTCGAACAGGCGGCCCGCGCCGCCGAGACGGCGCATGACGTGCGCGCCGCCAATTACTGGGCACAGGCGGGCAATGCCTTTCTGGCCGCCGGGGATGCCACCCATGCCCGCGCCGCGCTCGACGCCGCGCTGGCGGCGGGCGAGTTGAGCGGCTTTGCGCTGGGCGAGGCGCAACTCGACCGGGCGCGCGCCTCCGTCGCGGGCGGGCAGATGGCCGCCGCGCGGGTCGATCTGGACGCGGCGCTGACCAATGCCCCGGCCGATCCGCTCGCCTGGCTGTTGTCGGCAACGCTGGCCCGGCGGATGAAGGATTTGCCGCGCGCGCAGAAGGACATCGCCCAGGCGCTGGCCCGCTCCGCCGACGATGCCAGCGTCCAGCTGGAGGCGGGCAATATCGCCGCCGTCGCAGGCGACGAAGCGGGCGCGCGCAAGGCGTGGAGCGAGGCCGCCCGCCTCTCCCCGCCCGACAGCCCGATCCGCGCCGAAGCGGCCAAGGCGCTGTCGCAATTCCCGTCGCGCTGACCGCTTATCGCATGTCAAAGCCATATAGTCCCGTTCGGGATAGGATGGCGTCCCCGCCCGAGCGGCCCCGTTGAACAGGCAGACCAACCGATGCGCTATCTCCACACCATGATCCGCGTCAGCGACCTGGACGCCAGCATCCGCTTTTTCGACCTGCTCGGCCTGAAGGAAGTGCGGCGGATCGACAATGAGGGCGGCCGTTTCTCGCTGATCTTCCTGGCGGCGCCGGGCGACGAGGGTCGCGCCGAGGTCGAGCTGACGCATAATTGGGACCCCGAAATCTATACCGGCGGACGCAATTTCGGGCATCTCGCCTACCGTGTCGACAATATCTACGAGACCTGCCAGCGGCTGATGGACGCCGGGATCACGATCAACCGCCCGCCGCGCGATGGGCATATGGCCTTCGTCAAGACGCCCGACGGCATCTCGATCGAACTGTTGCAGGACGGCGCGCTGCCCCCGGCCGAACCTTGGGCCTCGATGCCCAATGTCGGAAGCTGGTAAGGGACCGTCCATGGAAATCGTTCGCGTCCCCGTCCTCTCCGACAATTATGCCTGGCTGATCCATCATGCGGGCCAGACCGTCGCGCTTGACCCCGGCGAAGCCGCGCCCGTCGCAGCGGCTGCGGCGGCGCGGGGCTGGACGATCGATCAGGTCTGGCTGACCCATTGGCATCCCGATCATGTCGGCGGGGCCGCCGCGTTGAAGGCGCAAGGCGCACGCGTCGCCGGTCCGGCGGCGGAGGCAGCGAAGATCGACGGGCTCGACACGCTGCTTGCCGAGGGCGACACGATCGCGGTCGGCGGCACCTTCGCCACCATCTGGTCGGTGCCGGGGCACACGGCGGGGCATATCGCCTTTCATATCGTGGACCGCGCCACGATCTTCACCGGCGACACGCTGTTCGCCATGGGCTGCGGCCGGTTGTTCGAGGGGACGGCGGCGCAGATGCACGCCAATATGCGCCGCTTCGCCGCGCTGCCGGGCGACACCCGCGTCTATTGCGGGCACGAATATACCCTGTCCAACGCCCGCTTCGCCGCCGCTGCCGAGCCCGATAACGAAGCCATTGCCGAGCGGCTGGCCGATATCGTCGCGATGCGCGAACAGGGTGAGCCGACCATTCCGACGACCATCGCGCTGGAACGGGCCACCAACCCCTTCCTCCGCTCGGTCGATGCCGAGGAACTGGCGCAGCGTCGTGCAGCCAAGGACGCGTTCAAGGGTTAGGGTGATTGCTACAGGGGTATTTTGACGGAGGCGGAATGATGCGTATCGTGACGTTGGTTTCTGTTCTGATCCCCATGGCGGCCCTGGCGGGCTGTACGCTGAGCCCCGCCGAAAAGGCGCGCATCGAGCAGCGCGCCGAAACCGAGCGCGCCGACCTCGCCAAGACCCTGCGCGGCCTCACCGCAGGGCCGCCGACCCAGTGTATCAACCAGTATCGAACGCAGCAGGTCCGCTCCTATGGCCCCACGTTGGTCTATACCGTATCGCCGCGCCTGAAATATGTCAGCCGGACGGCGGGCGGATGCGGTGATGTCGGTGGGTCGGGCAACAATATCTTCGTGACCCGCACCACCACGGGGCAGCTCTGCTCGGGCGATATCGCCCAGACCGTCGACCGCAGCTCGGGTTTCTTCACCGGCAGTTGCAGCTTCGGCGAGTTCACCCCCTATCGGAAGCAAGGATGATGCGGAGCAAAACGACCATCGCCGCCGCGCTCGGCCTGGCCCTGACGCTGTCGGCGGCCAAGTCCGATCCCTTTGCCGGGCGCGTCGCCGGACCACCGGCCCAGTGCGTCGATACCGGCACGGCCATGTCGGGGCCGGTCATCGCCGACAAGGACACCATCATCATCAACGCAGGCCCCCGCCTCTGGCGCGCCAAGGTGCGCGGGCAATGTGCGGGGATTCAGCCGTTCAACACGCTGATGATCGAGCGCTGGGGCTCGCAGGTCTGTCGCAACGACCGGTTCCGGGTGCTGCAGCAGGGACTGTCGATCCCGACGGCGTGGTGCTTCTTCGACGGGTTCGTGCCCTATGATCGGGTGAAGAAATAGGAGGCGTGGCTTGTGGCCTGCCCTCCCCCATCCCCTCCCGTCTACGGGAGGGGAGCGGCAAGACCAGCGGCTGCACCTCTATTCCTACGTTTCAATCTGGGCTCACCCCTCCCGCAGGCGGGAGGGGATGGGGGAGGGCCACGGTGTCTCACCGAGCCTCCACCCTAATCACAAAACGAACCGGCTGAGATCGGTATTGCGCGCCACCGCCGCCAACTGGCTGTCCACATAGGCCGCGTCGATCGTCAGAGTCGTACCCTGCCGGTCCTCCGCTTCGAAGCTTACTTCCTCCAGCAGCTTTTCCATCACCGTCTGGAGCCGCCGGGCACCGATATTCTCGACCTGTGAATTCACCTCTGCCGCGATCCGCGCGATCGCCGCGATGCCGTCCTCGGTAAAGGCGATCTCGACGCCTTCGGTGCCGATCAGTGCCTTATATTGAAGGGGCAACGACGCCTTGGTGTCGGACAGGATCGCGACGAAATCGCCTTCGGTCAGCGCCTTCAGCTCGACGCGGATCGGCAGACGCCCCTGCAACTCGGGCAGCAGGTCGGACGGCTTGGCGACATGGAAGGCGCCGGACGCGATGAAGAGGATATGGTCCGTCTTCATCGGGCCGTATTTGGTCGAGACGGTCGTCCCCTCGATCAGCGGCAGCAGGTCGCGCTGCACGCCCTCGCGGCTGACCGAGCCGCCGCGCACGTCCGACACGGCAATCTTGTCGATCTCGTCGAGGAAGACGATCCCGTTCGCCTCGGCATCGGCCAGCGCGGCGCGGCTGACCTCGTCCTGGTCTAGGCGCTTGTCGGCTTCCTCCTCGACCAGCTTGGTCCAGGCGGCCGAGACGGTCAGCTTGCGGCGCTTGAGCGGCTGGCCGCCGCCGAACGCCTTGCCCATCATCTCGGACAGGTTGATCATCTGCGGCGCGACACCGGGGATCTCGAACGGCATGGCCGGGGCCTGTTCCAGTTCAATCTCGATCTCGGTCTGGTCGAGATGACCGTCGCGGAAGCGCTGGCGGAACGCCTCGCGCGTCGCCTGGCTGGAGTCCTTGCCCACCAAGGCATCGAGCAGGCGGTTCATCGCCGCCTCTTCGGCCTTGTCCTTCACCGCGACGCGGCGGCGTTCCTTTTCCAGCCGGATCGCCTCCTCGACCAGGTCGCGCGCGATCTGTTCGACGTCGCGGCCGACATAGCCGACCTCGGTGAACTTGGTCGCCTCGACCTTGACGAAGGGCGCATCGGCCAGCTTGGCCAGACGGCGGCTGATCTCGGTCTTGCCGCACCCCGTCGGGCCGATCATCAGGATGTTCTTGGGCGTCACCTCGTCGCGCAAATCCGCGCCGAGGCGCTGGCGACGCCAGCGGTTGCGCATCGCGACGGCGACGGCGCGCTTGGCGTCGGCCTGGCCGATGATATGCGCGTCGAGCGCGGCGACGATCGCCTTGGGGGTCAGCTGGTCGTTCATGGGAGCTTTCGGGTTACTGCGCGCCGTCGATGGCTTCGAGCGTGACGCGGTCATTGGTGTAGACGCAGACATCGGCGGCGATCGCCATCGCCTTGCGTGCGATCGTCTCGGCATCCTGTTCATAGTCGACGAGCGCCCGCGCCGCCGCGAGCGCATAGTTGCCGCCCGACCCGATCGCACAGATGCCGTTCTCGGGCTCCAGAACGTCGCCGTTTCCGGTCAGGATCAGCGTCACGTCCTTGTCGGCGACGATCATCATCGCCTCCAGGTTGCGCAGGAACTTGTCGGTCCGCCAGTCCTTGGCCAGCTCGACCGCCGCGCGCAGCAGCTGGCCGTTATGCCGCTCCAGCTTGGCCTCCAGCCGCTCGAACAGGGTGAAGGCATCCGCCGTCGCGCCTGCAAAGCCGCCGATGACCGAGCCGTCGCCCAGCCGCCGGACTTTCCGCGCATTGGGCTTCATGACCGTCTGGCCCATCGAAACCTGACCGTCCCCGGCCACCACCACCCGGCCGCCACGGCGCACCGAGCAAATCGTCGTGCCATGCCAAGTGGGCATGGCGTGTTCATTCCCGCTCATGCGCGGCGATATGGAGTCGGGGGGCGGCGGGTTCAATGATCGGGTGACGGTCGATCCACCATCTCCGCTCCATCTGAGCGAAGTCGAAGGCCACGCCGCAACGGTAGGCACCAGGTTCCTGCCCATTCCTCCCCTGCAAGGGGGGGGGGGGGACCAGCGAAGCTGGTGGAGGGGTGTCACCAGTCGTGAGAGAAGACCAATCTCTCAAGCCGGGGCACCCCTCCGTCAGGCCTTCGGCCTGCCACCTCCCCTTCCAGGGGAGGAATGAGATGGGGCCAGCCGCGATGTTCCGCCACAGCATTCGACTTCGCCCAGGCTGAACGGAGCGTGGAGATTACTCCCCCAGCTTCTCGATCTTGTCCTTCAGCGCGGCAAGCTCCGCCTTCAGCGCCGCCATTTCAGCATCCTTGCTGGCGGCGGGGGCCGCCGGAGCCGGGGCAGGCGCCGCCGCACCGGGCTTGAACCCCTGCGTCGCGGCCTCGAACATCGCCAGGTTGCGCTTGGCCATGTCGGCGAAGGGCGTGTTGGCGAATGCGCCCTCGACCGCCGATTTGAACTGTTCCTGGTTGCGGCGGAAGCTGTCCATCGACGCCTCCAGATACCCCGGCACCACCGCCTGCATCGAATCGCCGTACATCGAAATTAACTGGCGCAGGAAATTCACGGGCAGCATCGTCTCGCCCCGGCTTTCCTCTTCCATGATGATCTGGGTGAGGACATTATGGGTGATGTCCTCGTCGGTCTTGGCGTCGACCACCTTGAAGTCACGCCCCGCCCGAATCATCACCGCCAGATGATCGAGCGTGATGTAGGAGGAGGTTTCGGTGTTGTAGAGCCGCCGGTTCGCATATTTCTTGACGATCACGACGCCGTCCGATGCCTGCTTCTTCATGGACCCCCGCCTTTCATGGTTTTGCCGCAGCCTAACGCCTTGGATTTCGCATCGCAACATGGTCCGCGCCCCTTGCCGCTGTTCCTAGCGATGCTGCGCAGCGAGGCCGCGGAAAATCCCGCGCTGGCACAGGCCGCGCTGACCGGTCTGCGCCGCTTCCAGCAGGCGAAGCGCGAGCGGCCGATGCGCGCCCTGCCCGTCCGGCGGCGGCGCGGGCGGGTGCGCTTGCGCGATGCCGGAGGAGAAGGGCGGCCGGTGCTGTTCATCCCCTCGCTCATCAATCCGCCCGCGATCCTCGACCTGTCACGCGACCGCTCGCTGATCCGCTGGCTGCGGGGGCAAGGCTTCCACCCCTGGCTGATCGACTGGGGCACGCCGGACGCGAAGGACCGCGACCTGGACGTGGCGGGCCATGTCGAGCGCTTCCTCCTTCCCCTGATCGCGTGCCTGCCGCAGCCGCCGGTGCTGGTCGGCTATTGTTTGGGCGGCACGCTGGCGATGGCGGCGGCGGCGCGAAGCCAGGTGGCTGGGCTCGCCGCGATCGCCGCGCCCTGGCACTTCAGCGGCTATGGCGACGAGGCACGCGCCGCGATGGCGGCCCAATGGGCGGCGATCAAGCCGACCTCCGAAGCCCTCGGCATGGTGCCGATGGAGGCGTTGCAGGCGGGCTTCTGGCGGCTCGATCCGGCGCGCACCATCGCCAAATATGCCGCCTTCGCCGATCTCGATCCCCGCAGCGAGGCGGCGCGCCGCTTCATCCGCCTGGAGGACTGGGCCAATCAGGGCGCACCCCTGCCCCATGCCTTCGGACGTGAGCTGTTCGAGCAACTGATCGCCGAGGATCGGCCCGGCCTGGGCCAATGGCGCGTCGCGGGCGGCATCGTCACACCATCGCAATGCGACGCCCCTAGCGTCGAGTTCGTCGCCACCGCCGACCGGATCGTCCCCGCCGCCACCGCCATCGGTCTGTCCGACCGGCGTGAGGGCGGCACGGGCCATGTCGGCATGGTCGTCGGCGGCCGCGCGGAGCAACAGCTCTGGCAGCCGCTGGCCGACTGGATCGCGGGCCTTCCTGCCCCTAGATAGAGTGAGAGTTGAGAGGAGCCTTCATGACCGAGATCGTCATTACCGCCGCCAAGCGCACCCCTGTGGGCAGCTTCCTGGGCGCCTTTGCCGCCACGCCCGCGCATGAGCTGGGCCGAGTGGCGATCACCGCTGCGCTCGAACAGGCGGGTATCACCGGCGAGGACGTGTCCGAGGTCATTCTCGGCCAGGTGCTGACCGCCGCGCAGGGGCAGAACCCCGCTCGTCAGGCGTCGATGGCGGCGGGCATTCCCAAGGAAGTACCGGCTTATGGCGTGAACCAGGTCTGCGGTTCGGGCCTGCGCGCGGTGGCGCTCGGGCTTCAGGCGATCGCCAATGGCGATGCGACCATCGTCGTTGCGGGCGGGCAGGAATCCATGTCGCTGTCGCCCCATGCCCAGACGATGCGCGGCGGCACCAAGATGGGTCCGCTGACCATGGTCGACACCATGGTCCATGACGGCCTGACCGATGCCTTTGCGGGCTATCACATGGGGATCACCGCCGAAAACCTCGCCGAGCAATATCAGGTGACCCGCGACGAGCAGGACCGGTTCGCCGTCCGCTCGCAGAATCTGGCGGAAAAGGCGCGTGGCGAAGGCCGCTTCAAGGACGAGATCGCCCCCGTCACCATCAAGACCCGCAAGGGCGAGACGGTCGTCGCCGACGACGAATATATCCGCGCCGGTGCCACGATCGAAAGCGTGTCGGGCGTGCGCCCCGCCTTCAAAAAGGACGGCACGGTCACGGCCGCCAATGCCTCGGGCCTGAATGACGGCGCCGCTGCGCTCGTCCTGATGAGCCGCGAGGAAGCCGAGAAGCGCGGCGCCCCTGTGCTCGCCACGATCAAGAGCTGGGCCTCGGCGGGCGTCGATCCCTCGGTCATGGGCATCGGCCCCGTCCCCGCCACGCGCCGCGCGCTGGAAAAGGCGGGCTGGAGCGTCGGCGACCTCGACCTGATCGAAGCCAACGAAGCCTTTGCGGCCCAGGCGCTGTCGGTCGGCAAGGAACTGGGCTTCGACCCCGACAAGGTCAACGTCAATGGCGGCGCGATTGCGCTGGGCCACCCGATCGGCGCCAGCGGCGCGCGTGTGCTCACGACCCTGATCTACGAAATGCAAAAGCGCGACGCGAAAAAGGGCCTGGCCACGCTGTGCATCGGCGGCGGCATGGGCATCGCCATGTGTGTTGAGCGATAAACACGCCACTTTTCTATTCTGAAGCCAATGCAGGGGGTGTGACGGAGCCGTCACGCCCCCTGTTTCATCTCTGGCCGGTAACGGCATAGGTGCTCCGATTCCGGCGATCCGATTCATCGGTTTCAGACGCTATCCTACGGCGCCTCAACTCGCCTGAATCTACCCTCGACAGAAAAAATCCCACGATGCGTATGCACCTCAAAAATTTTATGATAATTTCGTGACTTACCCACTTCCTGAACATAAGTGACAAACATGTCACATACATGTCACATGATCTTCACAATATTCGCTCCTGCCGTCTTATATCCTTGTTTTTGATCGAATAATTTCTTCCCCTGAGGGCAGCGGACGGAATGATCCGCACTTAAGGGGTAAAATAAAATGAAGATGCGTACCCTGCTGGGAGCGTCCGCGCTCGCCAGCACCCTGGTGCTTTTCCCAGTGGCAGCGCTCGCGCAGGTCAGCACCACCTCGACCACGGCGCCGAATGTTCAGGAAGATGAGGCGGACACCACATCCGATGCCGCGACTCCGGGCAATCGCGCGGGCGCCGATGATGTTGTCGTCACCGGATCGCGCATTCGCCTGACCAACAAGTTCGACGCGGCCATCCCTGTAGAATCGGTCAACGCCGCCGAATTGCTTGGCACGCGCGGCGACGTTTCGCTGGGCGATGCCATCAGTCAGCTGCCGCAGCTCCGGAGCACGTTCAGCCAGGCGAACTCGACTGGATCGATCGGAACGGCCGGTCTGAACCTGCTCGATCTGCGCGGCCTGGGCACGGCGCGGACGCTGACGCTGGTCAACGGCCGTCGCGTGGTTACCGCAGTTCCGGGGTCCTACACGCCGGACATCAATACCATTCCGTTCGACCTTGTCGAATCGATCGACATCGTCACGGGGGGGCAGTCGGCCGTCTATGGTTCGGATGCGATCTCGGGTGTGGTCAACTTCAAGCTGAGGCGGGACTTTGAAGGCACGCGCCTGCGCGCGCAGGGCGGCGCGACCAGCTATGGCGATCGCGGCACTTATCTGGTCAGCGGCATCACCGGCACGAACTTTGCCGATGATCGCTTCAACCTGACCGTCTCTGCGGAATATTCCAAGAGCAATCCCGTCTTTTTTGCCCAGCGTCCTTATCTTGGCGCCTATGGCGGCACGCCTGCTTTCATCAATTCACAGATCACGAACGCGCCAAACCGCAACTTCGACGGCATTCCCAACACGACCTTCGTGCCGCGTGGCAGCGTGTTCGGCAATCGTTCGATCGGCGGCACCGTCGTGACCCAGTGCCCCACCACCTCCACGGCGGCCAATGCGGCACAACGGGCCGCGATCTGCACCGGCCAGACCTCGCCTACCGGCAGCCCGATCGCCTATAATTATCTGTTCCAGCCCGACGGCTCGCTGCTCCGCGATTCGCCGTCCACCACCGGTCTCGTCGACAACCGCGCGATCGGCGGCGGCGTCCTGTTCGGCGGCACCGCATCGGGCCTGGAAGGCGCGATGCTGATGCCGGGCCTGGATCGTTTCCTGGCCAACATCCTCCTCAACGGCGAGATTTCCCCCGCCTTCAAACCGTTCGTCGAGTTCAGCTTCGCCAACATCAAGGCGACGCAGCAATCGACGCAGCCGAGCTTCACCGGCGGTACGCTGACCAGCACGTTCAGCGTCAACAATCCGTTCCTGACGCCCGCTGCCCGTGCGACCCTGGGCACGATTCTGGCACCAGGCGCGACGTCGTTCACGCTCAATCGCTTCAACAACGATCTGGGTACCCGCGCCGAGTTCCACACTCGCCGCACCTATCGCGGCGTCATCGGCGTGCGCGGCGATCTGACGCCATCGGGCGACCTGTACTACGAAGTCGCAGGCAATTACGGCCGGACGGAAAACTTCTATCGCACGGGCGGCAACGTCCTGCTGGCCAATTACCGTAACGCGGTTAACGCGGTGGTGGCCCCTGCCAATTATGCAGGGTCCGACTTTGTACTCAATTCGCAAGGGCAGCGGGTCATCTGCGCGGCCAATGCCGCCGGAACAAACGCCGCGCCGGGTTGCGTGCCGCTGAACCTGTTCGGCCAGAATGCGGCCGATCCCCGTGCCATCAACTACATTCTGCACACCTCCACCCGCAATCAGTGGGCGGAACAGATCAACGCCACCGCGTTCATCTCGGGCAACACCGGGTCATTCTTCAGGCTGCCCGGCGGTCCGGTGTATTTCTCGTTCGGCGGTGAATATCGTCGCGAGGACGCCTTCTCGGGACAGGACGCGATCACCGCATCGGGTGCGACCTTCCTGAATCCCGCGGCGACATTCAACCCGCCCGCCGTCAACATCAAGGAGGCATATGGCGAACTTCGCCTGCCACTGCTCGCCAATATTCCGTTCATTCAGGAACTGACGGTCGAGGGTGCCGGACGAATCTCCGACTATGGCGGCAGCACCGGTTCGGTCTGGGCGTGGAATGCCGGGCTGATCTGGGCGCCCGTTCGCGACCTGCGTGTGCGGGGCAGCTTCTCCCGTTCGGTACGGGCACCCAACCTGAGCAACCTCTACGCCTCGCAGTCGACGACCTTCGTCTCGGTCGCCGATCCTTGCGATCAGCCGGGTGGGACGAACGCCAGCAACAACATTACCTCCAACCCCAACCGCGTTCGCAACTGCGCGGCGGCCGGTATTCCAACGACGATCACCTTCACCGATCCGACGACCGGTGCTCAGCTGATCCGTCCTTGGACCAACCAGTCACCGTCGACC
The DNA here is from genome assembly GCF_034659795.1 of Sphingomonas fuzhouensis. Lineage (NCBI taxonomy): Bacteria > Pseudomonadati > Pseudomonadota > Alphaproteobacteria > Sphingomonadales > Sphingomonadaceae > Sphingomonas > Sphingomonas fuzhouensis. Next base: position 580,349 of record NZ_JAXSQY010000002.1, read on the forward strand.
ATTCCAGGCGTCAACCAGGGCAATATCGGCCTGACCCCGGAAGTCGGCAACAGCTTCACGCTGGGCCTGGTCTATCAGCCACAGCAGGTTCCCGGGCTGACCTTCAAGGTCGACTATTACAATATCCGGGTGAAGAACGTGATCTCCGGCCTGAGCGGCCAGCAGATCATCAACCGCTGCTATGACGACACCAACGGGATCGACAATCAGTTCTGCGCGGCAGTCTTCCGGCGTCAGTCGTCCGATCCTGTTCAGAACGGCACCTTCCTGGGTCAGACCGGTCGTACCATCGATCAGTCGCAGTTCACCTTCTCCCAGGCGGGCAATGGGATCAGCTTCATCAATCAGCCGTATAATTTCGCGGCGCTGAAGACCAACGGCATCGACTTCGACGTGCAATATGCCAAGCGTTTTTCGGAGAACGCCTCGCTGAACGCCAACCTGACGGTCGCCTATATCTTCAACCGGCTGAACTACACCTACATCGCCGAGCCGGGGCGCTATGATCGTCAGGACAGCATGTTGGGCGATCCGAAGTGGCAGGCTCGTTTCAACCTGAACGGCAAGGTCGGCGTGGTCGATTTCGGCTATACCGCACGCTATGTCGGTCGGCAGATCGTGTCGGGATTAGTCTACGAGACCTTCTTTGCCTCGCAGGGGCGCCCGGCGCTCAACCCGGATGCCCGCCCGTTCGTCTATTACAGCCCGATCGTCTATCACGACGCGCGGATTGGGGTGAACGCGACGGAGAAGTTCCGCCTCTATCTCGGCGTGGACAACATCACCAACCAGCTGCCACCTTATGAATTGACCGGCATCGGAAACACCACCACCGGCAACGACTCGATTTATCCAAACATCGGTCGCTTCCTGTATGCAGGTGTGGAGGCCCGCTTCTAAGCCACGCAGCAATTGGTCACCAACTCGGGGCCGCCTCATGAAGAGGCGGCCCTTTTTTATGCCCGCGCGAAGCGCTGGGCGAGGCCGGTCAGCAATTCATATTGCGACACGCCCGAAAGCTCGGACGCCACGGCCAGATCATAATCCATTGCCAGCCAGTCGCCCTCGGCCAGATCGGGGCGGGCGGACACGTCGATCGCGATCAGGTCCATCGACACGCGGCCCAGCACGGGCAGTCTGACGCCGTCCGCAACCGCCGCGCCCAGCCCCGACAATGCGCGGCGATAGCCATCGGCATAGCCCAGGTTCAGGATCGCGACGTCGGTATCGGCGGGGGCGGTCCAGGTCGCGTTATAGCCGACCGTCTGTCCGGCCGGGACACAGCGGCGCTGGAGGATTTGCGCTTCGGGCCAGGCGACCTGGCGCAGCATGGCCGCCATGCCGGGGCGCGGCGTCCCGCCATAGAGCGCGAGGCCCGGCCGGGTCAGGTCGAAATGATAATCCGGCCCCAGCCCGATTCCGGCGGAATTGGCAAGACTCATCCGCCGCGCGCCGGTCCGGCCCTTCAGCCCCGCAAAAGCGGCCTGTTGACGCCCGTTCATGGCCACGTCCTCATCGGCGCAGGCCAGGTGGCTGAGCAGCGTCTCGATCTGCAACCCGTCGAGCAGGCCCTGCGCCACCGCCTCGACCGACACGCCCAGCCGGTTGATGCCGGTATCGACCATGACGTCGCACGGCCCGCCGCCGCTCTCGCGCCAGCGGGCGATCTGCTCGGGTGAGTTGAGGACGGGGCGTGCCAGCCCCGCCCTCGCCGCCGCGACATCCTCGGCGCGCAGCCCGTGCAGGACCGAAACGGTCAGCCCGAGCGGGGCCAGCGCCGCCGCCTCCGCCCAGTTGGCGACGAAGAAATCGCGGCACCCCGTCTCGGCCAGCGCGCGCGCCACCAGGGTCGCGCCCAGGCCATAGCCATTGGCCTTCACCGCCGCGCCGCATGCCGCCGCCCCGCTCATCCGGTCGAGCGCCTGCCAGTTGGATTGAAGCGCATCGCGGTCGACGCGCAGGCGAAGGGGGGCGGGAATGTCGATCACCCACCGGGCTTTAGGCCGCATTGCCGGGTGGGAAAAGGCGGGCGGGGACTTTTTGCCATCCCCGCCGCCGCACAGAGTTCTGTCTGCCGCTCGGCTCAGCGCAGCGTGCGGATGATGCCGGAGAAGTCCACCGGCGGCTGTCCCTCGCCGACGAACGCGGCATAGAGTTGCGCCGCGCGCTCGCCCATCGGGGTCGTCGCCCCCGCATCGCGCGCGGCCTCCATCGCCAGCTTGAGGTCCTTGAGCATCAGCGCCGCCGCAAAGCCGCCTTGATAGTCATGATCGGCGGGCGTCTCCGGTCCGACGCCGGGGACGGGGCAATATTTGGTCATCGACCAGCTCTGCCCCGACGAGACCGAGGCGATGTCGTAGAAGGTCTGCGCCTCCAGCCCCAGCTTCTCAGCCAGCACGAACGCCTCGCAGGTCGCGATCATCGTCGCGCCGAGCAGCATGTTGTTGCAGATCTTGGCCGCCTGGCCCGCGCCATGGCCGCCGGCATGGATTACCGCCTGGCCCATGGCGGCCAGGAACGGCTCGGCGCGGTCGAAAGCCTCCTGCGTGCCGCCGACCATGAAGGTCAGCGTTCCCGCCTTGGCCGCCGCGATGCCGCCCGAGACGGGGGCGTCGACCGCCATCATGCCCTTTCCTCCCGCGGCCTCCGCCACGCGGCGCGCGGTGGCGACGTCGATGGTCGAGCAGTCGATCAGGATGGCCGATGGAGGCGCTGCGGCGAACACGGCATCAGCATAGACGCGCTCGACATGGGTTCCGGCGGGCAGCATGGTGACGACCGCTTCGACTCCGTCCATCGCCGCGATGGCGCTGTCGACCGGCAGGCACCCGGCCATCTTCGCCGCCGCCAGCGCGTCCGCCGACAGGTCGAAGGCGCGGACGTCATGCCCCGCCTTCGCCAGATTGGCGGCCATGCCGCCGCCCATATTGCCCAGGCCGATAAAGGCGATTCGCGCCATGATGTTCTCTCCTATGTTCTTTTTCTTAAGCCCCTCCCGCAGGCGGGAGGGGTTTGGGGAGGGCATGGGGTCTCACCGAGCGTGTAGCTTGCGGCCTGCCCTCCCCCATCCCCTCCCGCCTGCAGGAGGGGCGTGAGACTCAGTTGCCGGTCCAGTTGGGGCTCCGCTTCTCGACGAACGCGGCCATGCCTTCCTTCTGGTCGGCCGAGCCGAACAGGCCATGGAACAGCCGCCGCTCGAACTGCACGCCCTGCGCCAGCCCCATGTCGAAGGCCGCGTTGACCATTTCCTTGTTTGCGCGCGCCGCGATCGGCGCCATGCCCGCGATGGTCGCGGCGGTCTTCAACGCCTCTTCGACCAGATCGGCGGCGGGGACGATGCGGGCGACGAGGCCCGAACGCTCGGCTTCCTCGGCGTCCATCATCCGGCCGGTCAGGCACATCTCCATCGCCTTGGCCTTGCCGACCGCGTGCGCCAGCCGCTGCGATCCGCCCATGCCTGGCGTCACGCCCAGCTTGATCTCGGGCTGGCCGAATTTGGCGGTGTCGGCGGCCAGGATGAAGTCGCACATCATCGCCAGCTCGCATCCGCCGCCCAGCGCATAGCCCGCCACCGCCGCGATGATCGGCTTGCGGGTGCGAGTGAAGTCGTCCCAGCCGGCGAAATGGTTTCGCCCGTACATGGCGGCGAAGTCCATCTCCTGCATCTCCTTGATGTCGGCTCCGGCCGCGAACGCCTTGGGGCTGCCGGTGATGACGGCGCAGCGCTGTTCGGGATCGGCGTCATAGGCGCGCATCACGTCGAGCAGTTCGGCCAGCAGCTCGGCATTGAGCGCGTTCAGCGCCTGCGGCCGGTTGAGCGTCACCAGGGTCACCGCCTCGCGGCGCTCGACGATCAGGGTGTTGTAGTCGGTCATGCGGGCGTCCTTTTCAGCGATCTTCGGGCGTCCACGCCTGCTCGTCCGGCAGGGGCGCGAAGATATGGTCGATCATCGTGTCGGTGACGCCCTCGGGCGTGGCGGGGTTCCAGCGCGGCGCATTGTCCTTGTCGACGATCAGCGCGCGGACGCCCTCGGCAAAGTCGGGACGCTGCACGACATGCGCGGCGATCCCATATTCGCGGCGCATCTCATCGGCGAAATCGGTGGTCAGCTTGCCCTCGCGGAGCAGGCGGAGCGAGACCTTGCAGGCCTGTGGCGATTTGGTGCGGAGCACCGCCAGTTGCTGTGCCGCCCATTCGCCGTCATCGGCTTCCAGCGCGGCGATGATCTCTTCCAGCGTATCGGCGGCGAAGAGCCGGTCGATATCGGTCGCGTGGGCGATGATCTTCGCTTCGGGCGCGGGGACCGAGAGCCGATCCAGCGTCGCGGCGATCTCCTGCGGCGCGGCGATGATCGCGGCCTTGGCCTCGTCCAGCGCCGACGAGGGCAGATAATGGGTGGCGAGGCCCAGCGCATGCGCCTCCGCCCCGTCGAGCCGGTGGCCGGTCAGCGCGAGGAACGCGCCCATCCGCCCCGGTAGCCGCGACAGATACCAGCCGCCGCCGACATCGGGGAACAGGCCGATCCCCGTCTCGGGCATGGCGAAACGGGTATTCTCGGTCGCGACGCGGAAGCGGGCAGGCGCGGAGATACCGACGCCGCCGCCCATGGTGATACCGTCCATGAATGCGACGATCGGCTTGGCATAGGTGAACAACCGGTGGTTCATCCGGTATTCGGCATGGAAGAAGCGGCGTGCCGCCTCGCCATCGCCCGCACCACTTTCGGCGAGCAACCGGATATCACCGCCCGCGCAGAAGCCGCGCCCTTCGGCATGGTCGATGATGACCGCCTCGACCCCCAGATCGCCGCGCCAGTCCTCCAGCGCGGTCAGCACGCCGCCGCACATGGCCTGGGTCAAAGCGTGGATCGCCTTGGGCCGGTTGAGCCGCAGCCGCCCGACCGGGCCTTCGCGGGTGACGATCAGATCCTGGGTCATGCCAGTCCTTCTATCTTCTTCGACCCCGGCGAAGGCCGGGGCCCAGATGCCGCGCATTACGTGGCGCGCTACCGGCCGATTGGCAACTGGACCCCGGCCTTCGCCGGGGTGGTTGCGTCTGGAGGGAACGTCAGTCCTTCAATAAGTCCCGCCCGACGATCATCCGCATCACCTGGTTCGTGCCCTCCAGGATCGAATGCACGCGCAGGTCACGCCAGAAACGCTCGATCGGATAGTCCATCAGATAACCGTAACCGCCATGCAGTTGAAGCGCGCGGTCGACCACCGACGATCCGGTATCGGTCGCGAGCCGCTTGGCCATGGCGGCGAAGCGAGTCCTGTCCGGCGCACCCGCCGTCACCTTGGCGGCGGCGAGGTAGAGCAGCGCGCGCGCCGCCTCCAGCTCGGTCGCCATGTCGGCCAGGGTGAACTGGGTATTCTGGAACTCGGCGATCGCCTTGCCGAACTGGCGGCGGTCCTTCACATAGGCGACCGCCTCGTCCAGGCAGCGTTGCGCCCCGCCCAGCGAGCAGGCGCCGATGTTCAGCCGCCCGCCGTCCAGCCCCATCATCGCGATGCGGAACCCCTCGCCCTCGGCACCCAGTCGGTTGGCCACCGGCACGCGGACATTGTCGAACATCACCTGCCGCGTCGGCTGCGAATGCCAGCCCAGCTTGCGCTCGTTCGCACCGAAGGAGACGCCGGGGGTGTCCTTGTCGATCACCAGACAGGAAATGCCTTTGGGGCCGTCCTCCCCGGTGCGGACCATGGTGACATAGACCTCATTCTCGCCGCCGCCCGAGATGAACTGCTTCGATCCCGAGACGACATAATGGTCGCCGTCGCGCACCGCGCGGGTCTTGAGCGCCGCGGCGTCGGAGCCCGATCCCGGCTCGGTCAGGCAATAGCTCGCCATGCGCGCCATGGTAACGAGGTCGGGCAGATAACGACCCTTCACGTCCGCGTCCCCGAAGCGGTCGATCATCCACGACGCCATGTTGTGGATCGAGATGAACGCCGAGGTCGAGGGACAGCCATAGGCCATCGCCTCCATGATGAGCGCCGCCTCCAGCCGCCCCAGCGCGATGCCGCCCGATTCCTCCGAGACGTAGATCGCGGCGAAGCCGAGTTCGGCGGCTTCCTTGATCGTGTCGCGCGGGAAGATGTGCTTCTCGTCCCACTCGGCCGCGAAGGGCGTGATGCGGTCGGCGGTGAAGCGGCGCGCCAGTTCCTGGATTTCGCGCTGCTCGTCGGTCAGGTCGAATTGGGTCATCGGGTCTTCCATCTCTTAAGCCCCTCCCGCAGGCGGGAGGGGTTTGGGGAGGGCAAGGAGTCTCACCGAGACCATCGTCTGGGGCCTGCCCTCCCCCATCCCCTCCCGCTTGCGGGAGGGGCGTGCCAAGGTTCAGCCCATGGTCGGGATGACGAAGGCATTGCCGCCATCGGGCGCGCCATCGGGCCAGCGTTGCGTCACCGTCTTCACCTTGGTCCAGAAGCGGACGCCCTCCATGCCGTGCTGGTTCACGTCACCAAAGGCCGAGCGCTTCCAGCCGCCGAAGCTGTGATACGCGACCGGCACCGGGATCGGCACGTTGATGCCGACCATGCCCACCTCGACCCGTGCGGCGAATTCCCGCGCGGCGTGGCCGTTGCGGGTGAAGATCGCGACGCCATTGCCATACTGGTGCTCACTTGGCAGACGCACCGCCGTCTCGAAATCGGGCGCACGGACGATCTGGAGGACGGGGCCGAAAATCTCTTCCTTGTAGCTCTGCATGTTCGGGGTGACCCGGTCGAACAGCGACGGGCCGATGAAAAAGCCTTCCTCATAGCCTTGCAGTTTGAAGCCGCGTCCGTCGACGACCAGCTCGGCGCCTTCGTCCACGCCGGTTTGAATCCAATCCTCCACGCGGCTTTTGTGCGCGGCGTTGACGACCGGGCCGTAATGCGCCTGCGCGTCGGTCGACACGCCGACCCGCAACGCGTCGATCGCCGGGATCAGCTTTTCGCGCAAAGCATCCGCCGTCTTGTCGCCGACCGGCACGACGACGGGCAACGCCATGCACCGCTCGCCCGCCGAGCCGAAGGCCGCGCCCGACAGGTCGGCGACCACCTGGTCGAGGTCGGCGTCGGGCATGACGATACCGTGGTTCTTCGCCCCGCCCATCGCCTGGACGCGCTTGCCCGCCTCGACCCCGCGCCGGTACACATAATGCGCGATGTCGGACGAGCCGACGAAGCTGACCGCGCTGATCGCCGGATGGTCGAGAATCGCGTCGACCATCGCCTTGTCGCCGTGCACGACCTGAAGGATGCCCTCGGGCGCGCCCGCTTCGCGCATCAGCTCGGCCAGGCGGACCGGGACCGAGGGGTCACGCTCGGAGGGCTTCAGGATGAAGGCGTTGCCGCAGGCGATGGCGACGCCGAACATCCACATCGGGATCATCGCGGGGAAGTTGAACGGGGTGATCCCCGCGCCGATGCCCAGCGGCATGCGCATCGAATAAACGTCGATGCCCGGCCCGGCGCCTTGGGTATATTCGCCCTTCAGCGCATGAGGGATGCCGCAGGCGAACTCGATCACCTCCAGCCCGCGCTGGATATCGCCCTTGGCATCGGCGATCACCTTGCCATGTTCGGAGGAGAGCAGATGCGCGAGCGCGTCCATATTCTGCTCGACCAGTTCCTTGAAGCGGAACATCACCCGCGCGCGACGCTGCGGATTGGTCGCGGCCCAGCCGGGTTGCGCGGCCCTGGCAGCGGCGACGGCGTGCTCCAGCAGGGCGGCATCGCCCAACGGCACCCGCGCCTGGACCTGGCCGCTATTGGGGTCGAAGACATCGCCATGCCGGGCGGTTTGGGCGTCGGTCGCGGTCTGTCCGCCAGCGACCAGATGGTCGATCACACGCATAAGCTCTCCTGATCCGGGTCTGATGCCCGACTCCTATGCTTGTAATTATATTGCTCGGGCGTGAAATCCAAGATGGGTCGCCCAAAAAGGCGTCAGGCCGCCGGACAGAGCCGCCAGGCCGCCACCGCCGCGATCAGCGCCGCCGCCACCGCCGCGACCAGCGAGGCCAGCCCCCAGATCGGAAAGGCCAGCGCCCCCAGCCCCGCCCCGACCAGAAATCCGGACCACAGCATCAGATAGGGCAGCCAGGCCCAGCGCTGTCGCCCGGCAATGGCCTGCGCCAGATGCTGGCCGATCTTGACCAGCGTGCCGGTCATATAGGTGACGCCGATGCTGACCTCGCCATCACGCTCGAAGGTGGCGTTGGCCGCGCCCATCGCCAGCACCATCGCCGGGGCGACGCGCACGCCCCAGATGGCGACCGTCCCCAACAGCAGCGCGACCAGCACCAGCACCGCGACCTGCCCCACCCGCGGCAGCGCCAGCCGGATCAGCGTGCCCCCGGCGACCCCGGTCACGAACAGCGCCAGCAGCATTGCCAGCACCTCGACCGCGCCCGAGACATGCACATCCGGCGCGGCCAGCCGCACCGCCAGCATCGTGCCGTTGCCGCTCATGAACGAGACGAAATAGCCGCCCAGCTGAAGAAAGCCGATCGCATCGACATAGCCGGACAACAGAGCCAGCCAGACGGCCAGCGGCCAGGAACGGCGATCGGATCGGATCATGACGCCGGGCTATATCCCGCGACGCGGCGCGCGGCCAAATGATATTCTCGGCCCCACGGATCGGATCGCCGGGGCGCGCGTTGGCGCGGTTCGGAATAGGGGAGACGGCATGGCGGGCGCGCTGGTGGAAATCTGGTTGACCGTCTCGGCGCTGTCCTCGCTCGTCATCATCATGATCGCGATCGGCCATAGCGACATGCGGCGCGAAAAGCGGCTGCGCGTCAGGCCCGCGCCCCGGCGTCGCACGCGTCCCTGACCGCGCGACCCGGGCCTATAATCAGAAGAGGTGGAGCAGCCGGTCGATCAGGCCCGGCTTGCGCGCACGCATCGCCATATAGCGGGCACGATCCTCGGCCGCACGGCGATACAGGGCGTCCAGTCGCTCCTCCCGCGGCATGTCCGAAATCCGTGGCGGTGGCATATGACTGGCCATGATTACCCCTCCTGTGTCGAGCCGTTGGATTCCAACGACGAACCGTGATTTTTGTTCCTCGACAGTGACAACATGGTCATGACCTGACGCTCCGCCTCAAGGTCTTGAAATGTGGTGCGTTATGGATTGCCGCTCGATCGTCAGGCCTCGTCGATGCGCCGGATTATGAACGCCTCGTAAGGAACCCGTAAGGGGTGCGTCAGGGATTTGCCCCTATCGGCCGGGTAATATCCGCCTTCTTGCGCCGAAAGACACCGATGCACGTCAATCCCGCCGACGCAACGCTACCTGAAACCCGCCGCCTCTCCTCCGCACAGCAATGGCGCTGGGTCGGGATCGCCGCCGCCGTGCTGATCGGGGCACTGGTCCTGTTCACGGTCATCGGCAAGCTGACGCACAAGGAGGAAACGCCGCCCCCGCCGCCGCCGCCCGGCACGCTGCGCCTGTCCAAGGAGCAGTTGGACGCGATGCCTACGATGCGCGTCGGCCTGGGCGCTTCGGGTGCACAGACCATGGCGACCGGCGCGATCACCGCCGACGGCACGCGTTCGACCCCGGTGCTGATGCCCTATGCGGGGCAGGTGGTGCGGGTGCTGGCCGATGCGGGTCAGGTGGTGCGCCAGGGCCAGCCGCTGCTGCTCATCAAGACCAGCGATTTCGTCGATGCCCGCTCCGGCCTCTTCTCGGCCCGCGCCGCCTATCAGAACGCGCAGGCGCAGCTGGTCGCGGCGCAGCGCAACGCCGCCCGCCAGCAGCAAATCTATGAGACCGCAGGCGGCGCGCTGAAGGATTATCAGCAGGCCAAGGCCGACCTCGCCGCCGCACAGGCGACCGCGCGCACCGCCGCCGCCGCGCTGGGCGCGGCGCGCGACAAGCTGGCGATCCTCGGCAAGTCGCAGGGTGAGATCAACCGGCTGGAGAATTCCGGCCAGGGCACCGGCATCCATGACATCACCACGCTGGTCGCGCCGATCAGCGGCGTCGTCGCCTCGCGCGATGTCGCGCCGGGGCAATATGTCTCGCAGGGCGGCGACAAGCCGGTGATGACCATCACCGACCCCTCGCGCGTCTGGCTGGTCGCGCAGGTGGCCGAGAGCGATGCCGAGAATGTCCGCGTCGGCGATCCGGTCGAGGTGACGACGCCCGCCGTGCCGGGCCGCATCTTCCACGCCACCATCGACCTGGTCGGCGCTGCGCTCGATCCGGAGACGCACCGCCTGCCGGTTCGCGCCTCGATCCCCAACCCCGACAAGGCGCTGAAGCCGCAGATGTTCGCCAGCTTCGCGATCAAGCATCTGAACGCGGGCGAAGCGATCCGCGTCCCCGCCGCCGCCGTCATCCATGAGGGCGACACCGCGCGCGTCTGGATCGAGCGGCCCGACGGCCTGCTGGTCGCGCGCGACGTGACGACCGGCGATTCCGCCAATGGTCTCGTCACCATCACCTCGGGTCTGAAGCCGGGCGAGCGGATCGTCACCTCGGGCGCGCTGTTCGTCAACGAAGCGGGGCTCGGCGAGTAATGAACCGCATCGTCGACTTCGCGCTGCGTCAGCGATTGCTGATCGTCGGCCTGTTCTTTTCGATGATCGTCGCGGGCGTCATCGGCTTCATCAACCTCAATATCGAAGCCTATCCCGATCCCGTCCCCCCGATGGTCGAGGTCATCACCCAGACCCAAGGCCTGTCGGCCGAGGAGATGGAGCGCAACGTCACCATCCCGATCGAGGTCCAGATGGCGGGTATCCCGCATATGACCGCGATCCGCGCGATCAGCCTGTTCGGCCTGTCCGACATCAAGATCCAGTTCACCTACGATTACACCAACGAACAGGCCAAGCAGCAGGTCATCAACCGCCTGTCGCAGCTGCCGCCGCTGGCCGGTGGCGCCCAGCCGACGCTGTCGCCGACCTCGCCGGTGGGTGAAATCTATCGCTACCGCATCGTCGCGCCCAAGGGCTATTCGGTGATGGACCTGAAGACGCTGCAGGACTGGGTGCTCCAGCGCCGGTTCAAGCGGATTCCGGGCGTGATCGACGTGACCGGCTGGGGCGGCAAGCTGCGCGCCTATGACGTGGTGATCGACCAGAACCGGCTGAACGCGCATGGCGTGACGGTCGCGCAGGTGCTCGCGGCGCTGTCGAAGAGCGACGGCAATGTCGGCGGCCAGACGATCAACTTCGGCGAACAGGCCGCGATCGTGCGCGGCGTCGGCCTGATCCAGTCGCCGAACGCCATCGAGAATGTGCTGGTCGGCCAGGCGGGCGGTGCGCCCGTGCTCATCAAGGACGTGGCGACCGTCAAGATCGGCAACGCCCCGCGCATGGGCATCGCCGGGTATAATAACGACGACGACATCGTGCAGGGCATCGTCCTGATGCAGCGCGGCGCCCAGTCGATGCCGACGATCAAGGCCGTCCAGGCCGAGGTCGCCAACATCAACGACAGCGGCGTCCTGCCCCCCGGCGTCCATCTGGAACGCATCTACGACCGCTCCGACCTCATCAACCTGACCATCCACACCGTCATGGAAAACATGGTGGTGGGCATCCTGCTGATCTTCGCGTTGCAGTGGCTGTTCCTCGGCAATCTGCGCTCGGCGATCATCGTGGCGGCGACCATCCCCTTCGCGCTCGCCTTCGCGATCCTGATCCTGGTGTTGCAGGGGGAGAGTGCGAACCTGCTGTCGGTCGGTGCGCTCGACTTCGGCCTAGTGGTCGATGCCTGCGTCATCATGGTGGAGAATATCTTCCGACACATGGTCGAACGATCGGCGACGGTCGAAAGCGGCAAGGGTCATTACACCATGGCCAGCCGCTTCGGCGCGGTGCTGGGCGCGTCCAGCGAGGTCAGCCGCGGCATCTTCTTCGCTGCCGCGATCATCATCGCCAGCTTCCTGCCGCTGTTCACCCTGACCGGCGTGGAGGGGCATATCTTCGGCCCGATGGCCAAGACCTATGCCTATGCGATCAGTGGCGGCCTGCTCGCGACCTTCACGGTCGCACCGGTGCTGTCGACGCTGCTGCTGCCGGACAAGCTGGCCGAGACCGAGACGTTCATCGTCGGCAAGCTGCGCCGCGTCTACGAACCCGCCGCGTCCTTCGCGCTGCGCAACAAGGTGGTGACGATCGGCGGCGCAGCCCTGATGATGGTGCTGGCCGTGGTCGGCGTGCGCTCGCTGGGTATCGAGTTCCTGCCGCACCTCGAAGAAGGCAATATGTACATCCGCGCCACCCTCCCCTCCTCGATCAGCCTGGAGGCGGGCGAGAAGGTGACGAACGAGGTGCGCAAGATCATCGCGTCCTACCCGGAAACCACGGCGGTCCTGTCCGCGCATGGCCGCCCGGACGACGGCACCGATGCGACCGGCTTCTTCAACGTTGAATTCTTCGTGCCGTTGAAGCCGTTCGACACCTGGCCGCACGGCATGACCAAGGAGAAGCTGATCGACGAATTGTCGAAGCGGCTGGCGGCGAAATATCCCGGCGTCGACTTCTCCTTCTCTCAGATCATCGAGGACAATGTCGAGGAAGCCGCCTCGGGCGTGAAGGGCGCCAATTCGATCAAGCTGTTCGGCCCCGATCTGGTCACGCTGGAAAAGCTGGCCAACCAGATCAAGGCGCAGATGGCGAAGGTGAAGGGCATCGAGGATCTCGGCGTGTTCGAGATTCTGGGCCAGCCGACCGTGCGCATCGACGTCGATCGTGCCAAGGCCGCCCGCTATGGCCTGACCCCCGACGACATCAACCAGACCGTCGCCGCCGCCATCGGTGGCCAGTCGCCCGCCGACCTCTACGAGCCCGGCACCGACCGCCACTTCCCGATCATCGTGCGGTTGCAGCCCAAGCAGCGCGACTCACTGGAATCGGTGCGCAACATCACGATCGGCGCACCCGCGCCCGACGGCAACGGCACGATCCAGGTGCCGCTGTCCGAGGTGGCGAACGTCAAGCTGACCACCGGCGCCTCGTTCATCTATCGCGAGCATCAGGAACGCTACATCCCGATCAAATTCTCGGTGCGCGGCCGCGATCTGGGCGGCGCGGTCGAGGAGGCACGCGCGCGGATCAACCAGAATGTCCATTTGCCGCCGGGCTATCACCTGGAATGGGCGGGCGAGCTGGACAATCTGAAGAACGCGATCTCGCGGCTGGAGATCGTGGTGCCGATCAGCCTCGTGCTCATCCTGCTGCTGCTCTATGCGAATTTCGGCTCGATGCGCGACAGCCTGCTCGCCTTCTCCGCGATCCCGATGGCGATCGTGGGTGGCGTGCTGGCCTTGGCGCTGACCGGCACGGCGTTCAGCATCTCGGCGGCGATCGGCTTCGTGGCCTTGTTCGGCATCGCGGTGATGGACGGCATCCTGGTCGTCACCACCTTCAACAACGCGATCGACGAAGGGGCCCCGCGTGAGAATGCGCTGGCCACCACCGTCAGGAACAGCCTGCGCCCCGTCGTCATGACCTGTCTGGTCGCCGCGATCGGCCTGCTGCCCGCCGCCCTCTCGCACGGCATCGGCAGCCAGGTGCAGAAGCCCCTCGCGCTGGTCGTGGTGGGCGGCATGACGCTCGCGCCCGTGCTGATCCTGCTAGTCCTGCCGGTGCTCATCAGTCGCTATTCGACCCGCCTGCCGCTGGCGCTGCGCAAGAAGAAGCATGACCCGATGGTCGACGACCAGGGCGATACCACCTCCGACAAACCGTCCGACTCTGGGGTTCCGGCATGAAGCGTTTCCTGACCCTGCCGCTGCTCGCCTGCGTGTCCGCCTGCGCGGTCGGCCCGCATGATTTGGACGCGCATGCCAGCCTGCCGCCGCTTGCCCCCGCCCCGGTGATCGCGCCGGCCAGCGGCCCGGCGCAGACGGTATCCGCCAATGTCGCGCCCGAATGGTGGCACGCCTTCGGCAACGCCCAGCTCGATGCGCTGGTCGCCGAGGCGCTGGCCCACAATAATGACGTGGCGGTGGCGGAAGCCTCGCTGCGCCAGGCGCAGGAACAGGCGCGGGCGACGCGCGGCACGCTGCTGTTTCCGCAGGGCGGGCTGAACTATCAGGCGCAACGGACCCGCGTGTCCAACGCGCTGTCTCCGGCGGTCGCCAACCAGAACCAGCAGCTCTATACGCTGCACACCGCGCAGGTCAGCGTCTCCTATGACGTCGATGCGTTCGGCGGCAACCGGGCGCAGGTCCGCTCCGCCGTCGCGCGGGCCGAGGTCGAGCGGCATCAGCTCGACGCGGCGCGAATGACGGTGGCGGCGAACCTCGTCACCGCGCTGATCGAGCGGGCGAGTCTCGCCGAACAGGTCGCCGCCGCGCAGACCGCGATCCAGGTCAACCGCGACATCTTGGGTGCGCTGCAACAGCGCCAGCGGCTGGGCGCGGTGGGGGCGTCCGACGTGGCAACGCAGCAGGCCGCGCTCGCCACGGCCGAGGGTGCCCTGCCCCCGCTGGTCCGCGCCGAAGCCGCCCAGCGCACCATCATCGCCACGCTGATCGGCCGCCCGGCAGGCTCGGCCTTGCCGCCGCTGCCCGAACTGTCGCAGCTGACCCTGCCCACCGAACTGCCCGCGATCGTCCCGTCCGAGCTGGTCCATCGCCGCCCCGACGTGCTGGCGGCGGCCGCACAGTTGCAGGGGGCAGGCGCGGATGTCGGCGCGGCCATCGCCGCGCGGCTGCCCAGCATCCAGCTATCGGCCAATGCCGGTGGCTCGGCGCAGAATTTCGGCGACATGTTCAAGAGCGGCAATCCCTTCTGGGCATTGCTCGGCGGGATCACCCAGCCACTGTTCCACGCGAACGCGCTGCGCCACCAGCAAAAGGCGGCCGAAGCGGCGCTGGAGGGGGCAAAGGCGCAGTATCGCGCGGCGGTGCTCCAGGCGTTCGGCAATGTCGCGGACTCGCTGACCGGCCTGTCGACCGACGCCCAGGCGCTCGACGCGGCGCAGCGGGCGAGCAACGCGGCGGGCCAGGCGCTGACCTTTGCGCGGCGGCAGCTGGCGCTGGGTGACGTGGGCACTCTACAACTGCTCAACGCCACCGCGACGGACGCGCAGGCGCGGTCGCAGCTGATCCAGGCCAAGGCGGCGCGGATGACCGATACGGTCGCGCTGTTCCAGGCCGCCGGGGGGCCGGTTACGGGGTCGTGATGTGAAGGGGGTGGGGCACAACCCATCCTCATCCTCCATTCAATCGACCGCACCCAATTCCTCCCCTGCAAGGGGAGGGGGACCAGCGAAGCTGGTGGAGGGGTGTCGCCGGTGGTGAGTATCGGCTGCCCTCGCAAAGCGGGACACCCCTCCGTCAGGCCTGCGGCCTGCCACCTCCCCTTGCAGGGGAGGAATACGGCTTGGCCTTCGACGTCGCCTAGGCTGAACGGAGGTGGCACGCGCCACAAAAAAAGGGGAGGACGCGTCGCCCTCCCCCCAGATCAGAACAACCGGGTCAGCAGGTAGAACCCCGCCCCCATCGCGGCGGAGGCGGGGATGGTGATGATCCAGGCGATCACCACATTGCCCGCCACGCCCCAGCGCACCGCGGACTCGCGCCGCGCCACGCCCGCGCCGATGATCGAGCCGGTGATGGTATGCGTCGTCGACACCGGAATCCCCAGCGCCGAGGCACAGAAGATCACGATCGAGCCCGCCGTCGAGGCGCTGAACCCCTGGTGCTGCGACAGCTTGGTGATGCGGCTGCCCATCGTCTCGATGATCTTCCAGCCGCCGGTCATCGTGCCCAGCGCCATCGCGACATAGCAGGAGATGGCGACCCAGTGCGGCACCTCGAACGGGCCGGTCAGACGGCCGGTCGAATAGAGGAGGACGGTGATGATCCCCATCGTCTTCTGCGCATCGTTCAGACCGTGGCTGAGCGAATAGGCGGCCGAGGAGACGAGGTGCATCGCACGGAAGCTGCGCTCCGCCTGCCCCGCCGTCGACCGGCGCAAGGCCCAGCTGCTCAGCAGCATGACCAGCATCGCCAGCATCATGCCCAGCATCGGCGACAGGACGATGGCGATCAGCGTCTTGTTCAGGCCCGCCCACTGGACCGCGCCCATGCCCGCATGGGCGATCCCGGCCCCGACCAACCCGCCGACCAGCGCATGGCTGGACGACGAGGGGATACCGCGCAGCCAGGTGATGACGTTCCACGCCATCGCACCGCCCAGCGCGCCGAAGATGACGGCGGGCGTCACCACGTCCTGCGCGATCAGGCCCTTGCCGACGGTTTCCGCCACCTTGTGCAGGCTGGGGAAGGCGACCGTCAGGAAATAGGCGGCGAAGTTGAAGAAGGCCGCGAAGCCGACCGCCGCGACCGGCGACAACAGTCGGGTCGCCACCACGGTCGCGATCGAATTGGCCGCGTCATGCAGGCCGTTGAGATAATCGAACGCCAGCGCGACCAGGATCAGGCCGGCCAGCAGCGGAAAGGCGAGTTCGTGCATTGCCGCCGCCTCAGGCGTGATCGATGACGATGCCGTCGATCTCGTCGGCGACGTCCTCGAACGCGTCGAGGATGCGCTCCAGATGCTTGTACACTTCCTTCTCGATCACGAAGCGCAGCGTGTCGCGCTCGCCACATTCGTCCAGCGTGCGCTTCAGGCCTGCCGCATGGATTTCGTCGGCGCGACCCTCCAGCCGGACCAGTTCCTCGGTCAGCGCGTGCAGGCGGTCGCCGTTGCGGGCCACGTCGCGCATCAGCGGCATCGCCTCGACGGTCAGGCGCGCGGCCTCGACCGCGACCGCCGCCATTTCGCGCATTTCCGGCGCGAAATTGGTCAGCCGATACAGGCCGATCGCGGTGGCGGCGGCATGCATCTCGTCGATCGTGTCGTCCAGCGAGCCGATCAGCGAGGTGATCGCGGCGCGGTCGAACGGCGTCAGGAAGGTCGAGCGGACCGAGGTCAGCACATTGCGCGTGATCTCGTCGGCGTCATGCTCGCGCGCGGCGACCACGGCGATCTCGTCGGCGGTATTGCCCTGCGTGTCGAACAGCCGGACAGTGGCTTCGGCCCCCGCCAGGATGGTGGCGGCTTGCGCCTCGAACAGCTCGAAGAAATTTCCCGTCTTCGGCAGGAGGCGTTGGAACCAGGCGAACATCAGTCGGTAAACCCCGATAGTGATCCGATATCGTACACGTCTTCAGGCCATGGCCGATCGGGCCACGGCGAAACGCCGGACCGTGAAAAGGTCATGAACCGAGGATGGCACGAACGCCGCCCCCCTGACCAGACGTTGGCATCACGTCAAGCAAAACCGGGTTACAACTATGTGACACCAGCCCTCCCGGCGGCGCTGTCGACCGACGATCCGGGGCCCGACCAATGGCTTGCACGACGATGACCCGAATTTAGCGGCGATTTCATACCCCACTGTGGTTTTGGCGCATCACCTCTGTCACGCAAGCGCCATAATGCGGCTCTAACCGCCCGCCCTACCGGGAAAATTCAATCAGTCGGGCGGCATGAACCGCCCGCCGGAGCGTGGGGACTATATGAAATCGGTTATCAAGACCGCAGCGCTGCTGGGCGCTGCGTGGGGAACGCTGGCAGCCGCGCCGGCCATCGCACAGACCGCCGCCGATCAGAGCGCCGTCACCCCGGCGGACAACGGCCCCGAACAGGGTCTGGGCGAAGTGGTGGTCACCGCCGAGCGCCGTTCCGAAAATCTGAACCGCGTGCCGGTGTCGGTCGGCGTGGTCAGCGGGTCGAACCTGCGCACCTTCCAGCAGGGTGGCGAGGATATCCTGGCGCTGTCGGGCCGCGTCCCCAGCCTCTATATCGAAACGACGACCGGCCGCATCTTCCCGCGCTTCTACATTCGTGGCCTGGGCAATATCGACTTCTATCTCGGTGCGTCGCAGCCCGTTTCGATCATCCAGGACGATGTCGTGCTGGAGCATGTCGTCCTGAAGTCGAACCCGGTGTTCGACGTCGATCAGGTCGAAGTGCTGCGCGGGCCGCAAGGGTCGCTGTTCGGCCGCAACACGACCGCGGGCATCATCAAGTTCGACACGATCAAGCCCAGCCAGGACTTCAAGAGCCGCGCGACCGCCTCGATCGGCAGCTATAACACGATCAGCATGGACGCCGGTGTCGGCGGTCCGCTGATCCGCGATATACTGTCCTTCCGCCTGTCGGCGCTGGTGCAGCACCGCGACAACTGGGTCGACAACACCTATTCGGGCCCGAGCGCCGACGGCACGCTGACCCCGAAGAAGGACGCCATGGGCGGCTTCACCGAGCGCGACGTGCGCCTCCAGCTGCTCCTGACGCCCACCGATACGCTGTCGTTCAACCTGTCGGGCCATGCCCGCTGGTATGACGGCACCTCGACGCTGTTCCATCGCGGGGCGCTGAAGAAGGGTTCGAACGACGTCTCGGCCGAACCGCGCGACCGGATCGCCCTGGACGAAGGGCGCGACAATCCGCAGTCCTACAACACGCAAGGCACCTCGCTGCGCGCCGCCTGGGACCTGGGGCCTGCCGAGCTGACCTCGATCACCGCCTATGAGACGACCGCCGGGTACAGCAAGGGCGATACCGATGGTGGGGCCGCGACCAACTTCCCGGTCCGGGGCCAGCCCAATGGCTATGGCCTCAGCATGGGGCAGATCCAGGGCCTCGACCAGTGGACGCAGGAAGTCCGCCTCGCCTCGACCGGCAGCGGCCCGTTCAAGTGGCAGTTCGGCGGCATCTATTTCGACAGCCGCGACATCACCGACTTCTATCAGCGCGCCTTCCTGATCGGAGCGAACCCGAACAACTGGGTGCGCCTGCACGACGTCAACACCAGCTGGGGCGTGTTCGGGCAGGTCAGCTATCAGCTGACCGATCGCCTGACCCTGACCGGCGGCGGCCGGATCAGCGAGGATACCAAGCGGACCCAGCTGCTGCGCACCGCCGACAGCGCCGCCGGTGTCTCGACCTATCGTGGTCGCCGCGACGTGCGCCTGTCGGATACCCAGCCGAGCTGGGACCTGTCGGCGCTGTATACAGTCAATCCGAACGTCAACGTCTATGTCCGGGCGGCGCAGGGTTTCCGCGGGCCGACCATCCAGGGTCGCTCGGCCGTGTTCAACGCCGACTTCTCGACGGCGGGCTCGGAAACCAACCTGTCGTTCGAGACCGGCGTGAAGTCGAAGCTGTTCGACAACACGCTGCGCCTGAACGCCGCCGCCTTCGCCTATCGGGTGAAGAATATCCAGCTGAACGGCAACGACTCGTTCGGCAACGGCGTGCTGCTCAACGCGGCCAAGGCGGTCGCTTACGGCCTGGAAGCCGATGCGCAGTGGCTGCCGGTGCGCAACCTGGCCCTGTCGGCGGGCGTCAGCCTGCTGCATTCGGAAATCCGTGATCGCAACGTCAGCGTCCAGACCTGCGGCCTGAACGGGGTGATGGTCTGCACCGTGCTGAACGGCCCGGTGACGACGCGCACGATCTTTGGCAGCAATGCCTTTTTCGTGCCGATCAACGGCAATCCGCTGCCCAACGCGCCGGAATATAACGTCAACCTGGCGGCCAAGTACGACATCCCGCTGGCCAATCAGGGCAAGGCGTTCATTTCGACCGACTGGAATCTCCAGGGCTATACGAACTTCGTCCTGTACCGGACCAAGGAGTTCACCTCGAACGGCAATTTCGAGGGCGGCCTGAGCGTCGGCTATGCCGCGCCGAACGACGAATGGAGCCTGTCGGTCTTCGCCCGCAACATCACGAACCAGAAGAATCTGAAGGGCGTGATCGAAAACTATATGGCGGCCGTGTTCAACGAGCCGCGCATCATCGGCATCTCGTTCAGCGGCAAATATCGCTGATCGGCATGACCGGCTGAAGCGAAAGGCCCGTCCCTTGCCAAAGGGGCGGGCCTTTTTGCTGGCCGTTATCCGCGCCGGGGAAAGCGGAAGCGCCGGGTCGGCACCGCACGGGCGCGCGCATGGCGCTCGGCATGGGCGAGCAGCATGTCCAGATCCTCGCGCGCGATGTCGAAGCTTTCATGCATGTCCTCCAGCGCCGCGTCGATATCGGCGGCCCGGATGCGCGACAGGTCAGTGCTGGGCGGCACCACCGCCGGTTCGTGCGGATAGCTGCGTCCCGTCGCGCGGTGGAAGAACATGCCCAGCGCCACCAAAGCGATCGAGTTGATCGCCACCGGCGCGAAGGCGAAGGAGAAGCCCGCCGCGTGAATCCCCTGGCTGCCGATCACGGCGGTCAGCGCCGCCGCCCCGCCCGGCGGATGCAGGCAGCGCGCCAGCGACATGACGAGGATCGCGCCCCCGACCGCACAGCCCGCCGCCAGCGGCAGCGAGGGGATCGCCTGGAACATCGCCACCCCGACCAAGGTCGACAGGACATTGCCGCCCACCACCGACCAGGGCTGCGCCAGCGGACTGGCGGGAACCGCGAAGACCAGTACCGCCGAGGCGCCCAGCGGCGCGACGATGATCGGCAGATCGGGACCGAGCGGGGGCAACCCGCCACACACGATGATGGTCAGCGCGATCCCGATCACTGCGCCGACACAGGCAAGAACACGGCCGGACAGCGTGGCTCCGGCAAGCAGGGGCTGGAAGAAGGACATGGGCGTTCAGACCAGGAAAAGGGAAGAGCGCCTCTAACCTAATCCGGCCCAAATCCGCCATGGGCAAAGCCTTGGCACCTCATAACCTGCGCTTCACGGATGGGCGGTCAGGCCTCTGCCAGGAACACCACGCCGGGAATGGCAATGCTCTGCCCGGCCGCAGCCAGGCCGCCATCCTTGCCGATACGGAACGTCGTGATCGTCCCCGATCGCTCATTGGCGACGAGCATCTCGCCCCTCGCCTCACGCAGCAGGAAGAAGCGCGGCCAATCCCTGCCGCTCGGCACCACGGCGCGCAGGCTGGGCTCGCCGCGCGCATCGAGCGCGAAGACCGAGATTCTGTTCGCCCCGCGATTGGAGACATAGAGCGTCCGCCCCGCCCGATCG
This sequence comes from Sphingomonas fuzhouensis, assembly GCF_034659795.1. Classification (NCBI taxonomy): domain Bacteria; kingdom Pseudomonadati; phylum Pseudomonadota; class Alphaproteobacteria; order Sphingomonadales; family Sphingomonadaceae; genus Sphingomonas; species Sphingomonas fuzhouensis. The sequence goes on from NZ_JAXSQY010000002.1 coordinate 601,317, forward strand.
ATCGCGATATGCGCGGCATAGGACGGGCCCTTCGTCCCCTCCGGCAACAGCGCCCGCTCGCCCGCCGTGCGGAAGCGTCCGTCGGGCAGTGCATCGAGCACGAACAGACGCGGCTCCAACTCGCAGGCAAGATAGGCGCGCGCGAGCCTGGGATGATGCACCATGTGACGCGGACCCACACCCGCCGGGGCCTGCCACGCGATCCGCTGGTCGGAGAGCGTCCGCGCCACCGGATCGAAGCGATAGGCAAAGATCGCGTCCGCCCCCAGATCGACCGAATGCAGCCAGCGCCGGTCGGGGCTGAACCCCACCCAATGCGCGTGCGGCCCGGCCTGACGCTCGGCATTGGGGCCGGTCCCGCGATGCTGGAAGAGCTGCGGTTCGCCCGGCGCACCCGTCCGCCGATCCAGCCGGTAGAAGGCGACCGAACCGCTGGAATAATTGGCCACCGCCAGACAGGCCGAGGCGCGGTCGATCGCGACATGGCACGGGTCCGCGCCGCCGGTCGAGGCCCCGCCCCGCGCCCTCCAGTCGGGACCATAGCCGGTAACCCGCCCCTCGGCCTGTTCGCGCAACAGATAGAAGGTGCCGTTCGGCCCGCCGCCGACACCATAGGAGGCGTTGACGATCCCCGTCACCGGCGGCTCCACGCGCCCGTCGACGATCGGGTACAGCCCCTTGCCGCCCTCATTGGCATAGGTGCCCGCGATCAGCCGGTCCCCCGGCCCCCGCGCGAAGAGCGGCTCGCCCATGACGGCCAGCCCCGTGGTCGCGATCGCGCCCACCATCACTTCGCGCCGTGTCGTCGTCATGCCGCCCCTCCTTGTCGGCGGCCCTTGAACGCCAAAGGGGGCGGGAAGGCAATCACTTCCCGCCCCCTCCGGGCTCATGATGCGACCAGTGGATCAGATCGCGACGACACCGCCGTCATTCTTGGTGATGACGATGGTGGCCGAGCGCGGACGTACCGTCGCCGCCGCACTGCCGCTCTGGCTGTCGGGCCAGTTGCTGGTCGGGGCCGATGGGTTGGAAGCCCCCTCGCCCGGATGCTGGATGTTGACGAAGACCGAGGTGCCGTCCGGCGTCGAGTGGATGCCGGTGATCTCGCACTGTTTCGGCCCGACCAGGAAGCGCTTCAGCGTGACGCCCGGCGCCTTGCCGATGCGGGTGGTGACGGTGGCCGACGCGCTCCCTGCGCTGCTCGTCACCGACCGCGTGCCGCCATCGCCGACCCGGCCGGGGATCGCGGCCAGCATCATGCAGTTGGTGACGTCGGTGAACGCGCCGTCATCGGTCTGAATCCACATCACGGGCGTCGCTTGCCCGGCGACATTGCTCGGCAGGCTGAACCACAGGCCGTCAGGCGACGAGAAGTCGTTGGTCGCGTCCAGCCCCGACAGGTTGATATTGGTCGGATCGAGGTCCGCGCCCGCACCGAAGGCATACACGTCCCAGGTGAAGCTGGTCGCCTCGGTCGTGTCACCCGTCTCGCGGATACGGATGATATGGCCGTTGCGGTTGCCGACCGAGGTCGAGGGCGGATCGACATAGGCGCGCGGATTGGCGGCATCGACCCCGGTCTGGCTGCCCGACGCGACCGGCTTGCGCGAGCTGTTGTTGGTCAGCGTGCAATACATCTCGCCGGTCGCCGGATTGACTGCGGTCCATTCCGGCCGATCCATCTTGGTCGCGCCCAGCGCATCGCCCGCCAGACGGGTGTTGATGAGCACATCGGCCTGGTCGGCAAAGGGATAGAGGCTGTTCGACGCGGTCAGCCCGTTCTGACCGAACACCAAAGGCAGCCACTGGCCGGTGCCGTCCGCATTGAACCTGGCGACATAGAGCGTGCCGGTGTCGAGATATTTGTCGCCCACCGCCAGACGGTCGGAGGCGCTGGCGTCCGACGCGTTCCACGGCGTCGCCGATACGAATTTGTAGATATATTCGTTCTGCGCATCGTCGCCCATATAGAAGGCGGGGCGGACCCCGGCGATCATCCGGCCGCTTTGGCAGCCTTCATGGTTCATGCGGCCCAGCGCGGTGCGCTTGCGCGGGGTCGACGACGGGTTGAACGGATCGATCTCGACCACCCAGCCGAACTGGAACGGTTCGTTGCGAAAGTCCGCCGTGCCGTCGGCCGCCAGCGCGGCGGTGGCGGTCGCGTTCCAGCGGCGGAAGACGGTGCTCGACGCGTCGGACGGTGTCACCGTGGTCCAGCCATAATTGCCCGAACGCCCCTCACCGATGCCATAGCGCGACAGCGAGGCATTCTGCTTGGGCGTCGTCGCGGTCCGCACCGCCGCGTCGCCCGAGCTGCGACGGAAATAGCCCGCCCAATTCTCTTCGTTGGTCAGATAGGTGTTCCACGCCATCGTGCCGTTGGCGCAGTTGTTGATCGTGCCGCGCCCGCCCGTGCCATCGGTCGAATAGGCGGTCTTCAGCCAGGCGCTGCCCTTGACCGGGCCGCTGAACGCCATCGGCGTGTTCGGCGTGATGCGACGGTTCAGTGCCGAGGACTGGACATAGCTCCAGGTGCCATTGGTGCGGTTCACCTCGACCACCGAGACGCCGTGGCATTCGATCTCTTTGATCGCCTCGCTTTCGGGGCGCGGGGCGGGCGTCTGGCCGTTCACATGCAGATATTGCTCGCTGATATTCTCGTGATTGAGGACCAGCAGGCCGCGCGTGCTGTTCGTTGGGTCCGGGCTGGTGCCCGACGCGGCGAGGCCGAAATAGCTCATGCCGTCATGATGGTCGCCCGCACGCTGGGCGAAATTGGTGTCGGTGCCGTTATTCGCATAGGCCGCGACGCCCGAGGCGATCGGATCGCCCAGCCGATAGAGCACGCTGACGCTATAGCCCGCAGGCACCGTCACCACGTCCGCCAGGCTATGCGGCACGGCAGTAAAGTCGAGCGTGATCGGCGTGACGATGACGGTCACGCTGTTGTTGGTGACCAGGCCGTCGCGGCTGGTGATCTCCAGGTTGAAGCCGAGCTGGGTCGCGGTGGCGACCGCAGGCGCGCGGAACGAGGCGACCAGCTGGTTGGCGCCCGTCAGCGTGACCGACGGCCCCGCCGTCTGGCTCCAGTTCACATTGGCGACCTGGCCGCTGGCAACCGTGCCGGTCAAGGTGACGGGGCGGCCCGCCGCGACGCTGGCGGTGCTGCCCGCCGCCGTGGCGGTGACGGCCTGCGGATTCTCGTCATCACACCCCGCCAGCAGGGCGCCACCGAACAGCGCGGTGGTCATCGCCGACACACCGTGGCGCAGCGTCTGGCGGCGCGACAGGCGGGTGGCGATCAACGCGCTCATATGCGTATTGGCGGAGCGGTTGGTATCGATGTCGCCATCGTCATAGGCGACCAGGTCATTGATATCCGACATGGAAATTCCCCCGGCACCGCGCGGGCAAGGGGCGCGGTCACGGCCTCGCCCTTTGCCGCCCCACCAAGACATACAGGCTTCATTTCGGCGTCATCCCGATGACAGGGAAATAACCTTTGGATGACAATCACGTCATTCTTGCAGCGCACTTGACTCCTTTTGCCATTCCGCCTAACCGCACCCCCGCATCCGGATGGGCTTGCCCGTTCGGATTCCGTCCAAGACAGCAGGTGCCGGGGAATATGCCCTGGCTTAATCTCCTGCCGAGACGGGGAAAAGGATTTTGCCGGTCGTGCCACTTGCTGGTCCCGCCCGGTCTGCCCCGCGTTTCTTACGCGTCGGTTGCCCATTCCCCATCGCTGGACACCCCGAGGGGTGGTCACACCCCCCGGTCAAGCAACCGGGATGACCGTTCGCGGTCGTTCCAACCATGGAGAATGGCATGGATCGCGATCAAAAGACCCAGGCCGTCGCCGAACTGAACCGCAACTTCAACGAGGTTGGCGTGGTGGTCATCACCCGCAACCACGGCATGACCGTCGCCCAGTCGACGGCCCTGCGCACGAAGATGCGGGAAGCCGGCGCGACCTACAAGGTCTCGAAGAACCGGCTTGCCAAGATCGCAGCCCAGGGCACCGACTATGCCGGTGTCGCTGACATGCTGACGGGTCCCGTCGGCATTGCCAGCTCGATCGATCCCGTGGCCGCCGCCAAGGTGGCCGTGGACTTCGCCAAGACGACCGACAAGTTCGAGATCGTCGGCGGATCGATGGGTGCGAACGTCCTTGATGTCGCAGGCGTGCAGGCGCTGGCGACTCTGCCCTCGCTGGACGAGCTCCGGGCGAAGCTGGTTGGTCTTATCGTCGCTCCGGCGACGAAGCTGGCCACCATCACCCAGGCTCCCGCGGCGCAGATCGCTCGCGTCCTCGCGGCTTATGCCGACAAGGACAAGGAAGCCGCCTGATCTTCGGGCGTACACGATTTGAACTGACACACTCGGGCCACTTCATCCGGCCCGTATTGGAGATAAGAACATGGCAGACCTGAACGCGCTGGTTGACCAGCTGAGCGAGCTGACCGTCCTCGAGGCCGCTGAGCTCTCGAAGATGCTCGAAGAGAAGTGGGGCGTCTCGGCCGCCGCTGCTGTTGCTGCGGCGCCTGCCGCTGGCGGCGCTGCTGCTCCGGCCGCTGAAGAGAAGACCGAATTCGACGTGATCCTCACCGGCGACGGTGGCAAGAAGATCAACGTCATCAAGGAAGTCCGTGCGATCACCGGCCTGGGCCTGACCGAAGCCAAGGCGCTGGTCGAAGGCGCTCCGAAGCCCGTCAAGGAAGGCATTGCCAAGGACGAGGCCGAGAAGATCAAGAAGCAGCTCGAAGAAGCCGGCGCGACCGTCGAGCTCAAGTAATCGGACTGCGGGGGGCAACCTCCGCACCCGTTCGCTTGGCGAGCTAAAGTTTAGGGCGGCCCCTTCGGGGGTCGCCCTTTTCTTTTGGGGCGGGGTCATCAGGGATCATTGGCCCAATGCCGTCATTGACGGCCTTCTGACATACTATATTATACCACCAATACAGCTTTGGCGTATGAGGGGGTAGACGGGGTGAAGCGGTTCGCATTCAAAGTGATAGCAGTAGCGGCCGGTCTGGCAGGCATTGCGGATGCCCAAAGCTATCGTCCGTCCTTTCGGCCCGATGCCTTGACCGACCGTCCGGTCGGACGTCCCAACGAACTATTGGTGGTCGGCTCTCCCCATCTATCGACCCTGCCGTCCAGCTTCCGACCCGACATGGTCGAACCGCTCCTCCAACGCCTGGTCCGATGGAAACCGACGGCGGTCGCCAGCGAGAACATCGCCGGGCTGCAATGCGATGCCATGCGGCACCAGCGCGAGCGGCAGGCCGAAGCGGTCCAGAGCTATTGCTATGACCCCAGCGCTGCGGGCTTGGCCGCCGGACTCGACGTTCCTGCCGCCAATGCCGAAGCCGAAAAGCTGCTCGCCGCCTGGCCGACAGCCCCCTCGCCTGCGCAGCGGCGGCATCTTGCACTTATCTTCCTCGCGGCGGGGGAACCGGCATCCGCCATGGTCCAATGGTTCCGACTGTCCCCAGACGAACGACGGGCGGGGGACGGACTGACCCCGGCCCTGGTGAGCGACCTGCAAAAGCGATTGAACGGCAAGAACGAGTCAAACCTGGTCGCCGCGCAACTGGCGGCCCGATCGGGGCTGGAGCGGGTCTGGAGTGTCGACGACCAGTCATTCGTGGGCGCGACCATCGATGACAAAGCCTATGGCGAAGCGTTGGTGCGGGCATGGGACAATCCCGCGACCAAGGCGCGCCAGGCCGAGGCCAAACAGCTTTACGCGGGGATCGGGAAACCCGACGGTCTCCTCGATCTATATCGCGCCCTCAACGCACCAGCCGCTGCCAACCTGGCATACCGATCGGATTGGGGGGCGGCGCTGACCGAACCATCGCAACAGGCTTATGGACGGCGCTATGTCGCCTATTGGGAAACCCGCAACCTGCGGATGGTGGCGAACATTCGCGAGGTCCTGGGCCGCGCGCCCGGCACGCGGATGATCGCCATCGTCGGTGCGTCGCACAAACCCTATTACGAAGCCTATCTGCACCAGATGCGCGACGTAACGCTCGTCGATCCGGCCCCTTTGCTGCGATAGGCCGATGCTGGGCGCGCCTTAAAGCCGCGCCCAGGGTTGCGGCTGCCGCATGTCGAGCCGACAGACACGCTGAAGCCCATGCCGCCGGGCATAGGCCCGCACCCGCGCGTCATAGTCGACGGCCAGCGGATCGCCGAAATTCCAGTCGGGCGGGTTGAAGGTCGAAAAGCCGTTGATCGTCGGCACCCGCCACCGCTCGGCCAGGAACATGGCGTCGACATTGTGCGGATAGAGTTTGTGCAGTTCCGCGCTGATATAGAGCGGCTCCGTCACCCGCGCCGCCGTGACGTAGAAGACCCGGCATCCGGCAGGCGGCGGGGGAATAGCCGACAGCGCGGCACGCTGCTCCGCGCCGCTGAGTTGCGCAGGGGTCTCGGCGCTCAGATTCTCGACGACCAGCAGCGCGACGATCGCCGCGAGCCAGGCGGGGCGCTTGTCGATCAGCCGCGCCGCCTGCGCCCGCCAGCCTGCGACGATGACCAGCAGAAACGGCAGGGTCAGCCAGAGCTGATAGCGTGACACCGTCCGCAACCCCTTGGCCCCCGGCACCAGTTCGAACACCAGCAGCCAGGGCGAGGCCCGCCAGAATTGCAGCGTCAGTACCCAGGCGATCATCATCGCGAGCGTGAAGGCACGGAGTGTCACGGGCGCGCGGCCTCCGCCCACCACCCGCCGCCGCACGACGATCTGCCAGGCCGCGACCAGCAACAGCCCGACCATCAACAGCGGAAACCCCGCCTCATGCTCGCCGCCCAGCACGCGGTGCGGCAGCGCCGGATCGTCGGGCAGCATGGCATGGACCAGCGCATAGAGCGGCATGAACAGCCAACCCCAAAGGTAATTGCCCGGCCCGACATTGACCATGTCGATGACCGGCGTGACGAGATAGCCCAGCATGTCGTCCACCGCCTCGCCCCCCGTCTCCCCCATCTTGGGCAGATAGACGATGAGGAAGGGGAGGATCAGCAGGGCAAAAGCGCCCCCGCCGATCGCCAGCGTTCCCGCATGCCGCCGCATCAGGCCTAGCGCGGCAACCGGCCTGGCCTGCCCCGTCATCACGCCCCAGCACAACAGGAACAGGCAGGCCGAGAAGATGGTGAACCAGGCCATGTAATAGGAGGTCATCAGCCACGCCGCCATCAGGGCGGCGAGCGCCACCGCATATAGCCGGGCCGTGCCATGCCGCCCCGCTTGCTCGGCCCGGACGCATCCGATCGCCAGGATCATTGCAAGCGGCAGCAGCGCGACGCTCTGCAACTGGGCGTGGACGGCCTGCAGATGGATGTTGCTGGCGATCATCCAGAGCAGCGCCACCAGCAGCGCCCCGCCCCGCCCCCAGCGGAGGCTCCACGCGACCAGCGCATAGGCGGCGACGAAACCGATCGTCTTGAACGTCAGGATGTTGAGCGTGTCGGCATGAAACGGATCGGCGACCAGCCGCCACAGGCTATAGACGATGCCATAGAGGACATAGCCGTCATTATAACCCAGCGTGCCGCCATAAGGATGGAAGTAGAAGCCGCTATTCCACGGCGACACCCCCGACCAGACGTTGCGCCAATGTTCGAGGATCGTCATCTCGATCAACGCATCGCCGCGCTCGCCAAAGCCCAGGTCGAACCCGCTGGCAATCGGCACGCGGAAAAAGATCAGCATCGCCAGCATATAGGTAACACCGAACAGCGCCATGCTGGTGATGCGCGCCGAAGACGGGCGAGATTGAGGCGCGAGCGGTCGATCCATCGCCGCCGCCTATGGGCCCGGCTCGGCCCTGTCGACCCCTGCTAACCGTCGAACGGTGGGCACGGCGCACGGCGATTCGCCCAGCTCGGCCAGTATTACGCCCCGGCCCAAGGAGTTGCGGGAAAGCCGTGTCGTTCCGGACGCGCCGCCAAAAATGCCTTCGCATCTTTTGTACGAACCCCATGCCCTTATCGCCGCTGCGCTGCGCCGTCGCAGACCTAAATCGATTGCGAACCGGCGGCGTCCGAACGGCCAAATGCCGCACAAGCGGCGGCGCTCAAGGGCTGCGATAGCGAGGCCCTGCTCTACGGCATCGGGCGACCGGCCGATCCGGCGGCCGCGCGGCACTGCGCCATGCTGGAGCGGGACCGCGAAACGGACATACCCGATGCCTATGTCACGGGGTCTTTTACTCCGCCGCCGCCTCGACCGTCATGACGCCTTCCGGCTGGCTGTAGACACGATCAAGATAATGGTTGGCGATGATGTAATGCGCTCGAACCGCGGCAGGGTGGGTCGCCTTCTGGGCCAGTTCGAGTTCGGTTTCGGCACGCTGGTAGAAATAGTCTTCGTCAATCTCGGGGGACGTCATTTCAGGTCTCCGGGGTCCCATCGATGCGCCAATAACCCGCGCATGTCCGGGATCTTCTCCAATATTCGTATATGGTTGGGAGGGCGGTTCGGTTCCCGTCAAAAGGGCCTTCACCCCCTCCATTCGGCGCAAATCCGTTGTTTTCGTCGCAACACTTTCCTGCCCGCAGGCAGGGCGCCACGTCTACCTCAAAGGACAAGGCGCCACTCGTAAAAAGCCGCCGCCCGGTTGCCCGGACGGCGGCCCTTTGATTCCAATCCGTCAGCCGGATCAGTCGTTCAGATACTCACCGGCATCGGCGTCCGTGCCGTGGCCCGAGGGTGCGACCTCGGCCAGCGGATCGCTGCCCGTGCCCGCATCCTCACGCGGCGAACGCGCGTTTTCCGCCGCCCGCTGCTCGGCCGCGCTGACCGGCGCGACGATCGCCTCGGCCAGCTTGCGCTGCTGGGCGCGGAGCGCCGCATCGCGGCTGGAGGCCGCCACGCGCAGACGGTTCATGCCCGCACCGGTACCCGCCGGGATCAGGCGGCCGACGATGACATTCTCCTTCAGGCCCATCAGCGTGTCCTGCTTGCCCTGGACCGCCGCCTCGGTGAGGACGCGGGTGGTTTCCTGGAACGACGCCGCCGAGATGAAGCTGCGGGTCTGCAGCGACGCCTTGGTGATGCCGAGCAGGACGGGCTTGCCCTGTGCACGGACCTGGTTCGCGTCGAGCTTGTCGTTGATCGCGTCCATTTCCTCGCGATCGACCTGCTCGCCCTTCAGCAACGTGGTGTCGCCGCCGTCGGTGATCTCGACCTTCTGCAGCATCTGACGAACGATCGTCTCGATGTGCTTGTCGTTGATCTTCACGCCCTGGAGTCGATAGACTTCCTGGATTTCGCTGACCAGATATTCGGCCAGCGGCTCCACGCCCATCGTTTCCAGAATGTCGTGCGGATCGGGCGAGCCGCCGATCAGGTTGTCGCCACGCTTGACGTAGTCGCCTTCCTGAACGTCGATCACCTTCGACTTCGGCACCAGATACTCGACGACCTCGCCGCCATCCTCGGGCTGGATGCCGATCTTGCGCTTCGCCTTGTAATCCTTGCCGAACACGACACGGCCCGAGACCTTGGCGATGATCGCCGAGTCCTTGGGAACACGCGCCTCGAACAGCTCGGCGACGCGCGGCAAACCGCCGGTGATGTCGCGGGTCTTGGCCGACTCGCGCGCGACACGGGCCAGAACGTCACCGCCCTGCACCTGCGCACCATCCTCGACCGAGAGCGTCGCACCCGGTGCCAGCATGTAGCGACCGGCCTCGCCCGAATTGTCGTCGAGCAGGGTCATGCGCGGACGCAGATCCTCCTTCGACTTGGTCGAGGCGCGGTACTCGGTGACGACGCGCTGGGCGATACCCGTGGCTTCGTCGACCTGCTCGGTCAGGGTCTTGCCCTCGATGAGGTCCTGGAACTTCACCGTACCGGGGTTTTCCGTGATCACCGGCATGGTGAACGGGTCCCACTCGGCCATGCGGTCGCCCTTCGACACGATGTGGCCATCGTCGAACAGCACGTACGCACCGTAAGGGATACGATCCACCGAGAGCTCGCGGCCGTCCATGTCGACGATCGCGATCTCACCCGAACGGCTCAGCACCACGCGGCGACCACGCTGGTCGACGATCAGGCGCAGGTCGCGGAACTGGACGGTGCCGTCCACGGCCGCTTCCAGGTTCGACTGCTCGTTCAGCTGCGCCGCGCCACCGATGTGGAAGGTACGCATGGTCAGCTGCGTACCCGGCTCACCGATCGACTGCGCCGCGATGACGCCGACCGCTTCGCCGATGTTCACCGGCGTACCGCGGGCGAGGTCACGGCCATAGCACTTGCCGCAGACACCGACCTTCGATTCGCAGACCAGCGGGCTGCGGATCTTGACCGACTGGGTGTTCGCCGCCTCGATTCGGGCGACCATCGGCTCGTCGAGCAGGACGCCCGATGCGATGATGACTTCGCCGGTCTTGGCGTTGACGATGTCCTCGGCCGTGGTGCGGCCCAGGATACGCTCGCCAAGCGAGGCGATGGTCGAACCGCCCTGCACGATCGCCTTCATCTCGAGGGCGCGGGTCGTGCCGCAATCCTCTTCGATGATGACGCAGTCCTGACTGACGTCCACCAGACGGCGGGTCAGGTAACCCGAGTTCGCCGTCTTCAGTGCCGTGTCGGCCAGGCCCTTACGTGCGCCGTGGGTCGAGTTGAAGTATTCAAGAACGGTCAGACCTTCCTTGAAGTTCGAGATGATCGGCGTCTCGATGATCTCGCCCGACGGCTTGGCCATCAGGCCGCGCATACCCGCCAGCTGCTTGATCTGGGCGGGGCTACCACGGGCGCCCGAGTGGGCCATCATGTAGATCGAGTTGATCGGCTTCTCACGGCCTTCCATCGGGCCGTCCTCATAATGACGGACCGCCTTGATCTCGTTCATCATCGAGTTCGCGACCTGGTCGCCGCAACGGCTCCAGGCGTCGATCACCTTGTTGTACTTCTCCTGCTGCGTGATCAGGCCGTCCTGATACTGCTGCTCGAAGTCCTTCACCTGCTCGCGCGTCTCGTCGACCAGACGATCCTTGTCCGGTGCGATGATCATGTCGTCCTTGCCGAACGAGATGCCCGCACGGAACGCGTGACGGAAGCCCAGCGCCATGATCGCGTCGGCGAACAGCACGGTCTCCTTCTGGCCGGTGTGACGATACACCTCGTCGATCACCTCGCCGACGTCCTTCTTGGTCAGGACGCGGTTGACGATGTCGAAGGGCACCTTGTGGCTCTTCGGCAGGCACTCGCCCAGCAGCATGCGACCAGGGGTGGTCTCATAGCGCTTGAGATACTGGTTGCCCTGCTCATCGGTCTGCGGAACGCGGCTGATGATCTTAGTGTGCAGCGTGACGGCACCGGCGAAGAGGGCCTGATGGACCTCCTCCATGTCCGCCAGCATCATGCCCTCGCCCGGTTCCTTCTGCTTTTCGAGCGAGAGGTAATACAGGCCCAGCACCATGTCCTGCGACGGCACGATGATCGGCTTGCCGTTGGCGGGCGACAGGATGTTGTTGGTCGACATCATCAGGACGCGCGCTTCCAGCTGCGCTTCGAGCGACAGCGGGACGTGCACGGCCATCTGGTCGCCGTCGAAGTCGGCGTTGAACGCCGAGCAGACCAGCGGGTGAAGCTGGATCGCCTTGCCCTCGATCAGCACCGGCTCGAACGCCTGGATGCCCAGACGGTGAAGCGTCGGCGCACGGTTCAGCATGACCGGGTGCTCGCGGATCACCTCGTCCAGGATGTCCCAGACTTCCTTGCGCTCCTTCTCGACCCACTTCTTGGCCTGCTTCAAGGTCATCGACAGACCCTTGGCGTCCAGACGGGCATAGATGAACGGCTTGAACAGCTCGAGCGCCATCTTCTTGGGCAGGCCGCACTGGTGCAGCTTGAGTTCGGGGCCGGTCACAATGACCGAACGGCCCGAATAGTCGACGCGCTTACCCAGAAGGTTCTGACGGAAGCGGCCCTGCTTGCCCTTCAGCATGTCGGACAGCGACTTCAGCGGACGCTTGTTGGCGCCCGTGATCGTGCGGCCACGACGGCCATTGTCGAACAGCGCGTCGACCGCTTCCTGCAACATGCGCTTTTCGTTGCGGACGATGATGTCCGGCGCACGCAGCTCCATCAGACGCTTCAGGCGGTTGTTGCGGTTGATGACGCGGCGATACAGGTCGTTGAGGTCCGAGGTCGCGAAACGACCGCCGTCCAGCGGCACCAGCGGGCGCAGCTCGGGCGGGATGACCGGGATCACTTCCAGGATCATCCACTCGGGACGGTTGCCCGATTCGATGAAGCTCTCGACGACCTTCAGGCGCTTGATGATCTTCTTGGGCTTCAGCTCCGACTTGGTCGTCGCCAGCTCTTCCAGAAGCTGCACGCGCTCGCCCTCGAGGTCGAGGCTTTCGAGCATGATGCGGACCGCTTCGGCACCGATACCGGCCGAGAAGGCGTCCTCGCCATATTCATCCTGCGCGTCGAGCAGCTCGTCCTCGGTGAGAAGCTGATACTTCTCCAGCGGGGTCAGGCCCGGCTCGATGACGATATAGGCTTCGAAGTACAGCACGCGCTCGAGCTGCTTGAGCTGCATGTCGAGCAGCAGGCCGATGCGGCTCGGCAGCGACTTCAGGAACCAGATGTGCGCAACGGGTGCGGCCAGTTCGATATGGCCCATCCGCTCGCGGCGGACCTTCGACACCGTGACTTCGACACCGCACTTTTCGCAGACGATGCCCTTGTACTTCATGCGCTTGTACTTGCCGCACAAGCATTCGTAATCCTTGATCGGACCGAAGATGCGCGCGCAGAACAGGCCGTCACGCTCGGGCTTGAACGTCCGATAGTTGATCGTCTCGGGCTTCTTGATCTCGCCGAACGACCAGGAACGGATCTTGTCGGGCGACGCGATACCGATCTGAATCTGGTCGAAGGTTTCCGGCTTGGCCACCGGATTGGCGAAGTTGGTCAGTTCGTTCATCTTGCTTTCCTCACAGGGAGGGAAAATTCATCGGGCGAGTGAGAAAGGCGCCGGTGAGGCGGGTGGCCCCACCGGCTCCGTATCTTACTCCGCCGCCTCGGCCAGACCGTCGTCCTGGGCGTCTTCCATCGACTTGAGATCGACGTTGAGACCCAGCGAGCGCATTTCCTTGACCAGCACGTTGAAGCTCTCCGGGATGCCCGCCTCGAAAGTGTCGTCGCCCTTGACGATCGCTTCGTAGACCTTGGTGCGGCCGACCACGTCGTCCGACTTCACCGTCAGCATTTCCTGGAGCGTGTACGCCGCGCCATAAGCCTGCAGCGCCCACACTTCCATTTCCCCGAAGCGCTGGCCACCGAACTGCGCCTTACCGCCCAGCGGCTGCTGGGTGACGAGGCTGTACGGCCCGATCGAACGCGCGTGGATCTTGTCGTCGACCAGGTGGTGCAGCTTCAGCATATAGATGATGCCGACCGTGACCTTGCGGTCGAACTGATCGCCGGTGCGCCCGTCGAACAGGTCCGACTGGCCCGAGGTGTGGAGGCCTGCCAGTTCCAGCATCTCCGACACGTCGCTCTCACGCGCGCCATCGAACACCGGGGTCCCCATCGGCACGCCGGTGCGGATGTTCTGGACCAGCTCGGCCACTTCCTCGTCGTCACGGTTCTGGATGTCTTCGGCATAGTGATCGCCGTAGATTTCCACGAGCCGCGCCTTGACCGCTTCCGGCACCGCGCCCGGCTTGGCGTCGGGATTGGCTTCGCGCCAATCCTCCAGCTGCGCCGCGACCTGCATACCCAGGTTGCGCGCCGCCCAGCCCAGATGGGTCTCGAAGATCTGACCGACGTTCATGCGCGACGGCACGCCCAGCGGGTTCAGCACGAGATCGACCGGCGTACCGTCCGCGAGGAAGGGCATATCCTCCTGCGGCAGGATACGGCTGATAACGCCCTTGTTGCCGTGACGGCCGGCCATCTTGTCGCCCGGCTGCAGCTTGCGCTTCACCGCGACGAAGACCTTGACCATCTTCAGCACGCCCGGCGGCAGCTCGTCGCCACGCTCCAGCTTGTCGCGGCGGTCATGGAACTTGTCCGTGATCCGCTTGGCGGCTTCGTCATACTGCGCCTTGACCGCTTCCAGATCGCTCTGGCGCGCGTCGTCGGCGACGGCGAACTTCCACCATTCGTGACGATCGACCGATTCCAGCACCTCGGCATCGATGACGATGCCCTTCTTCACGCCCTTGGGCGCGGCGGTGGCGGTCTGGTCGAGCAGCATCTCGCGCAGGCGGCTCCAGGTCGCCCGGTTGAGGATGGTGCGCTCGTCGTCGGCGTCCTTCTTCAGACGCTCGATCTCCTCGCGCTCGATCGCCATCGCGCGCTCGTCCTTGTCGATGCCGTGACGATTGAAGACGCGGACGTCGACGATGGTCCCTGCCACACCCGGCGGCAGACGCAGCGAGGTGTCGCGCACGTCGCTGGCCTTTTCACCGAAGATCGCGCGGAGGAGCTTCTCTTCCGGCGTCATCGGCGATTCACCCTTCGGCGTGATCTTGCCGACCAGGATATCGCCCGGCTCCACCTCGGCCCCGACATAGACGATGCCCGCCTCGTCGAGGTTGCGCAGCGCCTCTTCACCCACGTTCGGGATGTCGCGGGTGATGTCTTCCGGCCCGAGCTTGGTGTCGCGCGCCATGACTTCGAACTCGTCGATATGGATCGACGTGAACACGTCGTCCTTCACGATCCGCTCGGAGATGAGGATCGAGTCCTCATAATTGTAGCCGTTCCAGGGCATGAACGCGACGAGCGCGTTGCGGCCCAGGGCCAGCTCGCCGAACTCGGTCGAGGGGCCATCGGCGATCACGTCGCCCGCCTTCACAACGTCGCCCACCTTCACCAGCGGACGCTGGTTGATGCAGGTCGACTGGTTCGAGCGCTGGAACTTCATCAGCGTGTAGATGTCGACGCCCGACTTGCCCGCATCGACCTCTCCGGTCGCGCGAACCACGATACGCGCCGCATCGACCTGGTCGACGATACCGGCGCGCTTCGCCGCGATCGCCGCGCCCGAGTCGCGCGCAACCGTCTCTTCCATGCCGGTGCCGACGAAGGGCGCTTCCGCCTTCACCAGCGGCACGGCCTGACGCTGCATGTTCGAGCCCATGAGCGCGCGGTTGGCGTCGTCGTTTTCCAGGAACGGAATGAGCGAGGCGGCGACCGAGACGAGCTGCTTCGGCGACACGTCCATCAGGGTGATCTGATCGGGCAGCGCCATCAGGAATTCGCCCGCCTGACGCGCCGAGACCAGATCCTCGACGAAGCGGCCTTCCTCATCCGTCGCGGCCGAGGCCTGGGCGACGGTGTGCTTCTGCTCTTCCATCGCCGACAGGTACACGACCTCGTCGGTCACCTTGCCGTCGATCACCTTGCGGTACGGCGTCTCGATGAAGCCATACTTGTTGACGCGAGCGAAGGTCGACAGCGAGTTGATCAGACCGATGTTCGGGCCTTCCGGCGTTTCGATCGGGCAGATGCGGCCATAGTGGGTCGGGTGAACGTCGCGGACTTCGAAGCCCGCACGCTCACGCGTCAGACCGCCCGGCCCGAGCGCCGAGACGCGACGCTTGTGCGTCACTTCGGAGAGCGGGTTGGTCTGGTCCATGAACTGCGACAGCTGCGACGAACCGAAGAACTCGCGCACAGCCGCCACGGCGGGCTTGGCGTTGATCAGGTCGTTCGGCATCACCGTCGAGACGTCGACCGACGACATGCGCTCCTTGACCGCACGCTCCATGCGCAGCAGGCCGACGCGATACTGGTTCTCCAGCAGCTCGCCCACCGAACGCACACGACGATTGCCGAGATTGTCGATGTCGTCGATGTCGCCCTTGCCGTCCTTCAGGTCGACCAGCGTCTTGACGACCGCCAAGATATCCTCGGTGCGCAGCGTCGTCACCGTATCCGGGCAGTCGAGGTCGAGACGCATGTTCAGCTTGACGCGACCCACGGCCGACAGGTCGTAGCGATCGGGATCGAAGAAGAGCCCTGCGAACAGCGCTTCAGCGGTTTCCAGCGTCGGCGGCTCGCCGGGGCGCATCACGCGGTAGATGTCGGACAGCGCCTGCTCGCGCTCTTCGGCCTTGTCGGCCTTCAGCGTGTTGCGAATCCACGGACCGGTCGCGACATGGTCGATGTCGAGCAGTTCGATCGTGTCGACGCCCGCCTTGTCCAGCGCTTCCAGATTCTCGGCGCTGATCTCGTCACCGGCCTCGACATAGATTTCGCCGGTCTGCTCGTTGATGAGGTCATAGGCCGAGTAGCGACCAAAGATTTCCTCGGTCGGGATCAGCAACTGGCTGAGGCCGTCCTTGGCCGCCTTGTTGGCGGCGCGAGGGCTGATCTTCTGACCGGCGGGGAACACGACCTCGCCCGAGTCCGCATCGACGATGTCGAACATCGGCTTGGCGCCGCGCCAGTTCTCGGCCTGGAACGGGATCTTCCAGCCGCCGTCGCCGCGAACGAAGGTCAGGCGGTTGTAGAAATAGTTGAGGATCTCTTCCGAGTTCATGCCCAGCGCATAGAGCAGCGCCGTCACCGGCAGCTTGCGCTTGCGGTCGATACGGACGTTGACGATGTCCTTGGCGTCGAACTCGAAGTCCAGCCACGAGCCGCGATACGGAATCACGCGCGCGGCGAACAGATACTTGCCCGAGGCGTGAGTCTTGCCGCGGTCATGGTCGAACAGCACGCCCGGCGAACGGTGCATCTGGCTGACGATGACGCGCTCGGTGCCGTTGATGAAGAAGGTGCCGTTCTCCGTCATCAGGGGCATGTCGCCCATGTAGACGTCCTGCTCCTTGATATCGATGACCGACTTGGCTTCGGTGTCGGGATCGACCTCGAACGCGGTCAGGCGCAGCGTGACGCGCATCGGCGCGGCATAGGTGATGCCCCGCTGGCGACATTCCTCGACGTCGAACTTCGGGTCTTCCAGGACGTAATCGTCGAAGTCGAGATAGGCGGTGCCGGCAAAATCCTGGATCGGGAAGACGCTGCGCAGCGTCTTTTCCAGCCCCGAGACATGGCCCGTGGACTTGTCCGAGCGCAGGAACTGTTCGTAGCTTTCGCGCTGAACCTCGATCAGGTTCGGCATCTGCACCACTTCGTGGATGTCGCCGAACACCTTGCGGATACGCCGCTTGGCGGTGCCGCCATCGCCCTTGCGCGGGGCGGAGCCGCTGTCGATCGCCTTGGTTGCCATGGGTCTGTCTGCCTCGTCAGCCGTAAATCACTGCCCGGATGCCTCCGGGCCAGACGCAACGACAGACGCCGAAAGGCCGCGCGCAAGTCTCTGCGGCGGCATCCGGCGTCCGTTGAACCAACGATCCTCCATTCGACCGACACGCTGCGCGAAGGCGCGTCATTTCCCGAAGATCGTGGTGAGTGATCGCGATATAGGGGCGCGACCCCTTTGTGTCAAACCGCGCCACGCGCCGGACAGGCGAAAGTTCCCGCGATCGCGCGGCCTGCCACATATTGGCCGCATATCCCGTTACACTATGGGGTTGCATCCGCAGGGCCTACCGGGCACGGCTGGTGCGGCCGGGTCTGGGACCCGGACGGCGGTTGAAGATTGTAGTTACCACGAGGAATGCATTTCATGACATCGTCCGGGCCGCGCCGCGCCGCGCGCCTTCTTGCCCTGACGCTGGTGCCGGTGCTTGCCCCGCTGCCCGCCGCTGCCGTCCCCTTTCAGACCACGTCGCAGGACAATGACGCCGCGCGTCCATCGACCGGCGGACTGGACGGGTTCAGCCTGAGCCCGCGATCCTCGACGCCGCAGACCACCGCGACCCCGGTGCCGACCCCGCCGACGCCGCGCCTGGTCCTGCCCAGCCAGGCCGCGCCCCAGGCGACCCCGACGGCCACGCCGACGCCCCGCGCCGCCCCGACGCCCCGGCCGACCCCGCGCGCCACCCCGACGCCGACGCCCAGCCCGACCCCGGTCGAGACCCCGGCACCGGCACCCTCGCCCGAGCCGCCCGCGACCCGCCTGCCCGACCGCGACGCCGCACCGGTCAGCAGCGACGTGTCCGGGGTCGACGGCGTGACCATCACCAACGACCAGACCCCGGCCATCGCCGCGCCAGGCACCGCCGCCCCCGAGCAACAGGCCGAGGCGGATCGTGGCCTGCCTTTCTGGCCGATGCTGATCGGCACCGGGCTGGCCGCCCTGGCGATCGGTATCTGGCTGGGTCGCCGCACCCGCAAGGCCCCCGCGCTCCCCGCGCCTGCACCCCGCACGGCGGCCGACGATGCGGAGCCCCCGCGTCCCGCCGCGCCGGTCCCCGACTTGGCGGCCCGTATCCCGGCCCCGCCGCCGCAGCCTGCCGCCCCAACCCTGCCGCCCGAACCCAGCTTCCTGCGCGTCGAGGCGCGGCCGGTGCGGGTCGGGCTCAACATGCTCTCGGCGACGATCGAGGCCGAAGTGACGGTGCATAATAGCGGTGCGACGCCGATCGGCCGGGTCGCGGTCGATCTGCGGCTGCTGAGCGCCCATGCCGGACTCGACGGGCAGCTGATCGAGCTGGCGCATCAGCCCCAGGGCCGCCCGATCGTCCCGCCCTTCGCGCTGGCGCCCGGCGAGAGCCGTACCGTGCGCGGCGTCACCGCGCTGCCGCGTGAGGCGATCCATGTGATCGACGCGGCGGGCCGCCCGATGTTCGTGCCGATCCTGGCCGCCGCCGCGCATACCGACTGGGGCATGGCCCGCTGCGCCTATGCGGTCGGGCTGGAGCGCGTCGATTCGACCAAGCTGTCGCCGATCTGGCTCGATCAGCCGGGCCGGATGTACGACCAGGTCGCCGCGCGTCCGCATGTGATGCGGGGTTGAGACGGGGCCCGAGCCACGCCCGACCCGATCGGATCACCCCGTCCGCATATCCTCGGTAATCACATGCGGCGCGGTTTCGCCGAAGCGGCGGACCAGCGTTTCGAAGCCCTGCCCCTCGATGCGGATTTCGTTGAAGGCGGGCGGCGTCTTGCGGGTGCGCTTGGATAGCGTGCCCGCACCGATCATCCGGATGATCCAGCCATTGCGGTCGACCGGCACGTCGAACGGGTCATGGACATGGCCGCTGAGCACCGCATGCGCGCCCGCCGCCGCCAATTGGGTCAGCGCAGCGTCGCCGTTGCGGGTCTTGGCGGTCCCCTTGGTCCCCCCTTCGATCAGCGGGTGATGCGCCGCGACCAGGATCAGATGATCCTTGGGCGCCGCCTCGATCAGCGCCAGTGCGCGGCGCAGCGAGCCCGAACTGACCCGCCCCTTCGACCAGTTCCAGCGCCACTGGGCGCGCGCCGTGGTCTTTAGCGGCACCACCGTCACGCCGGGCAGGTCGAGCGGCTTTTCGATCATCCGCTCGACCGCGGCATAGCGCTGATAGGGAGCGAACAGCCGCCGGAACGGGTCCCAATAATAGGGGATGTCGTGATTACCGACCTCGACCGTCACCGGCACGCCGAGCGATCGCAGCCATTCGCCGCCCGCCTGAAACTCGCGCTTGGTGGCACGCATGGTCAGATCGCCGGTCATGATGACCGCATGCGGTTTCTCCGCCGCCACCCGCTCGGCGAACCAGGCGAGCGCGGCGGGGTCCTCGGCACCGAAATGCACGTCGCTGACATGAAACAGGCGGATCATGCCGCCTGTCCTAGCCTGTGCCTCACCGTCACGGCAACTCGGCCATTGCGCGCGGCTCGTGCATCGGACAGCCATTCACCCGGCCGCGATAGTCGGCCGAGAAACGATAGGTGTCCTTGCGCGCCCGGTTGACATTGCCCAGCGGCTGGTGCGCGGCAAGGCCGTGCCAGATGCTGTAGGACAATGCGTCGTCGATCGCATTGGTCTCGCCATCCCGCCAGCTGATCTGTGGCGGGGCGGTGAAGGTCGCGACGGTGACATAGGGGCTGTCCGCCTCGCTCCATTCGGCGCTGGCATCCTCGATCGGCATGGATTCCAGATCGCGGTTGAGCTGGACGCGGAGTTCCCACTGACCGCCCTGCTCGATCATCACCTCGCGCACCACGTCGCGCAGCGCATCGGGGCGATCATGGGTGTCGACCGTGTCGCCGGTCAGTTGGGTCAATGCCGGGCTGACCGGGGCGAGCGCGAACTTCGCGATATGGTCGCCGTAACGAAACGGCGTCTGGCTGTAATAGGTCTCGCCCAGCGGATGCACCTGCTTCGCCCCGCCCAGCGACTGGAGCGTCGCGCTCTCGATCCCGACCGTCTCCAGCGTCGCCTCGATTCCGCGCAGGATGCCGGACAACAGCTTCTTGCCGCCCTCCAGCCTGTCGGTGGTGGCGGCGAGCATCTTGAGGTTCTTGGCAAAGGCCTCCGCCGTCGGCGCGGTGAAGGCGGGCGCATTGGCCATCACGAAATCCTGCGTCGCATCGCCCTCGGAGCCGGGCAGCCGCTCGCCTTCGACCCCGATCACCTTCAAGGCAAAGCCGCGCGGCAGACCGATCGCATCGTCCAATATGTCGCCCGGATTGGTCGAGATGCGCCCCACCGCGTCATAGTCGCCGCCATGCGCGAACAGCCCCTGCGCCAGTTCGGGCGGCAGATTGTCATGGACCTTCAGCGTACCCCGGACGATGCCATGCGCCTTGGCATGGACGGCGCGGACGCCGTGGCCATAGTCCTTCGACGTGGTGTCGAGGATATGTTCGAACGCGTGGTTCATCTGGTCGACGGTGTCGCCTTCCTTGGGGCTAACATCTTCGACCTGGGGGGTGAATGCGACGGGCGTCTTCATCGGGGCTCTCCCTGTGGGTCCCCACCAACCCATGTTGGGTGATAGCGTTCCTTCGGGAGATAGCGGCCACCCGCTGATCTTGCCGCTCCCCTCCCGCAGGCGGGAGAAGATAGAGCCCCGCTTCCCCCTCCCCCGGCAATCCGCTAACCGGGCCGACATGGCCTTGTATCACCCGTTCCTCTTCGCCCTCGATGCCGAGCGCGCCCATGGTCTGACGGTCGCGATGCTGTCGCGCTGGGGTTCGCTGGGCGCGCCGCTGGGGGTCGATCCGGCACGTTATCCGCGTCTGGCGACCACAGTGGCGGGGATCGATTTCGCCAATCCGCTGGGACTGGCGGCAGGAGTCGACAAGAATGGCGAGGCGATCGACGGCTTTTTCTGGCTGGGCTTCGGCATGGTCGAGATCGGCACGCTGACCCCTAAGCCGCAACCCGGCAACCCCAAACCGCGCCTGTTCCGGCTGGTCGAGGACAAGGCGGTGGTCAACCGCTATGGCTTCAACAATGGCGGGCTGGAGGCCGGGCTGGCGCGGGCGAAAGCGGCGAAGCGCAAGGGCGTGCTGGGCATCAATGTCGGCGCGAACAAGGACGCCGCCGACCGGATCGCCGACTATCGCCACGGCGTGACCCATGCCGCGCCGATCGCCGATTATGTGACGATCAACATCTCCAGCCCGAACACGCCGGGCCTCCGCGATCTTCAACATGGCGCCGCGCTGGCGGAGCTGCTGGCGGCCTCACGCGCGGCGGCGGGCAATGTGCCGCTGTTCCTCAAGGTCGCCCCCGATCTGGACCCCGCCCAGATCGACGAGATCGCCCGCGCCGCGATCGACAACCGGCTGGACGCGATCATCATCGGCAACACCACCATCACCCGCCCCGATGTGAAAAGCGCCAACGCCGCCGAAACCGGCGGCCTGTCGGGCCGACCGCTGGCTCCGCTCGCCCGCGCGCGGCTGGCGGACTTCCGCACGGCGACCGGCGGAGCGCTGCCCCTGATCGCGGCGGGCGGCATCGACAGCGGCGCGGAGGCCTATGCCCGCATCCGGGCAGGCGCCAGCCTGGTGCAGCTCTATTCGGCCTTGGTCTATGAGGGGCCGGGGCTGGCGGGGCGCATCCTGACCGATCTCGATGCATTGCTGGCCCGCGACGGGTTCGCGAGCGTCGGGCAAGCGGTCGGCGCCTGACGTTACGGCTTGGCGGAGGGCCTCGCCTGCCGCTAGGGTCGCGGACATGAAGCACTGGCTCCTATCCGTGGCGGCGCTCGCGCTCGCCCCCATTGCGCCCGCAGCGGCGCGCCCGCCCATGCCCAAAGCCCCGACCGAGGGCATGGTCAGCGCCGCCGACCCCCGCGCCGCCGCCGCCGGGGTGGAAATCCTGCGTGCCGGGGGCAGTGCCACCGATGCCGCCATCGCGACCATGTTGGCACTGAACGTCGTCGAGCCGCAAAGCTCGGGCATCGGCGGCGGCAGCTATTGGGTCCGCCACGACGCGCGGGGCACCAGCAGCATCGACGCCCGCGAAACCGCGCCGATGGCGGCCACCCCCGACTGGTTCTATGGCCCCGATGGTCGCCCGCTGACCCATGCCGAGGCGGTCCCCGGCGGACGCAGCGTCGGCGTGCCTGGCGCCCTGCGCGGCATGGCGCTGGCCCATGCCAAAGGCGGCAAGCTGCCCTGGGCGCGACTGTTCCAGCCCGCGATCCGGCTGGCCCGCGACGGCTTTGCGCTGACCCCGCGGCTCCAGACCGCGCTGACCCGCTATGGCGGCCATGTCGATGCCGCCACCCGTGCGCGACTGACCGGCCCCGATGGGCAGGTGCTTCCCCTGGGCAGCATCATCCGCAACCCCGAACAGGCCGCGCTGCTGGAGCGGATCGCCAGGCTCGGCCCCGATTATTTCTATGTCGGGCCGCAGGCGCAGAAGCTGGTCACGACGGTCGACACCGCCCGGCGCAATCCGTCGAAGATGACGATGGGCGATCTGGCCAGCTATACCGCCAAGCCGCGCCCGCCGCTCTGCGCCACCTATCGCGGCTATCGGATCTGCAGCATGTGGCCGTCCTCGGGCGGCGGTTCGACGATGCTGTCGATCCTGAAGCTGCTCGAACGGTTCGACATGGGCAAGCTGGGCAAGGATTCGCCCGTCGCCTGGCACCTGTTCGCCGAGGCCTCACGCCTCGCCTATGCCGATCGCGACATGTATCTGGGTGATCCCGATTATATCCGGGTGCCGCTGAAAGGGTTGTTCGACCCGGCCTATATCGCCGACCGCTCGGCGCTGATCTCGCCCGACCGCACCATGGCGTCGGTGTCGCCCGGCACGCCCGCGGGCGCGCCGCCACGCGTTCGCGCGCCGGTCAGCGAAGTGCCCGGCACCACCGATCTCGTGACGGTGGACGCCGCCGGTAACGTCGTCGAGGTGACGACCACCGTCGAGGGCTCGTTCGGATCGGGCCTGTCGGTCGACGGGACGATGCTGAACAACGAGCTGACCGATTTCGACATCGTGCCGGTCAAGGACGGCGATCTGGTCGCCAACCGGGTTCAGGGCGGCAAGCGCCCGCGCAGTTCCATGTCCCCGACCATCGTCTATGGCCCTGACGGCAAGGTCCGTCTCGCGATCGGCGCGGCGGGGGGCTCCACCATCATCGCACAGGTCGCCAAGGCGATCATCGGCGTGATCGACTGGAAGCTGAGCGCGCAGGACGCCATCGCGCAGGGCCTGCTCTTTGCCCCCTATAAGGTCGCGACGGTCGAACAGGGCACCGCGCTGGAGGCGCTCGCCCCCGGCCTGCGGGCGCTCGGCGAGACCGTGGTCGTCGCGCCGATGGGGCTGAAGGCCAACGCCATCGAGCGGGTCGGCGGCCGCTGGGTCGGTGCCGCCGATCCGCGCAGCGAGGGCGTGGCGATCGACATCTCCGGCCGCACAACCCGGATTCAACGGGTCGGCGACAAACCCGGACGTCCGGCGGAATAAGCAAACAAAGAGCCCGGTCGCGCGTTACCGCGTGCCATACGGGCCGGTGGGAGAGGCACATGCGCACGCTCGAATATTTCCCCAATCTCGTCACCATGTTCTTCACCCGCGCCGCCGAAAAGGGCGACGCACCGTTCCTCTGGCGCAAGGCCGAGGGCGCGTGGCACGCGACCAGTTGGGCAGAGGCGGCACGGCAGGTCGCCAGCTTGTCGGCCGGCCTACGCGCGACCGGCCTGCAACGCGGCGACCGGGTGATGCTGGTGTCGGAAAACCGCCCCGAATGGTGCATCGCCGACCTCGCCATCATGGCGGCGGGCTGCGTCACCGTGCCGACCTACACGACGAATACCGAGCGCGATCACGCGCACATCATCGAGAATTCGGGCGCGCGGGCGATCATCGTCTCGACCCAGAAGCTTGCCGCCACGCTGATGCCCGCCGCGCTGCGGTCGAACCATGTCCAGACGGTGATCGGGATCGAGGCCCTGCGCCTGGGCCCCAGCCAGATCGAATGCCGTCAATATGACGCGATGATCGCCGCGCATCCCACCGATCCGGCGGCGGTCGCCGTACAGGCCGATTTCGGCCGCGAGGACCTGGCCTGCATCATCTATACCTCGGGCACCGGCGGCGCGCCGCGCGGGGTGATGCAGCATCACGGCGCGATCCTGCACAATTGCGCCGGTTGCAGCGCTGTGATCGCCGAGGATTTCGGCTGGGACGACGAGGTGTTCCTGTCCTTCCTCCCCCTCTCCCACGCCTATGAGCATACCGGGGGCCAGCATTTCCCGATCGCCCTCGGCGGGCAGATCTATTACGCCGAGGGCCTCGACAAGCTGGCCGCCAATATCGAGGAGGTGCGCCCGACGATCATGTTCGTCGTGCCCCGCCTGTTCGAGGTGCTGCACACCCGCATCGCCAAGGCGATCGAGAAGAAGGGCGGGCTGGGCGCACGGCTGCTCGACCAGGCGCTGACGCTGGGCGCGAAAAGCTATGACGGCAAGCTGCGGCTGATCGACCGGCCCACACAACTGGCGGTCAACACGCTGTTCAAGCCCAAGATCGCCAAGCGTTTCGGCGGGCGTCTGAAGGCGATGGTCTCGGGCGGCGCGCCGCTCAATCCCGAGATCGGTCTGTTCTTCCACGCGATCGGCCTCACCCTGCTGCAAGGCTATGGCCAGACCGAGGCCGCGCCCGTCATCGCCTGCAACCGGCCGCGCGCGGGCGTGCGGATGGATACGGTCGGCCCGCCGCTCGACAATACCGAGGTCCGCATCGCCGAGGACGGCGAAATCCTGGTGCGCGGCGAGCTGGTCATGCACGGTTACTGGCGCAACCCGGTGGAAACCGAGCGGGTGCTGAAGGACGGCTGGCTCCACACCGGCGATATCGGCGAGTTCGATGCGGCGGGCCGCCTGCGTATCACCGACCGCAAGAAGGACCTCATCATCAACGACAAGGGCGAGAATGTCGCCCCCCAGAAGGTCGAGGGGATGCTGACCCTGCAACCCGAGATCGGCCAGGCGATGATCGCAGGCGACCGGCGCCCCTATATGGTCGCGCTGATCGTGCCCGATGCGGAGTGGACCGCCGAATGGTGCGCCAAGTCGGGCACCGGCTGCAACCGCGCCGCGCTGGAGGATGATCTCGATTTCCGTGGGGCGATCTCGGCCGCGATCGACCGGGTAAACCGCGACCTGTCGGTGACCGAGCGCATCCGCCGCTTCATCATCGCCGACGAACCCTTCGCGATCGAGAACCAGCAACTGACCCCGTCGCTGAAAATCCGCCGCCACGTCCTGCGCGAGGTCTATGGCGAGCGCCTGGACGCGCTCTACAAGAATTGATCCCCATTCCTCCCCAAGCTCAGCTTGGGCAGGGGGACCGCCGGGCGTCAGCCCGGTGGTGGAGGGGCATGTCCCGCCGTTGACGTTGCTGGCCCCTCCACCATGCTTCGCATGGTCCCCCTCCCCATCGAAGATGGGGAGGATTGGGCGCATCACGCCGGGGTCAGCAGGCCTTCCTTGGCGATCTTATCCTTCCACACCAGCGGGGCGAGGGTGTGGACGTTCTGGCCTTCGGAATCGACCGCGACGGTGACGGGGAAATTCTCCACGTCGAATTCGTAGATCGCCTCCATGCCCAGATCCTCGAAGCCGACGACCTTCGATCCCTTGATCGCGCGGGCGACGAGGTAGGCCGCGCCGCCGACCGCCATCAGATAGGCGGACTGGTATTCGCGGATCGCGTCGGTCGCTGCGGGCCCGCGCTCGGCCTTGCCGACCATCGCCAGCAGGCCCTGGTCGAGCATCATGCGGGTGAACTTGTCCATGCGGGTCGCGGTCGTCGGGCCAGCGGGGCCGACCACTTCCTCGCCGACCGGATCGACCGGGCCGACATAATAGATCACGCGGCCCTTGAACTCGACCGGCAGTTCCTCGCCGCGATCGAGCATGTCCTTGATCCGCTTGTGCGCGGCGTCGCGCCCCGTCAGCATCTTGCCGTTCAGCAGCAGCCGGTCGCCATTCTTCCAGCTCTTCACCTCGTCCGCCGTCAGCGTGTTCAGGTCGACGCGGCGAGCGGCCTGAAGGTCCGGCTTCCAGTCGACCTTGGGCCATTCCTCCAGCTTGGGGGCTTCGAGATAGACCGGGCCGGAGCCGTCCAGCGTGAAATGCGCATGGCGGGTGGCGGCGCAGTTGGGGATCATCGCCACCGGCTTGGACGCGGCATGCGTCGGCCAGTCCATGATCTTGACGTCGAGGATGGTGGAGAGGCCGCCCAGCCCCTGCGCGCCGATGCCCAGCGCATTGACCTTGTCGAACAGCTCGATGCGCAGCGCCTCGATATCGTTGCGGGGCCCCCGCTCCTTGAGCTGCCCCATGTCGATCGCGCCCATCAGCGATTCCTTGGCGAGCAGCACCGCCTTTTCCGCCGTGCCGCCGATGCCGATGCCCAGCATGCCGGGCGGGCACCAGCCCGCACCCATTTGCGGCACCATTTCCAGCACCCAGTCGACGATCGAGTCGGACGGATTCATCATCTTGAACTTGGACTTGTTCTCCGACCCGCCACCCTTGGCCGCGACGTCGACGGTCACCTTGTTGCCCGGCACCATTTCCACATGGAGGACCGAGGGCGTGTTGTCCTTGGTATTACGACGGGTGAAGGCAGGGTCGGCGAGGATCGAGGCGCGCAGCTTGTTCTCGGGGTGGAGATAGGCGCGGCGCACGCCCTCATCGACGACCTCTTGCAGCGAGCGGTCGCCCGACAGGCGGCAGTCCTGGCCCCATTTGACGAAGACCGTGACGATGCCGGTGTCCTGGCAGATCGGGCGATGCCCCTCCGCGCACATCCGGCTGTTGGTCAGGATCTGCGCGATGGCGTCCTTGGCCGCCGGGCTCTTTTCGGCCTCATAGGCCTTACCCAGGGCGCGGATATAATCCATCGGGTGATAATAGCTGATGAATTGGAGCGCGTCGGCCACGCTCTCGATCAGGTCGGTGTCGCGGATCAGGGTCGTCATGCCCCGTCCTTAGCGAAAGCGGTGCGGCCCGCGCAATGTGCCGCGCCAACTTCAAGCAATCTTAACGTCGGTTACGTTAGGGGCGATCCAAACCATTGGACGACCGAACGCCGCATGCCGCCCACGCCCACCGAACGTCTGTCCGCACTGGCCCTGATGGGGCTGGTGGAGGATAATGACGAACTGTTGGTGACGCTGCATCTCGGCCGGTTGAAGACGCTGTGCCGTACCTGGCCACTGGCGATCGCGCAGAACATGGCCGCCGCCGCGACTATCGCGGGGATCGGCGCGGCCACCGATCCGCATACCCTGTTGGTCCGAAAGGCGGTGGCGGGCGGCATCATGGCGCTGGCCACCCTGATCTTCGGGATCGTGCTGTGGCGCGGCACGTCGCGTCACTGGCCCTTTTATCGACTGAAACAATGGCTGAGCGTGATGGGCCTGATCGTCGCGCTGGCGACGGGGCCGATGCTGCTGATCGTGGCGGAGGCCCATCATGGGGCCGGCGGATGGGCCTCGGCATTGACGCTGGCCTGCACCATGTGGGCCACGGCGGCGATGCTGGCCCCGGTGCGCGGGGCGCAGCTGGGCTATTCCTTCGGTTTTGCCTTCCTCGCCCCGGTCACGGCGGCGGCCTGGGGCGTGCCGATACTGCCGATCCTGGCGGCGGTTGCGCCGCCCCTGGTCTTCATGGTGCTGAAGGCCCGGCAGGTCGGCCGGATCGACTATGACGACGCGCGCCTGCAGGCCCACGACATCATGCAGGGACAGCGGGCGGTCAAGATGATCGCCGAGTTCGAGGAGCATGGCACCGGCTGGTTCTGGGAAACCGACCGGCGCGGGCGGCTCACCTATCTGTCGGAGAAGGTCGCGCGTGATCTGGCCGCGTCAGGGATCGACAGCCTGGGCCGCACACTGACCGAGCTGTTCCAGATGGACCCCGCCGCCCCCGGCACCCAGCGGACCCTGTCCTTCCACATGGCGTCGCGCACCAGCTTTTCCGACTATACCGTCTGTGCGGTGGCAGAGGCCGATTCGATGACCGAGCGCTGGTGGTCGATCTCGGGCCATCCGAGCATGGACAGTATCGGCCGGTTCCGCGGCTTTGTCGGATCGGGGTCCGACCTGACCGAGAAGCGCCGGTCGGAGGCGGAGATCACCCGGCTGGCGCTGTTCGACAGCCTGACCGGGCTGGCCAACCGCCAGCGCATGACGCTGTCGCTCGACACCACGCTGAAGCAATCGGTCAATCCCTGGCGTCCGACCGCGCTGTTCCTGATGGACCTGGACCGATTCAAGGCGGTCAACGACACGCTGGGCCATCAGGCGGGCGACCTTCTGTTGCAACAGGTCGCCCGGCGGCTGGAGCGGGCGGTCGGCGATGCCGGGCTGGTCGGGCGACTGGGCGGCGACGAATTCCAGGTCCTGCTGCCCGGCATCGATGCGCGCGACCGGCTGGCCGCGCTGGCGGGCGAGATCATCATGGCCCTGTCGCGCCCCTATGACATTCAGGGCAATGAGGTGACGATCGGCTGTTCGATCGGCATCGCCATCGCCCCCCATGACGGCGAGGATTCGCAGACGCTGATCCGCAACGCCGATCTGGGGCTGTATGCCGCCAAGGGCGACGGACGCGGCGTCGCACGCTTCTATGCCGAGGCGATGCTGGAGGGCGCACGCAATCGCAAGCAGATGGAGCAGGACCTGCGCATCGCCATTGCGCAGGGGCAGTTCCGCCTCGTCTATCAAGCGGTCGTGTCGACCCGCGACACGATGATCGTCGGCTATGAGGCGCTGCTGCGCTGGCACCACCCGACCCAGGGCGACATCTCCCCCGCGCGGTTCGTGCCGGTCGCCGAGGATTGCGGCCTGATCGAGCAGATCGGCGAGTGGGTGCTGCGAACCGCCTGTGCCGAGGCGGTGACCTGGCCCCAGGCCGCCCGTGTCGCGGTCAACGTCTCGTCGATCCAGTTCGCCAAGCCGCACCTGCCCGCGCTGGTCGCCAATGCGCTGGCGCAATCGGGCCTTGCCCCGTCGCGGCTGGAGCTGGAGATCACCGAAAGCGTCTTCCTGAACGACGACCAGGCATCGATGCACCAGTTCACCGCCTTGAAGGCGCTGGGCATTCGGCTGGCACTCGACGATTTCGGAACGGGCTATTCCTCGCTCGGCTATCTGCGTCATGCGCCGTTCGACAAGATCAAGATCGACCAGTCCTTCGTGCGCGGCGCGGTCCGCACCGGCAGCCGCAACGCCGCGATCATCCGGGCGATCGTGACGCTGGCCGACACGCTGGGCATGGAGACGACCGCCGAAGGGGTCGAGATGCAGGACGAGATCGATCTGATCCGCGGCCTGGGATGCAGCCATATCCAGGGCTTCGTCTATGGCAGGCCGATGGAAGCCCCCGAGGTCCACCGGACGATGGACGAACATGGCGGCCGCGCCCAGCTGGTCGGAGCGAAGACCAGCCGCCCCCCGCGCGTCAAGGTTCTGCGGACCGCGCAGATCCTGTCGGGGAACGCGACCATCGACGTGCGCATCCGCGACCTGTCGAGCACGGGCACGATGATCGAAGGCCTGCCCCCCGCCTATATCGTGGGCGGCGCGGCGGTCGCGCTATGCATCGGCGGCGACGCGCCCATACGAGGCTATATCCGCTGGGAGCGCGACGGACGGGTCGGCATCGCCTTCGCCACGCCGCTGCCCGAGGATCATCCCTGGCTGGAGCGCGGCCAGGACGGCCGGGAAGGCCACCGCCAGTCGGCCTGATATCCGCTTTTAGTGTCGGTTCGGGAACGCGCTGACGGCGCGTTCCGGGTCGGGTAGTGGACTGGCGCCGCATGGGATAGGAATGTCGTTCCGTACGTTCGCGCCGACATGACACGCACCGCACCCACGCCTGCCCCCACCCCGGAAGGCGCCTCGCCGGACATTCCCCCGCTCAGCCTGATCTTCGGCTATGGCCCCGTGCTCGTCCTGCCGCTGGCCGCGCTGGCCGTCTGGGCGGGGGCACCGCTGGCGCTTCTGATCGGGCAGATCTGGGGCGCGGCCATCCTGATCTTCCTGGCGGGGGTGGCCAGGGGGTTGAGCTTCTTCACGCCGGGCGGAACCCATGTGTCGCAGATGCTGACCATGATGCTGCGCTTCTCGCTCGGGCTGATCGCATTGATCGCCGGGCCGTCGACCGGCTTTGCGCTGTTGATCCTGGGCTATGCCTCGATCGCCTTGACCGATCCCTGGCTGGCGCGGTGGGGCGGTGCGCCGGGTCATTTCGCACGGTTGCGTCCGCCCCAGATGGGGGTGGCGATTCTGGGCCTGATCGCGCTGTTCCTGCTGGCGCCGCGTTGATCGCGGGGACGCCAAAAAAAATCTTTTGGGGCTTGCGCTTCCCGAACCCCGCAGACATCCATGCGTCGCGGCTTTTGACGGCGCCGACACGCGCGCCATTCGTCGCAACCAACCCCCCGCCCACGCTTTAACCTCTTGCGGTGCTCGCCGGGATTTTCCACTATGGATTGTGGAAGAGGTCGGGGGTGGCCCCAAGCACTGGTAGGATGGGGTCATGCCGAGAGGCATGATCGGAAGCGGCCGAATCCCCGAAAACGGGGATCATCGCCTCCCCCCTCGTCCCGATCGCGACGCATGGCGCGCGCGGTGCCAAGGGCCGGATGCCGACTCGAACGGAACAAGAACAAAGGAGCGGCATCGATGATGGATTTCAGGGATAGCCGGGATAGCGACATGACGACTGATATGCTTGAGAAAATGGCCGCCGATGTGGCGTCTGCAGCCCCCGCCCCCACCCCGGCGGACACCAAGTCGGTGCGCCCGCAACCCTATCCGGTCGAGGTCGACCATGCCCGCGATGCGCGGCTGACCGACTTCGGCAAGGAAACGCTGAACGACCGCTACCTCCTGCCCGGCGAAAGCTATCAGGACCTGTTCGTGCGCGTGGCGTCGGCCTATGCCGACAATGCCGAGCATGCCCAGCGGCTGTACGACTATATCTCGAAGCTGTGGTTCATGCCCGCGACGCCCGTCCTGTCGAACGGCGGCACCGGACGCGGCCTGCCGATCAGCTGCTACCTCAATTCGGTGCCCGACAGCCTGGACGGCATCGTCACCACCTGGAACGAGAATGTCTGGCTGGCCTCGCGCGGCGGCGGCATCGGCACCTATTGGGGCCAGGTGCGCGGCATCGGCGAGCCCGTCGGCCTGAACGGCAAGACCAGCGGCATCATCCCCTTCGTCCGCGTGATGGACTCGCTGACGCTGGCGATCAGCCAGGGTTCGCTGCGTCGCGGCTCGGCTGCCTGCTATCTCGACATCTCGCATCCCGAGATCGAGGAGTTCCTGGAAATCCGCAAGCCCAGCGGCGACTTCAACCGCAAGGCGCTGAACCTCCACCACGGCGTGCTGATCCCCGACGCCTTCATGGAAGCGGTGCGCGACGGCGCCGAATGGCATCTCAAGAGCCCCAAGACCGGCGAGGTCCGCGCCACGGTCGACGCGCGCGCGCTGTTCCAGAAGCTGGTCGAGACCCGCCTGGCGACCGGCGAGCCGTACATCGTCTTCGCCGACCATGTGAACAAGAACATGCCCAAGCATCACCGCGAGCTGGGGCTGAAGGTGTCGACCTCGAACCTGTGTTCGGAAATCACCCTGCCGACCGGCATCGACCATAAGGGCAATGACCGTACCGCCGTCTGCTGCCTGTCGTCGCTCAACCTGGAAACCTGGGACGAGTGGAAGGACGACAAGCAGTTCATCGAGGACGTGATGCGTTTCCTCGACAATGTCCTGCAGGACTATATCGACCGCCACGAGCCCGGCATGGAGCGCGCCGCCTATTCCGCGGCCCGCGAGCGTTCGGTCGGTCTGGGCGTGATGGGCTTCCACAGCTTCCTCCAGGCGCGCAATATCCCCTTCGAGGGCGCGATGGCCAAGTCGTGGAACCTGCGCATGTTCAAGCACATCAATGCGCAGGTGAACCAGGCGTCGATGACCCTGGCGGTCGAGCGCGGCCCCTGCCCCGACGCGGCCGATGTCGGCGTGATGGAGCGTTTCAGCTGCAAGATGGCGATCGCGCCGACCGCGTCGATCAGCATCATCTGCGGCGGCACCAGCGCCTGTATCGAACCGATCCCGGCGAACATCTATACCCACAAGACGCTGTCGGGATCTTTCTCGGTCAAGAACCCCTATCTCGAAAAGATCCTGATCGCGAAGTCGAAGAATTCGGACGCGGTCTGGAACTCGATCCTGGAGCATGGCGGCTCGGTCCAGCATCTCGACTTCCTGTCTCAGGAAGAGAAGGATACGTTCAAGACCTCGTTCGAGATCGACCAGCGCTGGCTGCTCGAACTGGCGGGCGACCGGACGCCCTATATCGACCAGGCGCAGTCGCTGAACCTGTTCATCCCGGCCGATGTGGAAAAGTGGGACCTGCTGATGCTCCACTTCCGCGCCTGGGAGCTGGGTATCAAGTCGCTTTATTATCTGCGCTCCAAGTCGGTGCAGCGCGCCGGTTTCGCCGGATCGGGCGGCGTCGAGGCGGACAACACGATCAGCGCGCCGAAGTTCGAGATCGGGGAAACGACCGATTATGACGAGTGCCTGGCGTGTCAGTGATCGGGCTTTGACGACATAGGCTGCCCTCACCCTCCAACCCGGCTTATGCCGGGCGGGCCCCTCCCTCTCCCGGAGGGAGAGGGTTGAGGAGGCCTAATCCCTCTCCCTCCGGGAGAGGGAGGGAGCCGCGTAGCGGCGGAAGGGTGAGGGTGTTGCGTGCGTAGCTACGACAACCATCGCTCCGGTACGGTACAACGCGCCCGTCAACTCCGCCGCGACGCATCCGAACCCGAACGCCGCCTGCTCCGTGCACTGCGTGAAACCTATCCGCATCTGAAATGGCGTCGCCAGACGCCACTGGGACCTTTCTTCGCCGACATGCTGTGCTTTTCCGAAAAGCTGGTCATCGAGGTCGACGGCGACACGCACGCCGTCGCGGGAGGCTATGACGTGTCGCGCGAAGATTTCATGGCGCGTGAAGGATACCGCACGGTTCGCGTGAGCAACGCGGACGTGATGTCCAATCTCGAAGGCGTACTAACCCAAATCTCCTTCTCCCTAGGGGAGAAGGAAGGGGCCCGCGCGGCGCAGCCGCGTGGGAAGGATGAGGGCGGATCGCCCACGAAAAAGGGCGGGACCGCGTGAACGGCACCGCCCTCACCCTTCCGCGCCCTGACGGGCGCTCCCTCCCTCTCCCAATGGGAGAGGGAGAGTATGGCTCACTCGGCCTCTTCGAACTGGTCGACGGCGTTCTGGGCGGTGGCCGACAGGCGGACCTGGTCGCCTTCGACCTCAGCGACGAGGCCGATCGGCAGGTAATGATGCTTGGCGCCCTGCCCGTCTTCGGTCTGGGGGCTGTCGTTCTTGGTCAGCTTGATGCGGTCGCCATCGACATGATCGACGGTGCCGACATGGACGCCGTCGGCACCGATGACTTCCGCATGTTCCTTGATCTGGCTGACATCGACCATCTTACGTCTCCTGTGTTGGGTTCGGTTTCGGAACGCGCAACACTGGAAATGGTCGCATGACGGGCGCGGCGATCATGTACGCCGTTGCGGCGATCTTAACCGGCATCGGCGCAACGCTGCTGCTGCAACTCCGCTCACCCCGGTCGGAGCAGGGCCGTTACGCCCGACTGATCGCGGGCACCATGTTCGCCATGGGCGGGATCATTCTCGCCGGTTTCGCCACCGCTCTGCGCTCCTGGGCGAGCAGCGGCTGAACCGGCCTTCACCCTCTTCACCTCATTCGTATCCGGAGTAACCCCGATGCCTCTTCTCCAAGCCTCCAAGCAGTATAAGCCCTTCGAATACCCCTGGGCGTTCGAGTTCTGGAAGCGCCAGCAACAGCTCCACTGGCTGCCTGAAGAGGTGCCGCTGGGCGAGGACTGCCGTGACTGGGCGCAGAAGCTGACCGATCACGAGCGCAACCTGCTGACCCAGATCTTCCGCTTCTTCACCCAGGCGGACGTCGAGGTGCAGGACTGCTATCACGAGAAATACGGCCGGGTGTTCAAGCCGACCGAGATCAAGATGATGCTGACCGCCTTCTCCAACATGGAGACGGTACATATCGCCGCCTATAGCCATCTGCTCGACACGATCGGCATGCCCGAGAGTGAATATGGCGCCTTCCTCGAATATGCCGAGATGAAGGACAAGCATGATTACATGCAGAATTTCGGCGTCGACAGTGACGAGGACATCGCGCGCACGCTGGCGATGTTCGGCGGCTTTACCGAGGGCGTTCAGCTGTTCGCGTCCTTCGCGATGTTGATGAACTTCCCGCGCTTCAACAAGATGAAGGGCATGGGCCAGATCGTCAGCTGGTCGGTGCGCGACGAGAGCCTGCACTGCGAGGGCATCATCCGCATGTTCCACGCCTTCTGCCAGGAGCGCCAGTGCCTGACCAAGGCGGTGAAGGACGACATCGCCGATGTGTGCCAGACGACGATCCGCCTGGAGGATAATTTCATCGACCTCGCCTTTGAAATGGGCCCGGTCGAGGGGATGAAGCCCAAGGAGATCAAGAAGTATATCCGCTACATCGCCGACTGGCGCCTGGGTCAGCTGGGCCTGAAGCCGATCTACATGATCGACGAGCACCCCCTGCCCTGGCTGACCCCGCTGCTGAACGGCGTCGAGCATGCCAATTTCTTCGAGACGCGTGCGACCGAATATTCCAAGGCGGCGACGCGCGGCCAGTGGAACGATGTGTGGGACGCGTTCGACACCCGCCAGAAGGCCAAGACCGCCAAGGCGGCGAACGAGGAGCCGAGCGAGACCGGCGACATGTTCTCGGCCGCGGGCGTCGCGGCGGAGTGATCTTTGAGGGGGCGGGCTTCGGTCCGCCCTTTTTTTGTTCGCGCGAAGACGGATGGCGCGAAGAAGATTTGTTCGCGCGGAGACGCAGAGACGCGGAGCTTTTTTGGGTTCGCGCAGAGGCGCAGAGGACGCAGAGCAGGGGCATCGCCAGCCTCCCCATCCCCCATTCAGCCCGAGCGCAGTCGAAGGCCAAGGGAATCCCTTCGCCATCAAGCCATTTTCGGGCCGGAGGCCAGAGCCGCTTCCTCAAAGCGCTCGCCTGAGAGACGGTCCGCGTGGGCGGTCATGGCGTGGCCTTCGACTACGCTCAGGCTGAACGGCGCTTGGAATATACGCCCGCCACACTCTTCTCCGCGTCTCCGCGTCTCCGCGTCTCTGCGCGAACCAACCTTCTTCGCGTCATCGCGGCTTCGCGTGAACCAAAATCACCGCCCCACCCGCGTCGGCGCATGAAAGTCTACGGGTTTCCCGGCAATCCACCGCAGGAACCGCGCCATCTCGGGATGTGCGCGCAACGCCGCAAAGTCCGCAAATCCGCGCGCCAGTTCCGCATTGGAAAAGGTCGCATGGATCGTCCGGTGACAGATGGGATGCACCGGCACCGTCTCGCGACCGCCTTCGCTCTTCGGGACCGGGTGGTGCCATTCCACCTTCACCCCCAGCGGCCGTTCGCACAGCGCGCAAGGGAGCGGCGCCGTCCGCTCGATCCGTTCGGCGGCGGCCGCCAGCCCCGCCTTGCGCTTCACCCGTCCGACCATGCACCCGATATGGGAAGCCGGACACCATAAAAAACGGGGTCCGGCATCGCTGCCGAACCCCGTTCCTTTACGCCAACTGGACCCAGACAGGATCAGAAGTGTGCGACAACACCCGCCATCGGACGGAAGGAGTGCGCGTTGTCGAAGGTCGAAACTTCCATACGCAGACGCAGACCCGAGTTGCCGGTCAGGCCGCCCAGACCGATGTCCTTCGGGCCGACTTCGGCGCCGACGCCGTACACCATCGCGCCATAGTCACGCTTCAGGTCGCCAGCGACGCCCGGTGCGAAGTTGTGGAAGTTGTTCCAGCGATAGCCGACCTTGCCGTAGAACAGGCCGCTGTCGCCAGCGCGGAAACCACCGCGGCCATAGGCGCCATACTGCCAGTCGATGTCACCCGACACGCCCTTGGCGACCGCGCCTTCGGCACCGACGAACACCGGGCCCAGCGGCACGTTGAAGCCGACGATACCCTCGACCAGCGCGCCGTCCAGGTTATAGCCCTTGGGCTGCGCGGGGATGCCGGCGACCGACTGGCGATCGAACTGCTCCCAACCACCCATGACAGCGACATACGGCTCGAAACCGAAAGCCTTGGAGCCATCGGGAGCCGTCGCGGCCGGGGCAGGTGCCGCGGTCGTGTCGGTGGTGTTCATGTCCTGAGCCATGGCAGGCACGGCGACGAACGCGGCCGCCGCAGCGGCGACGAGGGAAAGCTTACGCATGTGAGATACCCTTCTCTTATTCTATGTGGGGCGGCGGATCGAACCGCTCAGCCCAGGCCCGCTTAACCGGCTAGACGCCCATGGGTTGCACGGCATTTCCGTTTTTCGAACGCCTTGTCGGAACCTGTGACATAGGAGACACAGTTCCTGTCACCAACATGAACCAAATAGGGGCGGAATGCGACGCTGGCGGATTTCTGCCACTTTTCAGCCGTTTTTCCGCGCCCCATCTTCAACGCTCGGCCGTGCAGCGCAGAGAATCGCCGGTGGGGCGTGTCAAAACAACCTCACCCCCCTTGCCGCGCAGGTCATGGCCGAAGCCCGCATAGTGAATGCCGGAGGCGACGGGTTGTCCCTCCAGCCGCATTTCCAGATCGTCGCCGAAGCGGACCAGCGCGCTATCGTCGCGATTGTCGAAGCGCACCCAGAAATGGCTGCCATTCTCGCATCGAAAGGTCGTGGACACCATTGGCGGCAACCCGGCGCGCGGATCGGGCATGGTCGAACAACCGACCAGCACGATGCCGCCCGCCGCCAATGCGACAGGAAGCCGGTTCATGGCCGCAGCGCGGCGTCGTCGGCCTCGTCGATATCGCCGTCCGCGACGGTGTCGTCCTCGAAATCCTCCTGGAGATCGTCCTCGTCGATATCCTCGGCATCCATGTCGACCGAGGCGTCGCTGGTCCCGACCTCTTCGGAGTCCATGTCGAGTTCGTCGATCGGCTCGTCCTCTACGCTATCGTCGCCCAGATCGGGCTCGATATCGGTCAGCAGCACACCGTCCGTCGGGCCGTTACGCGTCGCCTCCAGAATCTCGGCACGCTGGCTCTCGTCATAGCCTTCCTCATCCCAGCCATCGTCGCCGGGTCCCTGGCTGGGAACCTGATGTCCGCCCATCACTGCCTCCTCTTACACTGTGGAGGAGGAACACGGGGGCTGGCCGGGCGGTTCCCCGGATCGCTTATGCGGGGCGGAACATCCGCCCGCGCTCGGTGACGAACACGCAGGCAAAGGCCGCGCATCCGGCGATCAGGAAGCCCAGGGTCAAAGGCTGCGTCGTCCCGTCATAGGCCTGGCCGATCCCTGCGCCGATCAGCGAGCCGATGGTGACGCTGGTAAAGCCCTGCACGCTCGACGCGGTGCCGGCGATCCGCCCCATATTCTCCATCGCCATCGACGAGAAATTGGAGGTCGCCAGACCGAAACACGCCATGGTGATCGCCTGAAGCACCGCGAAGACGACCAGAGATTCGCCACCAAAATGCGCGATGGCCAGATGGATCGCCGACACGACGATCAGGATCGTGACCGAGCTGTGACTGATCAGCCGCGTGCCCAGCCGCATGACGATCCGCGAGTTGAGCAGGTTCGCCGCCGCCATCGTGACCGAGGTGGTGGCGAAGATCAGCGCAAGCAGCTTCTCGCGCCCGAAGGTCAACGCCATGATCGGCTGGACCGAGTTGAGATAGCCGTAGAGCGCCGCCATCAACGCGGTCGCCGCCAGCGTATAGCCCAGCGACAGCCGGTCCCCCAGCGTCTCGCGCCAGCCGCCGACGATGCGCGACGCGGAGATGGGAAGCTGCGCCTCGACCGCCAACGTCTCGGGCATCCGCAGCGAGAACCAGGCCAGGACGAGCGTCGCGAGCCCCGCGATCGTCCAGAAGATCAGCCGCCAATTGCCGAACAGCAGCACCAGCTCACCAAAGGCAGGCGCCAGGATCGGCACGATCATGAACACCATGAAGGCGATCGACATGACCTGCGCCATCGCGCGACTATGATAGCAGTCGCGAACCAGCGCCACCGTCGCCACCCGCGTCGCCGCGATCGCCGCCCCCGCACAGACCCGCGCGACCAGCAACAGGGTGAAACTGCCCGCCACCGCCGCCGCGCCATTGGCGATGATATAGATGACCAGCGCCACGATCAGCACCCGCCGCCGCCCATAGCGATCGGCCAGCGGCCCATGGACCAGCTGCGCCACGCCGAACCCGATCAGGAATGCCGTGACGACGAACGGCCGCGCGGCGGGCGATGCCCCCAGCGCCTCCCCGATGGCAGGCAAAGCGGGCAGCATCGAATCGATGCCGAGCGCCGTCAACGCCATCAGCGCCGCGATCAGCAGGACGAATTCGACAAAGCCGATCGGCGCGCCAGGGGGCTCGGCGGTGACGGGCGTCACCGGATCAGCGGAACGGGATTCGGACATGATGCCTGCGCTTTAGGGGAGATGAATGGAGAGGGGAACCGGGAAAACCCGGCTGGCGCGCCCCGGTTTCCATTGGCCGTCCAATCTCCCCGATCCGCAAGCGCCCGGCGCAGGCTCAGTCGGGTTGGACCACGTCATAATAGTTATTCCGGCCTTCATCGGTCAGGCAGTCCGCCAGAACCAGGCCGCACGCCGCCAGTCGGGCGGCATAGGCCTGCTCGCCCAGCGACCGGGAAAGGCGGCCGGTCAGGCTATCACCCCATTCGCATCGCTCGCGCGGCGCGCTGAACAGGAACCGGCCGCCCGGCTCCAGCGTGTTCGCGACCTGCGCCAACAGCCTATGCTGGTCGGCCGCCGACAATAGGAAGACAAGGCCGATCGATACGATCCCGGCAAAGCGGCGACCGAAGAAATCGCTCTTCTGTACGGGTTCGCACAGCGCGGGCATGTCCGGCAGGTTGCGTCGATAGGCGGACAGGAGCGACGGCGATGCGTCGATCCCCCAGACCACAAAGCCGTCGTCCGCCAGAGACGTCGCGATCGGCACGCCGGACCCGCACCCGAGGTCCAGGATCGCGGCCGATGGGGGCAAGTTGGCCCTCGCCCATGACCGGACCAACGCCGCACCGATCCCCGAACGGATCGCCATGAAATCTTGGGCGACGGCGTCCCAGCCCGCGGATGTATCGGTGGTCATCGGATCATCTTCCTCACCCGCATCGTTTCGGCTCGAGCCCCCATGTCCCGGCAATCGGGCCACGCCATGACAATATAGCTGCGAAGTCACGCACGCGGCATTCAGCATGGCTACAGCTTGCGGGGGCCAGTCTGCCTCCCCAACTGTATTGGAACGACAGAACACCGGAAAGGAGCCTGCCGTGATGACCATGCCGTATCGAACCGCCCTCGCCCTGCCGCTACTGGTCGCGCTGGGCCTGTCCGCCTGCGACCGGCCGAACCAGGGCACGTCGATCTCGATCAACGGATCGGATGGCGAGACGCTGGCCTCGGTCGATGGCAAGTCGGGCGAGGTGAAGCTGGCGCTGCCCGGATTCCAGGGCGCGTTCAAGCTGCCCAAGGTGTCGCTGGAGGCCGATAATTTCGAGCTGAACGGCGTCCACCTCTATCCGGGCTCGAAGATCCGCAACGTCGATGTCGGCAATGGCCGCGACAAAGCGTTCACCATGACCTTCGACAGCCCGGCCGACCCGGCCACGGTGCGCGACTGGTTCCACGACAAGATGAGCGACGCCGACTTCACCCTGACCGATCAGGGCGGCGCGCTGATCGGCAAGACGGCGGAGGAAAAGCCGTTCCGCCTCGACCTGCGTCCGGCGGGCAGCGACCGATCGACGGGCACGATCACGTTGGGCGGATAATGGGAGGCGGACAAGTCGCCCTGTTCCGAAATCGCGGGCACGCTATAACGATGACAGCCTGTTAGATTTTCTGGACATATTGCCATGACCGACACCCGCTCCGCCGAGGTTCCGACACTCAGCCTTGCCGATCAGGACTGCGATCCCGAAGGCTTTGCCGCCGCGCTGGGCGAGTCGTTCGAGCGGTTCGGTTTCGCGATCGTTGCCGATCACGGCGTGCCCGCCGACCTGATCGACCGCGCCTGGGCGCAGACCAAGGCGTTGTTCGACCTGCCCGAGGACGAAAAGCGCGGCTATCACGTCCCCGGCGGCGGCGGTGCGCGCGGCTATACGCCCTTCAAGACCGAGATCGCCAAGGATGCCAAGGTCGTCGACCTGAAGGAATTCTGGCATGTCGGCCGCGAACTGCCCGAGGGGCACGCCTATGCCGACCGGATGCCCGCCAATATCTGGCCCGCGCGGCCGGAGGGGTTCCGCGAGGATTTCGTCGAACTCTTCGCAGCCTTCGACCGGGCGGGCGACCGGCTGCTCTCCGCCATCGCGCGCCACCTGAAGCTGGCGCCCGACTGGTTCGATCCGGCGGTCAAGGACGGTAATTCGGTCCTGCGCCTGCTCCACTATCCGCCCATCCCCGCCGATGCGGAGGGCGTGCGGGCGGGGGCACATGAGGACATCAACCTCATCACCCTGCTGCTCGGCGCGGAGGAAGCGGGACTGGAATTGCTCGACCGCGATTCGGGCGAGTGGCTGGCGATCCGTCCGCCCGAAGGCGCGATGGTGGTCAATGTCGGCGACATGCTCCAGCGGCTGACCAACCATGTCCTGCCCTCGACCACCCACCGCGTGGTCAATCCGCCGGTCGAGCGGCGCGGCTTTTCGCGCTATTCGATGCCCTTCTTCCTGCATCCGGCGCCGGACTTCCTCATCAAGACGCTGCCGGGCACGATCAGCGAAGGGCATCCGGATCGCTATCCGGAGCCGATCACTGCGCATGACTATCTGTTCGAGCGGCTGGTGGAGATCGGGTTGATCAAGAAGTGAGGCGGCGGGGGCAGTCTCTGTGAGACACCGCCCTCCCCCATCCCCTCCCGCTTGCGGGAGGGGAGCGGCAAGAACCATCGGCTGACTTTTATAACGCGATGACGTCAGTTTGACCCGATCCGTCATTGCGAGCGTAGCGAAGCAATCCAATGTCCGGGCAAGACGCTCTGGATTGCTTCGCTACGCTCGCAATGACGATTCCATCTCATGTCATCCGTCTCTAAAAACTCCCCTCCCGCAGGCGAGTTTCAGGTCGGTCATGCCCCCGGCATGACCTAAACGATGCAGCGCATCGTTTACCTGAAACTGGGTTGGGGGAGGGTAAGGTGCCTCGCAGAGACCTTACCCTCCCCCAACAATCACCCCAAGATATGCATCAGCAACGGCTGGCCCACCAAACTCTGGCT
This sequence comes from Sphingomonas fuzhouensis, assembly GCF_034659795.1. NCBI lineage: Bacteria > Pseudomonadati > Pseudomonadota > Alphaproteobacteria > Sphingomonadales > Sphingomonadaceae > Sphingomonas > Sphingomonas fuzhouensis. The sequence continues at coordinate 643,016 of NZ_JAXSQY010000002.1, forward strand.
GCCGCGCAACCGCTCAAGCGCCTGCGCCACCGCGCGTTCGGGCCCTTCATGCGTCACGATCGCGATCATCACGCCGCCGTCCGCTGCTTCGCCGCGCTGGATCAAGCTCTCGATCGACACGCCTGCATCGCGCATCGCGGCGGCGATTTCGGCCAGCACCCCGACCTTGTCCTGCACCGTGAAGCGCAGGTAAGCGCGCCCGCGCCGCTCGCCGCTATCGGCCTTCGCCGCCGGAGTCAGTTCATGCGCGGGCATGGCGAAGGAGGCGCCATATTCGCCGCGCGCGATATCGATCAGGTCGGCGACCACCGCGCTGGCGGTCGGGCCATCGCCTGCGCCCGCGCCCTGGAACAGCAGGCGGCCGACGAAATTCCCCTCCGCCACCACCGCATTGGTCGAGCCGGTGACATGGGCCAGCGGATGGTCGAGCGGCACGAGATGCGGGTGGACCCGCTGGAACAGGCCGTTCGCCCCTTCCTCCGCCACGCCGACCAGCCGCACGCGGTAGCCGAGCGACGCCGCCTGCGCGATGTCGGCGGCCAGCACATGCCGCACGCCGCCGATCGCGACGTCATCGAACGCGGGCTGCGTGCCAAAGGCGATGGCGGCGAGGATCGACAGCTTGTGCGCGGCGTCGACGCCGTCAATGTCGAAGCTGGGGTCCGCCTCGGCATAGCCCAGCGCCTGCGCCTCGGCCAAAACCTCGGCGAAGTCGCGGCCTTCGGCTTCCATCTTGGACAGGATGAAATTGCAGGTGCCGTTGAGGATGCCATAGACCCGCGCAATGGCGTTGGCCGCCGCGCCCTCACGCAATCCCTTGATGACCGGGATGCCGCCCGCCACCGCCGCCTCGAACTTCAGCGCGGCGTTGGTTTCCTCCGCCTTTTGCGCCAGCTCCAGCCCGTGATGCGCCAGCATCGCCTTGTTGGCAGTGACGAAGCCGCGCCCCGCCCCCAGCGCGGTACGCGCCAGGGTGAGTGCGGGGCCGTCCGATCCGCCGATCAGTTCGACCACCACATCGGCGCCGGGGTGCGACGCCAACGCGGCGGTATCGTCCACCCATTCGAAGCGCGACAGGTCGACGCCCCGGTCCTTCGTCCGGTCGCGGGCGGAGACGGCGACGATCTCGATCGGGCGACCGGCGCGCCGGGTAATCAGGTCACGGTTCGCATCGAGCAGGCGAATGACGCCGCCCCCCACCGTGCCAAGTCCCGCCAAAGCCACTCGCAAAGCATCGCCCATCGTCCAAATCCCGTATCCGGAGCGTTTATTGAGTGCAGGCGGGTAGCGGATAGAAATGGTCGCTGTCGAGCCGGTCAGCGACCTTTTATTGCTCGATTGGGGCGATCGCGCTAAAGGCCGTCCATGATCTCCCCCGATTTCGTGGTCATCGACGTCGAAACCGCCTGTTCGCGGACCAGCAGCATCTGCCAGATCGGCATCGTCGGCTATGCGGCGGGTGTGGAAGTGCTGGCCTATGAAACGCTGGTCGACCCGTGCGACGACTTCAGCGCGTTCAACATCGCCATCCACGGCATCACCGCCGAGCATGTGCTGGGCAAGCCGAATTTCGCCGCGCTACATCCCGAACTGGCGGGGCATCTGGCCGGGCGGGTGACGGTGGCGCATTCGAGTTTCGACAAGGGCGCGCTGGGCCGGGCGTGCGAGCGGGACGCCCTGCCCCCCATCGCCGCGCGCTGGCTGGACAGCGTGACGATCGCGCGGCGGGCTTGGCCCGAACTGCCCAATCACAAGCTCAACACGCTGGCGTCGTTCTTGGAACTGGAGCATCGCCATCATGATGCGCTGAGCGACGCGCGCGCGGCGGGGCAGGTGGTGCTGCGCGCGATGGCCGAAACCGGGCTGAGCCTGGCCGACTGGTTCCTGCCGCCACCCTCGGCCCGCGCCCGGCGGCAGATGCGGCGCTGACCGGCGTCATCTCCGCCCGTATCGGGGGTGCCTCAAGCCGATCTACGGCTCCAAATGCCCCTGCGGACCGGGGCCATCGAGGGCGATCGGCACGCGGTGGCTCTTGTCACGGGCCTTGTCGACCAGGGTGCTGATCGCGATCCGCGCTTCATTGGCCACCAGCAAAGTTGTGCTGATGAGATCGATCCCCTCCGTGCAGCCCGCCATGCGTGCCGCACAGGGCGCCGCGCCCGCCTGCATCGCGCCCCAACCGGTCAGATAGGGATTGGACATCAGCGGCTTGGCGGGCGGCGCATCCGGGTCCCTGGGCAGGCGATTGTCCCCCAGACGCCGTCCGCACACGATCACCTCCTGCTCGGTTCCCGCCGACGCCGGGCATGGGTCGGGGGTCAGGATCGAGAAACGCTCGGTGCCCGGCGGCGGAACGGCGGGTGCCGTCTGGAGCGCGATCCATAGCAAGGCGAGCATCGGCGATCCCTTTCCGTTACGGCGCGGGCTTGCGCAGGGTCGGGCCGCCGCCGCGCGGATTGCTGTCGAACGTCACGCCGAGATGGCCGGTGCCGACTTGAAAGGGCGACATCGCCTTCAGGGCGCTGCTGCGCGCGAGCAGCCGGGTGCGCTCCTCCATCACCCCCTCATGACGCGGATCGCCGGGTTCGGGCGGCAATTCGAAGGGGATGCGAAAGCGATCGGCGTTGCGACGGCCGCAGACGGTGACATCGGTGGAATTGGGGTCATAGACGCAGCGTGTCTCGACGCTCGTCAATCGCCGGGTCTTCGCCACGATCGTATCGACCGAGGGTGGTGCGTCCTCCCCCTGCCCCGACAGTCCCGCCATCACCATGACCAGCATCGTCGCAATCATGACGCTCCCCCGGCATCACCCGCCCGATATGCCGCACGGCAACGGGTCGCACCGATCATGCCTGTTTTGAAGGACCATCGCCAGCGCCTTGACGATCCCGATTCCGGTCAATCCGACAGTGACGCGTCAAGGTTCGAGATGCCCTTGCGGCCCCGGCCCGTCGAGCGCGATCGGTACGCGCTTGCTCTTGTCGCGCGCCTTGTCGAACAGCGTGCTGAGGCCGATCCGCGCCTCGTTGGCGAGCATCAGCGCCGGACGCTTGAGATCCAGCTGACTCATGCAGCCCCACTGGGTTGCGCCACAGGGCGGCCCCGCCCGCAATGCACCGATGCCGGTCATTTCAGGGTTGGACGGTATCGGCCGATCGGAGGGTTCGTTCCGCAGTTCGGGTTCGCGGTCGCTTCCCGGTCGACGGCCACAGACGACCACATCCTGTTTCGCCTCTTCCGATGCCGGACAGTCGGGCAGAAGGATCGAGACGCGCTCATTCCCCGGCGATGGCGCGGCGGGCACCGCCTGCAAGGCGATCAGCAACAGGGGCAGCATCGGCGATCCTCCTCGGTTGAGCGATCCTAACGCCTGCCGCCCCCGCTAATCAATCGCGGTGCGGAACAGGGTGCGTGGCTTGCTGGTGCAATATTTGTCGCCGACCACCGCGCAATAGCTGCCGTCATTGGCGAAGGCGCGCGCCTTGGAGTCGGTCGGCAGCACAGGGCTGGGCGTCAGGCGATAGGGCGATGGCCGCTTGCCGCCGTGACAGGTGGACAGGGTGCAGGTCGAGGTCAGGCGCGGCAGGGTGAGACGTTGGTCCCCCTGCGGGATCGGGGTTGCCCATAGGATCAACAGCGGCACCATCGTCATTCTCCCCTTGTTCGATCTGTCGGCCTGTCCTTTTGACGGTCAGTCCCGTTCGACCGGCGCGACGCCCAGTCGTGGAATCTCGATGGCGGGGCAGCGGTTCATCACGACCTTCAGCCCGGCGGCCTCGGCGCGGGCGGCGGCAGCTTCGTTGACGACGCCCAACTGCATCCAGACCGCCTTGGCCCCGATCGCGATCGCCTCGTCCACCACATCGCCCGCCGCCTCGGACCGGCGGAAGATATCGACGATGTCGATCGGATCGCCGAGCTGGCCGAGTTCGCGAAAGACGAACTCGCCGTGGACATGCTCGCCGGTGATCTGCGGATTGACCGGGATCACGCGGTAGCCATGATCCTGCAACCGCTTCATCACGCCATAAGAGGGCCGATCGGGCCGGTCGGAGGCGCCGACCAGCGCGATGGTCCGCGCCTTCGCCAACAGATCGCGAATATCGTCATCGGCGGTCAACGGCATCGACTATCCCCTATCGGCCCCGCCCCCGACTATCGTTCGGAAAAAGCGGCAGGCTATCGCGACTCAACGCCCCGCAAGGCCGCCGGTTTCATGCCTGCGTCCTCATGGCTGGGCCTCCAGCCAGTTCGCGACCTGCTCCGCCAGCGGTGCGAAGACCGTGTCGCCGTCGCCCGCCGCAGGAGGCTGGCCCGCGTCGGAGGCCGTGCGAATCGCGATGGTCAGCGGCACCCGGCCCAGGAACGGAATGCCCAACTCGGCCGCCGCCGCCTCCGCCCCGCCCGATCCGAACGGGTCCGAAATCCCCCCGCAATGCGGACAGCAATAGCCCGCCATATTCTCGACCAGGCCGATGATCGGCACGCCCGCCTTGGTGAACAGGTCGATCGCGCGACGTGCATCGATCAGCGCCAGATCCTGCGGCGTCGAGACGATCACCGCACCCGCCGGGCGATGTTTCTGCACCATGGTCAGCTGCACGTCGCCCGTCCCCGGCGGCAGGTCGAGGACGAGCAGCTCGGTCGCGCCCCAGTCGCCATCGACCAGCTGGCTGAGCGCGCCCGCCGCCATCGGCCCGCGCCAGGCGATCGCCTTGTCGGGTTCGACCAACTGCCCCATCGACAGCAGCGAGACGCCGTAAGGCGTGGGCACCGGTTGCAGCTTGCCGTCCTGCGCGACGGGCTTCACCCCCTCGGCCGCCATCAGGCGGGGTTGCGACGGGCCATAGATATCGGCATCGACCAGGCCGGTCCTGATGCCGCCCCGCGCCAGCGCGATGGCGAGATTGGCCGACAGGGTCGACTTGCCCACCCCGCCCTTGCCACTGGCGACCGCGACGATGCGGCGCTCGCGTTTCTCGGCGGTCAGGACGACGCGCACATCCTCGGCGCCCGACTGGATCGCGGCGGCCTTCACCTCGTCTTCCAGCGCCTGACGGCCTGCGCCGTCCAGCCCGGTGGTGTCGAGCACGACGCCGGCCCGCGCGCCCTCCATCCGCACATTTGCGCGCTTGCCCGCCACCGCGGCGACCGCCGCCTTTACCGTCTCGATGATGCTCATGGGGCGCAGATAGGATGCGATGCGCGGCTTGGCACTGTTTTTGTCGGCGAACCGTTCCTATAACGATGAGCATGAGAAAGCTGACGGGCCGGTTTCAGCGCCCCCCCATCCTAGCCGCCAACACGCCGAAGGGCCCCTGGGGCGGGTCCGGCGAGGACCCCGAGGGCGGTCCCCGCAATCCCTGGGCCGCGCCGCCGGGCGGTCGCAAGGCACCGGGCAAACCCACGGCGCTGGATGAATTCATCCGCAAGGCGCGCGGATCGGGCGGCGGCGGCCCCGGCGAAGGTCCGGGCAGCCCCGGCGGCGGCTTTGGCGGCATTCCGGGTGGGCCGGGCGGCCGGACGCTCTGGGCGATCGGCGCGGCGATTCTGGTCGGCATCTGGGTGCTCTACACCTCGATCCACCCGATCGGCCCGCAGCAGCGCGGCGTCGTCACCTATTTCGGCCGCTATACCGGCATTCTGGAACCGGGCATCCAGATCACCGCGCCCGCCCCGATCGCCAATGTCCGCGTGCTGGACGTGCAGAAGATCCGGACCGAGAATTTCCCCGAGGGCTCGGGCGAGAATCTGGTCCTGACCGGCGATCAGAACATCATCGACCTCAGCTATTCGGTCCGCTGGGATATCGCCAATCCGCGCGACTTCGCCTTCCGCCTCGCCCAGCCGCAGGAGACGGTGCGCGCGGCCGCCGAAAGCGCGATGCGCGCGGTGATCGCCGACACCACGCTGGATCAGGCGCTGGGGTCAGGCCGCACCGCGATCGAACAGCGGGTGCAGGAACTGACCCAGGCGATCCTGAACGAATATCATTCGGGCGTGCGCATTCAGGGCGTGGCGATCAAGCAGGCCGCCCCGCCGCAGCAGATCGTCGACGATTTCAACAAGGTGACGGTGGCGCAGCAGCGCGCGGTCGCCGACGTCAACCAGGCGCGCTCCTATGCGCAACAGGTGATAGCGCGCGCCCAGGGCGAGGCGGCACAGTTCGACAAGATGTACGAACAATATCGCCTGGCCCCCGAAGTGACCCGCCGCCGCATGTATTACGAGACCATGGAGGCCGTGCTGGCCAAATCGGACAAGACCATCGTCGAGGCACCGGGCGTCGTTCCCTATCTGCCGCTGTCCAAGGGGCAGGCCCGGCCGTTGCCGCCCGAGATCACGGCGACGGCTCCGGCGACTCCGGCGCAGGGAGGCGGCCAGTGAACGGCCTGACCTTGCGCAACCCGATCGTGCTGGGCGTCGCCCTGCTGGTCGCGGTGATCCTGGCGGCGGCGACCTTCGCCATCGTGCCGGAAACCCGGCAGGCGGTAATCTATCGGTTCGGCCAGCCGATCGGGATCGTCAACAGCTATCGCCCCGGCGAGACGCTGGGCGACAGCGGCGCCGGACTGATCGCGCGCATTCCGTTCGTCGACCGCATCGTCTGGGTCGACAAGCGGGTGCTGGACCTCGACCTGGAAAAGACCCAGGTGCTCTCCAGCGACCAGCGCCGCGTCAATGTCGACGCCTTCGCCCGTTTCCGCATCGTCGATCCACGCCGAATGCTGGCGACCGCGGGCAGCGAGGAGGGCGTCATCAACCAGCTGCGTCCGATCTTCGGCTCGGCGCTGCGCAACGAACTGGGCAAGCGCCGCTTCGCCGAACTGCTCAGCCCCGAACGTGGCCAGATCATGGACGCGATCCAGCGGCGGCTGAACCGGATCGCCAGCCAGTATGGCGTGCAGATCGTCGATGTCCGCATCAAGGAGGCCGAACTGCCGACCGGCACGCCGCTGCAGAGCGCGCTCGCCCGGATGCAGACCGCACGCCAGCAGGAGGCGATCACCATCGCCGCGCAGGGCCAGAAGCAGGCGCAGATCGTGCGCGCCGACGCCGATGCCCAGGCCGCGCAAATCTATGCCCAGGCGTTCGGCAAGGACCCCGGCTTTTATGATTTCTACCGCGCCATGCAGTCCTATCGCCATACCTTCGGCGCGGACGGCACCAATCAGGAACGCGGGTCGACCCAGATCATTCTGTCGCCCGAGAACAGCTATTTGAAGGAATTCACCGCGCCGGGCCGATAGGTGGAGATTCCACCTTTCCGCTCGTTCATATTCAAGCGTCGTTCAGCCAAACCGTGACAAATACAACACGGTCAAGTTGAATTTTCTTTGAGAGGACCCTAGCCCAGTGCGCTACGCCTACGCCATTACCAGTGCGCTCCTCCTCGGTGGCGCGACCGCGACCCTGGCCCTTCAGCCCGGAACCGCCCAGGTCGCGCAGAACGAACCGGGTGCGATCCAGGCGGTCGCACCACGTGCCGGTGCACCGATGAGCTTTGCCGACATGGTCGCCAAGCTCCAGCCGGCCGTCGTCAACATCTCGACCAAGCAGTCGATCACCACCAAGCAGCAGGCGAATCCGTTCGCGGGCACGCCATTCGAGGGCTTTTTCGGCGCCCCCGGCGGCGGCGCACAGCCGCAGAAGCGCGAGGGCATGTCATTGGGCTCGGGCTTCCTGATCTCGCCCGACGGCTATATCGTCACCAACAATCACGTCATCGCGCCGGGTGCGCAGGGTGCGTCGGTCGAATCGATCACCGTCACGCTCAACGACCGCAAGGAATATACCGCCAAGGTCGTCGGTCGCGACGAAACCTCGGACCTCGCCGTCCTGAAGATCGACGGCAAGAACCTGCCCTTCGTCCGCTTCGGTGATTCGTCGCGGGCGCGCCCCGGTGACTGGGTGCTGGCGATCGGCCAGCCCTTCGGCCTGTCGAGCACGGTGACCGCCGGTATCGTCTCGGCCGTGCACCGCGTGACCGGCCAGGGCGGCGCGAACGACCGCTTCATCCAGACCGACGCCGCGATCAACCAGGGCAATTCCGGCGGCCCGATGTTCGACATGAACGGCAACGTCATCGGCATAAACAGCCAGATCTATTCGCAGTCGGGCGGCAATATCGGCATCGGCTTCGCCATCCCGGCCGAAGACGCCAAGCCGATCATCGAGCGGCTGATGAAGGGCCAGAAGATCGAGCGCGGCTATCTGGGCGTGCAGATCGGCGGTCCGGTCACCGACGATGTCGCGGCCTCGCTGGGCGTGCCCAAGGGCCAGGGCGAGATCATCGCCAAGGTCGAGCCCAACGGTCCCGCCGCCAAGGCCGGGCTGAAGGCGTTCGACGTGGTGACCAAGGTCAACGGCCAGTCGGTGACGCCCGAACAGACCCTGTCCTATCTGATCGCGAACGTGCCGCCGGGCGGCCGCGTCAATCTGGAGGTGCTGCGTGGCGGCAAGCCGGTGTCGCTGACCGCGACCGCCGCAACCCGCCCGTCGAACGAAGAGCTGGCCGCGCAGATGGGCGACGGGTCGGATGCCTTCCCCGACAATGACGATGATGGCCAGACCACCCCGGCGGCGGGCGACGCGCTGGGCCTGACGGTGCAGGTCCTGACCCCCGCCATCGCGCGGGCGATCAATGTCGACCCCTCGACCCAGGGCGTAGTGATCGCGGCGGTCAATCCGTCGAGCGATGCCGCCTCCAAGCTGAAGCGCGGCGACGTCATCACCGCGATCAACGGCACGGCGATCCGCACCCCGGCCGATATCCAGGGGGTCATCGCCACCGCCAAGGCCGCTGGCCGTCCCCAGGTGCTGGCGCAGATCACCCGCGGCCGGATCGCGGGCGCGCTGATCCCGCTGCGGATCAAGTAAAAGAGGCCCTACCCTCACCCTTCCCACCCGCTGACGCGGGCAGGCCCCTTCCCTCTCCCATTGGGAGAGGGAGGGAGGCGCGAAGCGCCGGAAGGGTGAGGGTATTACCCGCCCCGAAAAAAAGGCCGTCGTATCCCATGGATGCGGCGGCCTTTTACTATTCCGGTCCCCGTACGGCGCGGTACAATGTACGCCATGGACGGCATCTTCATCGGCATGGGCGGCGGCAAGCCACAGGCGATCGACCTCAAGCGCGCGAACCGGCACGGCCTGATCGCGGGCGCGACCGGCACCGGCAAGACCGTGACGCTCCAGACCATGGTGGAGGGCTTTTCGCGCGCGGGCGTGCCCAGCTTCGTCGCCGACGTGAAGGGTGACCTGTCGGGTCTCGGCATGGCAGGATCGGCCTTGGGCAAGACCCATGCCGCCTTCACCGCGCGCGCCGCCGAGCTGGGCATGACCGACTGGGCTTATGAGGCTGCGCCGGTGCAGTTCTGGGACCTGTTCGGTCGCCAAGGGCACCCGGTCCGCGCCACCGTGTCGGAGATGGGGCCGCTGCTGCTCGCCCGCATGATGGGGCTGAACGAGACGCAGGAGGGCGTGCTGACCATCGCCTTCCATGTCGCGGACAAGGAAGGATTGCTGCTCCTCGACTTGGACGACCTGCAGGCGATGCTGGCCGAATGTGCGGCACGGGCGGACGAGCTGACGACCACCTATGGCAATGTCTCGAAACAGTCGGTCGGCGCGATCCAGCGCGCGCTGCTCCAGTTGCGCACCCAAGGGGCTGAGCATTTCTTCGGCGAGCCTGCGCTGGAACTGGCCGACCTGATCGCCACGGACGATGCGGGGCGGGGCGTCGTCAACATCCTGGCCGCCGACCAGCTGATGGCCAGCCCCAAGCTCTATGCCACCTTCCTGCTCTGGCTGCTGTCCGAACTGTTCGAGCAGCTTCCCGAGATCGGCGATCCCGACAAGCCCAAACTCGTCTTCTTCTTCGACGAGGCGCATCTGTTGTTCGACGACGCCGCGCCTGCGCTGGTCGACACGATCGAGCGGGTCGTGCGGCTGATCCGGTCCAAGGGCGTCGGCGTCTATTTCATCACCCAGAACCCGATCGACGTGCCCGACAAGATCGCCGGGCAATTGGGGAACCGGGTGCAGCACGCGCTGCGTGCCTTCACCCCACGCGATCAGGCCGCCGTCCGGTCGGCGGCCGAGACGTTCCGCGCCAATCCCGGTGTCGATGTCGCCAGCGCGATCACCGAATTGAAGGTTGGCGAGGCGCTGGTCTCGCTGCTCCAGCCCGACGGCTCCCCCTCACCCGTCGAGCGCACTCTGATCGCCCCGCCGCGCAGCCGCGTCGGCCCCGCGACGCCGGAGGAACGCAAAGTGCTGGTCGAAACCGACGCGGTCGGCGCGAAATACGATCAGACGGTCGACCGCGAATCGGCCGAGGAACTGCTCGCCGCCAAGACCCAGGAAGCCGCCGCTGCCGCCGCCGAAGCCAAGGCAGCGACCGAGGCCGACAAACAGGCCGCACAAGCCGCCAAGGCCGATGCGAAGGCCGCCAAGGAGGCCGAACGCGCCCGCATCGCCGAACAGCGCGCGGCGGCCAACTCCCCCTGGGCCAAGATGGCGACCAGCGCGGCGCGCTCGGCCAGTTCCTCGATCGGGCGGCAGGTGGCGAACGAGATCGGCAAGCAGGTGTTCGGTGGTGGCTCCAGGCGGCGGTCGAGCAGCGGCGGCGGGATCGTCGGCGCGGTCGTGCGCGGAGTGCTGGGGAATCTGTTCCGGGGGTAGTCTCCTCCATTTGGTCTGATGAAAGGCCCGACCCTCACCCTTCCCACCCGCTGGCGCGGGCGGGCCCCTTCCCTCTCCCAATGGGAGAGGGAGGGAGGCGCGAAGCGTCGGAAGGGTGAGGGTCGTACGTCAGCGTTGTCCCTTGGCCTTCGACTTCGCTCAGGCTGAACGGAGGTTGGAGAGGGATATTCCCCTCCCACTCGCGCCGAGCGTAGTCGAAGCGCTTTCCTCTGCACGAAACCCTAGGCGAGCGCGCCACCTTCTGCCACATCTGCGCGCATGAGCCGTACGTCCGCTGCCGCCCGTCCCGTCGCCGAACTCACCCTGCGCGGGATTGCACTGGGTGGGATCATCACCCTGTTGTTCACCGCCGCCAATGTCTATCTCGGCCTCAAGGTCGGGCTGACCTTCGCGACCTCGATCCCGGCGGCGGTCATCTCGATGGCGATATTGCGCTATCTGCCGAACAGCTCGGTGCTGGAGAACAACATCGTCCAGACCGTCGCCTCGGCGGCGGGGACGCTGGCGGCGATCATCTTCGTGTTGCCGGGCCTGGTCATGATCGGCTGGTGGCAGGGTTTCCCCTATTTGCTGACGGCCGGGATCACCGCGACGGGGGGCATCCTCGGTGTCATGTTCTCGGTGCCCTTGCGCCGTGCGCTCGTCGTCGACACCGACCTGCCCTATCCCGAGGGCCGCGCCGCCGCCGAGGTGTTGAAGGTCGGCGCAGGCAGCCGCGAGGGCGAGGCGGAGAGCGCGACCGGCCTGCGGCTGATCGTCGTCAACGCCGTCGCCTCGGCCGCCTTCGCGATCCTGACCCAGACCAAGCTGGCCGTCGCCGAAGCAGCCGTCTGGTTCCGCACCGGCGCGGGCGCGACCGGCATTTCGGGCGGGCTGTCCTTCGCGCTGATCGGGGTCGGGCATCTGGTCGGCCTGTCGGTCGGCTGTGCCATGCTGGCGGGGATCGCGATCGGGTGGTGGGTGGCACTGCCCATCCTGACCGCCATGGCGCCATCGGCCGGGCCCGTCGCCGAATGGGCGGGCGGGATTTTCAGCCGTGACGTGCGCTTCCTGGGCGCGGGCGTGATCGGAGTCGCGGCGATCTGGACGCTGCTGAAGATCATCGGGCCGGTCATCGGCGGCATCCGTTCCTCGCTGGCCGCCGCCTCGGCCAAGCGCGACGGCGCGGTGCTGGCGATCGGCGAGCGTGACCTGCCGATCGGAATCGTCGCCGCCGTCGCCTTGGCGACCCTGGTGCCGATCGCGGGACTGCTCTGGTCGGTGATCGCGGGCGGACCGCTGGCGGCATCGGGCGTAGCGCTGATCGGTGGCGCGCTGCTGTTCATCCTGCTGATCGGCCTCGTGATCGCCGCCGTGTGCGGCTATATGGCGGGCCTGATCGGCGCATCGAACAGCCCGGTATCGGGCATCGGCATCCTGTCGGTCCTGGCCGCCGCGCTGCTGCTGGTCGGGCTGTTCGGGCGCGGCACCCCGCCGGAGACGACCCAGGCGCTGGTCGCCTATGCGCTGATCGTCACCGGTGTCGTGTTCGGCGTCGCGACCATCTCCAACGACAATCTTCAGGACCTGAAGACCGGCGAACTGGTCGGCGCGACGCCGTGGAAACAGCAGGTGGCGCTGGTCATCGGCGTCGTCTTCGGCAGCCTGGTGATCCCGCCGGTGCTCGACCTGCTCAACGCGACGCTGGGGTTCGCAGGCACGCCGGGCGCAGGCCCCAACGCCCTGTCGGCGCCGCAGGCCGCGCTGATCTCGGCACTGGCCAAGGGCGTGTTGGGCGGTGACCTCAATTGGGGAATGATCGGTATCGGTGCCCTGATCGGCGTCGGAGTGATCGTGGTGGACGAGGTGCTGGGCAAGCTCGGCTGGCTGCGCCTGCCGCCGCTGGGCGTGGGGCTGGGCATCTATCTGCCCATGTCGGCGACGCTGCCGGTCGTGCTGGGCGCGGCGATCGGCCATGTCTATGACCGCTGGGCCAAGCGCAGCAGCAACCCGGAAGCCGCCGAGCGGCTGGGCGTGCTGGCCGCGACCGGGCTGATCGTGGGCGAGAGCCTGTGGGGCGTCGGTTTTGCGGGGATCGTCTACCTGATCAATTCGGATGCACCGCTGGCGCTGGTCGGGGACGGTTTTGCGACCCCGGCGCTGGTCGGGGGGACGATCCTGTTCCTCGGGATCGTGGCGGCGCTGTATCGCTATACGCGCCGTCAGGTTATCAGCTTGCCGCCAGCGGCACACTGATCCTCAGATGTGAGCGGACTGGCATTCCTCCCCTGTAAGGGGAGGTGGCAGGGCGCAGCCCTGACGGAGGGGTGTCCCGCCCTCGATAGGGTGACACCCCTCCACCATGCTTTGCATGGTCCCCCTCCCCTTACAGGGGAGGAATAGAGGGATGCACGGCTGCACGGTACACTACCCGCGCCGCCGGATCGTTACATCGCCGCCAACAACTCGCTGATCTTCACGAACGCAAAGCCGATCGAGCTGTCGGCGATGCCATAGGGCAGGAACAGCGATTCGCCGTGCCGGATCGCGCCACAGGAATAGACGACGTTGGGCACATAGCCTTCGCGGTCCTGGTCCTTGGCGGCCAGGATCGGCTGCTTGGTCCGGCCGAGCACCTTGGACGGGTCATTTTTGTCGAGCAGCGCCGCGCCGATCGAATATTTGCGCATCGCCCCGACGCCGTGGGTCAGCAACAGCCAGCCCTCATCGACTTCGATGGGCGGGCCGCAATTGCCAATCTGCACCAGCTCCCATGGGAAAACGGGCGTGAGAATCTTCTCGCCATCCTCCCAGTGGGTCAGCGAGTCGGACTTGAGCAGGAACAGATTCTCGCCGTCCTGTCGGCCGATCATCATATATTGCCCCGCAACCTTGCGCGGGAATAGCGCCATGCCCTTGTTGCGCGCCGCGGCACCGGTCATCGGCACCAGGTCGAACGCGCGGAAGTCGCGAGTGCGCATCAATTCGGACTGGATGCCCGAACCGTCATAGGCGGTATAGGTGCCGATCCATTCGACCGCGCCGTCGTCATGCGTGAACTGGACGATCCGCATGTCCTCCAGCCCCTTGGACTGGGCTTGGGTGATCGGGAAGATGACCGTGCCCGACAGCGTCGAATCGCGGTGGCGATGGACGGTGATCGGGCCGCTCGGCACGTCTTCCTCGCCCCAGCCATGCACGTCGGTCGCGGTCGCGAAGGGCGGCTCGGGCGCGAGGCGCAGCTGGTTCTGGTCGTTGATGATGCCTTCGCGGAAGGCGACCGAGGAGATATGCCCCTCGCCCACCGCGCGCATCGACATCAGGATGCGCTGCGACCCCGGCTGGATACCGGTCTGGTCGAAATGCGGGACCGCCGACGGGTTCATCAGCGCGGCGGCCGCATAGCTATATTCGTGGCAGAAATAGGCACCGATCAGCTGACGCTTCTCGTCGCCGATCTTCGACCCGTCGAGCTTCAGCAGATCCTCGATCTGGTCGTAGCGGGTCATGAAGACGCGTCGCGTCTGCCAGTGCCGCGCCTCGAAATCCTTCAGCACGGTTTCCAGCTGGTCGCGCGCTTCCTCCGGCGACATGGCGAGCACTTCGCCGACCAGCCGCTCGGTCCGGCTGGGCGGAGCGCCATTGCCGCCGCCCCATGCGATATGAAAGGGCCGCACCACGACGCGCGAAGGATCGGCATGAAGCCGCAGCCGGTGGTTGAACAAATCCATCGCGCTACCGTCTCGCCACTCTACCAAAAACGCTCATCATATCCCCCGAACATGACAGCATGTCAGGCAATATGACGATCGGCTCCTGCCATGGTTGACGCCGAATGGCAAAGGTTAGCGATCGCGCAATTGGCGAGTTGCAGCGCCAGGATCGATTCCGCACCCTGGTTACGGTTGAGGCCGGTCGGCATCAGCCCGTCGAAACAACCGCCATCCTGCGCCGTCGCCAGCGGCAGGTCGAGGTCGTTGGCGCCCAGGAACCAGCCATAGGCCCGTTCGCCCTCGGCGATCCAGCGCGCATCGCCGGTGGCGGCATAGGCGGAGCGGCATGCCTCGACCGTTGCCTGCGCCTCCAGCGGTTGCTGGTCGAACTGCAACGGTTCGGCATAGGGGCGGCCGAAGCTCTCGCTGCCGACCGCGCGGAAACGGCCCTCGGGCGAGGTCTGCTTGCCGACGATCCAGTCGAGCGTCGAAATGCCGCAGTCGATCAGATCCTGACGCCCCAGCGCACGTCCTGCCTCGATCAGCGCCTGCGGTACGCGGGCATTGTCATAGGCCAGCACGATCTCGAACCACTGCCATTCGGGCCGCCGGGCTTCTTCCAGCAAGGCGAGATGCAGGTCGGGCATCTTCTCCAGGATCGCGCGGGCCAGCTGATGCCCCGGCCGCGCCTCCAGCATCGCCGCCGCGCCCAGCATCGCAAAGGCCTGTGCACGCAGCGAGCCCAGGTCGAGCGCCAGCGAGGCGGTGGCGTCGAACCACATCTGTGCCCAGTCGCGATGCTTGGCCAGCTGCGCGTCGCGGGCGGTCACGCCCAGCGCCCACAGGGTGCGCCCGTTCGAATCCTCCGAACCGACATCCTCGCACCAGCTACGGTCGAAGCGCATGAAGTTGCGATAGCGCCGTGCCTCCGGATTCCACGCATATTGCAGGAACGAGGCGTAGATGGTCGTCCATTTGTCGCGCGTCACCGGATCGATATCGGGCGCCTGCGTCATGAAGATCAACGCGCGGGCATTGTCGTCGATGCAATAGCCGTGGCGGCGATCGGGGACCGAATAAATGGCATGCTGCAACATGCCGGTTGAGTCGCTCATCCGTTCAACGGCGGCGAGATCGGGCGCGAGCGGCTTGATGCTGCTCTGATGCGAGTTGGCGATCCGGCGCGGGCGGGCGGTGATGGCCGCGCCGATCTGCTGGACCGCCGCCTCGGCCAGACGCGGCCAGATCATCGTGCGGCCGCGCGCATAAGCCCGGCTCGACAGGCGGTTGCGCGCCGCTTCGTCGGTCAGCAACCGGTCGATTTCGCGCGCGAAGGCGCCGACATCGCCGAAGGGCACCAGCACGCCGTGCTCGTCACCCAGAATCTCGGTGGCGTGCACATAGGGGGTGGAAATCACCGCCTTGCCCACACCTACCGCATAGGACAGCGTGCCGCTCGTGATCTGGGCGGGGTTGGTATAGGGCGTCGCATAGATATCCGCCGCCTGCAGATATTCGATCAGCTCGTCATGCTCGACAAAGGCATCGACAAAGGCGACATTGTCGGCGACGCCGCGCGCCTCGGCCAATGCCTTCAACCGGTCGCGATACGCCTCGCCCTCATGCGCGATCAGATTGGGGTGGGTCGCGCCCAGCACGACATAGAGAAGCTCCGGGTGGTTGGCGGCAACGGCGGGCAGCGCCTCGATGATCGTTTCGATCCCCTTATTGGGGGCGAGCAGGCCGAAGGTGAAGACGACCTTGCGCCCGGTCCAACCGAAGCGGTCCTTGAGCGTATCCGGCGAAATCAGTTCACGGTCGGGCACGCCATGCGGGATCATCGCGACCTGGCGCGGATCGGCGCCATAGACGCGCTGGAGAATGTCGCGGCCCTTATCGGCCATGACGATGATCCGGGCACAGCGGCGCAGCAGGCCTTCCATGACCCGCCGTTCGTCGGCCGAGGGCTTTTCGAGGACGGTGTGCAGCGTCGCGATCACGGGCAGCGTGGTGCGATCGAGCAGCGCGAGCAGATGCTCGCCCGCCGCGCCGCCATAGATGCCATATTCATGCTGGACCCAGATCGCCTGCGCGCCGCTCGCCTCGATCCGGCGGGCCATGTCGATATAGGCAGACCGCTCATGCTGCGGGATGGCGGCCGTCACCGCCGGGGGATAGGCATAGCGGCCGGGATGGTCGTCCATCGCATAGACATCGACCGCGAGTTCGGGAAACCGGTCGCGCAGCGCGGAATAGACATCGGTCGTGAAAGTCGCGAGCCCACATTGACGGGGCAGGAAATTGCCGATCAGCGCCAGTCGTTCGATCACGGTTCCGTTCGCTTCCACCATATCGCATGTCCTTGCAGGCGCGAGAGACGCGGGAATCCCGCAATTCATCTCGCAGCAAGGTCAACCCGCAAAGGCCGATGAAGGTTGCAGAGCGTATGACATATTTGCTGCATCGCAACTCAGCGCAGCGGCACGATGACGCTACGGCACGCTGGGGTGCGCGAGGATATTATGCCTCCCCCGCAAGCGCAGGGGAGGAAGGAAACAGGCGTTTAGCGCGGTGCCCCTGACTTTGCAGGCACCTGGTCGGCCGCATCGCGAACCGCCTTGCTGTCCGCCGCCGGTTTGCCAGCGGGCTTGAAACCGGCCTCATAGGAAATGCTGGCCTTCTGACGCTGTTCCCTCAGCGTCTTGCCCAGCGCATCGGCGATCGCCTTGCGCCGCAGGATTTCCGCCGCCAGCGCGCGCGCTGGCTCGCCGGTCATCGGCACCGCCATACGCTGAATGATCGCATTGGCGGTGTAGCTGCCCTTATAGGGCAGCAGGATGGGATCGCCCAGCGCCTGCTTGACGACCTGTGCCGCGATGGCAGGGTCAAGATAGGCCGAATCAATCAGGACATGATCGCGCGTGAAGGGCGTGGCATTGCCGGTGAGTTGATCGGCCAGTGCGTCCAGCGTCTTGGACTGGCCGAGCGCCAGCAGCGCGTCGGTACTGGCGGGCTGGGGAAAACGGATTTGATCGACGTAGAATTTCTGCCGCTGCGCAAATTCATAAGGGTGCGCGGCGATATAGGCGTCGACCGCCTGAACGGTCGGCACCGGCACGGTGTTGGCGAGCTTCTGCGCCAGCATCTCGACCAGCAGCTTCTGTTCCTGACGTTCGCGCTGCGCGGCGAATTCGGGGGTCTTCTCGATCCCCATCTTCTGCGCCGCCTGCGCCAGCAGGGTGCGGTCGACCAGCTGGGGCAGGATCGCCTTGCGATAGGCGAGACGATCGATGCCCGGCGGCGCATCGGCCAGTTCGGCATCCAGCGCTTGCATCGTGATCGCCTGTCCATCGACCTTGGCCGCCACCTGCCCCTCGGGCTTGGACTGACAAGCCGACAAGGCCAGCAGGGCGAGGGGAGCGGCACTCCAGGACAGATGTTTCAAGCGAAAGGACTCCATGACCAGATACCGCGTCCGCCCGGCAGCCGGGGAAGCGATTCAACTAACCCCCTGTTCCTGCGGCCGAAGCGGTTGCGATATTCTTACCCTGGTTCCGGTCCGTGCGAAATCGACGATGCCCAACAAAAAACCGGCCGCCCATCGGGCGACCGGTTCCTGTGTCAGGTGAGGCGCGGAAAGGCGCCCCCCGGCAGCGATATCAGGCGATAGCGGCGTGCGGTACGGCCTGAGCTTGGCGACGACGCAGGGCATACCCCACCAGCACCAGGCCCAGCAGCATCATCGCCCAGGTCGCGGGCTCCGGGACCGACGTCGGCGCCGACATCGGCAGCGATGCCGCACCATAGGCCAGTCCGTTGGTGTAGGCCGCAACCTGCGTGGCCAAACCAGTGGCCGGGTCGATCGTGTAGATCGCATTGTCCTTCACGCCGAAGAGCGTATCGGCCGTCGAAGCCAGCCCGAAGATAGCAGGCGTACCACCGATCAGCTGGCTCGCCCCGGTCAGGGGGTTGACGAGTGCCAGACCCGCGTCGCTGGCGAGATACATCTGTCCCTTGAAGAAGGCCAGATCGCCCGAAGATTGCTGACCGGTGGCCCCGATCAGGCTGGCCTCGCCGGTGCTGGTGTTGATCTTGTAAAGGTCTTCGTCACCCGATCCGTACAAAGTGCCATCCGCGCCGAACACGAGGCCGTTGACGAAGGCGTTCAGCGAGCCGATCGCGGTCGAAACACCGGCCGTCGTCATCTTGTACAGCGTTCCGCCATTGACGCCGAAAAGATCGCCACCCGCGTTCATCGCGATGTCGTACATCGTCGTGCCGCTGCTCTTGCTGAGCACCGTGCTCACCTTGGTCGTCGTGTCGTAGGACACGAGGCCGCCCTTCGAGTCGTTGATGATGATGGTGCCCGCGCTCGCCGCGCCGGCGCTGCCCAGACCGACCACCGTCGCCGCCACCATCGCGATATATTTGACGATCTTCCGCATGACCAATTCCTTACAGGCATCGCAAGGATGCCGACCATGGACCCGCGTTTAAGCGCGTCGTCGATCAACTTCAAATATTCGTGTTGTTTCACATTGGGATAAAGCGGTGGTTAACAGCCCCGCCGATGCGAGGTGGATCAGCCCCGGCCGCGATAGCCCGCGACGCCCTGGTCGGGCAGCCACAGGTCGGCAGGCGGGGCCGAGGACTGCCAGAACACGTCGATCGGGATGCCGCCGCGCGGATACCAGTATCCGCCGATGCGCAGCCACACCGGCTTCATCTCATCGAACAGCCGCTCGCCGATGCCGACGGTGCAGTCCTCATGGAAACCGGCATGGTTGCGGAAGCTGCCCAGGAACAGCTTCAGCGACTTCGACTCGACGATCGTCGCGCCCGGCACATAGTCGATGACCAGATGCGCGAAATCGGGCTGGCCGGTCACCGGGCAGAGCGAGGTGAACTCGGGCGCGGCGAACCGGATCAGATAGGTGCGCCCCGGACGGGGGTTGGGAACATAATCGAGCACCGCCTCTTCCGGGGAAGCGGGCAGCGCGCTGGTCTGGCCGAGATGCTTCATGAAAGGCCATGTAGGACAGCCATGCCCAAAGCGCCAACGCTGATCCCCATTCTGGGCGATCAATTGTCGATGAATCTGTCGTCGTTGGAAGGGGCTGACCCGAAACGCTCGGTCCTGCTGGTGATGGAGGTTGAGGACGAGACGGCTTACGTCCGCCACCACAAGGCCAAGATCGCCTATATCCTGTCGGCCATGCGCCACCATGCCGCGGCGCTGGAAAAGGCGGGCTGGACGGTCGACTATGTGAAGCTGGACGACCCCGACAATAGGGGCAGCTTCACCGGCGAGGTGGCGCGCGCGGTCGAGCGGCATAATCCGGCCCGCATCGTCGTGACCCAGGCAGGCGAATGGCGCGTGGCCGCCATGCTGGAGGCGTGGGAAACGATCTTCGGCCTGCCCGTCGACATCCGCCCCGACACCCGCTTCATCGCCAGCCAGGCGGAGTTCGAGGATTGGGCGACGGATCGCAAGGAACTCCGCATGGAGTTTTTCTACCGGCTGATGCGCCGGAAGACCGGCCTCCTCATGAAGGGCGACAAGCCCGAAGGCGGCAAATGGAATTACGACGCCGACAACCGCAAGCCCGCGCCCAAGAAGGACACGCCGCCCGAACCGCTGACATTCGCACCCGACAGAATCACGCGCGAGGTGCTGGACCTGGTCGCCGCGCGCTTCGACAACCACCCCGGATCGCTGGACGGCTTCGCCTATGCCGTCACCGCCGAGGAGGCACAGGCGCAGGCCGAGGCGTTCATGGCGCACGGCCTGCCCAAGTTCGGCGACTATCAGGATGCCATGCTGACCGGCCAGCACCAGCTATGGCACTCGGTCCTGTCGCCCTATATCAATTCGGGGCTGCTCGATCCGCTTGTCCTCTGCCGGATGGCGGAAGCGGAATATGAGGACGGGAATGCCAGCCTCAATTCGGTCGAGGGCTATATCCGCCAGATCATCGGCTGGCGCGAATATGTGCGCGGGCTCTATTGGCATGTCGGGCCGGATTATGTGGAGCGCAACGTCCTACGCGCGACCCGGCCGCTGCCCGGCTTCTACTGGACCGGCGAGACCGACATGCACTGCATGGCGCAGGCGCTGGGCCAGACGCTCGACACCGCGCACGCCCATCATATCCAGCGGCTGATGGTGACGGGCAATTTCGCCGCCCTGATCGGCGCGGACCCGGCGGCGGTGCATCGCTGGTATCTGGAAATCTATATCGATGCCTATGAATGGGTCGAGCTGCCCAATGTCGTGGGCATGAGCCAGTTCGCCGATGGCGGCATCATCGCGTCCAAGCCCTATGTCTCGTCAGGGGCCTATATCAACCGCATGTCGGATTATTGCGGACACTGCCGCTATGACGTGAAGCAGCGGGTCGGCGAGGATGCCTGCCCGTTCAACGCGCTCTATTGGGATTTCCTGGCACGGCACGAGGCACGGTTCGAGGGCAATGTGCGGATGGCGATGGCCTATCGCAACTGGAACCGGATGGCGGAGGCGGACCGGAAAGCGGTGCGGGCACAGGCGGCGGCCTATCTGAAGGGGTTGGCGTAGGTGCCCCACCCCTTTCCCCGACCGATTCCCCCAAGACACCAAGGCCCCGATTCATTACGCATGCGGCGCGATCCGACACCATAAAGGGACGACACCGCTTCATGCCACTGACCGGCCAATGCCTGTGCGGGGACAGCCGCTATACGCTCGACCTGCCTGACCTACCCGCCGCCTATGCCTGCCACTGCCGCAGTTGCCAGACCATGTCCGGTGCGGCCGTCGCGATCCAGGCGATGGTCCCGGTCGATCGGCTGCGCGTCGAGGGTGCGTTGGCCGAATGGGCCGACATCGACGAACAAGGCGTCGCCACCCGTCAGCGCTTCTGCCGCCGCTGCATGACGCGGCTCTACAGCATGAACGACGCACGCCCCCATGCCGCGCTGTTGCGCGCAGGCACGCTGGACGAGAGCGACCGGATCGCGCCGATCGTCCATATCTGGGTGAAGCGCAAACAGCCCTGGCTGACCTTGCCCACCGATGTGGAATGCCATCAGGAGGGCATGACGCTGGAGCGGTTCCTGGCGATCGCCGCGCCGAACTTTGCCTGACCGTCCGCCGGGTTGCGACCCCGCCCCCAACGCGCCTAGGTACGGACCCACCGACCGAGGAGCATAGGATGCCGCCACTCATCACCCCGCACGACCTCGCCGCCATCGCGGGCGACGCGGATATCCGCATCCTCGACACCACCTATTTCCTCGACGACCCCGACGGCACCACGGCCCGGCGCGGGTTCGAGGACGGGCATATTCCGGGCTCGCGCTTCCTGGCGCTGGGAGGGCTCGCCGATCCCGACAGCGACCTGCCGATGACGCTGCCCCCGGCCGAGCATTTCGCCCATGCCATGAGCGAGGTCGGCGTCGGTCATGCCGACCGGATCGTCCTGTACGACCGGTCGCCGCTGCATAGTTCGGCGCGGGTCTGGTGGCTGTTGACGTTGTTCGGCGCGAAGTCGGTATCGCTGCTCGACGGCGGGCTGGAGGCCTGGGCAGCGACGGGGCACCCGGTCATGGTCGGCCCGGCAGGCGCGCCCGAGACGCCCGGCCTGTTCGTCGCGCAGGCCGACCTCGCCCGCGTGCGCAGCCTTCGCGAGGTCCGAGCCCATGTCGAGGCGGGCGATGCGCAGATCGTCGATGCCCGCTCACCCGGCCGCTTCGCAGGCGCCGAGCCCGAGCCGCGTCCCGGCGTCGAGCCCGGCCATATCCCCGGCGCGCTGAACCTGCCCTATTCGCGCCTGTTCGACGCGGACGGCCGTTGGAAGTCGCCGGACGCCATCGCCGCCGAATTCACCGCCGCCGGGCTCGATCCGACCAAGCCGATAATCGCCACCTGCGGCTCTGGCATCACCGCCTGCGTCCTCGCCTTCGGGGCGGAGCGGATCGGCGGAATGATGCCGGTCTATGACGGCAGCTGGACCGAATGGGGCTCCGACCCCAGCACCCCCAAAGCGAAAGACGCGTAAAGCGATGACCGACGACGATCTGCCCATCAAGCCCGCCACCCGTCTGGTCCAGGCGGGCCGCCGCGCGGAATGGACGAAGGGCGTGGTCAACGTCCCCGTCTGGCGCGGCTCGACCGTGCTGTACGACAATGTCGCCCATATGCGCGCCACCGGTGCGGGCGATCTGCACGAAAAGCTGTTCTATGGCCGCAAGGGCCTGCCGACCCAGTGGTCGCTGGCCGATGCGCTGACCAGCCTGGAGCCGGGGGCGGAGGCGACCTTTCTCTACCCCTCGGGCGTGGCGGCAATCGCGGCGGCCTTGCTGTCGGTCCTGTCGCCGGGCGACGAGCTGCTGCTGGTCGACAGCGCCTATGACCCGACGCGTGGGCTTGCCACCGGCCTGCTCGCGCGCATGGGGATCACGACGCGCTTCTACGATCCGCTGGTGGGTACCGGGATCGCCGATCTGATCGGCCCGTCGACACGCGCGATCTTCCTCGAAAGCCCCGGCTCGCTCAGCTTCGAGGTGCAGGACATTCCCGCCATCGTCGCGGTCGCCAAGCGACACGGCATCACCACGATCCTCGACAATACCTGGGCGACGCCGCTGTTCTTCCCGGCGATCGAAAAGGGCGTCGACCTGACGGTTCTCGCCTGCACCAAGTACGTCGTCGGCCATTCGGACGCGATGCTGGGTTCGGTGACCGCCGCGCCCGCGCATTGGGCGGCACTGCGCGATACCAGCTTCCAGCTGGGTCAGGTCGCCAGCCCCGACGACGCCTATCTGGGCAGCCGGGGGCTGCGCACCATGGGCGTACGCCTCGCCCAGCATCAGCAAAGCGCGCTGGCCATCGCCAAGTGGCTGGCCGAGCAGCCGGGCGTGGCGCAGGTGCTGCATCCCGCCCTGCCCTCCTGCCCCGGCCATGAGATATTCGCGCGCGATTTCCTGGGGTCGAGCGGGCTGTTCGCCTTCGTCCTCGACGGCGGCAATGACGCCGCACGTACCGCAATGCTGGATGGGCTGGCGCATTTCGGGCTGGGGTTCAGCTGGGGCGGTTATGAGAGCCTGGCCATCCCCGCCGACCCGCACCGCTATCGCAGCGTGACCAAACGCGATTTCGCTGGGCCGCTGATCCGCCTCCAGATCGGGCTGGAGGATGTGGGCGACCTGATCGCCGATCTCGATCGGGGGCTCGCGCGCTTCCGGGCCGCGCGCGGATGACCCTGTTCGAATGGCTTCAGGCGAGCGGCATCGAACTGCCGACCCGCGCCGAGGCCATCGAGGCCGGAGTCGCCGCCGCCCTGACGCTGGCGATGCTGGCGGGCGGGGTGGTCGCGGGGCGAAAGATCGGGCCGCCTATCGCTGCCCTGATCCAGCGCTTCGCCATCGCGCATGGCGAGGCGATCCATGCCCGCATCTGCGCGATCACCCGGCATCTGGCCGCTGCCTTGCTATTGATGACGCTGGGCGCGATCTGGCCCTGGGGGTCGCTGGCGGGGGTGCCGATCGGGCTGGCGCTGGGCGCATCGGTGGCGCGGGCGGGGTTCCAACTGCTGCGCGGGCTCAACCTGCCGCGCTGGCTGGCCTGGATCTTTGCCATCGTCTGTTTCGTGGCGCTGTTCAGCCGCGAGATCGGCGGGCTGGAGCCGGTCAGCCGCCTGGCCGAGCAGATCGGCTTTACCGTCGGCTCGCGGCGATTCTCGGTCATGCTGCTGGTGACGATGCTGGTCACCGTCGTCGCGATCCTCGCCGCCACCCGCGCGGTCACGCGGATCACCGAGCAATGGATCGGCCATGCCCGCGGGCTGGACCCGACGCAGAAGCTGCTCGCGCAGAAACTCGCCAGCATCGCCATCGTCGTCATCGCCTTCTTCTTCGCGATGGACCTGCTGGAGATCGACCTGACCAGCCTGGCGCTGTTCTCGGGCGGGTTCGGCCTGGCGATTGGCTTTGGCTTGCAGAAGACGATCGGCAATCTGATCGCGGGCATCATCCTGTTGATGGACCGCTCGATCAAGCCGGGCGACGTGATCGCACTCCAGAACGAGATCGGCTGGGTGAACAAGATCGGCGTGCGCGCCGTCTCGATCATCACCCGCGACGGCAAGGAGCATCTGATCCCCAACGAGAATCTGATGACGCAGGAGGTGGAGAACTGGTCCTATTCCGACCGCAACGTCCGCGTCCGCATCCCCGTCTCGATCGCCTATGACAACGACCTGAAACTGGCGCAGGAGTTGATGCTGCGCGCCGCGCGCGAATCACCGCGCGTGTTGAAAAGCCCCAAGCCCACCGTCTGGCTGATGAGCTTCGGCGATTACGCGCTTCAGCACGAGATATTGGCGTGGATCAGCGACCCGGAAAGCGGTGTCGGCAATGTCCGCTCCGACGTGCTCAACCGCCTGTGGTTCCTGTTCAAGGAACATGGCATCGGCCTGCCCTATCCGCAGCGCGACATCCATATCCGCTCGCTGCCGACAGGCACGCGCCACGAGAATCTCGGCGCTTGATCTGTGTTGTTCGCGCAACATCGCGTCATCCGCGCATCAGTCGGCGTACGATTATACTTGTGCAGCGCACCACGGCCTGCCAATCTTTCATGACTTGCTACGGCAGACGGTCCGCCGGGTTTACCCGACACACAGAGGCCGCACCGATGCGAGTTTGCAGGTGAGAACATCGAATTTCCGTTTGAAAGGGAAACGATGCGCTTCTCCACGATCCTCCTTGGCGGCCTCTCGCTGGTCGCCGCGACGCCCGCCTTTGCGCAGGACAGCAGTGCGGATACCGCGCCGCCCTCGCCGATCACGGTCAGCGGCAGCGCCGCGATCCTGACCGACTATCGCCTGCGCGGCGTGTCGCAGACCAACAAGAACGCCGCCGTCCAGGCCGCGCTGACCGTCGCGCATGAAAGCGGCTTCTATATCGGCACCTTCGCGTCGAACCTGGCAGGCTGGGGCACGTTCGGCGGCGCCAATATGGAGTTGGATGCCATTGGCGGGTACAAGCACACCTATGGCACCGCGACCATCGACACCGGCGTAACCTGGTACACCTATCCGGGCGGTGCCTCGAAAAGCGACGTGGTCGAGTTCTTCGGCCGCCTGTCGGGCACCGCCGGTCCCGCGACGCTGACCGCCGGGGCCTATTATGCGCCCAAGCAAACCTCGCTCGGCAATTTCTCCAACACGCCGTACAGCCGGGGCCAGCGCTGGGATAACGTCTATCTGACCGGCGACGGCGCGGCGGGCATTCCGGGCACCCCGATCACCGCCAAGGCGCATATCGGCTATTCCAAGGGCAATCCCGGCCTCGGCCCCAACGGCACCAGCCTGGCCCCGACCGGCAGCTATTGGGACTGGTCGCTGGGTGCCGATGTCGCGGCGTACAAGAACCTGACCTTCAACGTGTCGTATATCGACACCGACATCACCAAGTCGAAGGCGGCCTATCTCCAGCCGAACTTCTCGCAATATCAGGTGCCGGGGGGCGCTTCGATCTCGGATGCGACGGTGGTGTTCTCGCTGACCGCCGCTTTCTGAACGGCGACATGGCTTTTCGGGGGTAAACGGGCGGTGCCGGTGACGGCGCCGCCCTTTTCCATGATGGTCACGCATATGACACTCGCGCCGGGCAGAAGGCCTGCTTAAGCTGGCGACCTCTCGCCGTGGAGTGCGTTCGATGATCCGATTCCGCCACACCGCCCTGTCGCTCGGCCTGCTGGGCGCATTCGCCGTCCCTGCCGCCGCGGCCGGGTCGCTCCAGAATGCACACCCCATCATCGAGGTGAAGCCCAGCGCCTCGGGGCGCGTGCTGGTCCAGTGGGAGCCGGGCGAGATACGCTGCAATGGGACGCCCATCACCGGGCAACCGATTCGGCGGCCGTGGAACCAGCTCGGCTGGGTCGGCAATCAGGCGCCGCGCGCCCTGACCATCCGCTTCGCGATCGACTCGACCGGCCGCCCGGTCTCGCTGACCCGCGAGACGGCAGCCTTCGTGCCGCTGTCCGAGGATGTCGAGCCCGCCCTTGCCGCCAGCCGCTTCGCCGCCCGGAAACCGCAACAGGGCTGCACCGTCACCTATACGATGCGCAGCAGTCCACTGGCGGAGGCGGAGGTGCCCGAACTCATGTCCTACACCGTCCACCCGCTATCGGGGCGCCTGCCCGAGGAAGGGTGGCAGCGCATACGGAGTGCGGGCGGCACCTGCCTCAGCGAGCCGCAGCCCCAGCCGCTCGAACGACATTTCCCCGACTTCACGACGATTCCCGCCACCCCCGGCGTGCGGGACTGGTCGATGATCCGTTACGACATCGACGAGGGCGGCCGACCGCGCGGGGCGGCGGTGCTGATCGGCACCGACAATCGCGCGCTGGATGCCGCAGGGGTGAAGGCGATCCGCGAGTCCCGCTTTACCAAGGGCGCGCGGACCGGCTGCCTCTATCCCTATTGGCGCGCGGCGGCGAAACTGCCTGCGCCCGACATGCCCGAGTCGATCCGCACGACCAAGGTCGAGGGCAACTGCCCCGACCAGCATGGCTGGGCCGTGCCGCCGCAGCTTCGCTTCCCCGAACCCTATCGCCGCCGCTCGATCGAGGGTTGGGCGGTCATCAGCTATGACGTCGCGCCCTGGGGCCAGACGGGCAATCTGAAGGTCATCGCGGCCCAGCCCTCCGACGAATTCGGGATACAGGCGCTGGCGATGCTCCGCGCCGCGCGACTGCCGACCAGCCAACAGGGCTATACCGGCTGCGTCGACCGGGTGCGCTTCAATATGGGGCCGGACGTGTCGCCCAGTGTCGGCGGCGAAGGCGGCGCGCCGGTGCCAGCGGCCTGACCCCATTCCTCCCCTGTAAGGGGGCGCGATGGGAAGACCCAAGTCCGTCATTGCGAGCGCAGCGAAGCAATCCAGAGCGTCATGGCCTGTGGCTCTGGATTGCTTCGCTGCGCTCGCAATGACGGAATCTCACACCCCAAGAGAAAGGGCCGGACGGGCGATCCGCCCCCGGCCCTATTTCTTACCGTTCGTACGGCGTCACTTGGTCGCGGCGCGCGCGTCCTGGCCGTCGCCTTCGGGGGCGGCGACGATGTCGCGGGTGGTCGCGCCCTTATCGACGACATTGGTGCCCGGATCGCCGACCGAGGAGCGGATGCCCGGATCGGCGCTATCAGCCCCGGCATTCTGGACGAGGCCATATTCCGACTGGCTGCGCGCCGCCTGACCGCCGAACAGCGCGTCCAGCGTCTGCTGCTGACCACCGCGGGTCTGGACGGGCGCGGCGCCCGGCTGCGGCGGGACCAGCGCGAAGTCGGGCGGGATCACCAGCGAGGGCTGGCGCGCGACGGCGAATTCGTCGGGCCGCGCCCGGTCCAGGCCACGCCCGGCCCCACATCCCGTCAGCAACGCGGCGCAGGACAGACCTGCGATGACGGGCACCAACTTACGCATTGCTCTTCTCCACGGGAGCGGGCCGGTCGCGCACGAGAAGCGCGCGCGCCAGCAGAACCAGAACGCCTATCGTAATCGCTGCGTCAGCGACATTGAAGACCAAAAACGGACGCCATTCGCCGAAGTGCAGATCGGCGAAGTCGACGACATAACCGAAACGCACCCGGTCGAGGATATTGCCCAGCGCCCCGCCCAGCACACAGCCGAGCGCGACCTGATCGACCGGGTTGCGCTCACGCGTCATCCAGAAACCGACCGCAATTGCGATCGCCCCGGTCATCGCGACCAGCGCCCAGCGCGAGGCGTTGCTGTCGGCGGTCAGCAGACCCAGCGAAATGCCGTAATTGGGCACGAAGCGCAGGTTGAAGATCGGCAGAACCTCGCGCACGTCGCCCAGCGACCGCAGGCCCATCGGCCCGGTCACCGCCCATTTGATGATCTGATCGACCAGGAACAGCGCCAGCGCCGTCACCAGTCCACGCTTGGGCAGATTAGCCATGGGCGACCACCTCGGCACAGCGACCGCACAATTCGCCGTCCACCGCCACATCGGGCAGATGACGCCAGCAGCGGCCGCATTTGTGCTTCGTCGTGCGCGTCACGGTCACCGCATCGGCGATCCGCACATCGGCGACGATGAACGCCTCGGCCAGCGCGTGCGGTTCGAGCGGCAGCGACGGCACGGTGACTTCGGCCTCGTTGGACGAACGTACGGTCTTTTCGCGGCGCAGCGGCTCGATCGCCTCGGTCACCTGCGCGCGAAGCCCACGAATTTCGGTCCAGCGCGCCATCAGCGCCTCGTCCTCGCCCAGCTGCGGCAGCTCCGGCCATTCGAGCAGATGGACCGAGCCATCCTCCGACGGGAAGCGCGACTGCCACACTTCCTCGGCGGTGAAGCACAGGATCGGCGCGGCATAGCGGACCAGCGCATGGAACAGGATGTCGAGCACGGTGCGATAGCTGCGACGCTTCGGATCGGTCGTGGCATCGCAATAGAGCGAGTCCTTGCGGATATCGAAGAAGAAGGCCGACAGGTCCTCATTCGCGAAATCGGTCAACGCGCGCAGATAGCGGTTGAACTCGAACGCGTCGGCCGCACGGCGCAGCTCGGTATCGAGCTGGGTCAGGCGGGCCAGGACATACAGCTCCAGCTCGGACATCGCGTCGAACGAGATGCGCTCCTCTTCCGTAAATCCGTCGAGCGCGCCGAGCAAATAGCGGAAGGTGTTGCGCAGCTTGCGATAGCTGTCCGAGGCGGTGGCGAGCACCTCCTTGCCGATGCGGACATCCTCGAAATAGTCGGTCGAGGCGGTCCAGATGCGCAGGATGTCGGCGCCCGATTCGCCGATGATCTTCAGCGGATCGACGACATTGCCCAGCGACTTGGACATTTTGCGCCCCTGCCCATCGAGCGCGAAGCCGTGGGTCAGCACCGCGTCATAGGGCGCGCGCCCACGCGTGCCGCAGGATTCGAGCAGCGACGACTGGAACCAGCCGCGATGCTGGTCCGATCCTTCCAGATACAGGTTCGCGCGCGTGCCCTCGCCGTAGCGCGCCTCGATCACGAAGGCATGGGTCGAGCCGGAGTCGAACCACACGTCGAGGATGTCGTTGACCGGCTCGAAATCGGCGAGGTTGTAATCGGGGCCGAGCAGCGCCTGATGGTCGGCGGTGAACCACGCATCGGCCCCGCCTTCGCGGAAGGCGGCGAGGATGCGGGCATTGACGTCCTTGTCGGCCAGATATTCGCCGGTCTGGCGGTTCACATAGAGCGCGATCGGCACGCCCCAGGCGCGCTGGCGGCTGATGACCCAGTCGGGGCGACCCTCGACCATCGCACGGATGCGGTTGCGGCTGCGCTCGGGCACCCAGCGGGTCCGCTCGATCGCGTCGAGCGCGGTCTCACGCAGCGTCGCGCCATTGCCCAGCGGCACGGTGAGGAGCGGCGCCACGCCCGAGATCGGGTCGATATTGGCCATCGCCATCTCGGGGATCAGCGTCGCATCGGCGCGGTCCATCGGGATGAACCATTGCGGCGTGGCGCGGAAGATCACCTTCGCCTTGGAGCGCCAGCTATGCGGATAGCTGTGCTGGAAATCATCCGAGGCGGACAGCAGTGCGCCGACCTCGCGCAGGTCCGAACAGATCGGGCCGTCGGCGGCGACGAACTTCTTGTTGATGACGCTGCCCTGGCCGCCCAGCCAGGCCCAGTCGGGGCGATAGGTGCCGTCGCCCTGCACCGCGAAGACCGGATCGATCCCATGCGCCTTGCACAGCAGGAAGTCGTCCTCGCCGTGATCGGGGGCCATATGGACCAGACCCGTACCGGCATCGGTGGTAACGAACTCGCCCGGCAGGAAGGGGCGCGGCTTGGCGAAGAACCCGCCCAGCTTGTGCATCGGGTGAAGCGCGGTCGCGCCCTCCAGCACCGGGCCCTTGGCCAGCGCCAGGAAGCCCTTCATCGAAATGCCGGTGCGCTTGGTGAAGGCGGGCAGCAGCGGTTCGGCGACGAGGTAGCGGCGACCGTCGCACTCGAAATGCAGATAGTCGATCGCCTCGCCATAGCTCAGCGCCTGGTTGACCGGGATCGTCCAGGGGGTCGTCGTCCAGATGACCGCCAGCGCGCCGACCAGATCGGGATATTCGGGACAGCTCGCCACCTCGAACCCGACATCGATCTGGGTCGAGACGATGTCCTCATACTCGACCTCGGCCTCGGCCAGCGCGGTCTTTTCGACCGGCGACCACATGACCGGCTTGGCACCGCGATAGAGCTGGCCCGATTCGGCGAACTTCAGCAGCTCGCCCGCGATCACCGCCTCGGCGTCATAGGTCATGGTCAGGTACGGATTGGCCCAGTCACCCATGATGCCCAGCCGCTCGAACTGCGCCTTTTGCGTGCCGACCCAGGTGTCGGCATAGGCGCGGCACTCGGCGCGGAACTGCGCGACGGGCACCTCGTCCTTGTTCAGCTTCTTGGCGCGATACGCCTCCTCGACCTTCCACTCGATCGGCAGGCCGTGACAGTCCCAACCGGGGACGTAAGGTGCGTCCTTGCCCATCAGGGTCTGCGAACGGACGATGATGTCCTTCAGCACCTTGTTGAGCGCATGGCCCATGTGAATGTCGCCATTCGCATAGGGCGGGCCGTCATGCAGGATGAACCGCTCACGCCCCGCACGCTCACGGCGGAGGCGGTCGTACAGCCCCATCTTGGCCCAGCGATCCAGGATCGCCGGTTCCTTGGCGGCAAGCCCCGCCTTCATGGGGAAATCGGTCTTCGGCAGGAAGACGGTGTCGCGGAAATCGGGCGCGTCGCTCATAGGGGACAGGCCCTTAGCGACTTTAGGTTAACACGTCATGCCGGATTATGCGACGATAGTATTTCGCGGGCACGGGCGCAGTCGGCATCCATTTGCGCAACGAGCGCGTCCAGCGAATCGAACTTCGCCTCGGGCCGCAGATAGTCGATCAGCGCGATCGACAGGGTCCGGCCGTACAGGTCGCCGCTGAAGTCGAAGAAATGCGGCTCCAGCAATTCCTTGGGCGGGTCGAACTGGGGTCGGATGCCCAGATTGGCCGCGCCGTCCAGCACCCGCCCATCGTCCAGGACCCCACGCACCGCATAGATGCCGTAGGCGGGGCGCAGATATTCGCCCATGTCGAGATTCGCGGTCGGATAGCCGATGGTGCGGCCCAGCTTGTCGCCATGCTGCACCACGCCTTCAATCGTATAGGGCCGGGTCAGCAGCCGCGCCGCCGTCTCGGGATCGCCCGCCGTCAGCGCGGCGCGAATCCGGCTGGACGAAATCGTCTCGCCGTCCAGCATCACAGGGGCGACCGCATCGGTCGAAAAGCCGTGCGCCCGGCCCCAGGCGCGCAGGGCGTTCACATCGCCGCTGCGCGCCCGGCCGAAGGTGAAGTCCTCGCCCGTCACCACCCCGCCGACCCGCAAGGCGCCCAGCAGCCGCGCCTGCACGAAATCCTCGGCCGACAGCGCGGCCAGTGCTTCGTCGAAGCGGAACACCACCATCGCATCCACCCCGGCGGCGGCGAACAGCCGCTCGCGCTGGTCGAGCGTGGTCAGGCGGAAGGGCGCGGCGTCGGGCCTGAAATAGCGGATCGGATGCGGGTCGAAGGTCGCGACCAGGGCAGGCCGTCCTTCCGCGCGCGCGCGCGCGACGGCAGCACCGACCACCGCCTGATGCCCCAGATGGAAACCGTCGAAATTGCCCAGCGCGACGATCCCGCCCGCCAGATGCGCGGGGATGGGTCCCGCGCCGTCAACACGCTGCATGACCGCGCCTATAACAGGCCGCACCGAATTGGCTAGGCGCGCGACAGGATGCGATTGCCGAGGCCCGCGCTGGCCATGTCGCGCAGCATCTCGGCCCGCGCCAGCACATCCTCCATCGGCACGCCGACACCCACCGCGACCCCGCCCGAGATGGTGACCGCGCCGATCGGCTCGCCCGTCCCGCGCAAGCGCAGGGTCCGCTCACGCATCGCGGTCCGCGCATCCTCCATCATGCCCGTCAGGGTCGACAGCGGCCGCCCGCGCAGGATGATGAGGAAGAGATTGCCCTGCCAGCGAACGATGTCGGCCCCCTCGCACGACTGACGCAGCGTGGCGACGAAGGCGCGCAGGACATTGTCGGCGACCGAGCGTCCATAGCGCTCGTTGATCCCCTCCAGATCGTCCAGGCTACATGCCGCGACGACATAGCCATGCGGCTCGGCGACCAGCGCCTCGACCATGGCCCGCGCGCCCACCCGGCTGGTCACGCCGGTCAGCGGGTCGATTCGATCGTCCGCCTCGCCGGGCTCCATCCGGGTGCGCAGACCGGCGATATTGCCCGCCAGTTCCTCCAGATCGCGCTCGGTCTTGGAAATCCGCGCGATCAGCTGTTCGAAGAGCAGCGCGATCGCGCCGGTATCGGGGCCAAGATCGTTGCTGCGGCGATGGGCATGGGACAGGGCCGTGACCTGATGCGAGAAATCGCTGGTGATCGCCCGCGCGTCGGAGGTCAGCGCCTCCAGCGTCTCGGCCTGTTCGCCCAGGTCCCGCTCCATCTGCAACCGGCCGAGCCCGAGATCGGTCACCTCATGCTCGCGGACCAGCGGCATCAGTTCGCGGACATCGTCTTCGGTCAGGCGGACGCCGCCATCGGTGCGCCGTGCGACCTCGCCGCCGAGCGGGCCATAGGGGTGCAACACCGCCTGCAAGGCCAGCGCATAGCTGATCGTGGTCCGCGCGAGGCGATGGCGATCGAGAAATTCCAGCGCTTCATGACTGGCGTCCAGGATTCCGGGCGGATCACCGCCCGCACGACGCCCCTGCCCATTCCCCCCGTCGATAATCATTCGGTACTGCCCGTATCAAAGACGAATGCGATTCCGGCCGCAGTCTTTATCTGGGTGTTGCTTTACAGGCGGCCCCTTAACAAATGAAGATGTGTATACGAAATTTTTCTTTGTGATACGGCGGATGAGACGAAGCTCCGTCCTCTTCTGTTATCGCGACAACGTCACAAAGGAATAGGCCGGGCGGCCATCGACAGCGACATGGTCTTGCCGCTCGACTTCACGCCATCCGACAAATGGGGCAACGACCGTATCACCGTCTGCGTCACTATTGATTTCGGTCAATTCGATCCGGTCGGCACTGTCCCGGAACAGGTCGAATATCTCCGCCCCGCCGATTACCGCCACATCGCCGTTCCCCGCCAGCGCGCGAGCCCCCGCTACGTCATGCGCGACTTCCGCCCCCGGCGCCTGCCAGTCGCGGTCGCGGGTCAGGACGATATGCCGCCGTCCAGGCAAGGGCGCCGGAAAGCTCTCAAAGGTCTTGCGCCCCATGATCATCGGCTTGCCCATGGTCAGCGCCTTGAAACGCTTGAGGTCGGCGGGCAAATGCCAGGGCAGAGCGCCATCGCGGCCGATCACCCCGTTGCGCGCGCGGGCGAGGACCAGCGTGATCATATCGCCACCGGCGCCTTGATATGGGGCTGCGCGACATAGTCGTGCAGCACGAAATCCTCGGGCTCATAACCGTCGATGCCATCCGGGCGGCGCAGGATTTCCAGCCGGGGCAGCACGCCCGGCTCGCGGCCCAACTGCGTCTTCGCCTGCTCCAGATGGTTCAGGTACAGATGGCAGTCGCCGCCGGTCCAGATGAACTCGCCCACGTCCAGATCGCATTGCTGCGCCAGCATGTGAGTCAGCAGCGCATAGGAGGCGATGTTGAACGGCACGCCCAGAAAGATGTCGGCCGAACGCTGATAGAGTTGCAGCGACAGGCGACCATTGGCGACATGGGTCTGGAACAAGCAATGGCACGGGGCCAGCGCCATGGCGTGGAGATCGCCGGGGTTCCAGGCGGACACGATCTGGCGGCGCGAGGCGGGCTGGGTGCGGATCTGCTCCACCAGCTCGGCGATCTGATCGATATGGCGGCCATCCGCCGTCGCCCAGTCGCGCCACTGCTTGCCATAGACGGGGCCGAGATCGCCCTGTTCATCGGCCCATTCGTCCCAGATGCTCACCCGGCGCTCCTGCAACCAGCGGACATTGGTGTCGCCGCGTAGGAACCACAGCAACTCGACGATGATCGAGCGCAGGTGGAGCTTCTTGGTGGTCAAGACCGGAAAGCCCTTGGCCAGATCGAATCGCATCTGGTGGCCGAAGACCGACAATGTGCCGGTGCCGGTCCGGTCCATCTGTTGCACGCCCTGGGTCAGGACCCGGTCCATGAGATCGAGATATTGCCGCATGCACCGGGCCTAGCGCCGCGCGGCCCCCGAGCCAAGCCGGACCGGATCGGCGCAGGCTGAAGCTGCGTTCCGGCGCCCACTGCGGCAGGGCTGAATGTGTCCCGCTTACCGCGCCCTCCCCGATGCATCGCCACGCGCCGCGAGGCGCTGGGGCTGTTCGACGGGTTGGACCGCGGCGGCGGGGAGACGATGGGGGTCGCCTATCTGGGTTCGGAACGGATGCTGTTGGGCTTGCGCCATGTTGCGGGGCATAGCGATTCGGTGACGGTTCCGGTCGCCCGGATCGCCCGCGACGCGATCCTGCTGGGGGCAAGCGCGGTGCTGATCGCGCACAACCACCCCGATGGCGATCCGCGCCCTAGCGCCGCCGACCTGTCGCTGACCCGGCGACTGGCGCAAGGGCTGGCGGCGCTGGACGTGATGCTGCTCGATCACCTGATCCTGGGCGGTGGGGCAAGCACAAGCCTCCACGACTTAGGCATCATATAATATATCTACCTTTCAACCGACTTGCATATTGTGAAAATTTCTTAATAATCCGACCCGCTAGACGGGAGAACGCAAATGACGAATCAAGTGATTAGCCGAACTCTGAAACGCTCTGCATTCGCATCGCTTATTATTCTAACTCATGCGATACTGCCCGCCTCAATATCATATCAATCCCAGGCGCAGACACTTCCTGGCGAAGGCAGCGGCTCCGTATGCCTCGACTGGCAAAAATTAGGATACCAAAGCTACGAAAACTGTGTCGACTCTCTCGGTCCGCCGGATAATAGCGACCCCAGCAATCCTTATCTGCCGCCATCACGTGATCCTATATGCATCTATGATGGCGAAAGGTTTTATTGCGTTTAATTGATCGAGAACTGTGTGAAAGGCGGATTCCTATTACACAGTTCTCGCTTGCTGGCGATCTGGCGCGCATGTGTCGGTGTATTTAAAACCCGAACCGAACCCGCCCGACGATCCGATCCCCGGAATGCCGCGCATCGGCCAGCGGAAAGGCCGACGCCGCCCGTTCCGACACATCGGTCCCGACATAATCGAGGCCCAGCGTCACCGGCCCGGTGACATGCTCCACCCCCAGCCGCCAGTCACTATAGTCGCCACCGGGGCGCAGCCGTGCGGCGCGGAACGGATCGTCGGTCTTGCCGATCGAATGGCCGACCCCGGCCAGCAGCGTCCAGGGCGTGCCCGGAATCCCCGCCTGGGCCCCGGCATGAAGATAGAGATTGTCGCCGCCGATCGCGGACTGCGACGGGGCATAATCGGCCCCCGCATCCAGCTGCACCGGGCCCAGCGTATAGGCCGCCGAGCCGCCCAGCTCGATATAATCGGCGTTGAAGCCCGCCCCGCCGAACAGATGCCCGGTCACCCGCCCGCGCACCGTCACCGGACCCAGCAGGGTGGAGGCACCGACGCTGAGGTCGCCGACCACGCCCGCTCCGCCATGCCGGTCCGATTCGCGCAAGGCCACGATCCGCCCGCTCGCCTCGAACGGTCCGCTCGTCGCAAAGATATCGGCGGAGGGCGACACCCGCCCCCCGCTCCAGCTCAGGCCACGGCGATTCTCGTCGCTGTTCACCTCGACGCCGATCGAAGGCCGCTCCTGCGCGAGGAGCGGCGAGGCCAGGCAGACGCCCAGCAG
Source organism: Sphingomonas fuzhouensis (assembly GCF_034659795.1). Taxonomy (NCBI): domain Bacteria; kingdom Pseudomonadati; phylum Pseudomonadota; class Alphaproteobacteria; order Sphingomonadales; family Sphingomonadaceae; genus Sphingomonas; species Sphingomonas fuzhouensis. The sequence goes on from NZ_JAXSQY010000002.1 coordinate 679,306, forward strand.
GGCGCCCAGAGTCATGTTACGCAAGGTCATCCGGCGCGTGTCTCATTATGGAGGCGATCCATCTCGGCGCGCAGCAGGCCATGGTCTTCCTGCGCCACCGCCTGAAGGTGATCGCGCACCGCATCCTGCCGCTGGGCGACCTCCTGGGCGATCGCGGTCCGGTTGGCGCTGCACCAGCCCGGACGGCTGCCTTCGATAACGCCATCCTGTGCGGCGCTGCGGATCAGGGTCGCACCGCCGCTGCCGCGTGCTTCGCGGTGGACGGTGACGTTGGCGCTCCACAGGCAGCGCAGCGTCGAGGGACGGCCGCCGGTCGTCACCGCGCCGATCTGTTTATGGGTCACGCCGACATCGGCGCTGTAGCGGACCGCGACCGGCCCCGAATGGTGGTCGAGCTGAACCTGATGCTCGAGCGCCCCGTCGGACGCCACCGCCGCACCGAGCGTGAGCCCGGCGATCAAAAGCGTGTTCATCGTCATCTCCTTCTGCGGGGCCCCGGCTTATGCTGGCCGGTGGCCTATCGGCACCGTTTCGGGCCGATACCGGATCAATGCATGACAAAACTGTCATGTTCCAGACTTGTCGTGGCCACAGCGACAAATCCGCTGATTCATTCCTCCCCTGCAAGGGGAGGTGGCAGGGCGAAGCCCTGACGGAGGGGTGTCGCTTTCTCGATAGCGGGACACCCCTCCACCATCCTTCGGATGGTCCCCCTCCCCTTGCAGGGGAGGAATAAGCGCAGACCGACCTCAGTACTGATCGGTCTCAACGAAGCGTCAATTATCCTTCAAGCGGCACGGGCGAATGGCCTTGGGATCGGGGCGCGGGCCCGTCGCGCGGAAGGTCGCCAGATAGCCGCCTGCCGAGGGCATGTTCTCGAACGAGACCTGGGTGAAGCCGACCGCCTCGAACTCGCATTTCAGCAGCGCGGGCGGGGTGCCGTGCGCCTTGGTGCGGCGATTGGCATCGACCACCACGACCAGCCCGTCGGGCTTCAGCGCCGGATAGAGCCGCCAGAGGAACTCATAAGGCTGCTCGATCTCATGATACATATGCACCATCATGACCCGATCGAAGCTGTTGGGCGGCAGCTTGGGATCGGCGGGTTCGCCAAGCCGCACGCTGACATTGTCCAGCCGCTCGCGCGAGACACGCTCGGCCAGCCGGTCGCGCCAGGCGGCGACGATGTCCTCGGCCAGCACCCGGCCGGTCTTGCCGACACGCTGCGCCAGACGGACGGTGTAATATCCCTCGCCCGCGCCGATATCGGCGACGGTCATGCCGGGGCGGATTTTCGCCCGGTCCATCACCTGATCCGCCTCGCGCAGGCGGTCGCGGGCATCCTCGCTCGACCAGCGCGACGAGACGACATCGGCAACCGGGCGATCCGCCGCCGGGAAGGGGCCGACCTTGTCCTCCTCGTCATCATGCTGCTGGATCAGCGGCTTGGAGCCGTCGCACCCCGCCACCGCGCCCCCCAGCGCGATGACCAAGGCCGCCGCCATGATGGGCCCCGCCCCCCGGACACGCATCTTAGTCGACATCCTCCACCGCGACCGCTTCGCCGGTCACGCGCTGCGACAGGGCGGCGGCCATGAAGGCGTCGAGATCGCCGTCCAGCACGTCACCCGGCGCGGTCGAGGTCACCCCCGTCCGAAGATCCTTCACCAGCTGATAGGGCTGGAGGACGTAGGAACGGATCTGGTGACCCCAGCCGATATCGGTCTTGGTCGCGTTCTCGGCATTGGCCACCGCCTCACGCTCGGCCAGTTCGCGCTCGTACAGACGCGCGCGGAGCTGGTTATAGGCCTCGGCCTTGTTCTTGTGTTGCGACCGCTGGTTCTGGCACTGCACCACGATGCCGGTCGGCAAGTGGGTGATGCGCACCGCCGAGTCGGTGGTGTTGATGTGCTGACCACCCGCGCCCGACGCGCGATAGGTGTCGATGCGCAGTTCGCTCTCGTTGATCTCGACCTCGATATTGTCGTCGATCACCGGATAGACCCACACGCTCGAAAAGCTGGTGTGGCGGCGCGCGGCCGAGTCGTAGGGGCTGATCCGCACAAGCCGGTGCACGCCCGATTCGACCTTGGCATAGCCGTACGCGTTCTCGCCCTTGACCAGCAGCGTGGCCGACTTGATCCCGGCCTGCTCGCCCGCATGATAGTCGATCAGCTCGACCTTCATGCCGTGACGCTCGGCCCAGCGCGTGTACATGCGCTGGAGCATCCCGGCCCAGTCCTGGCTCTCGGTGCCGCCCGCGCCCGCGTTGATCTCGATATAGCTGTCATTGGCATCGGCCTCGCCCGCCAGCAGCGCCTTGACCTTGTCGCCCTCGGCCTTCTTGGCGAGTTCGCCCAGGCTGGCGACGGCTTCCTTCTCCAGCTCCTCGTCGCCCTCCATCTCGGCCAGCTCGATCAGCTCGACGGTGCCGGACAGTTCGTTCTCGATGGCGCGGGTGGCGGTGATCGCCTCGTCCAGACGGCGACGCTCGCGCATCACGGCCTGGGCCTGTTTGGGGTCGTTCCACAGCGCCTGGTCCTCGACGCGCGCGTTCAGCTCGTCCAGGCGGCGCAGCGCGCGGTCCCAGTCGAGGAAGCGGCGCAGCAGCTCCAGGGCGTCCTTGATCGTGTCGACATGAGCCTGCGCTTCAGCGCGCATGAATATTCTCCGAATCGGTCGTACGTCCGCCAAACGGGCGGAAAACCTAATATGGGAAGCGGGCTAGTAGATTCCGCCTTCCCTTTGCAAGAAATCGCTGTCGCGCGGCGCCGCGGGCTTGACCGGGCCGGTCGGCGTGACCGGCGCTTCGGCAGCGGCGCGGCGGGCGCGGCGGCGCGGTTCGCTCTCCGGCTTGAACGCTTCCCAGATGACGGCGGGCTTGGGATCGTCGCCGGTCGGGAAGGTGCCATAGACCGGCCGCCCGCTCGCCCGGTCGATCCGCACCATGCGGATGCCCGGTGCCGCGCGGAAGGGCAGCTTGTCGAGCCCTTCATAGGCCTTTTCGGCGAACTGGTGGAAGATCGGCACCGCGATCGTGCCACCCTGCGCATAGCCGCCCAGCGAGCGCGGATGGTCATAGCCGATATAGAGACCGCCGACGAATTGCGGGGTGCCGCCCACGAACCAGACATCAGTCGGGCCGTTATTGGTGCCGGTCTTGCCGAACATCGGCCGGTTCAGGTCGCGCAGGCCGGTGGCGGTGCCGCGTTGGATCACGCCCTCGGTGATATGGACCATCTGGTACGCGGTCATCGCGTCGAGCACCTGGCGCTGATGCGAGACGGGACGCGGCATCGGCTTGCCGTCATAATCGGCGGCGTTGCAGCGGTCGCAGGCGCGCCAATTCTCGGGCCAGATCACCTTGCCATGCCGGTCCTGCACGAAGTCGATCAGCGAGGGATCGCCGCCACGCCCGTTATTGGCCAGGATCGCATAGGCGTTGACCATCTGGCCGACCGTCGTCTCGCCCGCGCCCAGCGAATAGGCGAGATAGGGCGGGAAGTCGCCGATCCCCATCTGCTTGATCATCGCGACGACATTCTTCATGCCGACGGTCGATGCCGTCCGCACGGTCATCAGGTTGCGCGACTGCTCGATGCCCCAGCGCATCGTGTGCGGCCCCGCCCCGGCCGAATTGCCGAAGTTGCGGAAGCATTTGGTGCCCAGCCCCGCGCCCTGGTCGACGCAGAACGGCCCGTCGACGATGATCGAGGCGGGCGTCATGCCATGTTCCAGCGCGGCGGAATAGACGATCGGCTTGATCGTCGATCCCGGCTGGCGCTGTGCCTGGGTGGCGCGGTTGAACGCCTGGAGCCGCGCGTCGAAGCCGCCCTGCATCGCCAGCACGCGGCCCGTCGCGGGCTCCTCGACCACGAAGCCGCCCGAGATGCGTGGGATAGACCGCAACTGGAACTGCGCACCCGCAGGCGAGACGGCGATGATGTCGCCGACCTTCAGCGCGCTGAACGCGGTCGCCGCCGTGCCCCGGCGCGGCATCTGTGCGAAGCTGCGTGGCAGGGTTCCGGTGCGGCCATTGGCGAAGCCGATCACCGCCTCGCCCGAATCCTTGGCGGTGACGATCCCCGCCCGCCAGTCGCGATAGTCGAGCGCGATATTGGTATTGAGCAGCGCCTGCTGCCAATTGTCGCCGTCGATATCCTCATGCCGGATCGGCCCGGACCAGCCGCGCCCGCCCTCGAACCGGACCAGCCCGTCGCGCAAGGCCTCGGCCGCCAGGTCCTGCAATCGGGTGTCGAGCGAGGTGCGCACCCACAGCCCGCCGTCATAGACGCTGTTCGGCCCACTCTGGGCCTTTTCGCCGTACCGCTTGATAAGCTGGCGGCGGACTTCCTCGACGAAATAGCCGCCGACCTGCGCATATTTGGGGGTGCGGCGCAGCACCGTGCCCAGCGGCTCGGCCATCGCCGCGTCATATTGCGCGCGGGTGATGAAACTGTTGCGCAGCATCTCGCGCAGCACATAGGCCCGGCGCTCCAGCGCGCGCTCGGGATGACGGACCGGATCGTAATTGGCCGGTCCCTTGGGCAGCAGCGCCAGATAGGCCATCTGCCCCAGCGTCAGCTCGTTGAGTTCCTTGTCGAAATAGGCATGCGCCGCCGCCTCGACACCGAAGGCATTCCGCCCCAGCGCGATCTGGTTGAGATACAGCTCCAGGATCTGCGGCTTGGTCAGTGCATCCTCGATCTTATAGGCGAGGATCGCCTCCTTGATTTTGCGCGTCGGCGAATAGGCGTCGCCGATCAGCAGGTTCTTGGCGACCTGCTGGGTGATCGTCGAGCCGCCACGGGCGCGCCGCCCGCTGCCCCATTTCTTGGCATAGTCGAGCACGGCACCCGCCAGGCCCGGATAGTCGACGCCGCCATGCTCGAAAAAGCTCTTGTCCTCCGCCGCCAGGAAGGCGCGGACGAGCAAAGGCGGATATTCGTTGAACGACAGCTCGACCCGGCGTTCGCGCGCATAGGACTGGATCGGGGCACCGTCGATGCCCCGCACATGGGTGGGCAGCGGCGGCTCATAGGCCTTGAGCGCATCGACCGAGGGCAGGTCGCGCATGAACACGAACCAGAACATGCCGCCGCCGATCGCAGCCAGCAGCGCAAGGACGACGAGCAGCCGCACCCACCAGCGGCGCCACAGGGCCGGGCGCGGCGTTTCGGCGGGTTCGGACGGGGGGGAAGTTTCGACGGCCATGGCTTTGCGGGGCTTCGTGTAGCAGGTTCGCCTCCGCTTGCCACCCGCCTGGATATCCGTTGCGCGTCAGGGATGCGGCGGTTCGTCGCGTGCATCGTCCTCGGACGGGTAGCGCGCCCCGACATGCGCCTGCCCCCGCGCCGCCGCCAGCCGCTCCTGCCGATGGCGTTCGGCATAGGCGGCGAGCCGCTCGTCATCGCGCGTGCCGTGACAGGCGGGGCAACTGACGCCCTCGACATAGAGCGGGGATTCGCGATCCTCCGGGCTGACCGGCATCCGGCAACCATGGCACAGGGCGTGGCTTCCTTGCGCCAGCCCATGCCCCACCGCGACGCGCGCATCGAAGACGAAGCATTCGCCGTTCCACCGGCTCTGCTCCTCCGGCATCGTCTCCAGATATTTCAGGATGCCGCCGTCGAGGTGGAAGACATCCGCCACCCCTTCCGCCTTGAGGAACGCGGTCGCCTTTTCGCAGCGTATGCCGCCGGTGCAGAACATCGCGACCTTCGACTTGCCCGCCATCAGTTCGTCGCGATGCTCGCGGAACCAGCGGGGGAAGTCGCGAAAGCTCTTCGTCCCTGGATCGACCGCGCCATCGAAACTGCCGATCGCCACCTCATAATCGTTGCGCGTATCGATCAGCAGCGTGTCCGGATCGGCGATCAGCGCGTTCCACTCCTCGCCCGCCACGTAAGTCCCGACCTCACGGGTCGGATCGATGCCCTCAACGCCCATCGACACGATCTCGCGCTTTACCCTCACCTTCATCCGGTGGAACGGCATCGTCTCGGCGGTCGAGTCCTTGTAATCCAGATCGGCGCAGCCGGGCAGCGTGCGGATATGGGCGAGCAGCGCCTCGATATCGTCATGGGCGCCCGCCACCGTCCCATTGATCCCCTCGCTTGCGAGCAACAGCGTGCCGCGAATCCCATGCGCCTCAGCCACCGCGAGCAGCGGGTCACGGAGCGCGGACGGGTCGGCAAAGGACGCGAAACGATACAGGGCACAAACGCGGATCATCCGGTCGCCTTTACGCCGATACGGCGAACGGGGCCAGATGCACTCCCTATTGCCAGCAGCCCGCCACCGTCGCACTTTCTCCGGACGATCGTGACGCGGGAAAGGCCGTACGGCAAGCTGATGGGCCAATCAGCTCGATCGATGAAAGGAGACGAGGCATGACGGTCACGCGCGTCGTCGCAAACATCGCGACCGATCAGATTGATGCCGCCAAGGCCTTTTACGGAGACGTGCTGGGCATGACGCTCGGCATGGATCACGGATGGATCATCACCTTCGTCGGAGCCGGACCATCGACTCCGCAGATCAGCTTCGCCGTGGAGGGCGGGTCCGGCACGCCCGTTCCCGATCTATCGATCGAGGTGGACGATCTGACGTCGGCCCATGAACGCGTCGTCGGCGCGGGCTATCGCGTCGAATATGGCCCGACAGACGAGCCATGGGGCGTCAGGCGCTTCTTCGTTCGCGATCCATTCGGCCGCTTGCTGAACATTCTGGCGCACCGATAATGTCGGATCGCGCGCACCACCCCAAGGGGGGATGGTCGGTCCGGAAGCTACACAACAGCGCCGAAATCAACGTCGTGCCACCATTCCCGCTGGAATGGTCTATCGGGAAAGCGAACCCCGTCTCAAAATCCTGTATGCCCGCCGATATGGAAACGGATCGAGGGCACCCTATGACGCGCCACGATGTGAATATAATGTCGCAGGCGGATAGAGGCGGCACGTGACAGGTCACAGATGAAGACGTTCGATCGATCAGCCGCGCCCTTGCCATTGATGTCGCGCCTGCCGCCGCTGCCACCGGGATGGCAACCGGTCTGTCATGCCATTCTTCGCGATGGATCGCTGGCCGTTCTCGCGGCCGACGTCGATCTTGCGGCAGAGCACCAGCGCATGGATGAACTCGCCTCTGCCGGGCGCGCGCGCATCTGGAGCATCACATCCACCAGCGCATGGCTGGAAGGGCCGACATTCCCGCTGGAAACGCCACATCCCATGATCGATCGGTTTGCCGATGGTCGCTGGCTGGTCGTGGACGCACTCTCAGGGCAGGTAAACGCCCGCGTGCTGTCACCCGATGGCGCGGTGCGCGACCGGTTCCGGTTGGGGTTCGGGATCGATCATCTGATGATCGACGATGACGATCGTATCTGGGTGGGCTGGGGCGATCAAAGCATCTTCCGGAACAGCGACTGGAGGGTGCCCGGCCAGCAGAATGCCAAAGCGGCTGACGCCGTCGCCTGTTTCACCGACGGGGGCACGCCGTTTTTCCTGCCGGCCTGGCCGGACGAAGGCGCAGCTGTGGTCGATCCTTACGCCTTGAGCGTCGATGGCGCAGGCGCCTGGTCCTGCCCCTATATGCACGCGATCGAGGACTTCCCGCTGGTCCGCTTCATGCCGGGGGAGTCGACGCGCTGGTGGCGCCACCCCTTGAAAGGCGCGACCGCGATTGCCCGTCACGGCCATCATATTCTGCTGGCGGGTAGGTATGGCGAGGACGCGAACAGGCTCGCCCTGCTCGCGCTGGATGGAGAGGGCCATGGCGACCAGGCAACCGTCGTGGCGTGTTGGGCGATGCCGTTCCACCGGCCTCCGCCGGAACAGCCGCACTCCTGGAATGAACCGACGCTGCTGGCAGGACGGGGCGACACGATCCACCTGGTGCAGGACCGAAACTGGTATCGTTGGCGCGTTCCGGCGTTTACGCCCCTTTGACCGGTGCCCCGTCCGCCGCCTTTCCAACACCGCCGTTTCGACACGGAAAAACGGGCAAGGTTAGGCCGGCCCTCCTAGCGCGCCGCCATCCGCCGCGCGAAATGCACCTCGACCGCCTGCAGCACCGCCTGCGCGATTCGTTCGCGGCCTTCCTTGCTGTCGAGGAACGCGGCGTCCTGCGCGTTGGAGATATAGCCCGTCTCGAACAGGATCGACGGCATGTCGGGGGCCTTCAGCACCATCAACGAGGCCATGCGGTGGAAGGTCGGCTTGACCGGGATCAGCGGCTGCGCCTCGCGACCCAATAGCCGCGCGAAGCTGGCCGAGGCGTTCATCGTTTCGCGCTGGGTCAGGTCGATCAGGATCGAGGACACGTCGCTGTTCCCGCCCAGGTCGACCCCCGCGATCACGTCCGCCTTGTTCTCGCGCGCCGCCAGCCGCGCGGCTTCCTTGTCGGAGGCGACGTCGGACAGGGTATAGGCGGTCGCCCCGCGCGCTTCGCCCGCCCCTGCGCTGTCGCAATGGATCGAGATGAACAGGTCGGCATGCAGCCGCCGCGCGATGCCGTAACGCTCGCGGTGCAGGATATAGCGGTCGTCCTCGCGGGTCAGCGCGGCGCGCACCCGCCCGCTGGCGACCAGCGTGTCGCGAATCTCCTTCGCGATGGCCAGCGTCACGTCCTTCTCGCGAAGGCCCGTCTGCGGGTTGATCGCACCCGGATCGACCCCGCCATGCCCGGCATCGATTACGACCAGCGGACGGTTGTCGGCGCCCTTGACGCGCGGCAACGGCAGGGTGCGCGTCGCGGCGGGCACCGGCACGGTCAGCGTATAGGCGGGCTTGCGCTGGAAATGGAATGGGAAGAAGTCGAGCGCGCCCGCGAAGCTCGCCTGGGTATAATGGCCGGTTGTCGGCTTGAGGGTGAGCGACAGGACCTTCCCGTCATCGTCGAAGCCGCCGTCGAAGATCGTCGCATCCTGCGCCAGCGCAAAGCTCAACCGGGTGACGCCGGGCTTGATCCGCGTCTGGGTCAGCCCGCGCACCACGCCGTCATGGATCGTGGCGGTCCCCGGCGATGCGCCGGTCACGTCGATTGCCACCCGCCGCTGTTCGGTCAGCATGACGCTGCGCGCGCGCTTCACCGGCGTGTCGAACCGGATGATCAGCCGCGCACCGCGCACCACGACCTTCTGTACCGTCGCGGCCATCGCGCCCACCGGCGCCAACAGCCCGAACAGGAAAGTGAACAGCATCAGCACGACGCGGCGACCATGCCGTGTCGTAGCGCCGCTGGTCCAGCGAAAAGCCATTACCACACACCCTTTTCAACGATCCGGAGATCGAAGCTCGGGCATAGGAGCGCGCGGCTGACACAGGGCTTTCAACCATTGGTTAACGCAAAATTCGGCATTTTTTGGCCGCCCGACCGGCAGATTTCCGCCTGTTGCGCAAACGTTCCGATGATGCTAGCAATCCAGCGGACCCCGGCCTCGATCACCTCTCCCAAAACGATCGGGACGGGGCCATCCCCCAGGACCGGGAATGCGACGATTGCGCGCCCGGACCAATCAGGTTGACGCTCGCATGACGCATATGATCCACCCCGCTGACCGACCGGCCTTTGCCGGTGGGATCGCGGTGTTGTGGGTCCGCACCGGCCCCGTTGCCGGCGCTGCGGCTGCGGCCGACACGCTTTCCGTTTTTTCCAGCGGACCGGCGCCCCGCGCCGCCGCCCACCTTATTTACCGCGCGCGACGGCTGCCACCAGGCCCGGCGCGCGCGTGGAGACTTCATAATGACCACGCGTATGCTGATCGACGCACGCCACCGGGAAGAAACCCGCGTGGCCGTCGTCAAGGGTAACCGGATCGAGGAATTCGACTTCGAGTCGGCCGAGCGCAAGCAGCTCAAGGGCAATATCTACCTCGCCAAGGTGACCCGCGTCGAACCGTCGCTGCAGGCGGCGTTCGTCGATTACGGCGGCAACCGTCACGGCTTCCTGGCCTTTTCGGAAATCCACCCCGACTATTACCAGATCCCGAAGGAAGATCGCGAAGCCCTGCTGCGCGAAGAGGCCGAACATGCCGCCGAAGAGGCCGCCCTTCGCGCCGAACTGGATGCCGAGGACGATGAGGATCATGACGGCGACGATCATGACGATCACGCCGACGATCATCACGATGACGACGACGGCGAAGGCGCCCCGCGCCCGAAGAAGTCGACCGTCAATGACGACCAGGTCGAGGCGCTGCGCCAGCGTCGCCAGAATCTGCGCCGCCGCTACAAGATCCAGGACGTCATCCATCGCCGCCAGGTGCTGCTGGTCCAGATCGTCAAGGAAGAGCGCGGCAACAAGGGCGCGGCGCTGACCACCTATCTGTCGCTCGCCGGTCGCTACTGCGTGCTGATGCCCAACACGTCGCATGGCGGCGGCATCAGCCGGAAGATTTCGAACGCGGCCGACCGCAAGCGGCTGAAGACCATCATGGCCGACATGGCGCTGCCCTCGACCATGGGCTGCATCGTGCGGACCGCCGGGCTTCAGCGTACCAAGACCGAGATCAAGCGTGACTTCGACTATCTGGCGCGCCTGTGGGACGGCATTCGCGAAAAGACGCTGCACTCGTCGGCGCCCGCGCTGATCTATGGCGACAGTGACCTCATCAAGCGTGCGATCCGCGACATCTACAACCGCGAGATCGAGGAAGTCATCGTCGAGGGCGAGGAAGGCTATCGTCAGGCGAAGGAGTTCATGCGCCTGCTGATGCCCGCGCATGCCCGCCGGGTGAAGCAGTATGCCGATGCCGTGCCGCTGTTCCAGCGCGCGCATGTCGAGGATCAGCTCGCCGCGATGTACAATCCGGTCGTCCAGCTGAAGTCGGGCGGCTATCTGGTCATCAACCCGACCGAAGCGCTCGTCTCGATCGACATCAACTCGGGGCGTTCGACCCGCGAGCATAATATCGAGCAGACCGCGACCGCAACCAATCTGGAAGCCGCGCAGGAAATCGCGCGCCAGCTGCGTCTGCGCGACATGGCGGGTCTGGTCGTCATCGACTTCATCGACATGGACAACAATTCCAATGTCCGAAAGGTCGAGAAGGCGATGAAGGAGGCGCTGAAGAACGATCGCGCCCGCATCCAGGTCGGCCGTATCTCGTCCTTCGGACTGATGGAGATGAGCCGCCAGCGCCTGCGCACCGGCGTTCTGGAAGCCTCGACCCGCCCCTGCCCGCATTGCGAAGGCACCGGCCTGGTCCGCACCGCCTCGTCCTCGGGCCTGTCGGCGCTGCGCCTGATCGAGGACGAGGCCGCACGCGGTCGCGGCTCGATCCTGACGCTGCGCGCCAGCCAGGAAGCAGCCGTCTATGTGCTGAACCGCAAGCGCGCCGACATCGCCGAGATCGAGGACCGCTACGGCGTGACCGTCGAGATCATCCCCGATCGCGAGGAAGAGGGCGCGCGCATGACGGTCGAGGCGTCGGGCCCGCCGCCCGCCTATGCCCCCAAGATCGACATGCTCCTCCCCGTCGAGGAAGATGAGGACGATCTGGTCGACGAGATCGAGGAGGAAGAAGAGGACGAGGTCGAGGAGGAAACGACCGAAACGTCCAAGCCGCGCGAGTCGCGTGAAGAAGGCGAAGGCGGTGGCCGCAAGCGTCGTCGTCGCCGTCGCGGCCGCCGCAACCGTGGCGAGGGTGAAGGCACCGAGCAGGCCGACGGCGAAGAACTCGCCGACGCTGAGCAGGACGGGGCCGAGCAGGACGAAACCGACGCCGAGGAATCGGCCGAGGACGACGCCGCCGAGCCGGTCGACGCCACCGAGTCCGAGCCGCGCGAAGGCGGACGCCGTCGTCGCGGACGTCGCGGTCGCCGTGGCGGTCGTCGTGGCGAAGGCGCTGCGAACGACACGGCCGAGGCCGCGACCGATGCCGCATCGGACGACGACGCGTCGGACGCGCCGCTGCCGATCGTCGAGCCGATCGAAGCGGGCGATGCCGCGCCGGTGACGACCCCGCTCGCGGTCGCCGAAGCCGAGGCGAGCGACGCCCCCAAGACCCGCCGCCGCCCGCGCGCCCGCAAGGCCGCGCCGGTCGCCAGCGAAGCCGTCGAGACGCCGGTGGTCGAGGAGGCGCCTGCGCCGGTGGCAGAGGTCGAGGCGGAAGCCCCGGCCAAGCCCAAGCGCGTCCGCAAGAAGGCCGCCCCCAAGGTCGCCGCCGAGCCTGCGACCGAGGAAGCCGCGCCGGTCGCCGAGGCGGAGGCTCCGGCCAAGCCCAAGCGTGTCCGCAAGAAGGCCGCCCCCAAGGTCGCCGCCGAGCCGGTCGCCGAGGAAGCCCCCGCCGCCGAGCCGACTCCGGCAGCGGAACCGGCAGAGGCCGAGGCCGAAACCACGACCGGCGAAACGCCCCGTCGCGGCTGGTGGCAGCGCACCTTCGGCGCCTGATCGCCACAGCGACGCGTGACAAGACGCCCTCCTTCCCCAGCGGAAGGAGGGCGTTTTTCGTTCGAGCCCTTCTTCCCATTCCTCCCCTGCAAGGGGAGGTGGCAGGCCAAAGGCCTGGCGGAGGGGTGTCATCTTTTGCAAGGACAGGACACGCCTCGAACCCGGACACCCCTCCACCATGCTTCGCATGTGTGCGGGCGAGATGGTGCCCCCGGCACCATCTTGACGTGCCGGGGGCACGTCAAAGCCCATACACCCTCCCCTTGCAGGGGAGGATTTTCGACCGGATCAATCGGCGGGGAACGTCCGGCTGCTCTTCACCACGCCATAGGCAAAGGTCGTGTCCAGGCTGGCGATCCCGGCAATGGCGTGCATCTTGCGGCGGATGAACCGCTCATAGGCCTCCAGATCGGCGACGATGACGCGTAACAGATAGTCGGCGTCGCCGGTCAACAGGTGACAGTCCATCACCTCGTCCAGTTGCCGGATCGCTTCCTCGAACTGCTGCACCAGATCGCGGGCGTGACGCTCCAGCCGGACCCGGATAAAGGCCGTCACCGGCAGGCCGTAACGTTGCTGGTCGACGATCGCGCCGTATCCCTGAATGACGCCCGCCTGTTCGAGCAGGCGCACCCGCCGCAGACAGGGTGACGGTGACAGGCCGACCCGCTCGGCCAGGTCCTGGTTGGTGAGCCGCCCGTCCTGCTGGAGCAGGCGGACGATCTGGCGGTCCTTGGCGTCCATGCCCGATCTTAGCATATCCTGCCAATCCACCAGCCAGTTTTGGCAAAGAACGCAATTTCGGTAACCGCAATCCGGCTTAGAATGGCGGCATCCCCAATAGAAAGCCCGCCTGCCATGTCGCCCCCCACCCCTTTCGGTTTCGCCACCGCCGCCATCCATCACGGTTACGATCCCCAGGACAATGAGGGCGCGTTGACTCCGCCGCTGCACCTGACCTCGACCTTCGCGTTCGAGAGCGCGGAGGACGGTGCGGCGCGTTTCTCGGGCGAGCGGCCGGGTCATGTCTATAGCCGCATCTCCAACCCGACGCTCGACCTGCTGGAGCGGCGCATCGCGCATCTGGAGGGGGCCGAGGCGGCGCTGGGGACCGCATCGGGCATGGGCGCGATCACCGCGACGCTGTGGACGCTGCTGCGCCCCGGCGACGAAATCCTGACCGACATGACGCTCTATGGCTGCACCTTTGCTTTCATGCAGCATGGGCTGGGCCGGTTCGGCATCCGCGTCACCCATGTCGACATGACCGACATCGCCGCGGTCGAGGGAGCGTTCGGACCGGACACGAGGCTCGTCTATTTCGAGACGCCCGCCAATCCCAACATGCGGCTGGTCGATATTCAGGCGGTCTGCGCACTCGCCAAGGCCCACGGCGCGTGGAGCGTGGTCGACAATACCTATGCCACGCCGCTCATCACCCGCCCGATCGCGCTGGGGGCGGACTTCGTCGTCCACTCCGCCACCAAATATCTGGGCGGGCATGGCGATCTGGTCGCGGGCATGGTGCTGGGCCGCGCGGCGGATATCCAGCAGATCCGGCTGTTCGGCATGAAGGACATGACCGGCGCAGTGCTAGCGCCGTTCAACGCCATGCTGATCCTGCGCGGGCTGAAGACGCTGGAGTTGCGCGTCCAGCGTCATGCCGCCTCGGCGCAAGTCATCGCCGAGCGGCTCCAGGCGCATCCGGCGGTGCATGCGGTCCATTATCCAGGGCTGGAAAGCTTTGCCCAGCACGATCTGGCCCAGCGGCAGATGGCGCTGCCCGGCGGTATGATCGCCTTCCGGGTGCGCGGCGGGTATGAGGCGGGCAAGCGGGTGATGAACCGGCTCAAGCTGATCCAGCGCGCGGTGTCGCTGGGCGATGCCGAGACGCTGATCCAGCATCCCGCCAGCATGACCCACTCCACCTATCCGGTCGAACAGCTGATCGCGCACGGGATCATGCCCGATCTGGTCCGGTTGTCGGTCGGGCTGGAGGATGTCCGGGACATCTGGAGCGATCTGGGCGCCGCCCTCGACGCGGAGCGGGAGACGCTGCCGCACGCGGCGTGATCGGTCCATCTATTCCTCCCCTGCAAGGGGAGGTGGCAGGGCGCAGCCCTGACGGAGGGATGTCGAGCCACCGATAGGGCGACACCCCTCCACCATGCTGCGCATGTGCGCGAGCGAGATGGTGCCCCCGGCACCATCTTGACGTGCCGGGGGGCACGTCAAAGCTCGCACACCCTCCCCTTGCAGGGGAGGAATGATGCAATCCCCAAAGAAAAAGGGCCGGACGTTTCCGTCCGGCCCCTTGTCTCTTACGCCGCCTTCGAGCGAGCCGCGCGCTTGCGCTCGTTCGGGTCGAGGTAGCGCTTGCGCAGACGGATCGACTTCGGGGTCACTTCGACCATCTCGTCGTCGTCGATATAGGCGATCGCCTGTTCCAGCGTCATCTTCTTCGGCGGGGTCAGGCGGATGGCATCGTCCTTGCCACCCGAGGCGCGGAAGTTGGTCAGCTGCTTCGCCTTCATCGGGTTGACCTCGAGGTCATCCGTCTTGGCGTTCTCGCCGATGATCATGCCTTCGTACAGCGCTTCGCCGTGACCGACGAACAGAATGCCGCGCTCTTCGAGCGGACCCAGCGCGTACCCTTGCGCTTCGCCCGCGCCGTTCGAGATCAGAACGCCGTTTTTGCGGCCTTCGATCTTGCCCTTGTGGGGCCCGTAACGCTCGAACAGGCGGTTCATGATGCCGGTGCCGCGCGTGTCCGACAGGAACTCGCCGTGATAGCCGATCATGCCGCGCGAGGGCGCCGAGAAGGTGATGCGGGTCTTGCCGCCGCCCGACGGGCGCATGTCGGTCATCTCGGCCTTGCGCAGGTTCATCTTCTCGACGACCGTGCCCGAATATTCCTCGTCCACGTCGATGATGACGGTTTCATACGGCTCGGTCTTCTTGCCGTCCTCGTCCTCGCCGAACAGCACGCGCGGGCGGCTGATGCCCAGTTCGAAGCCTTCGCGGCGCATCGTCTCGATCAGAACGCCCAGTTGGAGTTCGCCGCGACCGGCCACCTCGAAGCTGTCGCGGTCGTCGCTCTCGGTGACCTTCACCGCGACGTTCGATTCCGCTTCGCGCATCAGGCGGTCGCGGATCATGCGGCTGGTGACCTTGGTGCCCTCACGGCCCGCCATCGGCGAGTCGTTGACCGCAAAACGCATCGACAGCGTCGGCGGATCGATCGGCTGCGCCTGGAGCGGCACGGTGACCGAAGTGTCGGCAATGGTGTTCGCGACAGTAGCGACGGCCAGACCCGCCAGCGAGATGATGTCGCCCGCCTTGGCTTCCTCGACCGGCACGCGGTCCAGACCGCGGAAGGACAGGATTTTCGACGCGCGGCCGGTTTCGATGACATTGCCATCGGCGTCGAGCGCGTGGATCGCCTGGTTCAGCTTGACCGTGCCCGAATTGACGCGGCCCGTCAGGATACGGCCGAGGAAGTTATCGCGGTCGAGCAGCGTCACCAGGAAGGTGAAGGGCACGTCCTCGACTTCGACCTTCGGGGCCGGAACGTGGTTCACGATCGTCTCGAACATCGGGATCAGCGTGCCTTCGCGCGCGTCCATGTCGGTCGAGGCATAGCCGTTGCGGCCCGAAGCATAGAGGACGGGGAAGTCCAGCTGCTCGTCATTCGCGTCGAGCGAGACGAACAGGTCGAACACTTCGTCCAGCACTTCCTGGATACGCGCGTCGGCACGGTCGACCTTGTTGACGACGACGATCGGCTTCAGGCCCAGCGCCAGCGCCTTGCCGGTCACGAACTTCGTCTGCGGCATCGCGCCTTCCGACGAATCGACCAGCAGGACGACGCCGTCGACCATCGACAGGATGCGCTCCACCTCGCCGCCGAAGTCGGCGTGGCCGGGGGTGTCGACGATGTTGATGCGGATCGACTCGTCGCTGCCCGGCGGAGTCCAGTCGACCGAGGTCGGCTTGGCGAGAATCGTGATCCCGCGCTCCTTTTCCAGGTCGTTGGAGTCCATCGCGCGCTCTTCGACGCGCTGGTTGTCGCGGAAGGTGCCCGACTGGCGGAACAGCTGATCGACCAGGGTGGTTTTGCCATGGTCGACGTGCGCGATGATCGCCACGTTGCGGAGGCTCATGCAAATTTCTCTTGTTCGGAGGGTATGTCGCCGCGCGCCATAGCCGAAAGCTGCGCAAAGCGAAAGGGCGGCGCGGTTATTGCGGCGCACAAATATGGTAAGCGGGTAAAACGATGTCGACGCGAACAAGTTCCTCCCCTGCAAGGGAAGGTGGCAGCCCAAAGGGCTGACGGAGGGGTGTCACCATCAGCGGGGCACCCCTCCACCGTGCTCCGCACGGCCCCCCTCCCCTTGCAGGGGAGGAATTATTTGGCCTTCGGCACCACCTTCAGCGTCCAGTCGGTATCGGGCCGCAGATATTTCGCCGCGACCGCTTGCAGGTCCGCCGGGCCGATCGACACGAAGTCCTTGGCCAGCCGCTGGGTCGCTTCGATCCGCTTGGGGTCATAGGCCGCGCCGCCCAACCGCTGCATCCAGAACATGTTGCCCGAGGCCATGCGCGCGAGGCGCTGCGCCATGGGCCGTTTGATCCGTTGCAGTTCGTCGGCATCGATCGGCTTGGAGGCCAGGTCGGCGGCGATCGAGCGGGCGGTCGCCAGGAAGAAGTCGACCTTGTCGGGCGCGACCATGCCGATCGCGATCATCCGTCCGCCGCCGGGCAGGCCGATCGGCCATTGGCTGGCGACCTGCGGGCTGTAGCTCGCCCCCGCCTGCGAGCGGAGCCGGTCGAACAGCCGGTCGGCAAAGACCTGCGCCAGCACGTCCAGCCGGTTGCGGACCCGGTCATCCGCCGAACCGCCGCCGGTCGGCCAGGCGATCACCACCGCCGCCTGGTCGGCCGGGCCGGTATGATAGCGCACGACCGGCGTCGCGACATGCGCGGGGAAGCGGATTGGCGGCACCGGACCGGTATCCGCTTTACGCGCCGGGATCGCGCCGAAGCTGGCCGCCACCGCCTTGATCGCGTCGTCGGCCTTCACGTCGCCGAACACCGACACCTCGATCGGGCCGGAGGCGAGCAGCGGCGCCCAGAGCGCCTTGAACGCCTGGGGCGTGGTCGCCGCCACCACGTCGCGCGGCGGCGTGCCCCAGCGCGGATCGCCGTCTCGCAAGAGCCGCTCCAGATCATGGCCCAGCACCCCGTCGGGCGAGGAGTCGAACCCGTCATAGCCCGCCAGCATCGCCGCCTTGGCCCGGTTGACCGGCGCGGCATCCCAGCGCGGCGCGATGAGCTTGGCCGCCATCAGCTTCAGGTTGTCGGCATAATCGCCCGGCGAAGACAGCGCGTTGAAGGCGAAGGCATCGTCGTCGATGTCGAAGTCCATACCCATGGTCCGCCCGGCGGTCAGCCGGTCGAGATCGCCCTGGTCGAACTTGCCGATCCCGCCCGCGACCAGTGCCAGGTCGGCCGCCCAGGCCGGGCTCTCACGGGTCGCGGGCAAGGCGTCGTAACCACGCCCGAACCGGACCCGCAGGTAAACACGCCCCGTCTCACCGTCATTGGCCAGCAGCAACAGGCGCACGCCATTGGCGAAGGTCACCCGCTCCAGCCCCAGATCGGACACCGTCTCGCGCGACACGACCTTGCCCGGCGTGCCAAGCTTGGGGAGTTGCGCGAAACTGACCGCGCCCTGTCGGCGGCGCTGCTCGGCGAGCGGGCGGACATCGGCCTTCAAGGCGGCGGTCAGCCTGGCGACCGCATCGGCTTGCGCGGTGCGGGTGTTGACCAGCCCACGGGTCGCGGTGCCCTGGAAGATCTTGCGGGTCGAGGCCAGCACCGTGTCGGGCGTGAACATTTTCGCCGCCACCGCCTGCTTGAAGATCTGATAGCTGGTCTCGGGCGCGGTGACGGTTTCGCGGATGTCGAGCGCGCCGACCATGTCATCGGCCTGTTTCGCCCCCGCCTCGACCCGTGCGGTTTCGACCTGGTTGCGCAGGATGCCGTCATAATCGGCGAGTTCACGGTCGATCTCGGCTTGGGTCGGCGGGGTCGCCATCGCATCAGCGATGACCGCACGCACGTCCTTCAGCGCGGCTTCCCAATTGTCGCCGAGCGGCACGACATTGACCGTCGTCATATTGGCCGAGCGCGACACGTCGTCGAGCGCGACGCTGGCCTGCAGGAAGCTGCCCCCGGCCCGCGCCCGATTCTCCAGGCGGCGGCTGATGAGGCGGGCGGCGACCATGTCGACCATCCGCTTCTGGTTGAAGATCGCGGTGTCGTCCTGATACTGCCAGGGGCGCAGCACCGCCATCGCGACGACCGGCGGCATCGACGGCTCGACCAACGCACCCGCGACCGGCGCATCGGCCTTGGGCTTGCCGAAGTCCGGGTCGGGCGGATTGGGGCCGACGCCCTGCCAGCCGCCGAAATTCTTCGCCACCAGCTTGGCCAGCAGCAGCGGGTCCATATCGCCCGAGATGATGACGGTCGCGCGTTCGGGGCGATACCAGCGGTCGTGGAACGCCTTCACCGTCTCGGGCGTGGCGGCCTCCAGCGTGGCGAGCTGGCCGATCGGCGATCGCTCGGCCAGCGGCTGGCCCGCAAAGAAGGTCTCGCGCAGCTTGTCCGAATAGCGGACCTGCGGCCCCGGCTGTTCGCGCCGCTCGGCCAGCACCACCGGGCGCTCGGCATTCAGCGACTGGGCGGTCAGCGAGGGGGCCGCCATCATGCCCGCCAGAATCTTGAGGCTCTCGTCCAGCCCCGCCTCGGTCGCGCCGGGCAGGTCGAGCTGATAGACGGTCTGGGTCGGCGTGGTGGACGCATTGGAGTCCGAGCCGAAGGTCGCGCCCAGCCGCTGCCAGATGCGCTTGGCCTCACCGTCGGGGACATGCTGCGATCCGCGGAAGGACAGATGCTCGATCAGATGGGCGAAGCCGCGCTCGGACGCCTGCTCGTTCAGCGACCCCGCATCGATCCGCACCCGCACCGCCACCTGCCCCGGCGGCACGCCGTTGCGCCGGACGGCGAAGCGCAGGCCATTGGCCAGCCGCCCGAACTTCCACATCTTGTCCTGCGGCAGGTCCGATCCCTTGTAGAGCCAGGGGGTCTGGTCGACGCCGGGGATGGGCGGCAGCGGGGCCAGCGGGTCGGGCGCGGTTCCAACGACGGTGGCGGGAACGGGCAGCCCCTGCGGCACCGAACGGTTGTCGGTCTGGCCGGGAACCTGGCCGATGACGGGAATCGCCAGTCCGAGAAGGACCGGCAGGGCAAGGCTGCGCATCGCGCGGGACGGAAACGCCATGGCATCCTCATAGCCCGCCGCTCGCCGGATCGCCAGCCGCCCCTAAATCGCCCCAATGCGGCGCGGATCGGGCGCGGAACGCCATCATTTCGACCCAGTGGCGGCGTAGCAGGACCAGGCTGATCCCGCGTCACAAGGGCCGTCGATGCCCGGGGCGCCAAGGGTCGGGCCGGGGATGTTCGGAACGTGATGACCAAGTCGATCAAGGCCAGTGCCCAGCGTCAGGGACCGGCCACAATATGGCACAATTCGGGCGAGGCCGAACGGCCCACGCGCCCGGTTCCGACCCTGGTTGCCTCGGTCCCCAGCCTGCCCTCGCCCCCCGCCCTGCCGCATCCCGCACTGGCCCGTCTCTGTCACCTGTTCGACGGCGCGATCGCCGCCTCGTCCTTGGTATCGAACGATCCGGTGCTCGACGTCCGCGACTTCGACTGGACCGCCGGCTTGCGTCGCCAGTGGCGCGCGATCCGGGACGAGGCGCTGGCGGTGACGGGCCCGGCGGCGACAAGCCGGATCGTGCCGCTGCTGCGCGACGGCGCGACGGCAGATCGCTGCGCGGTCGCGACCGCCGTGCTGGCCGAGGTGCCGGGGCTTCACGACGCGGCCTTCGCCCTGCTCGCGCCTGGTGCACATGTCGCGATGCGGCGCGGGACGACCAAGGGGCTGCTGACCTGTCATCTGGGTCTGGCGGTGCCGCGCGACGGCGACGCGCGGATGCGGGTGCGCGACCGGATCGTCCGCTGGGCCGAGGGCGAGACGCTGATCTTCGACGACACGCATCCGCATGAATTGTGGAACGAGGCGAGGGCGGCGCGGATCGTCCTGCGCCTGCGCTTCGCCCGTCCCCTGCGCCAGCCCGGCCGCGCGGTCGCCGACGGAGTGCTGCGCCTGCTGGGCAGCGCGGCCTGACGCTATAGATTGCAGACGGGAAACGCATCCTTTCCCGCGCCCTGCTTGATCCCCGTCGCCACCCGCGCCACATGGGGGTCATGCTGATCGAGACCGAACCGACGCCCAACCCGGCGACGCTGAAATTCCTGCCCGGCCGCAAGGTCATGGACAGCGGCACCCGCGACTTCGCCTCGCCCGAGGAAGCCGAAGCCAGCCCGCTGGCCGAGGCGATCTTCAATCTGGGCGATGTGACCGGCGTGTTCTTCGGCCGCGATTTCGTCTCGGTCACGATCGCGCCGGGGGCCGAATGGTCGGACGTGAAGCCCGATGTGCTCGGCATCCTGCTCGATCACTTCTCGGCACAGATGCCGCTGTTCCGTCAGGGCGCGGCCGATTTCTCGGTGCCGTCGGAAGAAAGCTTCACCGACGATCCCGAGGACGCCGACATCGTCGCGCAGATTCGCGAGCTGATCGACACGCGCGTCCGCCCCGCCGTCGCCAATGACGGCGGCGACATCGTCTATCGCGGCTTCGACAAGGGCAAGGTCTACCTGAAGATGCAGGGCGCCTGCGCCGGTTGCCCCTCGTCCACCGCGACGCTGAAGAACGGCATCGAGCAGTTGCTGCGTCATTATGTTCCCGAAGTCACCGAAGTAAGGGCCGTCTGATGAACCCGATCGACGACGCCAGCCTCGACCGGCTGTTCCGCGAAGGCCGCACCTTCAACCATTATCTCGACACGCCCGTCGGCGAGGACGAGATTCGGGCGATCTGGGATCTGATGAAGATGCCGCCGACCTCGACCAACCAGAGCCCGGCGCGCATGGTCTGGTGCCTGAGTGCGGAGGCCAAGGAAAAGCTGGCCGCCTGCGCTTCAGACAGCAATGCCGACAAGATTCGCGCCGCGCCCGCCGCCGTCATCATCGGCATGGACGTGAATTTCCACGAAACCCTGCCGCAGCTTTTCCCGCATGTGGACGCGAAAAGCTGGTTCGACGGCAATACCGAATTGCGCGAGGCTTCGGCCTTCCGCAACAGCTCGCTCCAGGGGGCCTATCTGATCCTCGCGGCGCGCGCGCTGGGGCTGGATACCGGTGCCATGTCGGGCTTCGATCAGGGCGCGGTGGACAAGGCGTTCTTCGCCGACCAGCCGGGCGTACGGTCGAACTTCATCGCCACGCTGGGCTATGGCGACACGTCCAAGCTGCATCCGCGCCACCCCCGGCTGGCGTTCGAGCAAGCCAACCGGATCGCCTGAGCCGAACTTGCGCACGCTGGTCATCGACACCGCCACCGCCGCCTGCTCGGTTGCCCTTCTCGACGGCGACCGAGTGGTGGCGCGCGCGCATGACGTGGTCGGGCGCGGCCATGCCGAAAAGCTGGTGCCGATGATCGCAGGCTTGCCCGATGGCGGCCGCGCGGAGCGCATCCTGGTCGATTGCGGGCCGGGCAGCTTTACCGGCATCCGCGTCGGCATCGCCGCGGCGCGCGGGCTGGCGCTGGGCTGGGGCATCACCGCTTCGGGCTATCAGTCGCTGGCGCTGGTCGCCGCCGCCGGGTTCGCAGGCTGCGACGACGAGGCGTTGTCGGTCGTGCTGGAGGGTGGGCATGGCGAAGTCTTCGTCCAGCCCTTCGCCCGCGACCTGACGGCGCTTGCCCCCTTCGCCTCGATGAAGCCCGATGCCGCGCTCGCCGCGCTGGAGGGTCGGACGGCGATCGGCAACGGCGTACGCTGGCTGACCGCGCTGTCGCCAGACCTGCCCGTCATCGAAGCGCTGCCCGATGCGGCCGAGGCGTGGCGGCTGCCCTCCGAACTCACCGCCCTGCCCCCGCGCCCCGTTTACGGCCGCGCGCCCGATGCCAAGCTGCCCGGCGGGATCACCCCGCCCGATATGGCCGCCTGATGGCCAGCATCGGCATCTCGCTTCGCCCCGGCGACGCGCGCGACGCCGGGGTCGTCGAACAGGTCATGGCCGCCGCCTTCGACCCGCAATGGGGCGAGGCCTGGACCCGCTCGCAGCTGCTCGGCGTCATGGCGCTGCCCGGCATCAAGCTGTTGATCGCCGAGGCGGGCGAGGAGCCGGCGGGCTTCGCGCTGACCCGCTCGGTGCTGGACGAGGCCGAACTGCTGTTGCTGGGCGTCGTGCCCGACCATCGGCGCGCGCGGATCGGCAGCCTGCTGGTCGAGGCGGTCGTCGCCGACTGTGCCGCGCACGGCGTCGAGATGCTGCATCTGGAGGTGCGCTCGAACAATCCCGCCATCCTGTTCTATGCGACCCACGGCTTTGCCAAGTGCGGGGAACGGCGCAATTATTACAAGGGCGCGGACGGGCGGCATTACGACGCGCACACCTATCGACGCCCTATCGGAACCGAGGCCATCGGCTGACCCGATCACTGTTTCCGGGTTATTGCGAGTCGCTATCCCCTTTTCGCAATTAGGCTTTGCGGGTAGAGAGGGGTTCGCCTGAGGAGTTAGACGTTACCATGGCCCGCAAAATCGATCTGGAAGCGCTGTGCGCACAAAAGGGACTGCGCATCACCGAACAGCGCCGCGTGATCGCCCGCGTCCTGTCGGAAGCGGAGGACCATCCCGATGTGGAAAAGGTCTATGAGCGCGCCGCCAAGATCGATCCGGGCATCTCGATCGCGACCGTGTACCGCACCGTCCGCCTGTTCGAGGAAGCGGGCATCCTGGACCGCCACGATTTCGGCGACGGTCGCGCCCGTTACGAGCCTTCGCCCGAGGCGCATCACGACCATCTGATCGATGTCGAGACGGGCCGGGTGATCGAGTTCGTCGACCCCGAACTGGAACAGCTGCAAAAGGCGATCGCCGAAAAGCTGGGCTTCCGCCTGGTCGATCACCGGATGGAGCTTTACGGCGTCAGCCTCGACCGCAAGGGATGATGGCGGTCGCCGCCTCGTCCCAAGCCGACAGCAAGGGCGGCCTGCGTGCAGCGGGTCGCCTTTTGTGCATCGTGGGCGCGCTGCTGATCGCGCTGGCGCTGCATGGCCTGTGGCGGGCGCTGGGGCGGATGTCGCCATGGCCGCCTCGTTTCCTGCGCCGGGTGGCGATGATCCTTGGGGCAGACATTCGCGTCGTCGGTCAGCCGGAGCGCCATGATGTCATGATCGCGGCCAATCATTTGAGCTGGATGGACATATTGCTGCTGGCAGGCACCTCGGGCGCGCGCTTCGTCGCCAAGGCGGAGGTGGCGGGCCTGCCCCTGATCGGCTGGCTGGCGGGGCTCAACCGCACGCTGTTCGTGGAGCGCGCCGACCGGCTGGGCGTCGGCGACCAGGTCGCGACGATCCGTACCGCGCTGTCCGATGGCCAGCCGCTGGCGGTGTTTCCGGAAGGGACGACGGGCGACGATCTGTCGCTCCTGCCGTTCAAGCCCGCCCTCTTTGCCGCGCTGGTGCCGCCGCTGCCCGGCATCCGGGTGCAGCCGGTACGGATCGACTATGGCGCGGCGGCGGCCGATCTGGCGTGGCTCGGCACCGATCCGGGCGATGCCCATGCCAAGCGGGTGCTGCGGCGACCGGGACGGTTCACCGTGACGCTGCACTATCTCGCCCCCTTCGACCCAGCTGAATTCCCCGACCGCAAGGCCATCGCGGCCGAAGCGCGCGCGCGGATCGCGGCCCGCTGAGGCGCAAGTCGGGATCACCGACGCTGGCGAGCGAACGCGATTTGCGATAAGGGGCGCGGATGCCCGCATCCCCCAAGACCTTTCACGTCAAGTCCTTCGGCTGTCAGATGAACGTCTATGACGGCGAGCGCATGGCCGAGCTGATGGCCGCGCAAGGCCTGACCACGACCGACGATGCCAGCGCCGCCGATCTGGTCGTGCTCAACACCTGTCACATCCGCGAGCGCGCGACGGAGCGGGTCTATTCGGAGATCGGCCGTCTGCGCAAGGACGCGGGCGAACAGGGGCGCAAGCCCATGATCGCGGTCGCGGGCTGCGTCGCCCAGGCCGAAGGGGCGGAGATCGTCCGCCGCGCCAAGGTCGATGTCGTGGTTGGCCCGCAGGCCTATCACAACCTGCCCGATCTGGTCGCCAAGGCGGCGGCAGGCGAAGCCGCGCTCGACACCGACATGCCGGTCGAGTCGAAGTTCGCCCACCTGCCCGGCCGTCGCAAGGTGAACCCGTCCGCCTTCCTGACCGTGCAGGAAGGCTGCGACAAATTCTGCACCTATTGCGTCGTCCCCTATACGCGCGGCGCGGAGGTCAGCCGGTCTTATTCGGCGATCATGGACGAGGCGCGGGCGCTGGTCGATGCGGGCGCGCGCGAGATCACGCTGCTGGGCCAGAACGTCAATGCGTGGAACGACGCGGACGACCGGGGCCTGCACGGCCTGATCCGTGAGATGGACCGGATTCCGGGGCTGCACCGCATCCGCTACACGACCAGCCACCCCAATGACATGACGCAGGGCCTGATCGACGCGCACCGCGATGTCGAAAGCCTGATGCCCTTCCTCCATCTGCCGGTCCAGTCGGGCAGCGACCGCATCCTGAAGGCGATGAACCGCCAGCATAGCCGCGACAGCTATATGCGGGTGATCGACCGGGTGCGTGCGGCCCGCGCCGACATCGCGCTGTCGGGCGACTTCATCGTCGGCTTCCCCGGCGAGACCGAAGAGGATTTCGCCGACACGCTGAGCCTGGTCGATGCGATGAGCCATGCCCAGGCGTTCAGCTTCAAATACTCGCCCCGCCCCGGCACCCCGGCGGCGACCATGGCGGATCAGGTTCCGGCCGAAGTCATGGACGACCGGCTCCAGCGCTTGCAGGCCGCGCTCAACCGCGACCAGCATGCGTTCAACCTCGCCAGCGTCGGGCGGACCTGCACCGTCCTGATCGAGCGGCGCGGCAAGCTGCCCGGCCAGATGCTGGGCAAGTCGCCTTGGCTCCAGTCGGTCCACCTGATCGGCGACCACCAGATCGGCGACCTAGTCGAGGTCGAACTGGTCGCGGCCGGGCCGAATTCGCTGACCGGGCAGGCCAAAGTGAAGGTGGCGGCGTAACCTCCGACATCCGTTCAGGCTGACCGAAGTCGAAGCCCGCGCTTCCTCGTGATTTTTTCGCGCGGAGACGCGGAGGCGCGGAGATGTCCGGCTTGCCGATGGTTCATCCGGCCCTCGCGACCGGGAGACCTAATTGATGCAGACACGCCAGGATCGCGGCTGGATACCCCCTCTCCGCGCCTCCGCGTCTCCGCGTCTCCGCGCGAACCTAAATCTTCTTGATCGCGCAGAGGCGCAGAGCGCGCAGAGGAAGAAGAAGGTCTTCCGATCGCCACGCGGGCACTTCTTCTCCGCGCTCTCTGCGCCTCTGCGCGCCAAAAACCTTGCAAACGTCACACCTATGTCACGCAATTTCGCTGGCGTTCCGAGGCGGGTCACCCCATCTTGGCGGAACCTACTGACGGTGAAAGGACCGCATGAGCCGCAAGCCCCTCCCCGCCCAGGCCGGTGAACGCAGCCGGGCGGAACTCAGCTTCGACAAGCCGCAAGTGCTGGCGCAGCTGTTCGGCCAATATGACCGCAATCTGGTCGCGTTGGAAAATCGATTGGGCGTCTACATTACCGCGCGGGGCAACCGGGTCGGGCTGGAGGGCTCTGCCGAGCAGGTGGCGCTGGCGCGCGACGTGCTCAATGACCTGTACGCCCGCATCCAGCGCGGCGAAGAGATCGACACCGGGCTGGTCGACGCCTCCATCGCGATGGCGTCCGAACCCACGCTCGACGGCATCCTCAGCGCGGAACGCACCGCCGCCCCGCCGATCATGATCCGCACGCGCAAGAAGACGATCGTGCCGCGCACGCCCGCCCAGGCGCATTATATGAAGCAGCTCGTGTCCAACGACATGATCTTCGCGCTGGGACCGGCAGGTACCGGCAAGACCTATGTCGCAGTGGCGCAGGCGGTGGCGCAGCTGATCACCGGATCGGTCCAGCGGCTGATCCTGTCGCGCCCGGCGGTCGAGGCGGGGGAGCGGCTGGGCTTCCTGCCCGGCGATATGAAGGAGAAGGTCGATCCCTATCTCCGCCCGCTCTACGATGCGCTCTATGACTGTCTGCCCGCCGAGCAGGTGGAGCGGCGCATCGCCAGCGGCGAGATCGAGATCGCACCGATCGCCTTCATGCGCGGCCGGACGCTGGCGGATGCCTTCGTCATCCTCGACGAAGCGCAGAACACCACCCCTGCGCAGATGAAGATGTTTCTGACCCGCTTCGGCCAGAATAGCCGCATGGTGATCTGCGGCGATCCCAACCAGGTCGATCTGCCCGGCGGCATTCCGGCGTCGGGCCTGGCGGACGCGGTGCGTCGCCTGGAGGGGGTGGAGGGTATCGCGATGAGCCGCTTCACCGCCGCCGACGTGGTCCGCCACCCGATCGTCGGGCGGATCGTCGATGCCTATGAAGGGCCGAATGCCTGAGATAGGATGCGGGTCATGGCCGAACGCGATCCCTATCCGCCGCTGACGCTGGGCTCCGAAACGCGCGAACAGGTCGCGCGGGCGGCCCAGCGGCTCGGCGTCAGCGAGGAGGAGGCGATTCGGCGGGCGCTGGCGGAGCTTTTGGCAAAGCGCGTGCCCGAAAAGCCCGAACAACGACCGTTGCGAGACGTTATCGCGGAACTGCACCGCACTTCGCCGCTGCCGCCGCCGACAGGGATCGTCATCGACAAGGCATTTTACGACGATCTTTCGGGCGGCCTGTGAAGCTGCCCCGGTGAGCCTGTTCGTCGACGCCTCCGCCTTGGTTGCGATCATCCTGAAAGAACCGGACGTCGAAATGCTCGTCGATCGGCTTGAGCGTCACCAAAGCCGTTTGACCAGCGCCATCGCACTCTGGGAGACGATGGCGGCGATCCGTCGCGCACGCGATACGAGCGTCGAATTGGCATGGGCCGAGGTGGAGAGATTTCGCCTGGCCCTTGGTCTCCGTCTGGTACCGATCGGCGCCGAGGAAGCCCAACAGGCCGTCTTGGCCCATGCCCGCTACGGCAAGGGCCATCATCCCGCCCGCCTCAACATGGGCGATTGCTTCGCCTATGCCTGCGCCCATAGCCAAGACGCGGAACTCTTGTACAAGGGCGACGATTTTGCCCTCACCGACCTGGCGGACATAGAAAGGCTCCGATGATCGAGATTGCGCTGATCCATGAAGAGCCCTGGTCCGGGGACGAGGAAAGCTGGGAGGCGCTCGCCACCCGCGCCGCGCGCGCCGCGATCGAGCGGACGCCCTATGGCCCCTTGCTGACCACCCCCGCGCTGATCGAGATTTCGGTGCGGCTGACCAGCGATGACGAGGTCCACGCGCTCAACCGCCAGTATCGGCAGAAGGACAAGTCGACCAACGTCCTGTCCTTCCCGATGGTGCAGCCCGACCTGATCGAGACGGTCACGCAGAATTCCGACGATGGCGAGGTGCTGCTGGGCGACATCGTCTTGGCCCACGGCGTCTGCATCGCGGAGGCGGCCGAGCGCGGCATCGCGACCGAAACGCATGCGACTCATCTTCTGGTGCATGGCGTGCTGCATCTGCTAGGCTATGACCATATGAACGATGACGAGGCGGACGCGATGGAGGCGATC
The DNA here is from genome assembly GCF_034659795.1 of Sphingomonas fuzhouensis. Classification (NCBI taxonomy): domain Bacteria; kingdom Pseudomonadati; phylum Pseudomonadota; class Alphaproteobacteria; order Sphingomonadales; family Sphingomonadaceae; genus Sphingomonas; species Sphingomonas fuzhouensis. The sequence continues at coordinate 707,558 of NZ_JAXSQY010000002.1, forward strand.
GAACGTGACGCGCTGGCCAGCCTCGGCATCGGCGACCCTTATCTGATACGCGAGGACTGACACCCCCCGATGGCCGACGGCCCGAGTAGCAGCACCGGCAACGGTGACTCCCACGAATCCGGTATCTGGCGGGGGCTGAAGTCCCTGATCTTCGGCGGCGATCAGGAAGAATCGCTGCGCGACCAGTTGGAAGAGGCGATCGACCGGCATGAGGGCGATCCCGGTCCCGATGCCAAGGGCGACCTGACCCCGCTGGAGCGGCAGATGGTCCGCAACCTCCTCCATTTTGGTGAGCGGGATGCGGGCGACGTGGGCGTCCCCCGCGCCGACATCATCGCGGTGGAGGAGCGGACGACCTTCGACCATCTCGTCCAGATCTTCGCCGAGGCGGGGCATAGCCGCCTGCCCGTCTATCGCGAGACGCTCGACCAGATCATCGGCATGGTCCACATCAAGGACGTGTTCAACATCCTGGCGACCGGTGCGGAGCATCCCGCGACCATCGCCGGGCTGATCCGCGATCCGCTCTATGTGCCCATGTCGCGCGGCGCGCTCGATCTGCTAGCCGATATGCGCCAGAAGCGGGTGCATCTGGCGGTCGTGCTCGACGAATATTCGGGGACGGAAGGCCTCGTCACCATCGAGGATCTGATCGAAGAGATCGTCGGCGAGATCGAGGACGAGCATGACGACGCGCCGCAGGCGCTGCTGGTGCCGCTCGACGGCGGTGCCTGGGACGCCGATGCCCGCGTCGGGCTGGAGGAGGTCGGCCGCGCGGTCGATCCGCAGCTCGAAGAGGCGGAGGACGATGTCGACACGCTGGGCGGCCTGACCGCAGTGCTGGCGGGACAGGTCCCCCCGGTCGGCACCTGCATCGACCACCCCAGCGGCTGGCGGATCGAGGTGACGCAGGCCGACGAACGCCGCATCCACCGCCTGCGCCTGCATCCGGCGGTGGCGGCCGCGGAGGAGTGATCCGCGACTATCGGGCCGAGGACCGCGAGGCTTGTCTGGCGCTGTTCGATGGCAACAGCGCCCCCTATTTTGCGCCGTCCGAGCGCGCCGACTTTGCCCATTTCCTCGATCACGAGGCGGAGAAATGGATGTTTCAGGTGGCGGAGCGGAATGCGCGCATCATAGGCTGCGGCGGCATGGCGATCGGTGCAGACGGCCAAACTGCGCATTTCTGCTGGGGCATGGTCGACCGCACCTTGCATCGCCAGGGCATCGGCACCGCGCTGGTCCGGGCACGACTGGACAGGGCGGCCCAAGCAGGCGTCCGCGAAGTCCGGCTGGATACCAGCCAGCATAGCCGGGCGTTTTACGAGCGGCTGGGTTTTCGCATCGAGATCGTGACGGCAGACGGCTATGGGCCGGGGCTGGATCGCTGCGATATGGCGCTGACGCTGTGAACGCAGCTTGTGGAACGACATGGACGGCGGTTTGCCGGATGATTCGACAAACCGCTGCCTCCTCATCTCCTCTATGCTTGTTGATACCGGAACCGCATCAGACTGGCGGTCTGCGATCCGTCGCGCGGTGCGGTGCAACGCATCGCCGTCTCACGCTCGACGCATTCGTCATAGCTTGAATAATAAATGTCCAGGCGGGGCCGCCCTGCGACGTCATGGCCTGAACAGCGGATTTCCACTTCCTGCTCGCACGTCGGCAAAGCAAGGGCGGGCGTTGCGGTTCCCGCAATGGCGACCGTCGCCAGTGCGACGAACCCCGGAATGGACAGCGCAAATTTCTTCATCTTGGCCTCCCTGAACATGCCCTGTGGCACGGTGGAGTGTAGGCTAGGGGTCACGACCGACAACGGTCTATGGGTCCGTTTCGGACACAATGTCAGCGCCCACCCTAAAATCACCTGATCGATCACAGACCCCATCTTATTGCATTATCTCGATCGAACCGCCTCCCCTATGTTCTGCCGAACAGAAACATCGACCCCAGGCTCCCAGGTTCGATGGCGCGAAATAACTCCCTGACTTTCGCGCCATCGACGGCCGCCGGTGCGCTCCCGTGGCACCGGCGGCCAAATTCATGTTTCAGGAATGAAGCAGCGTACCGACGTCCCGCGCCGCCACAACCCAGCGGTAAAAGGCGTCGTCCAGATAATAACGCAACTGAACGGGTTCCATCGTCACCTTCTTGGCATTTCCGACACACGGTCGGGCCTTATCCAGCACCATCAGGGTCAGACGTTCCTGCAACGCAGGATCGCCATGGGCCTGGACCAGGCGCGTCACCAGATCCGGGCGCAGCCGCGTCATGCAGATGCCGATCTGGAACAGCAGCCGATCGGTCGGAATGCGCCGTGCGTTGCGCCCCGCTTCCCGGACGTTCAATCGTTGCTGAATGACCGGATCATTCACCTCCGCCTCGGTCAGCGTCGCGTCGGGGGCATAGCGCGCCATCGCCTCTTCCAGCAGGGCCCCGCGGTCGTACAGATTGCGGCACGTCACGATCTCGGCCTGCACCACCGGATTGCACTCGCCCAACTGGGGCGGCGCGTTGGCATAGGGCAGGTCGGAATAGCAGCTGGAATTGGCGCGAATGATACGGTCGAGCGCGTAGGTCTGCGGCGCGCTGTTCATATCACCGTCGATCAGCGGACCCAGCATCTGCGCATCGATATTCTTGGCGCATTTGGCGAAGCTTGCCGACCGACTGGCGACCATCGCAAAGCTTTGCCCGGTGATGATCTTGTTGATCCCAGGCGGGGGTGGTGCCTTGCGGTCGTTATTACCCTGAACGACGATATCACCGGACTGCCCTGTCTTACCGGAGTTTTCCGTCTTGGGCTTTTCCTGCCCCGCCGCGACAACCTGCCCGGTCGGCAACATCATTGTCGCCATGACCAGTATCAATGCCCTGAACATGCCCCCTCCCGAAAATACAACCCATCGCATCTATGGAGCCAAATACGGCTCTTGACGATGACTTTCTGGAAATCGTGGAAATACTTGGATTTTGCTGGACCTGCGCCTCGCCGACAGCCATCGGATCATCCTGCAGCCCGCACAACGGACTGAACGAGTAAGGTTTTCGAAGAAAAAGACGGGACACCTCACCTTCGTTCTTTCCCCCGCGCCGCGCTCATCCTATCCTCGGGCCATGCGCAAACATGTCCTGATCGTCCTCGGCATCATCGTCCTGATCGGCATCGGTGCCGTCACCTGGCTCGCCTGGCCCGATACGGCGCGGTTGAGCGTCGATCAGGTCGCCGGGTCGCGTCCGACGCTCGAGGCACCGCGCGAGCAGGTCATTCCGACCGTCGACATCGCCAAGCCCATCGGCTGGGCGAACGGTGCCAAGCCCAGCGTGGCGCCGGGGCTGGCCATTCAGGCGTTCGCGACCGGGCTCGACCATCCGCGCTGGCTGTATCAATTGCCCAATGGCGACGTGCTGGTCGCCGAAACCAATTCGCCGCCACGGCCCAGCGCCGGGATCACCGACCGGGTGATGAACTTCTTCCTGGGCCGGGCGGGTGCGGCGGTGCCGTCGGCCAACCGGATCACCCTGTTGCGCGATACCAATGGCGACGGCGTGGCGGACCTGAAGACGCCGTTCATGACCGGGCTCAACTCGCCCTTCGGCATGGTGCTGTTCGACGGGCAACTCTACATCGCCGATACCGATGCGCTCGTCCGTGTCCCCTATCGCGACGGTGAGACGAAGATCACCGCCAAGCCCGAAAAGGTCATCCCCCTGCCCCCGGCGGGCAATCACTGGGCGCGCAACGTCATCGCCTCGGGCGATGGGCAGACACTGTTCGTGTCGGTCGGCTCGTCGAGCAACATCGCCGAGAACGGCCTCGACGCCGAGAAGAACCGTGCCGCGATCCTTCAGGTCTGGCCGAAGGACAAGAACTGGCGCATCTATGCGGCGGGCCTGCGCAACCCGACCGGCATGGCGCTCAATCCGCAGAACGGGCGGCTGTGGACCGTGGTCAATGAGCGCGACATGCTGGGCTCCGACCTGGCGCCCGACTATCTGACCCAGGTCGAGTTCGGCGATCACTTCGGCTGGCCTTGGTATTATTGGGGCGGCTATCCCGATAACCGGGTCCAGCCCGCCAATCCGCAGCTGCAGCAATATGTGAAGCGTCCCGATTACGCGCTGGGGCCGCACGTCGCCGCCCTCGGCCTGACCTTCTCAGAAGGTGCCAAGCTGGGCGCCCAGTTCGCCCAAGGCGCCATTGTCGGCGAGCATGGTTCGTGGAACCGCAAGCCGCCCTCGGGCTACAAGGTCGTCTATGTACCGTTCGGCGCGAACGGCTTCCCGGTAAAGGGCGCCAAGCCGGTCGACATGGCCAGCGGCTTCCTGAACGCCAAGGGCGAGGCGCAGGGTCGACCCGTGGGCGTGATCGTCGACAAGACCGGCGGGCTGCTGGTCGCGGACGATGTCGGCAATGTGGTGTGGAAGGTCAGCGCGGCGAAATAGTCGCGCCGATAGCCGCCGCCTGCGGCGATGCGGCCCGGTCGCGACTGCCGGAACGCCCGCGGCATCAACGGGCGCTCCGGCAGTCGGCGAAGGACCTATTGCCCGGCGCCGACTACCAATTGGCGCACCATACGGATTTCGACACCGCTGCGGGCCCGGCCGTCCGCACCCTTTGGCGCCGTAGTGAAAAGGTAGAAGGCCTCCATTGCGCCATGGGGACCCGGCTTTTGGGCACCGCTGGCCTCGATTTCGGTATTGCCGGTTTGAAATCGGCGCGTCGGCATCTCGGTAAAACCACCGCCGGCCCTCGCCTGCGCTGCTGCGATCAAACGCTGCCAAATCGGCTTGTCGATCACGCCATCGGTATTGGTCATTCGGATGGCGCAGGCGCGCACGGGCGCATGTTCCAGGGTGACGACGATATCACTGGTGCCTGCCGGAATGATCCAGCCCTGACCAGGATCGTCCCTCAAATAGGTACGAACTTCATCCGGCTTGAGCGCACGGGCACTCGGCAATTTGCCCATGACCTCGGCAATCCGGGCATCGTCGGGGAAGACATGATTGCACAACATGTCGAAAAGCCGCATTTGCCCTTCACCGCGAAATCGCGGCGCATCCGAAGCCTGCGGCGCAGCAGCCTGAACCATCAAGGCAAGTAAAGCCGTCGAAATCATCATGCCCCCCGACCACGCAACCTATTGATAGCGCATGGCGGGCGCAAAATCCTCTATCTTTTTTGGAGCAGAGCAGAGCTGCAATACTGTTCAGCTTATTCGAATGCCATATGTCATTTCAACAGCTTCGGCGCTTCCGACCGGATCACCGCCTCCAACTGGCTGGAAAACAGCGACAGGAAGGCGGGCAGGTTCACCACCGCATGGACCTTGTCCTCGAACACCGTGGCCTGCGCGCCGATCGACTGGCCCATCGCGCCGACGGTGAAGTGCATCGTGTCACCGTCCCAGCGATGCTCGACGGTCGCGCCGCCGGGGATCATGCGGCCGATCTTGCCGATGCCGCCGTCCAGACGCTGGCGAACGCCTTCCTTGCCGAGCTGGTGCGGAATATCGAGCGAAATGGGGGCGCTCATCGGGGCATCTCCGTGGCAAAGAGCATCGCGTCATCGGCAAAGGCCTTGAACTCCAGCGCGTTGCCGCTGGGGTCGCGGAAGAACATCGTCGCCTGCTCGCCGGGCTGCCCCTTGAAGCGGACATAAGGCGCAATGCCGAAGGGCACACCCGCCGCCTCGACGCGGGCGGCCAGCGCTTCCCAGTCCGGCATCGTCAGGACGACGCCGAAATGCGGCACCGGCACCTGATGGCCGTCGACCGCATTCTCGACCGCGACCGGCCTGGCGGCGGGGTCGAGATGCGCGACGATCTGATGCCCGAACAGGTCGAAGTCGATCCAATGGTCGCTCGACCGCCCCTCCGCACAGCCCAGGATCGTGCCGTAGAAATGACGGGCCTCGGCCAGATCATGGACCGGGAAGGCGAGATGGAAGGGGCGCAGGGTCATGATCTGAACCTAGGAACGCCACCGCCGCTTTGCCAGCCTTTGGAAGAGGCCATTGGAAAAGGATGACATGAGCTGGATCGGGTCAAACCGATGTCATCCCGCTCTAGAAGATGATGGTGGCGCGCAGGCCGGGGGCGATGACGCTGGGCGTCCGGCGGCCCGCCTGGGCCTCGCTGGTCGCCGGGTTGACGACGAGTTGCACATTGGGATGGAGCGAAAAGGCGGAGGTCCACTGGAATAGGTAGCCCAGCTCGATCACATCCTCCGACCGGGGCGGCGGCGCGCTCGCCAGCGTGCGGGTGATCGCGACATGCGTCCAGCCCAGCCCGATCGCGTCATGCGGCCGCGATGCCGACGGCCCGGTCAGCACCAGCCCACCATCGAGATAGAAGGGCACCAGATTGCGATCGGCGGGCGACACGGTGGCGCGGGCAAAGGCGCTGAGGCGGCCCACCTCCTGCCCTTCCGGCGTCAGGCGAATGTCGACCACGCCATACCCTGCCCAATTGCCGCGATAGGTGACGCCGGGAAACAGGTCCGCTTCCTCCACCTGGGCGAAGCGGTCGAAATGCCGCCAGCCGCCCAGCTTGAAGACGGCGGGGCCCGCCTTCACCGCGACCTCTGCAATGGCGAAGGGCTGGCCGCGCAGCGCGAAGGCGCGAAAGCCATGGCCGTCCGATCGCTGCGGGTCGGGGCCGTACTGGCCGGAGGGGCGTCCGGCAAAGACCGCCGCCGACAGCCGCACCGGCGCATCCGCCGAACTGCTCGCCATCACGCCGGGCGCGGACAGCGGCCAGGCGGGGCCGCCATCGGGCAGGTCGCTGCCGAAGCTGGTCGGCCAGCCAAAGGTCGTGTTGACGAAAAACGCCGCGGTATCGCTGGTGACGAAGGTCGGGGTGGCGGGGAACTTGCCGATGCGCAGCCGGATCGGGCCGACCGGCATCTCGATCCAGGCCTGGTTCAGCCGGGTCGCGGGCTCCGCCTCGATGCTGGAAACCTGCGAGATATTGCCGATATAGGTGCTCGACAGGCCGGTGCCGTGGATGGTGATCGCGCTGGCATGGGCGATGACGCCGTTCAGCCCGATCAGCCGCCCCAGATCGGCATCGACCACCACCGACGCCTTGCCGAGCACCGCCGCGCCGCCCGGCCCGCCGCCAGATTTCGTGATCGCGGCATTGGCGTCGAGATTATAGCTGCCCTGCACCCGCACCGGATCATCGTCCTCGCCGGGCGTGGAGGGCACTTCGAACTCGGGTTGCGCGACCGTGGGAATGGAGCGGCGCGGGCGATTCGATGCCCGATCCGCTGCGACCGGCTGGGGATCGGGGACCGCATCGGCCTGTCCGGCCTCCGCCTGAAGCATCGCCATGCCCAACACCGCCAACCCGATCATGTCACGTCCTCCCCCAGCCCCCATTCTACCGCTTAATCTATTTTATTTGAAGCATTCTTCGCGAATGAGGAGCCTTGCGACCGCAGCGGCCCATCACATCGCGCATTGCTCCTGTCACAGGGGCTTGCCATAGCCATGCCCGTGACCCGCTATCCCGCTTTGATCGCGCTGCTTGCCGGTGCCGTCGCCGCCTGTGGCTTTGCCCCGCTCGACCTCTGGCCGCTGCTGCTGGTCGGGCTGATCGTCCTGCTTGCGGTGGTGCATGACGCCCCCAGCATCCGGGGCGCGCTGTGGCGGGGATGGGCGTTCGGGGTCGGGCATTTCACCGTCAACAACAACTGGTTCCAGCACGCCTTCGACTTTCAGGACAAGATGCCCCCGGTGCTGGGCTATTTCGCGGCGGTCGGGCTGGCGCTGTATCTCGCCATCTTCCCCATGGCGGCGGCGGGGGTCGCGTGGCGATTTCGCGGGCGGCGGCCGGATGCGCCTTACGTCCTGATCTTCGGCGCAGGCTGGATCGCAACCGAATATCTGCGGGCGAGGCTGTTCACCGGCTATGCCTGGGACCCGTTATCGGTGGCGTGGTTGCCGGTCATCGGCGTCGCGCGGATGAGCGCGTTCGTCGGCACCTATGCGCTGTCGGGGCTGACCGTGGTGCTGGCGGGCGCGATCTGGCTGGCGCTTCGGCGGCGCTGGCATCTGGCGGCGGTGATGGTCCCCGCCACCGGGCTCGCCGCGCTCTCCGCCCCGCTCACCCGCGCGCCAGAGCCGGGTCCCGACGCGCCGCTGGTCCGCGTGGTCCAGCCCAATGTCAGCCAGGATCAGCGCGGGCAGAGCGACGGCCCGTTGCTGCTCGAACGGCTAACCGAACTGTCGGGACGACCCGGCCCCCGCCCCCGTCTGGTCGTCTGGCCCGAAGGCGTGGTGCGCGACATGATCGAGGATGGCTATCCCGACTGGGCCTATTTCGGCTTCAACTATGCGCCGCCCGCCTGGACCCGTCGCCAGATCGCCGCCGTGCTGGGCCCGCGCGACACCGCTTTGGTCGGCGGCACCGCACTGATCTTCTCGCCCGACCGCGCGCGGGTGAACAGCGCGACCAACAGCGTCTTTGCGATCAACCCACGCGCGCAGATCACCGGCCGTTATGACAAGGCGCATCTGGTGCCCTATGGCGAATATCTGCCCATGCCGTGGCTGTTGAAGCCGCTGGGTCTGGCGCGGCTGGTGCCCGGCGACATGGACTTCACCCCCGGTCCGGGCCCACGCAACCTGCGCGTGCCCAGCTTCGGGCCCGTTGGGGTACAGCTCTGCTACGAGATCATCTTCTCGGGCCAGGTGGTCGACGAGGCGCATCGCCCGCGCCTGCTCTTCAACCCGTCCAACGATGCCTGGTTCGGCCGCTGGGGCCCGCCCCAGCATCTGGCACAGGCGCGGATGCGCGCGATCGAGGAAGGGCTGCCGATCATCCGCGCCACGCCCACCGGCATCTCGGCGATCATCGCCGCCGATGGCCGCCTGATCGCCACCGTGCCGCACGAGACGGCGGGCGCGGCGCAAGCCCCCCTGCCCGCCGCGCTGCCGCCAACGGTTTTTTCACGGGTCGGCAATATGCTGGCCCTGGCAATCGCCCTGGCGCTGGCCGCGATCGGCGTTGCCATCCGTCGTCGCGCCCGCTAGGACCGATATAAAGCTATCTTTATATCCTTATGAGGACGAGAATGCGGAACTCGTACATCTTCACCTCGGAATCGGTTTCCGAAGGTCACCCCGACAAGGTCGCAGACCAGATCAGCGACGCCATCGTCGACCTGTTCCTGTCCAAGGATTCGGAAGCGCGCATCGCGTGCGAGACGCTGACCACCACCAACAAGGTCGTGCTGGCCGGTGAAATCCGCTGCAAGGGCGTGTTCGAGAACGACCAGTGGGCCGAGGGCGCGCTGGAAGAGATCGAGCGGACCGTGCGCGATACCGTCAAGCGCATCGGCTATGAGCAGTCGGGCTTCCACTGGGAGAATTTCGACTTCTCGAACAACCTGCACGGCCAGTCGGCGCACATCGCGATGGGCGTGGACGAGAGCGGCAACAAGGACGAAGGCGCCGGCGACCAGGGCATCATGTTCGGGTATGCGACCGACGAGACGCCCGGCCTGATGCCCGCCACCCTCTATTACAGCCACAAGATCCTGGAAAAGATGGCGGCCGACCGCCACTCCGGCGCGGCCCCCTTCCTGGAGCCGGACGCCAAGAGCCAGGTGACGCTGCAGTACGAGAACGGCGTGCCGGTGCGTGCGACCGCGATCGTCGTGTCGACCCAGCACTCGGCCGAACTGTCGAACGAGGCGGGCCAGGCCAAGCTTCGCGACTATGTGACGTCGGTGCTGACCAAGGTGCTGCCCGAGGGCTGGCTGCCCGAAGAGAAGCAGATCTACGTCAACCCGACCGGCCTGTTCGAAATCGGCGGCCCGGATGGTGACGCAGGGCTCACCGGCCGCAAGATCATCGTCGACACGTACGGCGGCGCCGCCCCGCATGGCGGCGGCGCGTTCAGCGGCAAGGACCCGACCAAGGTCGACCGTTCGGCGGCCTATGTCGCGCGCTACCTCGCCAAGAACGTCGTTGCGGCGGGCCTGGCCAAGCGCTGCACCATCCAGCTGTCCTATGCGATCGGCGTCGCCGAGCCGCTGTCGGTCTATGTCGACCTGCACGGCACCGGCACCGTCGAAGAAGCCAAGCTGGAGGCCGCGCTGCCCAAGCTGGTGCGCCTGACGCCCAAGGGCATCCGCGAGCATCTGAAGCTGAATGCGCCGATCTATTCGAAGACCGCCGCCTATGGGCACTTCGGCCGCGAAGCCGAAGGCGCGCTGTTCACCTGGGAAAAGACCGATCTGGTCGACCAGATCAAGGCCGCCGTCGCCTGATCCTGTCGAACCGGTAGGGGAAAGACGCCCGTGCGGGGATGACCCGCGCGGGCGTTTTTTCATGCGTACCCGCCTCGCCCCGGATAAGCGTTTCGATTATGCGGGCCCCTCGGGAGGGGCTGGGGGCAGGATGGCGTCGGCAACGGCATGGGTGGATGAGCGCGGCAAGGACGCGCCCCTGGGCGAGAAGGGCCGCGGCTACCCTGCCTTGGACGGCTTTCGCGGTCTCGCTGCGATCATCGTCGTCTATTACCACGTCATGGGGCTGGCCACCGCCTTCCAGAGTCCAGGCCTGGGGCATGGCCATCTGGCCGTCGACCTGTTCTTCGCGCTCAGTGGCTTTGTGCTGTTTCACGCCTATTTCGACCGATTTCGGCAGGGCCTGTCGCCCCGCAAACTCCTGATATTGCGGTTGATCCGGCTCTATCCGCTCTATGCCGTCGGCCTGTTCATCGGCATATCGGCCCAGATTTTCATCCTGCTGATCGACCCGGCACAGGCCATGTCGCCGCTCCGATTGCTGGCGAACATCGTGACGGGGCTGTTCATCCTCCCCTCCTATCCGCCACGCGATGCGCTGTTTCCGCTAAACGGTCCGTTCTGGACGCTGATGTTCGAACTGATCGTCAACATTCTGATGGCGATCCTGTGGCGACACATCGGTTTCCGACGGATCGCGATCCTATGCGTGGTGTTGGCCGCGATCCTGGCGGCCTATGTCATCGGGCATGGTGATGCCGCCGCCGGCGATACATGGAAGGGCCTTGTCTTCGGCTTCGTGCGATGTGCCTCGTCCTTCTGCATCGGCATCCTGGTCTATAGGATCGCACATGGTCGACGGATCACGATGATCCCGCACAATCTGCTGTTCGGCATCCTATGCGCCGCGATCGTCGGCTTTCTGCTCTGGCCGCCGCCCGTCGCCTATGCCGCTATCTACGATCTGGTCTTCATCCTGCTGATATCGCCGCTGTCCATCCTGCTGGGATCGCGCATCGTTCTGACCGGACCGATGGTGCGGCTCTGCACCCTGCTCGGCGTGACGTCCTATGCCTTTTACGTCACGCACTGCCCGATGATCCGTGTGCTACTGTTGTGGTGCGACAGGACGGGCGCCATCGATTATCGCGATCATCTGGTCCTGTTCGCAAGCGGCTATACGCTGGTCTTTGTGATCCTGGCCTATGCGCTGGATCGCTTCTACGACTTTCCGGTTCGGCGCTGGCTAAGCCGCCGCGCCGCTATTCGCGTGTCTCGCCCTGTACCTGACCATGGGCGAGCAGGGTGAACAGCCCCGCGCCGCCGACCAGATTGCCCAGGATCGCCGGGATCAGCAGGCCGAACACGGTCCGCCCGACACCAGCCTGACCGCTGAAGAGCAACAGGAACGCCTCGTCCGCGCCGACGATCGAATGGCTGAACCCGGCGATGGCAATGACATAGGTGATCGCCAGGATGATCCAGAAAGCCTGGGTCCGGCCATTGGGCAATATCCAGGCGACCACCGCGATCAGGAACCCCGCCGGGATCGCGTTGACGAAGGTCGACCAGCCGTCCAGTTCCAGGATGCGCGCCGACACCGCGACCATCGCCTCGCGAATCTCGGCATTGCCCAGCGCACCGGCGGCGACCATCCCGGCGGCGAGCGCCGTGCCGATCAGATTGGCGACCAGCACGATCGCCCAGAGCCGCAGCGTCCGCCGGAGCGCCCAGCCCGATGGCTTCGTCACCAATGGCAGCATCGCGGTGATCGTGCTTTCGGTGAACAGCTGCATCCGCCCCAGGATCACGACCAGAAACCCGACCGGATAGCCGAGCGCGGCGACCAGCCCGCGCCACGGCGCCTCGGGCAGCCCGGCATGGAGCGCGCCCTCGGCGATCAGCGAACTATGGATCGCGATCCCTGCCGCCAGCCCCGACCAGAACAACGCGCCCGCGGGGCGGTCCAGCTCGCTCTCCCCCGCCTCGCGCACCGCACGGTGGAGGTCCTTGGCATCGGCGGCCTTCTGCGCCTTGCCCTCGGCTTGGGGAGTCTCGTCATCCATCTGCCCGCGCCAACGAGCGAGGTCAGCCTTGGCTCCCGCTCCCCTTGGCTCTCCGCCTTACGCACGCTAAGGGCCCGGCGATGAACGATCCGACGACGATCCGCCGCCTTTATGGTCGGCGTCAGGGCCACAAGCTGCGCCAGGGCCAGGCTGCTTTGGTCGAGGACATGCTGCCGACGCTCAGCGTGCCCGAGGATGGGCCGCTCGATGCGATGCGGTTGTTCGGCGAGGATCGCCCGCTTCAGGTTGAGATCGGCTTCGGCGCGGGCGAGCATCTGGCGGGCCAGGCCGAGGCGACGCCCGGCACCGGCTTTATCGGCTGCGAGCCGTTCCTGAACGGCGTGGTCGGCGCGCTCGGCCATATCCGCGACCGCGCGCTCACCAATGTCCGCCTGCACATGGGCGACGCGCTGGAGGTGATCGAGCGGCTGCCCGATGCCAGCCTGACCCGCGTCTACCTGCTCCATCCCGATCCCTGGCCCAAGGCACGCCATGCCAAGCGGCGGATGATGAACCACGGCCCGCTCGACACGATCGCGCGCAAACTGAAGTCCGGCGGCGAGTTCCGGCTGGGCACCGACGACCCGACCTATTGCCACTGGTCGATGATGATCATGAACGGCCGGGACGATTTCGAATGGCAGGCGCGCACGCCCGCCGATTTCCTCACCCGCCCCGCCGACTGGCCCGAGACGCGCTACGAGCGCAAGGCACGGCGCCAGGGGCATGAGGTGTGGTATTTCCGGTATATCCGGCAATAAGGCTGTTTGGCGCCACCACCGACGTTCCCGGTCCGGGACCTGTACCGTCAGTGGTCGTGCGCATCCGGATGGGTGATGGCCGGATGGGTGATGGATTGCCGCATGGCGCAGCTTGCCAGGCGCAGATCGGCGGCGCGCTGACGCGTGGTCACCGCCGATTCACGTTGCAGACGACAGGCCTGTACCAATTCCGATGACCGTCCGAGCACGCCGGTTACTCCTGCCCAGCTGTCGCGCCACCCGTCTTGGTCCATGTCGTGCCCCATTGCCCCCGATAGCCAAGCCGAACGGCCAAAGCGCCGGGGAGTTCCGGGCGTTTCGTTCGCTCAGATGCGAAGCGCGACGCTCCGCCCATCCGCGCGGTGGGTATCGAGCAGTCCCGGCATGGCCGCGATCGGACGCAGGCCGCGCTGGGTCATCTCGGCCTGGATGACTTGCGCATCGTCGCTGCCCGGCGTGGCGCTGGCCATGGCGAAGGCCAGCAGCAGCGATTCGTCGTCCATGAATTCAATAAGGTCGGGGTCGAGCATCGGGTTCATCACCATCCTCCCTGTCTATTCTGCATCAATAACAAGCAGATCACGCTCGGGTTGCCAAATGGCCTTGTTCGCGTGACCTCGGCCGTCGATCCCTCTGGATAGGGCGGGCCGAGCCGCTATAGACGGCGGCCTTGAATCAAGGGGGCCGACATGGTCGATGACAGCTGGGGCGTGACGCCGCCGCGTGGCGGACTGCGCGTCCGGACGAATGACAGCCTGGAAGAGCGCGCCGCCGCACGCGCCAGGGCACGCGAGGCGCGGGCGGGCGAACGCGAGGCGCTGATGGCCGGGCGGATGGAGGCGCGGGCGGCCTTTCGCGAGCGCGAGACGGCGGCGCGGGAGGCCGACCGCACCGCACGCCGCGAGGCCGAGACGATCGCCGCGGCCAAGGACCCCCATGCCGTCGCCGCCAAGCGGCACCGCAGCTCGGGCCGCAAGGATGTGGTGCGCGAACAGCGCGACACGCGCGGCTATACCACCTTGGTCGATGAGGGCCGGATACGCGAATTGTCCAAGCGGGGCGCCTCGCTGTCGGGGCTGGCGGCCGCGTTCGGCATCCCGGCGGACGAGGTGGAGCGGATTCTCGCGGCCGAGGATGAGGGGGCTACGCATTCGGCCTAACGCCTTGCTTACCGAATTGCGCTAAAGCCCCCGCTCCATGGCCGATTCCGTCCCGCCGCCCGTGCGCCCGCCGCGTCCCCGCTCCGCCGTCAGCCATGGCGTCGGGCTGGCGGGGCTGGTCGGATCGCTGGCCTGGATCGCTATCGCGCGCTGGCGGCATCTCGACGGGCCCTATGCGGCGCTGCTGCATCTGGCCTGCGCGGGCGTGCCGATGCTGCTCTGGTCGGTGCTGGTCGACCGGGTCCATCGCCATGGCTCGACTGGAATCGACTGGGCCAACCCCCGCCCCGCGCACGAGACGCTGGATATCAGCCTGACCAAGCTGGCCGGGTTATGGGCGACCTTTGGCGGGATCGCGCTGATCTTTGCGACGGGGCGCTTCTATTGGCAGGGGATTTTCGCCTTTGCGATGTGGTGCCTGGGCTGGATCGCGCCGGTGCTGTTCCTGCTCTCCATTCCCTATGTGATCTGGCTCGACCGGCGGCTGGTCGAGCCCAAGGACGGCGCGTGGATGCTGGGTGCGTGGCTGACCGGGCAGCCGGGGGTCGAGCCGGAGGCCATCTACGCGCATCTGCGATCCTGGGCGGTGAAGGCCTTCTTCCTGCCCTTCATGCTGGGCGTCGTGCCGAGCGGGTTCGGAATGTTCGTGCGGACCGACCTGAACGCCGCGCTGCATGATCCGGTGGCGCTGGCCAACTGGCTGATTACCCTGATGTTCCTGATCGACGTCGCCTTTGCGACGATCGGCTATCTGCTGACCCTGCGGCCGCTGGATGCGCATATCCGATCGGCCAATCCTTATGCGGCGGCCTGGACGGCGGCGCTGATCTGTTACCCGCCGACGATCCTGATGGGCGATGGCGGCCCGCTCAACTATCGGCCGGGGACCACCGAGTGGAGCTATTGGTTCGCCGGGCATCCGGTCATCCTGAGCGCGATCGGGGCCATGCTGGTGGTACTGACCGCCATCTATGCCTGGTCGACCGTCGCGTTCGGCATCCGCTTTTCCAACCTGACCCATCGGGGCATCCTGACCCACGGGCCCTATGCGGTGTCGCGCCATCCGGCCTATTTATCGAAGAACATCTTCTGGTGGATCGCGACGATCCCCGTGCTGTCGACCGGGACCTGGGTGGATGCGGGCCGCAGCACCTTGCTGCTGGGGGTGGTCAGCGGCATCTATTACTGGCGTGCCCGCACCGAGGAGCGGCATCTGTCCGCCGATCCGGCGTACCGGGATTATTATGACTGGATGGCGCGGTACGGGCTAGTACCGCGCTTCTTCAAATGGGTGACGGGGCGAACCTAAGCCGTCAGAAGCTCGCCTCGTCATAAACCCGCGAAATGTCGCCGCCCCATTCGCCATGATAGCGGTCGAGCAGCACCTGCGCGGGCACCTTGCCCGAACGGACGATCTCGCGCAGCGGATCGAGGAAGCCGGTCTCGTTATCCCCCGCCCCGTTCAGCCGCCCGCGCGCGGCCAGCCCTGCATGCGCGATGTCGAGCACCTCGCCCGCGATATCGCGCAGACGCCCGCCACCCGGCAGCGGCGCATCGAGCGCCAGTTCGGGCACCGAGTCGCGCAACGCCTGCCGCTCGGTCAGCGACCAGCCCTTGACCAGATCCCACGCCGCATCGAGCGCGCCATTGTCATAGAGCAGCCCGACCCAGAGCGCGGGCAATGCGCAGATACGGCTCCACGGACCACCATCGGCGCCGCGCATCTCCAGGAAGGTCTTGAGCCGCACTTCGGGGAAGGCGGTCGACAGATGGTCGTTCCAGTCGTCGATCGTCGGCAGTTCGCCCGGCAGGACGGACAATTCGCCCTTCAGGAAGTCGCGGAACGACAGCCCAGCCGCGTCGATATATTTGCCCTCGCGGTAGACGAAGTACATCGGCACATCGAGCGCATAGTCCGCATAGCGTTCGTACCCGAACCCGTCCTCAAACACGAAGGGCAGCATGCCGGTGCGCGCGGGGTCGGTGTCCGACCAGATATGGCTGCGGAAGGACAGCTTGCCGTTGGGCTTGCCTTCGGTGAAGGGCGAGTTGGCGAACAACGCGGTCGCCAGCGGCTGCAGCGCCAACCCGACGCGGAACTTCTTCACCATGTCGGCTTCCGACGCGTAGTCCAGATTCACCTGGATCGTCGAGGTCCGCAGCATCATGTCGAGCCCGAGCGAACCGACGCGCGGCATGTGGCGCAGCATGATCGCATAGCGCCCCTTGGGCATGATCGGCAGCTCGGCGCGGGTCTTGTCCGGCCACATGCCCAGGCCCAGGAATCCGACGCCCAGCGTGTCGCCCGCCGCCTTCACCTGCTGCAAATGCCGCCCCGTCTCGGCACAGGTCTGGTGCAGATTGTCGAGCGGCGCACCCGACAATTCGAACTGTCCGGCGGGCTCCAGGCTGATCGAGCCGTCCGCGCCGGTCAGCGCGATGACGTTGCCGCCCTCCAGCACCGGTTCCCAGCCATATTGCTCCAACTGCCCCAGCAACGCGCGGATGCCCGATGCCTCGTCATAGGAGGGGGCGTGATGGTCGCTCAGCGCATAGACGAACTTCTCGTGTTCGGTGCCTATCCGCCAGCGATCACTGGGTTTTTCACCGCGCGCAAAGCTGGCGATCAACTGGTCGCGCGACTCGATGATGGCGCCCTTGGCGGTGCTCGCGGTCTTGGTGCTCATGAACCGCGCCTTACGCGGGCGCGGCGCTGTACGCCATAGGGTGAATCAACCCCAGTCGCCCGCCGCCGCCATCCACAGCGACACCGCCGCCGCCGCCGCCGTATCGGCGCGCAGGATGCGGGGGCCGAGGCCGATGCCGATCGCCGCCGGGTGCGCGCGGATCGCCTCGCGCTCTTCCGCATCGAAGCCGCCTTCGGGGCCGATCAGGATCGCCGCCGGGCCCTTATGCGCGCGCATCGCGTCCAGCGCGGGTGCGCCACCCGTTTCATCGGCGAAGAACAGCGCACGCTCGGGCGACCAGTCGCGGAGCAACGCGGCCAGCTTCACCGGCTCGGCGACGTGCGGCAGCGCGGTGCGGCCGCATTGCTCGGCCGCCTCGATCATATGGGCGCGAAGCCGCTCGGTATTGGGCTTGTCGACCACGGTGCGGCGGGTGACGACCGGGACCAGCCGTGCGACGCCCAGTTCGCAGGCCTTTTCCGCCAGCCAGTCGACCCGGCCCTTCTTCAACGGCGCAGCGCAGAGCCAGAGGTCGGGCACCGCCTCGCGCGCGCGCAGAAGCTGGGTGACGTCCAGCGTCAGGTCGCGCTTGCCCACCGAGGCCGCGACGCCCAGCCACTCGCCGGTGCGGTCGTCGAACAGCTTCACCGGATCGCCGACCTTGGTGCGCATCACCGACACCAGATAATGCGCCGCCGGGCCGTCGATGCGGATCGGCCCTTCGGCCAGCATCTGGTCGACGAACAGGCGGGGGGTGGATTGCGGCGGCCAGGCGGGGGTAGCGGGCATGGGGGACGCTTACACGCCTCGCGCGCGCCATGCCACTTTTGCCGTCCTGCGCGTTTTCCGGGGCAGGAGGTGACGATGGCGAAACATTATCAGGAGGAGCTGGAGGCGCTGCAACGCGCGCTGGTCCGCACCCAGATGGCGATGATGGGGTCCGATGAGCGCGTGGTCATCGTGCTGGAGGGTCGCGACGGCGCAGGGAAAGACGGCACGATCAAGCGGATCACCGAGCATCTCTCGGTCCGCGCCACCCGCGTCGTGGCGCTGCCCAAGCCGTCCGACCGCGAACGCACCCAATGGTATTTCCAACGCTATGTCGCGCATCTGCCCGCGGCCGGCGAGATCGTGATCTTCAACCGCAGCTGGTACAACCGGGCCGGGGTCGAGGTCGTCATGGGCTTTTCCACCGCCACCGAGCAGGAGGCGTTCCTGCGCGACGCGCCCGATTTCGAGCGGATGCTGGTCGAAAGCGGGATCAGGCTGGTCAAGATCTGGCTCGACATCTCGAAGAGCGAGCAGGAGAAACGGCTGGAGGCGCGGCGGACCGATCCGCTGAAAGCGCTGAAGGTTTCCGACATGGACAAGGTCGCACAGGCGAAATGGGCCGATTATTCGGCGGCGCGCGACACGATGCTGACCCGCACCCACACCCCCTTCGCGCCCTGGCATATCGTGCGCGCCGACGACAAGAAGGACGCACGGATCGCGATCATCCGTCATATCCTCCACCGCATCGCCCCCGCCGACATCGCGGACGCCGTCGCCGCGCCCGATCCGGATATCCTGTTCCCCTTCGCGATGGCGGCGCTGGAGGATGGGCGGCTGGCGAAATAGGGTTATCGCCGCATTAGGCAAATCTTCATGGGGCGGGGGGTAATCACGGCACAAATCCCCAGCGTCGAGGACTGCCCAGGATGTTGCCCCCTGCCCCCCGTATCGCCGCGACGCTGATCGTCCGTAACGAGGCGCGCTGCCTCGCGCGCTGTCTGGAAAGCGTCGCGCCGTTCGTCGATCGGATCGTGGTGCTCGACACCGGGTCGACCGACCGAACCGTCGCCATCGCCAAGGCGGCGGGCGCCGAGGTGCATCACCTGCCCTGGCCCGACGACTTCGCCGAGGCGCGCAACCATGTGCTGGCCTGCGCCGATGCCGACTGGAACCTGATGCTCGACGCCGACGAGTGGATCAGCGCGGGCGGCGAGCAGCTGCGTCGCTGGTGCGCCGGGCCGCCCCGGCTGGGGTCGGTCTGCATCGAGAACGCCGTGGACGGCAGCCCCGATCCGACGCGCAGCTGGATTCCCCGCCTGTTGCCGCGCGGTGCCTATTATCAGGGGCGTATCCACGAGCATGTTGTCTCGCCTCTGCCGATCGTCCGCACCCCGATCCATGTCGGCCATGACGGCTATCTCGCGGCGCAGAAGGCGAAGAAGATCGACCGCAATTACGAGCTGTTGCAGCGCGAACTCGCCGCGCAGCCGGACAATCCCTATCTGATGTTCCAGTTCGGCATGGAGGCGCAGGCGCGGCGCGATCTGACGACGGCCTGCGACTATCTGGAACGCGCTCTGGCGACCGCGCCGCGCGATGCCGGTTGGCGGCACCCGCTGGTGACGAGCGCCATGACGTTGATGGCCCATATGGGGCGGCGCGACGAGGCGCTGGCGCTCGCCGATGCCGAATTTCCGCATTGGCCGCACTCGCCGGACTATTTCTATGTACTGGGGGACATATTGTTCGACCGGGCGCTGGCCGATCCGGCGCAGGCGATCGACCATTGGCTGCCGCTGGCGCAAGGAGCCTGGGAACGCTGCCTGGCGATCGGCGAACGCCCCGACCTGGACGGCAGCGTCGCGGGGCGCGGCAGCTATCTGGCGCAGCAGAGCCTGGACATCGTCCGCTCGCAACTGGCGACGCTGGCCGCCTGACACGAACATCCGACCCCCACTGCCCTCATAATCCGATAGGCTTCATGTCTCCGCCAGCATCCATCGCCGCGACCCTGATCGTCCGTAACGAGGCGCGCTGCATCGCGCGGTGCCTGGCCAGCGTCGCACCGTTCGTGGACAAGATGGTGGTGCTCGATACCGGTTCGACCGATGACACCGTCGCCATTGCCAAAGGGCTGGGCGCCGAGGTCCATCACCTGCCCTGGCCGGACAGTTTCGCGGTCGCCCGCAACCATGTGTTGACGCTTGCCGATGCCAACTGGAACCTGATGCTCGACGCCGATGAATGGATCATCGATGGTGGTGCAAATTTGCGCGACTGGTGCGCGGGGGATACCGATCGGCTGGGCTGTCCCTGCATCCATAACGAGGCGGAGGGGGCGGAAACCGCCCTGCGCAACTGGATCACACGGCTGATCCCGCGCGGGGTCCGCTATGAGGGGCGTGTGCATGAACAGGTCGCATCGCCCCTGCCCCGCTACCGCATCGCGCTCGACATCGGGCATGACGGATATCGTGCGGCGCAGATCGACCGGAAGAAGGATCGCAACCATCGGCTGTTGTTGGAGGAACTCGCCGAACGACCCGATGACGCCTATCTTCTCTATCAGATCGCCAAGGACGCGCAGATGCGCGACGACCGCGATACGGGTTGCGCCTTTTACGCCCGCGCGCTGGCCGCCACGCCGCCGACCGCGAATTGGCGGCACGATCTGGTGATCCATGCGGTGCCATTCCTGGCCAAGGTCGGGCGGCTGGACGACGCGCTGACGCTGGCGGATGGCGAGTTTCCCAACTGGCAGGACTCGCCCGATTATTTCTTCGTGCTGGGCGAACTGCTGCTGGACCTTGCGATCGCCGAGCCGGGCCGCGCGGTCGACCATTGGCTGCCGCTGGCCGAGGGGGCGTGGGAACGCTGCCTGGCGATCGGCGAACGCCCGGACCTGGAAGGCAGCGTCGCCGGGCGTGGCAGCCATTTGGCGCAACACAATCTGGAGGTGATCCGCTCGCAACTGGCGATGCTGGCCGCCTAACGCCGTCGCCGGATCACCCACCACAGCACGCTAAGCGCGATGCCGACGAGCAGCACTACGCCGCCGATCATCCCCGCGACACGCAGGATCGCCCAGAACAGCGCCTCGACGAAACGGCCGACCGCGACCGACAGGCCGATCATGAGATGGGGAACGCGCGGGAGGTCACGCGGGCGACGATAGCCGCGAACGGGCTTGCGCGCCACGGGTCGCCCCCATAGGCCCCCGTCATGACGATAGAGCCGATGACCATCGAGATCGTACCCGATAGCGAGCATAAGGGACTGGTGGGCCGCTTGCCGCCCCGGCTGCGGGGGCTGGCGCTGCTGGCGCGGTTCGACCGGCCGATCGGCTGGTGGCTGCTGTTCTGGCCGGGCGTCTGGGCGATCGCGCTGGCGGGCGGGCTGCCGCAGCGCTGGCCGCTGATCCTGTGGTTCCTGCTCGGTGCGATCGCGATGCGCGGCGCAGGCTGCGTGTTCAACGACATCGTCGACCGCGATCTGGACGCCAAGGTGGCGCGGACGCGGGCACGCCCGATCCCCTCCGGGTTGGTATCGGTAAAGCTGGCGGCGATCTGGCTGGGCGTATTGTGCCTTATCGGGCTGGTCGTACTCGTCCAGTTGCGCCCGCTCGCCGTGATTGTCGCAGTGGCCAGCCTGGCGCCGGTCGCCGCCTATCCCTTCATGAAGCGGATCACCTGGTGGCCGCAGGCCTGGCTGGGCCTGGTGTTCAGCTGGGCCGCCCTGGTCGGCTGGGCCGAAGTCGCGGGCGAACTCTCCGCACCGCTCTGGCTGCTCTATGCCGGGTCGATCGCCTGGGTGATCGGTTATGACACCATCTATGCGCTTCAGGACCGCGAGGATGATGCGCTGATCGGCGTGCGCTCCTCGGCGCTGCGCATGGGCGCCTATGTGAAGCCGGGCGTCGGGGCCTTTTATCTGGCGGCGGTGCTGTTGTGGGCGGGGGCGATCTGGCTGGTGCGGCCCGACATTCTGGCGGTCGCGGCGCTGGTGCCGGTGGCGCTGCATCTGGCGTGGCAGGTGGTGACGCTGAACCCGGAGGACGGCGTAGGCGCGCTGCACCGGTTCCGGTCGAACCGCTTTGCCGGACTGCTGATGGCGCTGGCCTGCGCGGTGGTGGGCAGTTCCCTTTAGCTCCTCCCTTGTAAGGGGAGGGGGCAGTCCGAAGGACTGACGGAGGGGTGTCCACGCTGGCGGTTACACCCCTCCACCACCGCTTCGCGGCGGTCCCCCTCCCCGTGCCGGGGAGGAATGCCTTGATCTCACGCAACGCTTTGGCGGGTTGTCGGTTCTCGGAAACTCCGTCACATCTGAAAGTCGATGACCGTAGCCACGCCCGCCACCCGCTCGCTTGCCGAAAGCCATCGTTCGATCGCCATTCCGGAGGGTGCGTCCTTCCTGCGGCGGCTGTTCGCCTTTGCCGGGCCCGGCTATCTGGTCGCGGTCGGCTATATGGACCCCGGCAACTGGGCGACCGACATCGCGGGCGGATCGGCCTATGGCTATGCGCTGCTGTCGGTCATCCTCTTCTCCAACATCATGGCGATGATCCTGCAGGCGCTGTCGGCGCGGCTGGGCATCGCCGCCGGGCTGGACCTCGCCCAGGCGTGCCGGGCGGCGTATTCCAAGCCGGTTTCGCGCATATTGTGGCTGCTGTGCGAGATCGCCATCATCGCCTGCGACCTGGCCGAAGTGTTGGGCACCGCCATCGCGCTGCAACTGCTGTTCGACCTGCCTTTGGTGTGGGGCGTGCTCATCACCGGGTTCGACGTCTTCCTGATCCTGGCGCTCCAGCGTTACGGGTTCAGGAAGATCGAGGCGTTCATCATCGCGCTGCTGCTCATCATCGGCGGCTGCTTCCTGTACGAACTGATCGCCTCGCGCCCCGATCCGGGCGCGGTGATGGCGGGCTTCCTTCCGACGACACGGATCGTGACCGATCCGGCGATGCTCTACATCGCGATCGGCATCCTCGGCGCGACGGTGATGCCGCACAATCTCTATCTTCATTCCTCGGTGGTGCAGACCCGCGCCTATGGCCTGACGACTGAGGGCAAGCGCGATGCCATCAAAATGGCGACGATCGACAGTACGGTGGCGCTGTTCTTCGCCTTCTTCATCAACGCCGCGATCCTGATCGTGGCGGCCGCCACCTTCCATGTCGCAGGGCGAACCGACGTGGCGGAGATCGACCAGGCGTACCGGCTGCTTGCCCCGATGCTGGGCGTCGGCGGGGCGAGCGTGGTGTTCGGCATCGCGCTGCTCGCCTCGGGCCAGAATTCGACCGTGACGGGCACGCTGGCCGGACAGATCGTGATGGAGGGGTTCCTCGACCTTCGGCTCGCGCCCTGGCTGCGGCGGCTCATCACGCGGGGCCTGGCCATCATCCCGGCGGTGCTGGTGGTCGGCGCGTCCGGCCAGGCGGGGGCGACCAAGCTGCTGGTGCTGAGCCAGGTGATCCTCAGCCTCCAGCTCCCCTTCGCGGTGGTGCCTTTGGTCCGCTTCACGGCCAACAGGGGGATGATGGGGCCCTTTGCCAGCCCGGTCTGGCTGCGCATCGTCGCCTGGGTCATCGCAGCGGCGATCATCGGTCTCAATCTGACCCTGCTCTGGGGCATCGCGACGGGGTGACTTCGGCCCAAGCGGGGTTAAGCTGACCGGGACTGGACCGATAGGGACGCCCGAATCAATGACGACCACGATCACCACCCTGCATGTCGACGATACCGGGCCGCTGGCCGACGCCATCGTCGATACGCTGGTGCACCGGATCGGCAAGGATGCCGCCAATGCCCGCCCGCATGACTGGCTGGCCGCGACGATCCTGACCGTCCGCAACGACATTATCGAACGCTGGATGGCCTCGACCCGCGCCGCCCATGCGGCGGGCGCCAAGCGGGTCTATTATCTCAGCCTGGAGTTCCTGATCGGGCGGCTGCTACGCGATGCGCTGTCCAATCTGGGCGTGATGGCGCAGGTGGCGGGCGCGCTGCAATCGCTGGGCGTCGACCTCGCCGAACTGGAGGAGATGGAACCCGACGCCGCGCTGGGCAATGGCGGCCTGGGACGACTGGCGGCATGCTTCATGGAGAGCCTCGCCAGCCTCGACCTGCCCGCTTACGGCTATGGCATCCGCTATGTGAACGGCATGTTCCGCCAGCGGATCGATGACGGCTGGCAGGTGGAACTGCCCGAAACCTGGCTGAGCCATGGCAACCCCTGGGAGTTCGAGCGTCGCGAGAGCGCCTATTTCGTCGGCTTCGGCGGCGAGGTGGTGGGCACCGAAACCGGCGCGGTCCACTGGAAGCCGGCCGAGGCGGTCGAGGCGATCGCGGTCGACACCCCGGTCGTCGGCTGGCGCGGCAAGCGGGTCAACACGCTGCGGCTGTGGACGGCGCAGGCGATCGATCCCATCCGGCTCGACCGGTTCAACGCGGGCGACTATACCGGCGCGCTCGCCGGGGCGCTCGCTGCCGACACGCTGGTCCGCGTCCTCTATCCGTCGGACAGTTCGCCTGCGGGCCAAGAACTGCGGCTGCGGCAGGAATATTTCTTCTCCTCCGCCTCGATCCAGGACATCGTCCGGCGGCACATCCAGTATTTCCATGACATCCATACCCTGCCCGACAAGGCGGCGATCCAGCTGAACGACACCCATCCGGCGGTGTCGGTCGCCGAGCTGATGCGGCTGCTGGTCGATCATCATGACCTGGGTTTCGAGGAAGCGTGGGACATCACCCGCCGCACCTTCGGCTATACCAACCACACGCTGCTGCCCGAGGCGCTGGAAAGCTGGCCGCTGCATCTGTTCGAACGGCTGCTGCCGCGTCACATGCAGCTGATCTATGCGATCAATGCCAAGCTGCTGCGCGAGGCGCGCGAAATGGCGGGGGTGGATGACCGCGCCATCGCCGCGATCAGCCTGATCGACGAGGGCGGCGAGCGGCGGGTGCGCATGGCGAACCTGGCCTTTGCGGGCAGCCACAGCGTCAACGGTGTCGCCGCGCTCCACACCGAATTGATGAAGCAGACGGTCTTTGCCGACCTGCATCACCTCTATCCGACGCGGATCAACAACAAGACCAACGGCATCACCCCGCGCCGCTGGTTGCAGCAATGCAATCCGCAACTGACCGCGCTGATCCGCGAGGCGATCGGACCGGGTTTCCAGGATGACGCGGAAAAGCTGATAGCGCTCACGGATTTTGCGCAGGACGCGAATTTCAGGGAACGCTTTCTGGCGATCAAACGTTCCAACAAGGTGGGGCTGGCAAATTATCTCCGGGAATCGAGCGGGCTGCGCATAGACCCCGATGCGTTGTTCGACGTCCAGATCAAACGCATCCACGAATATAAGCGCCAATTGCTCAACATCATCGAGACGGTGGCGCTGTACGACCAGATTCGCAGCCATCCCGAGCGCGACTGGACGCCGCGCGTCAAGCTGTTCGCGGGCAAGGCGGCGTCGAGCTATCATAACGCGAAACTGGTCATCAAACTGGCCAATGACGTGGCCCGCCGGATCAATTCGGACCCCAGCGTCGGCCATCTGCTGAAGGTCGGGTTCATCCCCAATTACAATGTCAGCCTGGCCGAGAAGATCATTCCCGCCGCCGATCTGTCCGAACAGATTTCAACCGCAGGGATGGAGGCATCGGGCACCGGCAACATGAAGTTCGCGCTGAACGGCGCGCTGACCATCGGCACGCTCGACGGCGCCAATGTCGAGATCAAGGAACATGTCGGCGACGAGCATATCGTTATCTTCGGCCTGACCGCCGACGAGGTCGCGGCCAAGCGCCGCGACGGCTACAACCCGCGCGCGGTGATCGAGGGCAGCCCGGAGCTGCGCCAGGCCGTCTCCGCCATCGCCTCGGGCGTATTCTCGCCCGATGATCCCGGCCGTTATGCCGGGCTGATGGGCGGGCTGTATGACGGCGACTGGTTCATGGTCGCCGCCGATTTCGACGCCTATGCCGCCGCGCAGCGTCAGGTCGATGCTCGCTGGCAGGACCAGGCGGGCTGGGCGACCTCGGCCATCCACAATGTCGCGAAAGTCGGCTGGTTCTCCTCCGATCGCACCATCCGGCAATATGCCGAGGAAATCTGGAACGTGATGTGAAGCCACCCCGTGCCGCTCTGGATGCCCTGATCGAGGGCCGCAACGCCGATCCCTTCGCGTTGCTGGGACCTCATGAAGGGCCGGGCGGCACGTTCCTCCGCGCACTCGTGCCGGGGGCGGAGGCGGTCACCGCCTTCGACCTGGCGGGCACGAAGCTGGGCGACCTGAAGCCGGTCGACACGCGCGGCCTGTTCGAAGGTCCGGTGTCGGGTGAGCCGCAGCCGGTCAAATATTGCGCCAAGGGCCACGGTGCGGAGTGGTGGATCACCGATCCCTACAGCTTCGGCCCGGTGCTAGGCCCGCTCGATGATTTCCTGATGGGCGAAGGCAATCACTTCCGCCTCTATGACAAGATGGGTGCGCACCTGATCGCGCATCAGGGCGTGACCGGCGTCCATTTCGCGGTCTGGGCCCCCAATGCCGAGCGGGTCGCGGTGGTCGGCGACTTCAACGACTGGAATCCCGGCCGCCATGTCATGCGCCGCCGCCTGGATGTCGGCGTCTGGGAAATCTTCATCCCCGATATCGGCGAGGGCCGCGCCTACAAGTTCGCCATCACCGGCCCGCATGGCGCGGAACAGCCGATGAAGGCCGATCCCTTCGCCTTTGCCGCCGAACTTCGCCCCAAGACCGCCTCGATCACCACCGCGCCCCCTGCGCATCGCTGGCAGGACAAGGCGCACCGCGAGCATTGGGCCACGGTCGATCCGCGCCGCGTGCCGATCAGCATCTATGAAGTCCATGCCGGATCATGGGACCGCGACGAAAATGGCTGGTACTTGAGCTGGGATGCGCTGGCCGACCGGCTGATCCCCTATGTGGTCGAGATGGGCTTCACCCATATCGAATTCCTGCCCATCTCCGAACACCCCTATGACCCCAGCTGGGGCTATCAGACGACCGGGCTTTACGCGCCGTCGGCGCGGTTCGGCGATGTCGAGGGCTTCTCCCGCTTCGTCGACGGCGCGCACCGGGCAGGCGTGGGCGTGATCCTCGACTGGGTGCCCGCCCATTTCCCCACCGACGCGCACGGGCTGGCGCATTTCGACGGCACCGCGCTCTACGAGCATCAAGACCCGCGCCAGGGTTTCCACCCCGACTGGAACACCGCCATCTATAATTTCGGGCGGCGCGAGGTGGCGAGCTTCCTGGTCAACAACGCGCTGTTCTGGCCCGAGCGTTACCATATCGACGGGCTGCGCGTGGATGCCGTCGCCTCGATGCTCTACCGCGATTACAGCCGCAAGGACGGCGAGTGGGTGCCCAACGAACAGGGCGGGCGTGAGAATTGGGAGGCGGTCGAGTTCCTTCGCCAGGTCAACCGACAGGTTTACGGCCAGCATCCCGGCGTCTTCACCGTCGCCGAGGAATCCACCGCCTGGCCCGGCGTCTCGGCCCCCGCGCATGACGGCGGCTTGGGCTTCGGCTTCAAGTGGAACATGGGCTTCATGCACGACACGCTCCAGTACATGGCGCGCGAGCCGGTGCATCGGCGGCACCATCATGGCGAGATCCTGTTCGGCCTCCACTATGCGTTCGACGAGAATTTCGTCCTGCCGCTCAGCCATGACGAGGTGGTGCATGGCAAGGGCAGCCTCCTCACCAAGATGGCGGGCGACGACTGGCAGAAATTCGCGAACCTGCGCGCCTATTACGCCTTCATGTGGGCCTATCCGGGCAAGAAGCTGCTCTTCATGGGCCAGGAATTCGCCCAGCGCGAGGAATGGTCGGAAAGCCGCCCGCTCGACTGGCATTTGCGGTGCAGCCATTCGCACGAAGGGGTCCGCTCGCTGGTGCGCGACCTGAACCACCTCTACCGCGAGACGCCCGCGCTGCATGCCCGTGATTGCGAGCGCGAAGGGTTCGAATGGCTGGTCGCGGATGACAGCGCCCATTCGATCTTCGCCTGGCTACGCAAGGCGCCGGGCGAGAAGCCGGTGGCGGTCGTGGCCAATATGACGCCGGTCGCCCGCGCGCCCTATCGCCTGCCCCTGCCGCATGACGGCCGCTGGACCGAGGTGCTGAACTCCGATGCCACGCAATATTGGGGATCGGGCCTCGGCAATATGGGCGGCGTCGATGCGAGTGACGGCGCGGCCTGGGTCACGCTGCCGCCGCTCGCCACCGTCATCCTGCGCTTCGACGGCTGATCTGGATCGAGGCTTTTACAAGAATACCAACGCCTTGCCTGCGCGTTGCGACATGAACACAAGGGACGGGAGACGGACGATGGACCTGAGGCGCGGACAACCGCTGGCGCGCGATGCCATGGCCTATGTGCTGGCGGGCGGCCGCGGCAGCCGCCTGATGGAAATGACCGACACCCGTGCCAAGCCCGCCGTCTATTTCGGCGGCAAGGCGCGGATCATCGACTTCGCTTTGTCCAACGCGATCAACTCCGGCATCCGCCGCATCGGCGTGGCGACCCAGTACAAGGCGCACTCGCTGATCCGTCACCTTCAGCGCGGCTGGAACTTCCTGCGCGACGAACGCAACGAGAGCTTCGACATCCTCCCCGCCAGCCAGCGGATCAGCGAATTCCAATGGTATGAGGGCACGGCCGACGCGGTCTTTCAGAATATCGACATCATCGAGAGCTATGCGCCCGAGTTCATGGTCATTCTGGCGGGCGATCATGTCTACAAGATGGACTATGAGCTGATGCTCCAGCAGCATTGCGACAGTGGCGCCGACGTCACCGTCGCCTGTCTGGAGGTCAGCCGCGCCGAGGCCAGCGCCTTCGGCGTGATGCATGTCGACGAGACCGACCGCATCGTCGATTTCGTCGAGAAGCCCGCCGATCCGCCCTCCATCCCCGGCAATCCGGACGTCGCGCTGGCGTCCCTGGGCATCTATGTCTTCCGCACCGCTTTCCTGTTCGAGCAATTGCGCCGCGATGCCGCCACGCCCGGCTCGTCGCGCGACTTCGGCAAGGACATCATCCCCTATCTGGTCGAACACGGCAAAGCCCAGGCGCACCGCTTCTCCGCCAGCTGCGTCCGCTCGCATGACGAGCCCGGCGCCTATTGGCGCGATGTCGGCACGGTCGACGCCTATTGGGAAGCCAGCCTCGACCTGACCGACGTGGTGCCGCAACTCGACCTGTACGACCGCAGCTGGCCGCTCTGGACCTATGCCGAGATCACGCCGCCCGCCAAGTTCGTCCATGATATCGATGGGCGTCGCGGCTCGGCGGTCGCCAGCCTGGTCGCGGGCGACTGCATCGTGTCGGGATCGTCGATCCACCGCTCGCTGCTGTCGACCGGCGTGCGCACCCACAGCTTCGCGATGCTCGACGAAGCGGTGGTCCTGCCCTTCTGCCATATCGGGCGGGGCGCGCGGCTGCGGCGCGTGATCCTCGATCGCGGCGTCAAAATCCCCGACGGGCTGGTGGTCGGCGACGATCCCGTGCTCGACGGACAGCGCTTCCGGCGCACCGACAAGGGCATCTGCCTCATCACCCAGCCGATGATCGATCGTCTGGCCAACTGAAAGTCCCCATGACCCTCTCCGTCCTGTCGGTCGCCTCGGAGGCGTTTCCGCTCATCAAGACTGGCGGCCTTGCCGATGTGGTCGGCGCGCTGCCCGAGGCTTTGGCGCCGCACGACATCGCCGTCACCACGCTGATCCCCGGCTTTCCCAAGGTGATGCGCGCGATCGGCGAGGACGCGCCGCGCGTCCATCACTGGACGCATATCATCGGCACCGACGCGTGGCTTCGCGAGGCGAAGATCGGCACCCACCGGCTGCTGGTGATCGAGGCGCCGCAGCTTTGGGAGCGCGAGGGGTTGCCTTACGTCGATACCGCCGGGAATGACTGGCCCGATAACTGGCGGCGCTTCGCGGTGCTGGCACGCGCCGGGGCCGATCTCGCCTCGGGCACGGTGCCGGGTTACGACTTCGACCTGCTCCACGCGCATGACTGGCAGGCGGCGCTGGCGCCTGCCTTCCTCCATTATGCGCCTGGCCCCGGCAAGGTCGCCAAGAGCATCGTCACCATCCACAACATCGCCTTTCAGGGCTCGTTCGCGGCGCATCACTTCCCCGATCTCGGCCTGCCGCCCGAAGCGTGGAGCGTCGAGGGCGTCGAATATTATGGCCAGATCGGCTATCTGAAGGCGGGTCTGCGCACCGCCGATGCGATCACCACGGTCAGCCCGACCTATGCCGAGGAAATCCACCGCACCCAGTACGGCATGGGCCTGGAAGGGCTGATCGCCGCCCGCGCCGAGTGCGTCAGCGGCATCGTCAACGGCATCGACCCCGCCATCTGGAGCCCCAAGGCCGACGCCGCCCTGCCCGCACCCTTCACCGTCGACACCCTGGACGACCGCATCGCCAACAAGCGCGCGGTCGAGAAGGCGTTCGGGCTGGACGAGGATGACAGCCCGATCTTCACCGTCATCAGCCGCCTGACCTGGCAAAAGGGCATGGACGTGCTGGTCGAGGTGGTCGACGACCTGGTGGCGCTGGGCGGACGGCTGGTCGTGCTGGGCACGGGCGACCCCGCGCTGGAAATCGCCTTCGCCACCGCCGCGCTGCGTCATCCGGGCCGCGTCGCGGTGCGGATCGGCTATGACGAGCCCGTCTCGCACCTGCTCCAGGGCGGCTGCGATGCAATTCTGATCCCGTCACGGTTCGAGCCGTGCGGGCTGACCCAGCTTTACGGCCTGGCCTATGGCTGCGTCCCCGTGGTCGCGCGGACCGGCGGGCTGGCCGATACGATCATCGATGCCAACGAGGCCGCGCTGGCGATGGGCGTGCCCACCGGCCTGCAATTCGACAATGTCACCACCGACAATATCGTCGCGGTGCTGCGTCGCACAATGAGACTATACGCCGACCAAGACCAATGGCGGACCATGCAGGTCAATGGCATGAACGCCGACTATAGCTGGCACCATAGCGGCCGCCACTATGCCGAACTCTATCGATCCGTGCTGGGGAACCCATGATCAAGACCGTCGCGACCGAGCCTTATCTCGACCAGAAGCCCGGCACCTCGGGCCTGCGCAAGAAGGTCCGCGTCTTTCAACAGCCCAATTATGCCGAGAATTTCGTCCAGTCGGTGTTCGACGCGTTGGGCGACGAAAAGACCGGCCAGACGCTGGTAATCGGCGGCGACGGGCGCTTCCTGAACCGTGAGGTGATCCAGGTCGCGATCCGCATGGCGGCGGCCAACGGTTTTGCCCGCGTCGTGGTCGGCCAGGGCGGCATCCTGTCGACCCCGGCGGCCAGCAACGTGATCCGGCAGCGGGGGGCACTGGGCGGCCTGGTCCTGTCGGCCAGCCACAATCCCGGCGGCCCGGACGAAGACTTCGGCATCAAGTACAATATCTCGAACGGCGGCCCCGCGCCGGAGAAGGTGACGGACGCGATCCACGCCAACACCAAATCGATCAGCCGCTGGCTGACCGTCGAGGCCGATGACATCGATCTCGATACGCTGGGCGAGGTGACGGTGGGCGGCATGACGGTCGAGGTGATCGATTCAGTCGCCGACTATGCGGCGCTGATGGAGAGCCTGTTCGACTTCGCCGCGATCCAGCGCGCGGTCGAGGGCGGCTTCACCATGTCGTTCGACGCGATGAGCGCGGTGACCGGGCCGTACGCGATCGAAATCCTGGAAAAGCGCCTCGGCTTCGCAAGCGGCACCGTGAAGAACGGCACGCCGCTCCCCGATTTCGGCGGGCATCATCCCGACCCCAATCTGGTCCATGCCAAGGAACTCTACGACCGGATGATGGCAGCAGCCGCGCCCGATTTCGGCGCGGCGTCGGACGGCGACGGCGACCGCAACCTCATCATCGGGCGCGGGCGCTTCATCACACCGTCGGACAGCCTGGCGATGCTGGCGGCGAACGCGCATCTCGCGCCCGCCTATGCCGGTGGCCTGAAGGGCATCGCCCGCTCGATGCCGACCAGCGCCGCCGCCGACCGGGTGGCCGAGAAGCTGGGCATCCCGGCCTATGAGACGCCGACCGGCTGGAAGTTCTTCGGCAACCTGCTCGACGCCGGGATGGCGACCATCTGCGGTGAGGAAAGCGCGGGCACCGGCTCGGACCATGTGCGTGAGAAGGACGGGCTGTGGGCGGTGCTGCTCTGGCTCAACATCCTCGCCGCCTCGGGCAAGTCGGTCGACCAGATCGCGCGCGATCACTGGGCGACCTATGGCCGCAATTACTATGCGCGCCACGATTATGAGGGCGTCGAGAGCGAGCGCGCCGATGCGCTGATGGCCGACCTGCGCGCCAAGCTGCCGACCCTGCCGGGCGAGAGCTTCGCCGGCCTGACGGTCGAGACGGCGGACGACTTCGCCTATACCGACCCGACCGACCAGTCGGTCAGCCGCAACCAGGGCATCCGCGTGCTGTTCGAAGGCGGCAGTCGCGTCGTGTTCCGCCTGTCGGGCACCGGGACCAGCGGCGCGACTTTACGCGTCTATCTGGAGCGTTACTCCGCCGACCAGCTCGACCGCGAGACGCCCGAGATGCTCGCCGACATCATCGCGGCGGCGGACGAGATTGCCGGGATCACCCAACATACCGGCCGCACCGAACCCGATGTGGTGACGTAAGGTTTCTAAAATTCCTCCCCTGCAAGGGGAGGGGGACCAGCGAAGCTGGTGGAGGGGTGTCCCCGCTGGCCGTGACACCCCTCCGTCATCGCTGACGCGATGCCACCTCCCCTTCTAGGGGAGGAATTGCAATGCTGGCGCCATGACGAATCAGCCTGCCCTTCCCCTCGGTGCGACGCCGATCCCAGGCGGCACCCGCTTCGCCGTACGTTCGACCGCCGAACGGGTGGAGCTTTGCCTGTTCGAAGGGGCCGACGAACGCCGCGTCACCATGACCCGCGAGGGCGACATATGGACCGCCACTGTTCCCGGCCCCGCCCCTCTCTACGGCTACCGCGCACATGGGGAATACGACCCGGCGCGCAATCTGTGGTTCGACCCCGCCAAGCTGCTGGTCGACCCTTATGCGCTCGAACTCGACCGTCCTTTCGTTCAGTCGCCGCGTCTTGGCATCTACGGCGAGGACACCGCCGACATCGTCCCCCGCGCCCGCGTCGTCGCCCCCCTGACCGCCACCCCGGCCCTGCCGCTCTTCCGGCCCGGCGGGCTGATCTACGAACTCAATGTGCGCGGTTTCACCATGCGCCATCCCGCCATTCCGACCGAACAGCGCGGCACATTGGCTGCGCTCGCGCATCCGGCGGTGCTCGACCATCTGCGCAAGCTGGGCGTGGCGGCGGTCGAACTCATGCCGATCACCGCCGCCATCGACGAGCGGCATTTGCCCCCGCTCGGCCTGCGCAACGCATGGGGTTATAACCCGGTCGTACCGATGGCGCTCTGCCCCGAGCGGGTGCCGGGGGGCGTCGCCGAACTGGCCGCCACGATCGCAGCGCTGCGTAAGGCTGGAATCGGCGTCATCCTCGATCTCGTCTTCAACCATATGGGCGAGAGCGATGTTCAGGGCGGCACCTTGTCCGTTCGAGGCCTCGATCCGGAGGTATATGCACGGAACCCCACCGGCACGCTCATCAACGATGCGGGCACCGGTAACACGCTCGACGCCAGCCGCCCGAGCGTCCGCGCGATCATCCTCGACAGCCTGCGCCATTTCGCGCGGGCGGGGGTGGACGGCTTCCGCTTCGACCTCGCGCCGGTGCTGGCACGCGGGCCGGGCTTCGATGCCCACGCCCCCATCTTCGCCGAGATCGCCGCCGATCCCATCCTGTCGACCCGCGTCATGATCGCCGAGCCCTGGGACATCGGACCCGGCGGATACCAGCTCGGCAACTTTCCCGAGCATTGGCTGGAATGGAACGACACATATCGCGATCAGCTGCGCCGTTTCTGGCGTGGCGACGGGCGCAGCGGCGATCTGGCGACGCGGATCGCGGGGTCGGCGGACGTGTTCGCCAGCGCCTATAGCCGATCGGTCAATTTCGTCGCGGCGCATGACGGCTTCACCCTCGCCGACCTGACCGCCTATGCCGCGCGCCACAACCACGCCAATGGCGAGGACAATCGCGACGGCCATGGCGACGAGGTGTCGTGGAACCATGGGCAGGAAGGCCCGACCGACGATCCCGCCATCCGCGCCGCCCGCGCCCGATCGGTCCGCGCGATGCTGGCGACGCTGTTCCTCTCGCGTGGCACCCCGATGCTGACCGCAGGCGACGAGTTCGGCCGCAGCCAGCGGGGCAACAACAACGGCTATGCCCAGGATAACGAGACGACATGGCTCGACTGGGACGCGCGCGACGCGGTGCTGGAGGATTTCGTCGCAGCGCTCAGCCGGTTCCGCCGGGATACGCCGCTCGACTGGATCGACTGGCTGACCGATGCCGAGTGGCGCACGCTATCGGGTGATCCGATGACGGCGGCGGATTGGGACGGTGACGGCTTCGTGCTTCATCTGCCGTTGGGCGACCAGAGCCTGATCCTGCGCTTCGATCGGACACACGGCGTCTCCGCCATCCGGGGCACAATGTTAGCAAGCTAAAACATACATACTCCCCTCCCCTTCAGGGGAGGGGCCAGGGGTGGGGCGCTTCCGCAAACGCGACGCTTGTGGAGAAGCCCCACCCCAACCCCTCCCCTGAAGGGGAGGGGCTCCAAGCGATGGTCACGGCGTCGCCATCGGCCCCATCAGATTATGGTTCAGATGCCCCATGATCCAGATCGAACCCAGCAGCACCAGCGCCACGATCAGCACCCCGAACAACAATGCCAGCACATTGTTGGTATTGTCCGGCCCGGTCGTGATGTGGAGGAAGAAGACCAGGTGCACGCCCATCTGCCCGATCGCCAGCGCCACCAGGGCGGCGGGCACGGCGGGGCCCCAGACGATGTCGAACTGGACGAGCGCAAAGGATGCCGCCGTCAGGATCGCCGCCGCGACCAGCCCGACCACATAGCTGCGCACGCCGCCGACGATCGAATCCTGCTCGCTCTGTTCGCCCGGTGCGGTTTCGTCTCGGGCCATTTCCTCGTCGGGCCGCTCGCTCATCAGCGTATTCCCATCAGATAGACCATGGTGAACAACGCCACCCAGATGATGTCGAGCGCATGCCAGAACAGGCTGAAGCACAGGATGCGGCGCAGGACATCCTCGCGAAACCCCTTGGCCCAGGCCTGCGCCATCATCGTGCTCAGCCAGAGCAGGCCGAGCGTGACGTGAAAGCCATGGCACCCGACCAACGCGAAGAACGCCGACAGGAAGGCGCTGCGCCCCGGCCCATAGCCTTCGCCGATCAGGTGGAGAAACTCATAGGCCTCCAGCGCCAGGAACCCCGCGCCCAACAACCCCGTCGCCGCCATCGCGATCTGGAACCAGCGCATGTCGCGCGCCAGCGTGGCGATCCCGGCCAGCCCGCAGGCGAAGCTGGAGAGGAGGAGCAGTGCCGTCTCCGCCTCGACCAGCTTCAGTTCGAACAGTTCATGTCCCGAAGGACCGCCCGCCGTCGCGTCCTTCAACACCGCATAGGCAGCGAAGAAACATGAGAACAGGATGAAGTCCGACAGCAGGAAGATCCAGAAGCCATAGGACACCACGATACGCTTGGGCGCGGGACCATCGGGGTTCGGCTCGCTGTCCCGGCCCAGCTTGTTGGGATCATGCGCCTTGGCGGTCTGGCTCATGCCAAGCTCTTGTTCATGACAGGGCCTCTTCGGGCAGGTCGAGCAAGGTCGCCTTGCTGCGGCGGCGCGCCTGATCGAGCCGCGCGACCTCATCGACCGGGATTTCATATTCGGCCTTGTCGCGCCACGCGAAGACGATGAACGTCCCCCAGGCACCGAAGAAGCCCAGGATCACCAGCCACCAGATATGCCAGATCAGCGCAAAGCCCATGGCGGTGGCGAAAAAGGCCGCGACGATCCCGGTCGGCGAGTTGCGCGGCATCTCGATCGGTTCGTAATCGGGGCGGTCGGACAGAGCGCGGTTCTCGCGTGCACGCGCCTTGATGCCCCAATAGGCCTCCTCCCCCTTCACATCGGGCAATACCGCGAAGTTGAAAGCGGGCGGCGGCGAGGTGGTGATCCATTCCAGCGTGCGCCCGTCCCAGGGATCGCCGCTCTCGTCGATGCGGTCGCCCCGCGTCTTGATCGAGACGTAAAGCATCCTGATCTGGCACGCGATGCCGCCCAGGATCAACAGCGCGCCGAACGCCGCCGCGATCAGCCAGGGATGCCAGCCGGGCACGTCATAATGCTGCATCCGCCGCGTCATGCCCATCAGGCCCAGGACATAGAGCGGCATGAAGGCGAGGTAGAAGCCGCTCAGCCACAGCCAGAAGGCACGCTTGCCCCAGGTCTCGTCCAGCGTGAAGCCGAACATCTTGGGGAACCAGAAGGTGAAGCCCGCAAAGGCCCCGAACAGCACGCCGCCGATGATGACGTTGTGGAAATGCGCGACCAGGAACAGCGAGTTGTGCAGCACGAAGTCGGCGGGCGGGACCGCCAGCATCACGCCGGTCATGCCGCCGATGACGAAGGTCACGATGAACCCGATCGACCACAGCATCATCGAGGTGAAGCGGATGCGCCCGCCATACATGGTGAACAGCCAGTTGAAGACCTTCACCCCCGTCGGCACCGCGATGATCATCGTGGTGATGCCGAAAAAGCCGTTCACATCGGCCCCGGCGCCCATGGTGAAGAAATGGTGCAGCCAGACCATGAAGGACAGGATGCAGATCACCATGGTCGCGATGACCATCGACCGGTATCCGAACAAAGGCTTGGACGAAAAGGTCGAGATCACCTCGGAAAAGATGCCGAAGGCGGGCAGTACCAGGATGTAGACCTCGGGATGACCCCAGGCCCAGATGAGGTTGACGAACATCATCTGGTTGCCGCCCATTTCGGGGGTGAAGAAATGAAAGCCCAGATAGCGGTCGAGGATCAGCATCGCCAGACAGGCGGTGAGCACCGGAAAGGCCGCGACGATCAGCAGGTTGGAGGCCAGCGCGGTCCAGGTGAACATCGGCATCCGGCTGTAACCCATGCCCGGCGCGCGCATCTTCAGGATGGTGGCGACCATGTTGACGCCGGCCAGCAGCGTTCCCACCCCCGATATCTGGAGCGCCCAGCAATAATAATCGACGCCGACACCCGGCGAAAAGCGCAGCTCGGACAGCGGCGGATAGACCAGCCAGCCGGTCTTGGCGAACTCGCCGATGACCAGACTCATGTTGACGAGCAACGCGCCGCTGCACGTCAGCCAGAAGCTGACCGAATTGAGCGTCGGAAAGGCGACGTCGCGCGCGCCGATCTGGAGCGGAACGACGAAGTTCATCAGCCCGATCATGAACGGCATCGCCACGAAGAAGATCATGATCGTGCCATGCGCCGAAAAAATCTGGTCGTAATGATGCGGCGGCAGATAGCCTTCGCTATTATAGGCGATCGCCTGTTGCGAGCGCATCAGGATCGCGTCGGAAAAGCCGCGCAGCAGCATCACGCCCGCCAGGACGCAATACATCACGCCGATCCGCTTGTGATCGACGCTGGTGATCCATTCGCGCCACAGATAGGGGACATGGCCGCGCCACCAGGCCCAGACGCAGGTGGCGAACAATACCGCCCCCACCACGCCCGCGGCGACCAGCGGCAACGGTTCGCTGAAGGGGATCGAGTCCCAGCCGAGCTTGCCGGTCAGGGTCATTGCTGACGCCCGTCCTTCGCCGTCTTGCTGATCGGTGCCCCTTTTTGCATCACGATCTGGTCATAGAGTCCGGGCTGAAGCCGCGGATAGCTGGCCGGGCGGACATTCAGGCTCGGCCGCGCCACCGCGACGAACTCGGCCCAATCGAGCGTCTTGCCCTGCCCGGCCTTGGCCTGCGCGACGAAGCGGTCGAACGCCTGTTGCGGTACGGCATCGGCGAAAAAGTCCATATCGGCAAAGCCTTCCCCGCTATAATGCGCCGACAGCCCGCGATACCGCCCCACCTTGTCCGCCCGCAGGTGGAGCGTGGAGTCCATGCCCGACATGGCGTAGATTTGGCTGCCCAGTTGCGGCACGAAGAAACTGTTCATCACGCCCGCCGAGGTGATGCGGAACTTGACCGGGGTTCCGACCGGCACGACCAGCCGGTTGATCGTGGCGATCCCCTGTTCGGGATAGAGGAACAGCCATTTCCAGTCGGTCGCGACGACCTCGACCGTCATCGGCTTTGCGTGTGAGGCGATCGGCTTGGGCGGGTCGAGATCATGGCTGCCGATCCAGGCGATGCCGCCCAGGAACATGATCGCCAGCGCCGGGATGGACCAGACCAACAGCTCCAGCCGCCCCGAATAGGCCCATTCGGGCAGATGCTTGGCGGCGCCGTTACTCGCGCGGAACCACCAGCTGAAGGCGAAGACCAGGATGATGACCGGCACGACGATCGCCAGCATCACCGCCAGCGCGTTGAAGAAAATGCTCCGCTCACCCGCCGCGATAGGACCGGCGGGGTCGAGCACGCCCGGCACACACCCCGCCAGCGCGGCGCAAAGACACGCCGACGCCAGTCGCGCAACGATCGAGAGTGAGCGCGGGACGGGTTTCATTCGCGCTGTGAACCCCGATCAGCGATTTTAGTTCCGGATCGAGTTTCATATTCGAAAAATCAGGCAACCAGCCTGTCATGATCGTCATCGCCATGGTCGTTGGCGGGCGGGCGAACCCGACGCGTCCGCACGCCGCGCGCCGCACTTCGCCGGGCGACGATCCGGCGGATCACCGGCCAGCGTCCCAGCATCGACGAGGACAGGATCGCGGCCATGGCCAATTCGGCCACCCCACCCCATTCGATCGCCGAGGCCATCATGACCAGATCGCCCATCGATCCGCCCGCCATGGCAAGCATCCGGATTTCGTCGATCTCGAACCAGATCGCCAGCCCGATCAGGCCCATTCCCAGCAGCATAACACCCCATTGCGCCCGACTTACCCGATTGAGCCAGCGAGCCGGAGCCTCGACCATGAACCGCGATAGCCAGCGGCTGATCGGCAACGCCGGATAGAGACGAAGCAACGCCGTCAGGCCCAGAAGCACCAGCGCGGCCATCATCGCCGCATTCCGATCGATCGCATCATAGTCCCCCTTGATCCTTCGACTATGGGGTGGCGGCGGTGATTTACCAGAGGCGGACGTGACGGGGCGGGGCTTGCCCGTCTATGGTCCGCCCATGATCTTGCGCAGCGCCCTGTTCCTCCCCGCATCCAATCCGCGCGCCATCGCCAAGGCGCGGACGCTGGCCAGCGATGCGGTGATCCTCGACCTGGAGGATGCGGTCGCCCCCGATCTCAAGACGGAGGCGCGCGACGCAGCGGCGGCGGCGGTTCGCGAGGGCGGCTTTGGCGAACGGTTGCTGGTCGTGCGGACCAACGGGCTCGACACCCCCCATGCGGCGGACGATCTCGCCGCGCTGGCGACCGCGCGTCCGGCGGCGGTGCTGATCCCCAAGGTCGATGATGTCACCACACTCGCCACCGCGCGGTCGACATTGGGGCCGGGCATTCCGCTCTGGGCGATGATCGAGACGTGTCGCGGCATCCTGTCGCTCGGCGCGATCGCGACGGCGGCGCGTGAGCTGGGCCTTGCGGCCTTGGTCGCGGGCACCAACGACCTCGCCAAGGAAATGCGCCTGCCCGCCCCGCCTGCGCCCGAAGCCCTCCTGCCGCTGCGCGTTCAGATCGTCGTCGCGGCGCGGGCCGCCGGACTGGTAGCGCTCGACGGTGTGTGCAACGCCCTCGACGCGCCGGAGCGGCTGACGGCCGAATGCGCCGAGGGACGGCGGCTGGGCTTTGACGGCAAGACGCTGATCCACCCGAACCAGATCGCGGCGGCCAATACGGGATTTGGACCCGACGAAGCCGAGAT
Organism: Sphingomonas fuzhouensis; assembly: GCF_034659795.1. Taxonomy (NCBI): domain Bacteria; kingdom Pseudomonadati; phylum Pseudomonadota; class Alphaproteobacteria; order Sphingomonadales; family Sphingomonadaceae; genus Sphingomonas; species Sphingomonas fuzhouensis. The sequence continues at coordinate 747,287 of NZ_JAXSQY010000002.1, forward strand.
CGCCTGGGCGCAGCGAGTGGTCGCGGCCTTTTCCGATCCCGCCCAGGCAGCGCTCGGCGCGATCCGACTGGACGGGCAGATGGTCGAACGGCTGCACCTGGCCGAAGCCGAGCGGATATTGGCGGTCGCTGGCCAGTAGCGCCCTCCCCCATTCCTCCCCTGCAAGGGGAGGTGGCTGGGCGTAGCCCTGACGGAGGGGTGTCACCCTATCGAGAGCGGAACACCCCTCCACCATGCTGCGCATGGTCCCCCTCCCCTTGCAGGGGAGGAATAAGTCTGGCTTCTCGCGCTTACTCCAGTTCGAGAATCACGGCATCGACGGCCAGGCTGTCGCCGGTCTTGGCGGTGATGGTCTTGACCGTACCCGTCTTCGCCGCGCGCAGGATGTTTTCCATCTTCATCGCCTCGACCACCGCGAGCGGCTGACCTGCCTCGACCTTATCCCCTTCGGCCACGTCGAGGCGGACGAGCAGGCCCGGCATCGGCGCGATGAGGAATTTCGACAGGTCGGGCGGGACCTTCTCGATCAGGTGCTTTGCATAGGCCGCCGCGCGGGCGGGCAGGACGCGGACTGAGTGGCTGGCCCCGCGTGTGGTCAGGCGGAAACCGGTGCGGGTTTTCGCGATGCGGACGTGAAGCGTCTCGCCCGCGTCATCCTCGACCGCGATCATCCGGTCGCCCGGCGTATAGGCGATGGCGAGGTCCAGAGCCGCCCCATCGACGCTGAGGCCGTCGGTCGACACGTTGACCTGATGATCGACACGGCCGATCCGTACCGTCCAGTCGGCGGGGGGTTGCAGCCGGTGGCCGAGTTGGCCGTCGATACGGCGCGCGCGGTCGGCTTCGGCGGTGGCGGCGAAGGCCGCGATGGCCGCGAGCGTCCGGGTCAAGTCCTCCGACGCAGGCGCGCCCTGGAAGCCTTCGGGATATTCCTCGGCGATGAAGCCGGTCGACAGCGCGCCTGACCGGAAGCGCGGATGCTGCATCAGTGCCGAGACGAAGTCGATATTCGTGCCAGGACCTGCAATCTCGAAGGCGTCGAGTGCGGCGATCTGCGCATCGATCGCGGCTTCGCGGGTCGGCGCCCAGGTGACGAGCTTGGCGATCATGGGATCGTAGAACATGCTGACCTCGCCACCTTCGGCGACGCCGTCGTCGATGCGGACGCGTACGTCGTCATCGGCCTGTTCGGCAGGCGGGTTGTAGCGGATCAGCCGTCCGGTCGAGGGCAGGAAGCCGCGATACGGGTCCTCGGCATAGACGCGGTTCTCGATCGCCCAGCCGGTCAGCGTCACCTCGTCTTGGGTAAAAGCGAGCGGCTCTCCGGCAGCGACACGGATCATCTGTTCGACCAGATCGAGGCCGGTGATCTCTTCCGTCACCGGATGCTCCACCTGAAGCCGGGTGTTCATCTCCAGGAAGTAGAAGCTCTTGCCGCTCGTATCCGCGCCCGACACGATCAGCTCGACGGTCCCGGCCGAATAATAGCCGACCGCGCGGGCCAGCGCGACCGCCTGCTCGCCCATCGCGCGGCGCATTTCGGGCGTGACGAAGGGCGACGGGGCTTCCTCGACCACCTTCTGGTGGCGGCGCTGGACCGAACATTCGCGCTCGCCGAGATAGACGATGTTGCCATGCTGGTCGCCCAGCACCTGGATCTCGATATGGCGCGGGCTTTCGATGAACTTCTCGATGAAGACGCGGTCGTCGCCGAAGCTGGCGAGCCCTTCGCGCTTGGTCGCATCGAAGCCCTCGCGGACGTCCGCCTCGGACCAGGCGAGCCGCATCCCCTTGCCGCCGCCACCGGCGGAGGCCTTCATCATCACGGGGAAGCCGATCTCGCTGGCAATGCGCACCGCCTCCTCGGTATCGGCGATCTCGCCCAGATAGCCGGGGACGACATTGACCCCGGCCGCCTTGGCGAGTTTTTTCGATTCGATCTTGTCGCCCATCGCGGCGATGGCGTTCGGCGGCGGGCCGATGAACGCGACGCCCGCCTCGGCACAGGCGCGCGCGAAGCTCTCGCGCTCGGACAGGAAGCCATAGCCGGGATGGATCGCATCCGCGCCGGTTGCCTTGGCGGCAGCGAGGATCAGTTCGGCCTTGAGATAGCTTTCGGCGGCGGGCGCGGGGCCCAGGCGGACCGACTCATCGGCCAGCCGGACATGCGGGGCGTTGGCGTCTGCGTCCGAATAGACCGCGACGGTGGCGATGCCCATCGCGCGAGCGGTGCGGATCACCCGGCACGCGATTTCCCCGCGATTGGCGATCAGGATTTTCTGGAACACGGGGATACCTCTCCTTTTATGTCGTTGGTCCGTGTCGAATGTCTTGTGGGAAGCACCACCCCGGCGAAGGCCGGGGCCCAGTTCCCCTGTGGTCGGTGGCGCGCCGTGCCGCCTCGGGGAAGGCCTCTGTCACGCGCCATCGATGGTTCACCGCAACTGGGCCCCGGCCTTCGCCGGGGAACAGGGGCGGTGTTTCAAACTCACTCCGCCGCGACCCGCATCGGCTCGGCGCCTTCCATCGGCTTCAGGCCCAGTTTCGCGAACAGCGCGGCATCGGCATCATCACCGGCATTGCCTGCGGTGAGCAGCTTGTCGCCGGTGAAGATCGAGTTCGCGCCCGCCAGGAAGCACAGCGCCTGCGTCGCCGCCGACATGCTTTCGCGGCCCGCCGACAGGCGGACCATGCTCAGCGGCATGGTGATGCGCGCGACCGCAACGGTGCGGACGAACTCGATATCATCGATCCGCGCCAGCGGCGTGTCGGCCAGCATGTCGCCTAGCACCGTGCCCTTGACCGGGACCAGCGCGTTGACCGGCACGCTTTCGGGATGGCGTGGCAGGGTGGCGAGCGCGTGGACGAAGCCGACGCGGTCGCCGCGCGTCTCGCCCATGCCGACGATGCCGCCGCAGCACACCGAAATCCCCGCCTCGCGCACGTTGGACAACGTCTCCAGCCGGTCCTCGAAGCAGCGCGTCGTGATGACGTTGGCGTAGTTTTCGGGCGAGGTGTCGATGTTATGGTTGTAATAGTCGAGACCCGCCTCGGCCAGCCGCTGCGCCTGCGGCGCGTCGAGCATGCCGAGCGTCATGCAGGTCTCCAGCCCCATGGCTTTCACGCCCTCGACCATGGCGACGACCTTGTCCATGTCGCGCTCCTTAGGGGACCGCCACGCCGCGCCCATGCAGAAACGCTGCGAGCCCGCCGCCTTGGCCTCGGCGGCCGCCGCCAGCACCGCCTGAACGTCCATCAGCTTTTCGGCCTTCACGTCGCTCTCCGCCGAGGCGCTTTGCGAGCAATAGCCGCAATCCTCAGGACAGCCGCCGGTCTTGATCGAGCACAAAGTGCACAGCTGCACCTCGTCCGCCGTATGATGCGCGCGGTGGACCTCGGCCGCACGGAACAGCAGTTCGGTGAAGGGCAGGTCGAACAGGGCGCTAATCTCGGCGCGGGTCCAGTCGGTGCGCAGCGCGGGGGTGGTCGTCATTCCGTATCGTCCTGTCATTCGCCCGTCTCGGGCGGCATATTATGGCCCAGCAGCCTCAGCACATCCTCGGCCGCCTTCACAAGATTGGTGCCGGGGCCGAAAATCGCCTGCACCCCGGCATCATAGAGCGCCTGATAGTCCTGCGCAGGAATAACGCCACCCGCGATGACCTTGATATCGGCGCGGCCTGCATCGCGCAGGTGGCCGATCAGTTCCGGGATCAGCGTCTTGTGCCCGGCGGCCAGGCTGGAGGCACCGACCACATCGACGTCGCGGGTCAGCGCGATCTGCGCGGCTTCTTGCGGAGTCTGGAAGAGCGCGCCCGGCACCACCTCGAAGCCCAGATCCCCGAACATCGAGGAGACAAGGTTCGCCCCCCGATCATGCCCGTCCTGGCCCATCTTGGCGACGAACAGCCGGGGCTTGCGACCCAGACGGCGTTCGACCGCCTCGACGCCGCGGATCAGCTGCGCCCAGCGTTCGTCCTCGGCGTATGCGCCGCCGTAAATGCCCGACACCGGGGTCGGCTGGGTGCCATAGCGACCGAACGCATCCTCCAGCGCGGCGGAAATCTCGCCCAAGGTCGCCCGCGCCCGCGCAGCTTCGACCGCCAGCGCCAGCAGGTTCGACCCCATTCCTCCCTGAGCTTGCTCGGGGAGGGGGACCGCGCCCGCAGGGCGTGGTGGAGGGGCGGCACCGTCAGCCCCGGCCCCTCCGCCATCCTTCGGATGGTCCCCCTCCCCAAGCACAGCTTGGGGAGGATTTTGGGCGGCTTGGCGCAGGGCATCGAGTGCGGCCTGGCACGCCGCTTCATCGCGTTCGGATTTCACGCGAGCGATCCGCGCCACTTGGGCCTCGCGCACCGCGTGATTGTCGATATCGAGAATTTCCACCGGCGCTTCGTCGGCCAGCCGGTATTTGTTGACCCCGACGATCACGTCCTCGCCCCGGTCGACCTTGGCCGCGCGGGCCGCCGACGCCTCCTCGATCATCGCCTTGGGCCAGCCCGCCGCAACGGCCTTGGCCATGCCGCCTTCGGCCTCGATCCGCTCGATCAAGTCCCAGGCGCCGTCGACTAGGCTCTGGGTCAGGCTCTCGACATAATAGCTGCCGCCCAGGGGATCGACGACCTTGGTCATCCCCGTTTCCTCCTGCAGCACGATCTGCGTGTTGCGCGCGATCCGGGCGGAGAAGTCGGTGGGCAGCGCGATCGCTTCGTCCAGCGCATTGGTGTGCAACGACTGGGTGCCGCCCAGCATCGCCGCCATCGCCTCGATCGTGGTGCGGATGACGTTGTTATATGGGTCCTGCTCGGTCAGCGACACGCCGCTCGTCTGGCAGTGCGTGCGCAGCATCTTGGAGCGCTCGTCCTTCGCCCCAAGCTGCGTCATCGCCCGGTGCCACAGCACACGCGCGGCGCGCAGCTTGGCGACCTCCATGAAGAAGTTCATGCCGATGGCGAAGAAGAAGGACAGACGGCCCGCGAACTTGTCGATGTCCAAACCCGAGGCGACGCCGTATTTCACATATTCCATGCCATCGGCGATGGTGAAGGCCAGCTCCTGGAGCTGTGTCGCCCCGGCCTCCTGCATGTGATAACCGCTGATCGAGATGCTGTTGAACTTCGGCATCTCGGCCGAGGTATAGGCGAAGATGTCCGAGATGATCCGCATGCTCGGCTCAGGGGGGTAGATATAGGTGTTACGGACCATGAACTCCTTGAGGATGTCGTTCTGGATGGTCCCTTCCAGCTTGGAACGATGAACCCCCTGCTCCTCGGCCGCGACGATGAAGAAGGCCAGCACCGGGATCACCGCGCCGTTCATCGTCATGCTGACCGACATGGCATCCAGCGGGATGCCGTCGAACAGGATCTTCATATCCTCGACCGTGTCGATCGCGACGCCCGCCTTGCCCACGTCGCCCGTCACGCGCGGGTGGTCGCTGTCATAACCCCGGTGGGTCGCCAGATCGAAGGCGACCGACAGCCCCTTCTGCCCCGCCGCCAGATTGCGGCGATAGAAGGCATTGGACTCCACGGCGGTGGAGAAGCCCGCATATTGCCGGATCGTCCAGGGGCGGCCCGCATACATGCTCGCGCGCACGCCGCGCGTGAACGGGGCGAAGCCCGGCAGGCCGGGATCTTCGCGCACATCGGCGGCGGTGTAGAGCGGCTTGACCGTGATCCCCTCGGGCGTCTGCCAGTCGAGGTCGCGACCCTTCACCTCGCGAGACGCAAGCGCTTCCCAATCCGACAGGTCAGGGCGTTCGGCCATCGACCACTCCTCATCCACTCTTATTTTATTTCACTAGAGCGAAATCATCATGCGCGCGCAAGGGGCGGTCTCTTATCGCCCCAGGAAACGCGGCGGACGCTTTTCGAAAAAGGCCCGACCGCCTTCCTCGCCGTCCTGGGTGGCGCGGGCGGTGCGCTGGTCGTCCGCCTCGCGGGCCAGTGCGGCGGCATAGTCGCTGTCGAACCCGGCATGGAGCGCCCGGCGCATCAACCCCAGCGCCACGCTCGGCCCGGCCGCCAGCCGCCCGGCGAGGGACAGGGCTTGCGCATCGAGCACATCGTCGGCGACGACCTTGTGGATCATGCCCCAGTCGCGTGCCTTGGCGGCGGGCACCCGCTCGCCCAGCATCATCATCTCGGCGGCGCGGGCCCGGCCGATCAGGCGCGGGAGCATCCAGCTCGCGCCGCCATCGGGGACGAGGCCGATATTGACGAAGGCGTGGAGGAAATAGGCATTCTCGCTCGCCACGCAGAAATCGGCGGCGAGCGCCAGGCTGCACCCGATCCCCGCCGCCGCACCGCGCACCGCGCTGACCACAGGGATAGGCAGATCGGCCAGCGCCAGCATCGCCGGGTTGTAATGCTGGACCAGTGCGCGGTGGACGGTGTCGGGGCCGACATCGCCACCCGAAATATCCGCGCCGGAGCAAAAGGCACGCCCCTCGCCCGCGATCAGGACCGCGCGGGCATCGCCTCTTTCATCCAAGGCGGCACGGATCGCATCGAACAGCGCGGGCGGCGCGGCATTCAGCCGCTCGGGCCGGTTGAGCGTCAGGACCAGGACATCACCCCGACGCTCAGTCCGAAGCATGCTATCGCTCAATGCCCTTCTCCCGGCGTTTCCATCAACTCGACCAGCACCCCGCCCATGTCGCGCGGGTGGAGGAAGACGACCGGCGTGCCATGCGCACCGATGCGGGGCTGGCCCAGCAGCGTCGCGCCCTTGGCCTGAAGCTCGGCGACGGCGGCGGCCATGTCGGCGACCTCGAAGCACAGATGATGCTGCCCGCCGCCTGGGTTCTTTTTCAGGAAGTTGGCGATGGGGGAGCTTTCGTCCAGCGGCTGGATCAGCTCGATCTGGGTGTTGGGCGCGTCGATGAAGCACACCCGCACGCCTTGTGGCGGCAGATCGAAGGGCTCGCCGATCGCGTCCGCACCGAGCAGGTAGCGATAGGTTTCGATGGTCTTCTCGATGGACGGCGTGGCGATGCCGATATGGTTGAGACGGCCGAGGGTCATATCGTGTCCTTCGTCATTGCGAGCGCAGCGAAGCAATCCAGTGCGTCGCGCGAGACCCTGGATTGCTTCGCTGCGCTCGCAATGACGGGGCTGTTTAGAGAGTTAGCCATGAGCGATCTGCTCGAACAGGTCATGCCAATGCGGGTTCGCCTCTTCGATCAACGCGATTTTGCGCGCCCGCGATCCGCCCTTCAACTGCTTCTCGCGCAGGATCGCAGTTTCCATCGTATCCGCGACTTCGAACCAGACCAATGATTTACAGCCATAACGCTTGGTAAAGCCATCGGCGACGGCTTCGCGATGCTGCCAGACCCGCTGGGCCAGGTTCGACGTCACGCCGATGTAGATCGTGCCGTTGCGCTGGCTGGCCATGATATACACGGCGGGCTTTTTCACCACGCTCCCAACCCGTCATTGCGAGCGAAGCGCGGCAATCCAGTGTTTCGCACGACGCCCTGGATTGCTTCGCGATGCTCGCAATGACGGGGGTCAGAGCGGCAGATTGTCATGCTTCTTCCACGGGTTCGCCAGGTCCTTGTTCCGCAGCTTGCGCAGGCCCAGCGCGATACGCCTGCGGGTCGAGTGCGGTTGGATCACCTCGTCGATAAAGCCCTTGGACGCGGCCACGAACGGGTTGGCGAAGCGCGCTTCGTACTCGGCGGTACGCTCGGCGATTTCCTCGGGCGTCTTGCCCCGGAAGATGATCTCGACCGCGCCCTTGGCGCCCATCACCGCGATCTCGGCGGTCGGCCAGGCATAGTTCAGGTCGCCGCGCAGGTGCTTGGACGCCATCACGTCATATGCGCCGCCATAGGCTTTCCGCGTGATGACCGTGATCTTCGGCACCGTCGCCTCGGCATAGGCGAAGAGCAGCTTGGCACCATGCTTGATGATGCCGTTATGCTCCTGGGCGGTGCCGGGCAGGAAGCCGGGCACGTCGACAAAGGTCACGATCGGAATCTCGAACGCATCGCAGAAGCGCACGAACCGTGCGGCCTTGCGGCTGGCGTTGATGTCGAGCACGCCCGCCAGCACCATCGGCTGGTTGGCGACGAAGCCGACCGTGCGCCCCTCGATCCGGCCGAAGCCGGTGATGATGTTGGCGCCGTGGGCAGGCTGCACCTCGAAAAAGTCGCCTTCGTCGACGACCTTGGCGATCAGCTCGTGCATGTCATAGGGCTGGTTGGCGCTGGCGGGGATCAGCGTGTCGAGGCTTTCCTCGATGCGGTCCCAGGCATCGGCGGTCGGCCGCTCCGGCACGCCTTCGCGATTGTTGGCGGGCAGGAAGTCGATGAAGTCACGCGCTGCCAGCAGCGCCTCGATATCGTCCTCGAACGCCACGTCGGCGACGCCGGTCCTGGTCGTGTGCGTCACCGCGCCGCCGAGCGCTTCCTGGGTCACCACCTCGTTGGTCACCGTCTTCACCACATCGGGGCCGGTGACGAACATATAGCTCGAGTCCTTCACCATGAAGATGAAGTCGGTCATGGCGGGCGAATAGACCGCGCCGCCCGCGCAGGGGCCCATGATGAGGCTGAGTTGCGGCACCACACCGCTCGCCAGCACATTGCGTTGGAACACCTCGGCATAGCCGCCGAGGCTGGCCACGCCCTCCTGGATGCGTGCACCGCCCGAATCGTTCAGGCCGATGACCGGTGCGCCGACCTTCATCGCCATGTCCATGATCTTGCAGATCTTCTGCGCGTGGCGCTCGGACAGCGAGCCGCCGAAGACGGTGAAGTCCTGGCTGAACACGAAGACCAGCCGCCCGTTGATCGTGCCCGATCCCGTCACCACGCCGTCGCCGGGGATGACCTGTTCGGTCATGCCGAAGTCGGTGCAGTTATGCTCGACGAACATGTCGAGTTCCTCGAAGCTGCCCTCGTCGAGCAGCACGTCGAGCCGCTCGCGCGCGGTCAGCTTGCCCTTGGCGTGCTGCGCGGCGACGCGCTTCTCGCCACCACCGGCGCGCGCGCCTTCGCGGCGGCGTTCCAGTTCGACCATCGTCGATGCCATGACCTCTCCTTTACGTCTTTGCATGGGCTTATGCCCGAGACGCGAGGGGGATGGCAATCGCCGCAGCGCCTTCCGCTTCCGTAAGCGGAAGGCCCTTCGTCAGATGTCGAGCGCCCAGCCGTCGCGCCCCTTGGGATCGAACGGCGCATTCGGTACGAAGCGCTCGCTCGCCGCCCGCAGCCGCAACACGCTCCAGTCGCCGCGCCGGTCGACCGTCTCCAGCGCACAGCCGCACGCTTCATAGGCCGCGACCACATCGGCGCGCTGGGTTTCCAGCAACCCGGCCAACACCACCGTCGCCTCCGGCCCCGCGATGGCGGCGAGTTCCGGCGCCATCGAAATCAGCGGACCGGCCAGGATATTGGCGATGACGAGGTCATAGGGCGCGCCCGCCATGATCGGATCGGCCAGCGCGCCGTCCGCGACGATCAGTTCCACGCCGTCGACGCCATTGATCGCGGCATTCTCGGCCGTCACGTCGATCGCGATCGGGTCGATATCGGTCGCGACGACCTTGGCTTCGGGCCAGAGGTGCCGCGCGGCGAAGGCGAGCAGGCCAGTGCCGGTGCCCACGTCGATCGCGTTCGTGACCGTCTCACCCGCCATCGCGTCGAGCATGGCGAGGCAGCCGCTGGTCGTCTCGTGATGCCCGGTGCCGAACGCGCGCCCCGCCGGAATGTGGAAACCGCGCAGGCCCTCGGGCACCGTCTCGTCGCCCGTGTGGACGAAGAAACGCCCGACCGAGAGCGGTTCAAGACCGGCCTGGCTCATCGTCACCCAGTCCTGCGCGGGCACATGCTCGACCGTGGCAGGATGATCCCCCGCGCTCGGCACCAGCGCGCGGATCGCTTCGATGGCGGCGACATCGGGCTCGGCCTCGAAATAGGCGTCGAGCCGCCAATGCTCGCGATCATCCTCCACCTCTTCGGTGGTCATGATGACCGCCTCGATCGCCAGATCGTCGGCCGCGTCGATCGCCTCGGCCTCGTCACGGGTGCAGGGCAGGGTCAGCTTCCAGCTGTCAGCGGACATAGCTTGCTCCATTGATGTCGAGGACCGCGCCGGTCATCGAAGGCGGCGCATCGGTGCACAGGAAACGGACGGTCGCCGCGACCTCGTCCGGGCTCGCGACCCGGCCGAGCGGGATGTCGGCGAGCAACGCGTCCCCGCCCCGGCTGGCCAGATAATCGTCGGCCATGCCGGTCATGGTGAAGCCGGGACAGACCGCGAAGGCGAGGATTCCTTCCGCGGCGTAACCCCGCGCGATGGTCTTGGTCATCGCGACCATGCCGCCCTTGGATGCGGCATAATGCCAGTGGGCGGGCGAGTCGCCACGGTAAGCGGCACGACTGGCGATGTTGACGATGCGACCACCGACGCCCCGCTCCTGCCAGTGCAGCACCGCCAGGCGACACAGCTCGGCCGAGGCGGTCAGGTTGACCTGCATCGTGCGCGCCCAGCTGTCCGACCAGTCCTCGGCGTCGAGCGGGCTGGCCTCGAAAATCCCGGCATTGTTGACGAGGATGTCGATCGCGCCGCCCGCATGGTCGAGCGCCTCGCTCCAAAGCCGCGCGGGGCCAGCGGGATCGGACAGATCGGCGGCGATACCGCTGCGCGTCGCATGACCCAGAACCCGCGTGTCGGGCAGGTCGCGCAAGCTGGATGCGATGGCCGCGCCGATGCCCCGGCTGCTGCCCGTTACCAATATCGTCGTCATGCCCTGTCCGTGCCGGGCGCACGGGCATGCGTCAACTGGCACCCCACCTTCCTCCCCTGCAAGGGGAGGTGGCAGGCCGAAGGCCTGACGGAGGGGTGTCGAGCTATCGAGAGGGGGACACCCCTCCGACGCGCTGCGCGCGCCACCCCCCCTTGCAGGGGAGGAATAGGGTCAAGCCGCAACCCGCGCGACGAACTGGCTGGCGCTGGCCTTCAGGTCGCCCAGCTGCGTGTCGAGATGGTCGAAGCCGCGCCCGACCCGGTCGATTTCCTGCGCGACATGTTCGGTATCCTGGCGAATCGCCGCGATGGTGTGCGACATCGAATCGGCGGCCAACGCGGTTTCGTCGACGGCGGCGGTGATCGCGGTCACCGTCTGCGCCTGCGCTTCCATCGCATGGCGGATGCGCTCGGCCGAGACCTGCACCTCATGCACCGTCGCCTTGATCGAGGCGTTGGTTTCGACCGTCGAGCGAGTGGCGGCCTGGATCGCGGCGATCTTGGTCGCGATATCGTCGGTGGCGCGGGCGGTCTGGCTGGCGAGGCTCTTCACCTCCTGCGCGACCACCGCGAAACCCCGGCCCGCATCCCCGGCGCGGGCGGCCTCGATGGTGGCGTTGAGCGCCAGCAGATTGGTCTGCCCGGCAATGTCGCGGATCAGGCCCAGGATCGATTCGATCGACTTGGCGTGATCGGACAGCATCTCGGACATGCCGACCGCCTGTCCCGCCTGGTCGGCGGCGCGGTTGGCGACGTCGGCGGCCTGGTCGACCTCGATCCGGGCATCCTCGATCGCGCGGATCAGCCCGGCGGCGGTCTGCGCGGCTTCGCGCATCGCGACGGCCGACTGCTCGGCGGCGGCGGCGACTTCGCTCGACTTGCCCAGCATCCCGCGCGTCGACAGCGACGCCTCCTGCGCCTGACGCCGCAGGTCGCGCCCCTCGACCGTGGCATTTTCGACCACCGACGAGATGCCGTTGCGAAAATCCCCGGCCAGCCGCTCGCGCTCGCGCTCGGCAGTCCATTCGGCAAAGCCCGCGAACAGCTCGACGGTCAGTTCGGTCTCCATGCCGAACAGGCGGAGCAACGTGTCGATCATCACCTCGCGACAGGGATCGTCAAAGGACACCGACTCCAGCAGCACCTTCAGCGCGGCACGGTCGCTGGCGCAGGACATGGCCAGCACCTCCATCGGCGGCACCCCGGCGGCATAGGCGGAAGCGACCGATCGCCCGAGCGACTCGACCCAGTCGCGTCCCGCGAGATTGCAAAACCGGTTGCGCAGATAGGCACGCCCCGCCGTCAGCTGGCGTTCGCGATCCAGCGGCGTCCAGTCGGGCTGAGCCGGATTGGTACGACGCCAATGCCCCCAATAGGCCTCGGTCACCTCGTCCGCGCGCGCCTCGATCACCGGCCATAGATCGGCCGCAAGGCGGGTCAGCGACCCGTCGCCCCCGTCGAATGCGCGAACCCGCGCGTCAAGATCGATCCCCGCGGTAATCTCCGTGGGCGACGGCAGATCGGTCCTGGCAATAGAATTTCCCCGGTCGGGCATATCGGCTTCCGCTTTCAGGCAATCGGAACGTAATGGCGCCGACTGTGGCGCGGAAAGCGTTAAGGGCGGGTTATCCGCATATCCCTTCCCCCGGTCGCGCCTGCCCATCGGGGGCGAATCTCGCCTCGTGGCTTGCATCCTGTCGGCGTCTTCACCATAGGCGTATCCGCAAACCAGCCCGACTTTAGACTGTTCGAGGATCTGCCCTTGGCCGCCCGCAACACCGCACGCCCGCTTTCCCCGCACCTCCAGATCTGGAAATGGGGCCCCAATATGCTGGTCTCCATCCTGCATCGTGCCACCGGCACGGGCATGGCGACCGTGGGGGCGGCGCTTCTCGTCTGGTTCCTGGCGGCGGTCGCTGCCGGTCCCGAAAGCTATGCGACCTTCCGCGACGTCTTCACCGTCCAGTCGGGCGGGCTGAACATCATCGGCTATATCGTCGGCATCGGCCTGACCGCCTGCCTGTTCCAGCACATGGCCAACGGCATCCGCCACCTGTTCATGGATGTCGGTGCCGCCTTCGAGCTGAAGGCGAACAAGCTGCATGCCAAGTTGACCATCGTCTTCGCCGTCGTGATGACGGTGGCCTTCTGGCTCTATCTGGGGATCAAGTGATGCGTTCCGGAACCGCGATCGGCCGCGTGCGCGGCCTGGGCTCGGCCAAGTCGGGCACCCATCACTGGCTCAACCAGCGCCTGACGGCGGGGTCGAACTTCCTGCTGGTCGTCTGGCTGCTGATCTCGATCCTGCGCCAGCCGTCCTACGACTATGCCGCGATGCGGCTGTGGCTGTCCAACCCCTGGGCCGCCATCCCGATGGTGCTGCTGGTCGCCTCGATCTTCTATCACATGCGCCTCGGCCTGCAGGTCGTGATCGAGGATTATGAGCAGGACCAGAACCGGGTCGCCATGCTCGTCGTCATGAACCTGTTCGTCTTCACGATCGCCGCCGTCGCCATCTTCTCGATCCTCAAGATCGCCTTCGGAGCCGCTGCATAATGTCCGCTGCCGCCTATAAGATCATCGACCATACCTATGACGCCGTCGTCGTGGGTGCGGGCGGCTCGGGCCTGCGCGCCACCATGGGTATCGCCGAAGCCGGTCTGAAGACCGCCTGCATCACCAAGGTGTTCCCGACCCGCAGCCACACCGTCGCCGCGCAAGGCGGTATCGCCGCCTCGCTGGGCAATATGGGCCCGGACCACTGGACCTGGCACATGTACGACACCGTCAAGGGGTCGGACTGGCTGGGCGACCAGGACGCGATCGAATATCTGTGCCGCGAGGCGCCCGCCGCCGTGTACGAGCTGGAGCATGCGGGCGTGCCGTTCAGCCGCACCGAAGAGGGCAAGATCTACCAGCGCCCCTTCGGCGGCATGATGCAGAATATGGGCGAAGGCCCGCCCGCGCAGCGCACCTGCGCCGCCGCCGACCGTACCGGCCACGCCATGCTGCACGCGCTGTACCAGCAGTCGCTGAAATATGACGCGGACTTCTTCATCGAATATTTCGCGCTCGACCTCATCATGGACGATCAGGGCAATTGTCGCGGCGTGATCGCCTTGTGCATGGAAGACGGCTCGATCCACCGTTTCCGCGCGCATAATGTCGTGCTGGCGACCGGCGGCTATGGCCGCTGCTATTTCTCGGCCACCTCGGCGCACACCTGCACGGGTGACGGCGGCGGCATGGTGCTGCGTGCGGGCCTGCCGCTCCAGGACATGGAGTTCGTGCAGTTCCACCCGACCGGCATCTATGGTGCGGGCGTCCTCATCACCGAGGGTGCGCGCGGTGAAGGCGGCTATCTGACCAACTCCGAGGGCGAGCGCTTCATGGAGCGCTATGCCCCGTCGGCGAAGGACCTCGCCAGCCGCGACGTCGTGTCGCGTTCGATGGCGATGGAAATCCGCGAAGGGCGCGGCGTCGGCAAGGAGGGGGATCATATCTACCTCCATCTCGACCATATCGATCCCAAGGTCCTGGCCGAGCGCCTGCCCGGCATCACCGAGACCGGCAAGATCTTCGCCGGTGTCGACCTGACCCGCCAGCCGCTGCCCGTCACGCCGACCGTCCACTATAATATGGGCGGTATCCCGACCAACTATCACGGCGAGGTCGTCCGTCTGAAGGACGGCAACCCGGATTCGGTCGTCCCTGGCCTGTTCGCGGTCGGCGAAGCGGCCTGCGTGTCGGTGCACGGTGCGAACCGCCTCGGCTCCAACTCGCTGATCGATCTCGTGGTGTTCGGCCGCGCGACCGGCCTGCGCATCAAGGACACGCTGAAGCCCGGCACGCCGCACGCGCCGCTGCCCGCCGGTTCGGAAGAGCTGGCGCTCAGCCGTCTGGATCACTTCCGCAACGCCGCCGGTGGTTCGACCACCGCGCAGGTCCGCAGCGAGATGCAGAAGACGATGCAGCGCCACTGCGCCGTGTTCCGCACCGACGAGCTGCTGACCGAAGGTCGCCAGATGATCCGCGCCACCTATGACCGGATGAAGGACATCGGGATCAAGGATCGCTCGCTGATCTGGAACACCGATCTGGTCGAGACGCTGGAGCTGGACAATCTCATCAGCCAGGCGGTCGTGACCATGGAATCGGCGCTGAACCGCAAGGAAAGCCGCGGCGCGCATGTGAACGAGGACTTTCCCGATCGCGACGACGCCAACTGGATGAAGCACACCGTCGCGACCTTCGACGGCTGGGGCGGCCAGGACGGCGGGGTCGCCATCGACTATCGCCCGGTCCACGACTACACGCTGACCGACGATATCGAGTATATCAAGCCGAAGAAGCGGGTGTACTAAGACCTGGTTTTCAGAGGTCCGAAAAAGGGGCTGGCGAGCGATCGCCAGCCCCTTTTTTATACCCGATGTCCGGAACGGATTTAGAGCAAGGTGACATGAGATGGATTCGTCATTGCGAGCGTAGCGAAGCAATCTAGGGCGTCCTGATCCAACTCTGGATTGCTTCGCTACGCTCGCAATGACGGATCGGGTCGAACTGACGTCATCGCGCTCCAGAGCAGGATGGCATGAGATCACCCCCCCCTAAAGGGGAGGGGCTTGCGTCGATTCGACGCAAGGCCATCAGACTCTAAGTCGCCGCCGCTTCGATCGCCT
Source organism: Sphingomonas fuzhouensis (assembly GCF_034659795.1). Taxonomy (NCBI): domain Bacteria; kingdom Pseudomonadati; phylum Pseudomonadota; class Alphaproteobacteria; order Sphingomonadales; family Sphingomonadaceae; genus Sphingomonas; species Sphingomonas fuzhouensis. The sequence continues at coordinate 762,726 of NZ_JAXSQY010000002.1, forward strand.
TGGCTTCGTCCTTCACCCCGTCGCCGCGAAGGACCGACAGGAACAGCTCGCACCACCAGAACACGTCTTCGCGCCGGACATTGTCGATCAGGCTTTCCCAGCGCCGGATACGCTCGTCGCGCGGCATGGTCAGCGCCTGGACGATCGCATCGGACATCTCCTCGGCGCTATAGGGGTTGATGAGCACCGCGTCCTTCAACTGCTCGGCCGCGCCCGCGAAGCGCGACAGGATCAGCACGCCGGGATCGTCGGGGTCCTGCGCCGCGACATATTCCTTGGCGACCAGGTTCATTCCGTCGCGCAGCGGCGTCACCAGCCCGATCCGCGCTGCGCGATAGATGCCCGCCAGCACCGGCCGGGGGAACCCCTTGTTGACGTAGCGGATCGGCACCCAGTCGATATCGGCATATTCGCCGTTGATCCGCCCCGACAGCGAATCGAGATTGGCGCGGATTTCCTGATAGGTGTTCACCTTCTCCCGGCTGGGTGGCGCGATCTGGAGCATATAGACGAGGCCGCGCCGCTCCGGGTTGGACGCCAGGAAGCGTTCATAGCCCAGGAACCGCTCGGCCAGCCCCTTGGAATAGTCGAGCCGGTCGACCCCGACGATCAGGCTGCGGCCGGTCGCCGACATATACATGCGTTCGCGTGCGAAACGGGCGTCATGCCCGCTGGCGGCTTCCTCGAACTCCTTGGTTTCGATACCGATCGGCGCGCGGATCGCCTGGATGGTGCGGCCGTTCCACGTCACCGCGCCATTCTCGCCCAGCGTGCCGCCCAGCTCCTTGGTCACATAGTCGCGGAAGCTGTCGAGCCAGTCCTCGGTATGAAAGCCGACCACATCATAGGCGAACAGCGACTCGACCAGCTTGCGATGGCTGGGCAACGACATCAGCAGGCGTACTGGCGGCCACGGGATATGCAGGAAGAAGCCGATTCGGTTCTTGAACCCCCGCTTGCGCAGGTCGCGGCCCAGCGGGATCAGATGATAGTCGTGGACCCAGACCAGATCGTCCGGTTCGATCAGCGGCTGAACCGTCTCGGCGAAGCGTTCGTTGACGCGGGCATAGCCGGAGTCGAAATCCCGCTCGAACTCGGTCAGGTCGATGCGATAGTGGAAGAGCGGCCAGAGCGTCCGGTTGGCATAGCCGTTATAATATTCGTCGATATCCTGCTCTTCCAGGTCGATGGTCGCGGTGGTGACGCCGCCACCCTGCTGGAAGTTGATATGGCCGGTGAACTCGTCGGTGGTCTCGCCCGACCAGCCGAACCAGATACCGCCCTGTTCGCGTAGTGCGGCCAGGAGTGCGACCGCCAGCCCGCCCTGATTTCCGCCCGGCCCGGTGGTGGGCGGCTGGACCCGGTTCGAGATGACGATCAGGCGACTCATCGCACGGCACTCCATGGTTTACTCAGCAGGACGGCGCAGTTGATCAGGCCGACCAGCGAATAGGTTTGCGGGTAATTCCCCCACAGTTCGCCCGTATTCGGGTCGATATCCTCGGACAGAAGCCCGGCGGGGGTGCAACGCGCCACCATCTCCTCGAACAGCGCGCGGGCGTCGGCATGACGCCCGGTGACATATAACGCCTCGATCAGCCAAAAAGTGCATACATTGAAGGCGGTATGCGGCAGACCGAAGTCATCCTCGGTCGCATAGCGCAGCATATGGCTGCCCCGGCGCAAGCCTTTTTCGACCGCATCCAGGGTCGAGCGGAAGCGGGGATCGTCGGGCGACAAGAAGCGCAGGTCGAGCAGCTGGATGATGCTGGCGTCGAGATCGTCGCCGCCGAAGGTCGCCGACATGCGCTGCGTCTCGGGGCGCCACGCCGCCTGCTCGATCGTCTCGCGCATCAGGTCGGCGCGTTCCTGCCAGAAGACCCGCCGATCCTCCAACCCCAGCGCCTGCGCGGCATTGGCCAGTCGGTCGCACGCCGCCCAGCACATGGCGGCGGAATAGGTGTGGACATGGCTCTTGGTGCGGAGTTCCCACAGGCCCGCATCCGGCTGGTCATATTTGGCCCAGGCGCGCTCACCGACACGCTCCAGCGAGTGGAAATCCTCCAGCCCGGACATGCGGAACAGGCGGGTGTCGAAAAAGGCCTGTACGTCGGACAGCACGATCTGGCCGTACGCGTCATGCTGAATCTGTTCATAGGCCTGGTTGCCGACACGGACCGGGCCCATGGCGCGATAACCGGGGAGCTTTTCCTCGATCCGCTCGACCAGGGTCGCCTCGCCGCCGACCCCATAAAGCGGCTGGATATGCCCGCCCTTGGCCGCATCGACGATGTTGCGGAGATATTCGAGATACCCCTCCAGCACATCGAGCGCGCCCAGCCGGTTGAGCGCCTGCACCGTGTAATAGGCGTCCCTGATCCAGCAGTAGCGATAATCCCAGTTGCGCCCCGAATCGGCATGTTCGGGCAGTGAGGTGGTCAGCGCGGCGACGATCGCGCCGGTTTCCTCATGCTGGCAGAGTTTCAGCGTGATCGCAGCGCGGATGACGACCGCCTGCCATTCGACCGGCGTGGCGAGCCCGCGCACCCAGTGGTGCCATTCGTTCGTCGTCCGCTCCAGCATCGCGCGGCTCGCCTCGCTCAGCACGCCCGCGAAGCTCTCGTCCGGCCCCAGGAACATGTGGATCGGGCGTTCCAGCCGGAACCATTGCTCGGCGGCGATATGGCCGACCGGCGCGTCGGTGCTGAGCCGCAGCGTCTGTTGCGTCATCAGATAGCGGATATGGTTGGACCCTTGCGTCCGCTCGGTCGGGCTACCCCAGTCGGTCGCGACGCGAAGCGCGATGCGGATGCGCGGGGAGCCGATGGGCCGCACGATCCGCACATAGCTGGTCGGGCGATAGACACGGCCCTCGCGCGAGAAGCGCGGGCAGAAATCGGTGATCTCGATGCCGTTGCCCCGGTCGTCCATATGGGTGGTGACCAGGATCGGGGTGTTGCGCAAATAGCCTTGCGTGGTCGAGACCCTGTCTTCCAGATCGATCGACCAATAGCCGGTCTGCGGCTCACCATCACCCAGCAGCGCGCAAAAGGCCGGGTCGCCATCGACGCGCGGTACGCAGCCCCAGACGAAACGCCCGGTCGAGTCGATCAGCGCCGACACCTGGCAATTGCCGATCGGCCAGAGATTCAGATCCTGTTGCATCAATTTGCATTCTCCAGCGCTTGGGCAAGCCATTGGTGGACGGCGGCGACATCGGGCAGGCGATAACGGGCGGCGGTTTCACGCATCGGACCGACCAGCACGCCAGCTCCGCCCAGGGCGGCGGCGGCGGCGAAGCCGTCCTCGTCGGTCACATCGTCGCCGAAGAAGATGGGCATGGTGCCGCGCATCGCAGGCGTGTCCATCAGCGTTTCGATCGCCTGCCCCTTGTCGCCGGGCAGGCGGACCTCGACCATCATCTTGCCGGGTTGCAGGGTCAGGCCATGCCGCTCGGCAATGGCCGCGGCTTCGCGCAGGGCCAGCGGTTCGGCTTCGGGCCTGCGGCGATAATGGAGTCCGGCGCCGAAGCTCTTGGTTTCGAAATACAGGTCGTTGGCCTCCGCCACCGCGCGCATCTCCTCGGTCGCGGCGGCGAGCTGGTCGGGCTTTTCCGGCTGGCTATGGCCGTCCTCCGGGCTGCGGCGCTCGGCACCATGGCTGCCCGCCAGCGTGAAATGCTGCGCCTGCGGGCCGAACAGCGCGTCGAGTTGCGCGATCGAACGGCCGCTGACGATGGCGAGGCGGCCGGGCATGTGTGCGGCCAGCGCATCCAGCCGGTCGGCAAGGTCGCGGCTGACATGCACGCCCTCGGGATTGTCGGCCAGATCGACCAGCGTGCCGTCGAAGTCCAGGAACAGGCTGTCGGTCGCGGACAGGCGAGGCGGAGGCGGAGCGAGGTCGAGCAGCATGGGCGAAAGCATAGCGGATGCGGACATGCCGAGTGAACCCATCCCCGCCGCTCGCGTTCCGCTGCGCTGCCGAAATGATTACTGTTGCCGAGTCACGCCGTGAGGGGACGGATTGGGGATGTCGCCCAAATGCTCCAACCGCCGCCTCGGCAACGCCTCGGGCATGTCGCGGCGGATATATTCGAGCAGCCCCTCGCGGATTTCGCAGCGCAGGTCGAAGGCGGTCGAGGCATCGCGCGCGGTCATCAGCCCGCGCACCTCGATCGAGTCCGGCTTCACATCGGTCACCTGCATGTTGAAGAAGCGCCGGTCCCAGCGGGTGCTCGCCTCGACCAGTTCGCCCATCTTCGCGCGCAACCGGGGAATGTCCGCCGCGGGATCGAGATACCAGAAGACCGACCCCAGCAACTGGCTGGTTTCGCGCGTCCAGTTCTGGAAGCTGTTCTCCAGGAACTTGGCGACCGGCACGACCAGCCGCCGCTCGTCCCAGATGCGCACCACGACGAAGGTCAGGTGAATCTGCTCGATCCGTCCCCATTCATTGTCGATGATGACCACATCGTCGAGGCGGATCGGCTCGGTAAAGGCCATCTGCACGCCCGCGATCAGGTTCTTGAGCGCAGGCTGCGCGGCGGCACCGACGACCAGGCCCGCAATACCCGCCGAGGCCATCAGGGTCACACCGATGGTGCGAATGCCCGGCACGCTCAGCAGCATCAGGCAGACGGTCAGGAACACGATCAGGAAGATGCCGATCCGCCCCAAAATCTGCGCCCGCGTCCGCTTGCGCCGGGCGCGCAAATTGTCCTCCACGCTGATATCGGCGCGCAGGTACACCACGCCCTGAAGCGCGCGCAGGGCCGACACCGCCAGCCAACCGAGCAGCGCCGGTACGCAAAAGCCCAGCGCCTGCCGCCAGATTTCGCGCCCGTCGCCCGACATCGGCACCAGCCGCATCGCGAAGCTGACTGCGATCGCGATCGCCACCCAGCGCAGCGGCTGGCGGATATGCGCGATCACCAGATCGTCGCTCTCGCTCGCCGTGCGTCTTGCGGCATGGCTGGCGACGCGCATCGCGACACTGTGGACCAGCACCGCGATCAGCACCGCCGCCGCGATGATGAGGACATGTTGCAGCCACAGCCATTCGGCCGGAATGTCGAGCGATCGAAGCCAGCGCATGGGCTGCAAAAGGGTCAGGATCGCGAAGGTTCCCGATATGCGTTCCCAATAGCGCCGATGCCGTCGCCCGGTGACACGCCATGGTCGACCGGGCGAGCCATGCGCAAAGACGCCCCCGACCGAGGTCGGAGGCGCCTTCGTCAGGGCCGGATCAGGCCGCCGGGCGTGCTGCGCCCGTGGGGGCCGGAGCCGGTGTACCGGCCGGGGGCGGGGGCGGCGGAACGGGGGCGCCCTGCGGCGCGGCACCGTTCACCGGCGGGGGCGGAGGCGGCGGCGGCACCGCGCCCGGTGCGCAGCCACCCGGCGGGGGCGGCGGGGGAGCCCCCGGACCACCCGGTGCCCCAGGCCCGCCCGGCGCTCCAGGTCCCCCCGGCCCACCCGGACCACCGGGCGGCGGAGGCGGGGGCGGACCGTCACCACGCGGGCCACCGGGGCCGCCGGGGCCACGCGGACCACCGGGCGGGGGCGGCGGCGGGCCGACCGGCACGACCGAACCGTTCGGCTCGACCAGATACTGGGCATGCATGATCCCGTCGTCGAAGCGCCCCTGCACCATCACGTTGCTGCCGACCGAGGGCATGGCATCGCGGTTGCTGGCGACCATCGCGCGGCCGGTGCCGTCCTGCACCACGAAACGGTCGCCGAACACTTCGGCCACACGCCCCTTGGCGGTGACGATGCCGTTGGTCGAGGACAGCTTGGCGATCGGCGTCGGGATGGTCGGCGCCATGGTCACGGTCGGTCGGGTCATCGAGACGGCGGCGGCGCCACCGCCTGCGCCCAGCGCGGTCAGGACCGCCGCCGCAGCGGCCAGCGGCACCTTGCCCTGCAAGCGGAAGGTCGGGATATTGAAACGAGACATCGTTCGATCTCCTTGGTTGATGTCCCGCTTTTAGGTGATTCGGCCCGATGCCCGCTGAACCACGCGGTTCAGATTGGGTTTAAGCTATGCGACGATAGCCGGGCGCGGGGACATAAGGGGACAATGAAGACGTCATGCGGATTCTGCTGGTCGAGGACGATCCCGCGCTGGGCCCCGCGATCGCGCGCGCGCTGCGTGCCGAACAATGCGCGGTCGATCTGTTCGCCAGCGGCGTCGATGCGGGCCATGCGGGCGATACCGAAATCTATGACGCCGCCGTGCTCGACCTGGGATTGCCCGATGGCGACGGCATGACCCTGCTGCGCCAGTGGCGCGAGGCGGGGCGCGACCTGCCCGTCCTGATCCTGACCGCGCGCGACGGCTGGTCGGACAAGGTCGCGGGGTTCAAGGCGGGTGCGGACGACTATCTGACCAAGCCGTTCCGCGTCGAGGAACTGGTCATGCGGCTGCGCGCGCTGGTCCGCCGTGCGGCGGGCCATGCCCAGCCGCGCCTGACCTGCGGCCCCCTCGCCTTCGACAGCCAGACCGGGCAGTTCGAGCTGGACGGCCTGCCGCTGAAGCTCACCGCGTTCGAGTGGCGCGTCCTGTCTGCGCTGATGCTGCGCAAGGAGGCGGTGATTCCCCGACTGGAACTGCTGGAGCGGGTCTATGAGGGCGATGCCGATGTCGACTCCAACAGCCTGGAGGTGATCGTCGGGCGGTTGCGCAAGAAGATCGGCGCCGACCTGATCGAGACGGTGCGAGGGCTGGGTTATCGCCTGACCGCAGGCGACGCGGCGTGAGGATGCCCCGGTCCATCCATGGCCGGATGATCCTGATCTCGGGCGCGGCGATCCTGGTGGCGCTGCTGCTGGCGGGCTGGGGCCTGACCAGCGCGCTGGAGGGGATCGTCACGCGCGGGCTCGACCAGCGGCTCGATTCCGAGATCGCCGTCCTCGCCTCCGCCGTCGACAAACAGGGTGCCGTCGACCGCGACCGTATCGCCCAACGGCGGGGCCTGCTGGAGCCCGAACCCGGCTGGCGCTGGCGGATCGTGGGGCCGGACGGAATGATCGGCTCGGGCGACTTTCCCCCGCTCGCCGCGCCGCATCCGCCGGGCCCGATCCCCCCCGGCCCGATCTCGGGCACCCCGCGCCCTGCCCCACCGCCCGGACCCGCCCCCGTCGAGCCACCCCATCCGGCCGAGGGCCGCACCGAACAGGGGGTCCGCGTCCATGCGCGCCAGATCACCATCGCATCGACACGGGGGCCGGTGACGATCACCGCCGCCGCCCCGCGTGCAGTCGTCGCGCGGCCGATCCGCGCCGCGCTGGTGCCGCTGCTCGGAATGCTGGCGGGGTTGGGCGTGCTGCTGGCGGGAGCGAGCCTGATCCAGTTGCGCCTGGGCCTGCGCCCGTTGCGCCGGTTGCGCGAACAGGTCGCCGCGATCCGCGCCGGAACCCGCACCCGCGTCGATGAGGATCAGCCCGCCGAACTCCAGCCGCTCGCCGCCGAGTTGAACGCGCTGACCGCCGACAGCGAACGCGCGCTGGCCGCTGCGCGCGCCTCGGCCGCCAATCTGGCCCATGCGCTCAAGACGCCGGTGGCGACGCTGGCGCTCGATCTGGCGGACGATCCGCCCCGTGCCGAGCAGATCGCCCGAATCGACGCGACCATCCGCCACCATCTTGCGCGCGCGCGGGTCCAGCTGGGCACCAGCCGCACCGCGACCGCGCTCCGCCCCGCGATGGACGATCTTGCCCATGCCATTGCGCGTATCCATGCCGATCGGGGGATCGGCGTCACCACCGATATCGCCGACGACCTGGCCGTCGCGATGGATGCGCAGGATCTGGACGAGGTGGCGGGCAATCTGGTCGACAATGCCGCGCGCCATGCCCGAACCAGGGTGACGATCGCGGCGGTCGCCGACGGGCGGCACATCCGGCTGAGCGTCACCGATGACGGCCCCGGCATCCCGGAGGCCGACCGGCTTCGCGCGACCCAGGCCGGAACCCGGCTGGACGAACGCGGCGACGGCCATGGCTTCGGCCTGGCGATCGCACGCGAACTGGCCGAATTGCATGGCGGCGCGCTGATTCTGGACGAAGCGCCGGGCGGCGGGCTGGCCGCCACCGTGATGCTGCCCCGCGCCGCCAGACCGGAATAATCAGGAGAGGATGATGATCGCCACCCGGTTCCGCCCGCTGGTCCTGCTGCCCGCGCTGGCACTGTTGCTCCAGGCACAGGTGATGCCGCCCTCACCGGCCGACATTTACGGCCCGCTGTTCGACGCGGTGCAGGAGGCGCAGGTATTTCCCGACGGCAAGACCTTTGCCGATGCCGTGCCCCGCGCGGCTCCGCAAGCGATCCTGGCCGACTATGCCCGCGAGAAACCCCGCGACAAGGCGGCGCTGACGGCCTTCGTCCTGCGTCATTTTTCGGTGCGCGGCGACCATCAGGGCAAGCCGCCGCTGCGCGCGCGCATCCGCGAGCTGTGGCCGGCGCTGGGCCGCGCGCCCTTTGCCGCGACGCCGGGATCGTCGGCACTGGGGTTGAACCATGGCTATGTCGTGCCCGGCGACCGGTTCCAGGAGATTTATTACTGGGACAGCTATTTCACCATGCTGGGGCTGAAGGCCGATGGGCAGACCCCGCTGATCGAGGCGATGCTGGCGGATTTCGTCGATCTGGTCGAACGCTACGGCCATGTCCCCAACGGCACGCGGACCTATTATCTCAGCCGGTCGCAGCCGCCCTTCCTGGCGCTGATGATGGACCTGTCGGACGATCGCGATCCGACGCTGGCAAAGCGGCGGCTTGCCGCGCTGATCCGCGAGCATGACTATTGGATGGCGGGGGCGACCTGCCTCGATGCGAGCGGGGCGTGCCAGCATGTCGTGCGGATGCCCGATGGCAGCCTGCTCAACCGCTATTGGGATGCGCGCGACACGCCGCGCGACGAAAGCTGGCGCGAGGATCGCGCCACCGCCGCCAAGGCCGCACCCCGCCCCGCTGGCCTGGTCCAGCGCGACCTGCGCGCGGCGGCGGAGTCGGGTTGGGATTTCAGCTCGCGCTGGCTGACCGATCCAATGCGGCTGGAGACGATCCACACCACCGACATCGTGCCGGTCGATCTCAACAGCCTGTTGTGGATCGCCGAGGCCCGGATCGCCGCGCGCGCCCAGGCGGCGGGTGAAGCGGCGACCGCGCGCCGCTTCACCGACATGGCGGCGCGACGGAAAGCTGCGATCGACCGCTATCTGTGGGTGGCGGGCGAAAGGCGCTTCGCCGATTGGGACCGGATCGCCAAGCACCCGACGCCGTCGCGTACCGCCGCCGTCCTCTTCCCGCTCTTCGCCGGGCTCGCCAGTGCCGAGCAGGCCCGCGCCGTCGCCGCGACGACCCGCACGACGCTGGTCGGCGAAGGTGGCTTGCGTACCACCGGCATCCGCACCGGTCAGCAATGGGATTCGCCCAATGGCTGGGCCCCGCTGCAATGGATCGCGGTCGAGGGACTGGGGCGCTACGGCGAACGGGCGCTGGCCAAGGACATCGCCCGCCGCTGGGTCGCCACCGTCGCGCGCACCTATGCCGAGACGGGCAAGCTGCTGGAAAAATATGATGTCGAGGAACGGCGGCCGGGCGGCGGCGGCGAGTATCCGACGCAGGACGGCTTCGGCTGGACCAACGGCGTGACGGCCGCGATGCTGGAGCGCTGGCCGGACCTGACGCCGACGGAGGGCGCGAAGTAGATTTTTGTTCGCGCGGAGGCGCGGAGAGGGTTCGTCTGGGGACCGTTTGGCCTTTCATCACGAGCGGGAGACATTCGATTCACGCGAAGGCGCGAAGCAGATCACCTGAAGATCGACATCTTTGCGCCTTCGCGGCTTCGCGTGAATCCTGTCTGCCACCCGAGAGCGGGTCCGACATCGCCACCTGTCCAAACACCTCCGCGTCTCCGCGCCTCCGCGCGAACAAAAAACCCCTCCCCTAGCCACGCGCTTCGTGTAGCGGACCCGGCATGACCGACATTTCGCGCCCCATTCTCGGTATCGACTTCGGCACCACCAATTCGGTCGTCGCCCGCGCAGAGGCTGGCGAGTCGCATCTCGTGCCCTTGCAAGGCCCCCAGGGCAGCGATCCCGTCTTCCGCTCCGCCCTGTGCTTTTGGGAGGATGACGGCATAGAGGTCGAGGCGGGCCCCTGGGCGATCGCCGAATATCTGGACTTTCCGGGCGGCAGCCGGTTCATCCAGTCGTTCAAGTCGGTCGCCGCCTCGCCCGTGTTCGAGCATGCGACCGTGTTCGACAAACGCTATCGCTTCGAGGAGCTGGGCCGCGCTTTTCTCGACCGGATGGCGGTGCGCAGCGGCGGCGCGCTCGATGGCAAGGCCGCGCGGATCGTCGTCGGCCGCCCGGTCGAATATGCCGGACATCGGCCCGACGAGGCCTTGGCGCGGGCACGCTATGACGCCATGTTCGCGCGGCTGGGGGCGGAGATCCATTATGTCTATGAGCCGCTCGGCGCCGCGTTCAGCTATGCGTCGCGGATCACCGAGCCCGCCACCGTGCTGGTCGCCGATTTCGGCGGCGGCACCAGCGACTTTTCGGTCGTCCGCATCGCCGCACCGGGCGCCGCACGCCGCTGCGAGCCGCTGGGCCATGCCGGTGTCGGCATTGCGGGCGACCGGTTCGACCAAAGGCTGATCGACCATCTCGTCCTGCCGCTGCTGGGCGCGGGCGGACGCTATCGCTCGTTCGACAAGGTGCTGGAGATTCCGCGCGGCTATTTCGCCGATTTCGCCGACTGGTCGCGGCTGGCGCTGATGCGCAACCGCAAGACGCTGGCCGAACTGGAAAAGCTGCGTCGCGCCGCGCTCGATCCGCAAGCCATCGGGCGGATGATCGCGATCATCGAGGAGGAGCAGGGATACCGGCTCTACGACGCGGTCGGCCAGGTGAAGCGCGACCTGTCCGCCGCCGAGGACGCCCGTTTCCGCTTCGAGGGCGGCGGTCTGTCGATCGAGGCGGACGTGACTCGCGCCGATTTCGAGGCCTGGATAGTCCCCGATCTGGTGCGGATCGAACAGGCGGTCGATCGCGCGCTGACGGCGGCGGCGGCCGGGCCGGAGCGCATCGATCAGGTGTTCCTGACCGGCGGCACCTCTCTGATGCCCGCGATCCGGCGGATGTTCGAGGCACGGTTCGGCGCGGAGAAGATCGCGACCGGCGGCGAACTCACCTCGATCGCGCATGGCCTGGCGCTGATCGGCGAACAGCCGGATATCGCGGCCTGGGCTACTTAAAGCCCATCTCCCGGCAGGGAGTTTCAGGTCGGTCATGCCCCCGACATGACCTAAACGATGCGGGACATCGTTTGCCTGAAACTGGGTTGGGGAGGGGCAAGAGCCGCGAGCGACTGGCTCGGTGAGACTTCCAGCCCTCCCCCCATCCCCTCCCGCCTGCGGGAGGGGAGCGGCCAGAGGCTAAGGACGGTTCTTCAGAAGCCCTTCTTCAACGTCACGAACCACTGGCGCGGCGCACCGGCCAGCAGCGTCTGGTTGTCGCCGCTGGCGGTGAAGCCGTTGGTGCCGACCGTCGCGATATATTTCTTGTCGGTCAGGTTGGTCACGCTGCCCTCGATCGAGAAGCCGCCCCATTCCTTCGGGAAACGATAGCCGATGCTGGCGTCGACCAGCACGCGGCCCGCAACCGACTGGTCGTTGAGATAGGTGAAATAGCGCTTCGACATATAGTCCGCGCCGACCCGGCCGAAGAACCGGCTGTCGTCATAGACCAGTTCGCCCTTCACCATGTTCTGCGGCTGGCCGACGACATAGCGGCCCTTTTCGGCGAGCAGATTGCCCTGCCCGTCGCGCACCGTCTGCTGATAGGTCGCATGGTTGTAGGAATAGCTGGCCAGCGCCGAGAAGGCGCGGGTCAGGCGGTAAAAGGCCGAAACCTCCGCGCCATAGCTTTCCACGCCGCCGACATTGTTCAGCGTCGGCGGAATGCCCTGGATCGCGGTGCCGATCGAATAGGTCAGCAGACGGTCGGAAAAGTCGATATAATAACCGACCGCCGACAGTTGCAGCCCGCCGGTCCGCGCGCGGATACCGCCTTCGACCGTCTTCGACTTTTCAGGCCGCACGGTGTTCTTGACCGCATCGAACGCCGCCTGGGTGATCGAGAAGGGCGGCGCGGTCGCCGCCGCGATGAAGGCGCGCATATTCTCGGTATAGCTGGCGAAGACCTCCGCCTGGTTGCCCAGATGCAGCACCGCGCCGACCTGCGGCAGGAACCAGTCCTCGCTCTGGATCTTGCCGCGCGCCAGACTGCCCGCCAGCACATTGGCCTGGTTGCGGACGCGCACGCCCTTCCACCCGCCATTGAGCGTCAGCTGGCCGATATCGATCGTGTCGCCGACCGAATATTGCAGCGTCTCGGTATCATATTTGCCGTTCCATACGGTCGCCATCGGATTGCTCTGGTAATCCAGCGCATTGCGGTTCGGCGTCGCGGTGTCGGTCATGCCATAGAGGCGGCGCGCCTGGTGCAGCGTGTTGCTTTCATACCAGCCGGTCAGTTCCAGCCTGTTGGCGCCGGTGGTCAGTGCCAGCTTGGCGATGGTCCCTGCGCGATCGAGGCTGTACTCGGTCGTGCGGAACGACAGCGGCGCGGGGTTGGTGATCGGCGTGCCATCGGCATTGGGCGCGCCCAGCGCCGTCGGGGTATAGGGCGTGATCCACGACCCCTGCCCCTTGTTATGGTGATAATAGCTGGTCGAGGTCAGCGACAGATGGTCGGTCAGGCGCGCGTCGAAGATGATGCCGCCCAGATAGTCGCGACGCAGGCCCGCCGCGTCGTAATAGCCGTCGTCGAGCGTGATCCCCGAGGGCAGGCCGATCTGAACCCCGGCATAGGGCGCGGTAAAGCCGGTCAGCGAACCGTTCTTCGCCTGATAGGCCGCCGCCGCCGCGCCGTTGGTCGCTTCCTTGGCATAGAGGATGGCGAGCGGATAATTGTTCGAGATATTGTCGTTATAATAGCCGCGTCGCTTGATGATATCGAGGCTCAGGTCCTGATAGTCGTTCTCGCGACGGTCGGAGAAGTTGAAGAAGCCGGTGATCGAACCGCGGTCGCCGAAATCCTTGACGATCTTGGCATTGGCCTGATGCTGACGCTGGCTGCCATAGCCCTTCCACTTGTCGGTGGTCAGATAGGCATAGCTGAGATAGCCCTTCAGCCCGCCGCCCAGATCGCCGCTGTCGACGCGAATGAAGGCGCGCGCGGTATCGTTGCTGCCATAAGTGCCCGAGGCGGCGATCCCGGCGGTCTCGGACGGCGCACGGCTGGTGAACTGGATGGTGCCGCCCAGATTGCTGGTCGAGGCGGTGCCGAGCGCACCCGCCCCCTGCGCGACGCTGGTCGAGGCGATATTCTCGGAGATGATGGCGCGGCTGATATGCAGGCCATTGGTCGGGCCATAGCTCATATCGCCCAGCGGCACGCCGTCGAGCGTGAAGCCCAGCTGGTTCTGGCTGAACCCGCGCAAGCTGATGCTGGTCGACCATTCATAGGCGCCGAAGGGATCGGCCGACTGGAAGTTGACGCCGGGCAGCTTGGAGATCGCCTTGAGCGGCGAGGTGCCGGGGGTCAACCGGTCGAGATCGGCGGCGGTGACGGTCTGGACCTGGCGGCTCTGGCCGAAGCCGAGCACGACGACATCAGCCGGAACGCTCGCCTGCTCGCCTTCCGTAGTGGCGGCGGCGGTGGGATCGGCCGTGACCGGACCGGTGCTGGCACCGGCGACGGCGGCTTGCGCAGGCAGGGTCTGCGCCGATGCGCCGGATGCGATCAGTGCGAGCGGCGCGACACCGATCAGAAACTTCACCATGAACTTGGCCCCCAAAATGGCTCGTTAACCCAATGGGGCGGGCGCATGGGGCCGGGGCGTGACACGCGCACGACAGCGTAATGACCGGAATGTGACGGGGTGGCGTTGTGGTTTTAGGGACACGATCGCTTTCCTCCCCTGCAAGGGGAGGGGGACCATCCGAAGGATGGTGGAGGGGTGTCACCCGGCGCGAGGACAGGGAAGCTCGCCAAGCGGGACACCCCTTCGTCAGGGCTTCGCCCTGCGACCTCCCCTTACAGGGGAGGAATAAAGAAAAAAGGGCCGGGCAACCTCTCGCTGCCCAGCCCCCTTTCCTACCCTATGGCGAGGATCAGCGTGCGATGCCGCCCGCCGCCAGCACGGCCAGCGTCACAAGATCGCCCGCGGTCGAGGTCATCGGCGCGATCTGCACCGGCTTTTCCATGCCGATCAGCATCGGACCGATCATGGAGTCGCCGCCCAGCTCGCGCAGCAGCTTGGCCGAGATATTGGCCGACTGGAGCCCCGGCATGATGAGCACATTCGCCGGACCCGACAGGCGCGAGAAGGGGAAGTTCGCCATCTGCTTGGGGTTCAACGCGACGTCGGGGGCCATGTCGCCTTCATATTCGAAACCGACCTGCCGCTTGTCGAGCGCGGCCACGCCGTCGCGGACATTGTCGATCCACTGGCCTTCGGGGTTGCCGAAGGTCGAATAGGACAGGAAGGCCACGCGCGGCTCATGCCCCATGCGGCGGGCGACGGCGGCGGTGCGCTCGGCGATATCGGCCAGTTCCTCGCCCGAGGGACGCTCATTGACCGTGGTGTCGGCAATGAAGACGGTATGGCTCTGCCCGACGAGCAGATGGATGCCGAACGGCACCTTGCCGTCGACCGGATCGATCACCCGGCGGATCTCGCGGAAGCTCTGCGCATAGGTGCGGGTGATGCCAGTGATCATCGCATCGGCCTGGCCCAGTTGCAACATCACCGAGCCGAAGATGTTGCGATCCTGGTTGATGAGCCGCTCGGCATCGCGCTTCAGGTAACCACGCCGCTGGAGCCGCTCATAGAGGAAGTCGACCATCTGCGGCACCATCTCCGAGGTGCGGCTGTTATGGACTTCATATTCCTTGGGGTTGGTGACGCCCAGCGCCTTGAGGCGGTCATAGACATCGTCGCGGCCGACCAGCACCGGCGTCCCATAGCCGCCTTCCTTGAAGGCGATGGCGGCGCGCAGCACGACTTCCTCTTCGCCCTCGGCGAACAGCACGCGCTTCGGATGCGCGCGGGCGCCCTCATAGGCGAGCGTCAGGACCGAGGTGGTCGGGTTGAGACGCGCACGCAGCTTCTGGCGATAGGCGTCCATGTCCAGGATCGGCCGCGTCGCCACGCCCGAGTCCATTGCCGCCTTGGCCACCGCCGAGGGGACCAGCTCCATCAGGCGCGGGTCGAACGGCGCGGGGATGATATATTCGGGGCCGAATGTATGCTGCGTGCCATAGGCCAGCGCGACTTCCTCGGGCACGCGCTGGCGCGCCAGTTCGGCGATCGCATTGGCGGCGGCGATCTTCATCTCGTCATTGATGCCGGTCGCGCGCACGTCGAGCGCGCCGCGGAAGATGAAGGGGAAGCCGATGACGTTGTTGACCTGGTTCGGATAGTCCGAACGCCCGGTCGCGACGATCGCGTCGGGGCGCGCCGCCTTGGCAAGTTCGGGGCGGATTTCCGGCTCCGGATTGGCCATGGCGAAGATGATCGGCGAGGGCGCCATGTCCTTGACCATCTCGGGCTTCAGCGCGCCTGCCGCCGATAGCCCCAGGAACACGTCGGCACCCGACAGCGCCTCGGTCAGGGTACGGCGGTCGGTGACGGCGGCGTGCGCCGACTGCCACTGGTTGATGTCCTCGCGGCCCTGATAGATCACGCCGGTCCGGTCGCACATGATGACGTTCTCGTGCCGGACGCCCATCGCCTTCATCAGCTCGGTACAGGCGATCGCCGCCGCGCCCGCGCCGTTGACGACGACCTTGATCTCATCCAGCCGCCGGTCGGTCAGCAGACAGGCGTTGATGAGCCCCGCCGCGCATATGATCGCGGTGCCGTGCTGGTCGTCATGGAAGACCGGGATGTTCATCCGCTCGCGCAGCGTCTGCTCGATGATGAAGCATTCAGGCGACTTGATGTCTTCCAGGTTGATGCCGCCGAAGCTCGGCTCCATCAGCTCGATCGCGTCGATGATCCGGTCGACATCCTCGGTCTTCAACTCGATATCGATCGAGTCGACATCGGCGAAGCGCTTGAAGAGCACCGCCTTGCCCTCCATCACCGGCTTGGAGGCGAGCGCGCCCAGATTGCCGAGACCCAGGATGGCGGTGCCGTTGGAGATGACCGCCACGAGGTTGCCCTTGGCGGTATAGTCATAGGCCGTAGCAGGGTCCTCGGCGATGGCCTTCACCGGCACCGCGACGCCGGGCGAATAGGCCAGCGCCAGGTCGCGCTGCGTCGCCATCGGCTTGGACGCGATGATCTCGATCTTGCCGGGGCGTCCCTCGGAATGGAACAGCAGGGCCTCGCGCTCGGAAAACTGGTCGGTGGGTTCGTCGGACATGCGCGCGGCCTTCGATGCTGTGGATACAAGGACGCTACGGCTCATTAAACTTTCGGACACCGCTGACAACCCTGTCACGCAGTCCTTTTGCTGCCCTAGGCAAGCCGAAGCATCAGGCTTATACGTTCGGCTATGGAGCATGAGCCCGGCATTTTCGAGCGCCATGACGAGCAAGCGGAACACGCTGCGGACCTGCGGGCATTGGCGGATTTCCAGGCTGGACGTTATTACGATCACGCCGTCGTTGCGCGTTGGCTGCAAACATGGGGTACGCCGGGACGGGTGTCGTTTCACGAATGGCTCGCAGCGAACGGTTGATCGCTTACCCCTGTAGCCACCATTAGGCCTTGACCTAACCCAACCGTCTTAGCGCATCGGCGCTATCCATATCCGCCGCCTGGCCAGATTCTGGAAAACACGTTTCGATGACCACCCCCACCCCGATGATGGCGCAGTATCTGACGCTGAAGGCCGAGGCCGAGGATTGCCTGCTCTTCTACCGGATGGGCGATTTCTTCGAGCTGTTCTTCGACGATGCACGCATCGCCTCGGGCGTGCTGGACATCGCGCTGACCTCGCGCGGGGAGCATGGCGGCGAAAAGATTCCGATGTGCGGCGTGCCGGTCCATGCCGCGACCGCCTATCTCCAACGGCTGATAAAGGCCGGGCACCGCGTCGCCATCGCCGAGCAGACCGAGACGCCCGCCGAGGCCAAGGCGCGCGGCGGGTCCAAGGCGCTGGTCGCGCGCGGCATCGTGCGGGTGGTGACGGCGGGCACGCTGACCGAGGAGGCGCTGCTCGACGCCAAGAGCGATAACTGGTGCGTCGCGATCGGCGAGGCAGGCGGCGCGGTGGCGCTGGCCGCCGCCGACATTTCGACCGGGCGGTTCGTGGTGATCGATGTGAAGGCGGACGCGCTGGGCGCCGAACTCGCCCGCCTCGCCGCCGCCGAAGTGGTCGCGGCCGAGAACGCCGCCCACGCCGATGCCGCGACGACGCTGCGCCCGTCCTCCACCTTCGACAGCGGCCAAGGCGAGGATCGGCTGAAACGGCTCTACGGCGTGGCGACGCTGGACGGGTTCGGGCAGTTCAGCCGCGCGGGGCTGTCGGCGGCGGGCGGGCTGGTCGCCTATCTCGACCATACCGCCAAGGGGGCCCTGCCCTTCCTGCGCCCGCCGGTTCTGAGCCAGGCGGCAGGCGCGATGGCGATCGACGCGGCGACGCGCGAGAGCCTGGAGCTGACCCAGACCGCCAATGGCCAACGCAAGGGCTCGTTGCTCGACGCGGTGGACCGGACGGTGACGGGGGCTGGCGCGCGCGCGCTTGCGGGCGATATCGGCGCGCCGTTGATGGACCGCGATACGATCGAGGCACGGCTCGACCTCGTCCAGCATTTCCACGACGATGCGGCACTCCGCGAGCGGCTGCGCGCGGCGCTGCGCGCGCTCCCCGATATCGGCCGGGCGATCGGTCGGATCGCGGCAGGCCGTGGTTCCCCGCGCGATCTGGGGCAGTTGCGCGACGGGCTCGATGGGGCCTGGGCGCTGTCGGAACAGTTAAGCGACGGCCCTCCCCTGCTGCGCGAGACCACGCCCCGGCTGCGTGGGCACGGCGAACTGATCGACCTGCTGCGCCGTGCGCTGGTCCCCTCGCCGCCGATCGAGGCGAGCGAGGGCGGCTATATCGCGGCGGGCTATGACGTGGCGCTCGACGATCTGCGCGACGCGGGCGCAGGGGGCCGCCGCGCCATCGCCGCGCTGGAGGCCGAGTTCCGCCAGAAGACCGGCATCACCGCGCTCAAGATCCGCCATAACGGCGTGCTCGGTTACCATGTCGAGGTGCCCGCGCGCTCGGCCGATGCGCTGATGAAACCGGAGTCGGGCTTCACCCATCGCCAGACGCTGGCGGGCGTGGTCCGCTTCAACACCCCCGAACTGCACGAGGTCGCGAGCAAGGTCGCGCAGGCGGGTGCCCATGCACTCGCCGCCGAGGCCGCGCATCTGGAGGAGCTGACCGCCGCCGCGCTCGCCTCGCGCGAGAGTATCGCGGCGACGGCAGACGCGCTGGCCCGGCTCGACGTGGCGAGTGGCCTTGCCGAACGTGCGGTCGAGGGCGGCTGGGTGCGGCCCGAACTGGTCGATCATGCCTGTTTCGAGGTGACGGCCGGCCGCCACCCGGTGGTCGAGGCGGCGGTGGCACGCTCGGGCGAGCGGTTCGTCGCCAATGACTGTTCGCTGTCGGAGGCCTCGCGGCTGTGGCTCGTCACCGGGCCGAACATGGGCGGTAAGTCGACCTTCCTCCGGCAGAACGCCTTGATCGCGGTTCTGGCGCAGGCCGGGTCCTATGTCCCCGCGACGCACGCCAGGATCGGGCTGGTCGACCGGCTGTTCAGCCGCGTGGGCGCATCCGACAATCTCGCGCGCGGACGCTCGACCTTCATGGTCGAGATGGTCGAGACCGCCGCCATCCTGGCACAGGCCACGCCGCGCAGCTTCGTCATCCTCGACGAGGTCGGGCGCGGTACGTCCACCTATGACGGCCTCGCCATCGCCTGGGCGGTGGTCGAGGCGATCCATGAGGATAATCGCTGCCGCTGCCTGTTCGCGACGCATTATCACGAGTTGACCCGGCTGGCCGAGCGGTGCGAGGCGCTGTCGCTCCATCATGTCCGCGCGCGCGAGTGGAAGGGGGAGCTGGTCCTGCTGCACGAAGTCAGCGAGGGCCCGGCGGATCGCTCTTATGGCCTGGCGGTGGCGCGGCTGGCCGGAATGCCGCCCGCGACGGTCGCGCGCGCCAAGGCGGTGCTGGCCAAGCTGGAGGCGGGGCGCGCCAAGACCGGCGGGCTGGCGGCGGGGCTGGACGACCTGCCCCTGTTCGCCGCCGCCGCACAGATCGAGGAGGAACAGTGCGACGCGATCCGGGCGGAGGTGGAGAAGCTCGATGTCGACGCGCTGTCACCGCGCGAGGCACTGGACGCGCTGTACAAGCTGAAGGCGCTGGCGCGGGAGGGGTAATTTCGCCCCCTTCTTCGACCCCGGCGAAGGCCGGGGCCCAGTTGCGGTGTACCATCGAAGGAGGGATACCATTGCCTCCCCCTCATCCTTATGGCGCGCCATCGGCTGCGCAGAATCTGGGCCCCGGCCTCCGCCGGGGTCAACAGGGGAGTTTGACAGCTCCCACCCTCCGTTCAGCCTGAGCGAAGTCGAAGGCCACGCCCCCTCGCCCAGTCGCAAGGGCAGCCCATGCACTTCGACTTCGCTCAGTGCGAACGGAGGGTGGGGGTAGAATGGACGAGCATGAGTGAGGCACCCGGCTCTCACCTGCAAACACCATCAAAACCGGAAAGTGGGGAGCTTCTGTTGCCCGGTGCTCCCCGTACCGCTGGATTCCCCTTCTGTTGCCCGGTGGGGTCCGACCGCGCTATTTTGGTGTAATCTCAGGCCGTGAGGCCCTCAATTACGCCGCAATCGCGAGTGCTTCGTTATCGTTGGCACTTGTGTATATGGGCCGTTGCGGTGGTCCCATTCCGAACGAAAACAGCGCTTTTCAACACACGTCGATCCTGGTTCGGCCCCGTCAGAAACGGTGTCCAAGTACACCACCTTTTATGGTGGAGCCGCCGGGTACTGCCCCCGGGTCCGCTGCGTCTATTACTCGCCGCAGTTTATCGTCATAGCCGGGTAAAACCCGGCAAGGACGGATATAGGTAGCCAAGCGAGTTTACGCAAATGCCTTTCGCTCGCCCCAATTTGGGTCCATGGGAAGCCCCATGTTGACCCAGCGGTCCCGTTATGCGCTGCGCGCGATGCTGTTCCTGGCGGAGATGCCGCCTGCCGGTCCGCCGACCTCGATGACGCGGATCGCGACCGAGGCGAATGTTCCGCGCAAGTTCCTGGAGCTGATCCTTGCCGATCTGAAGGGCGCGCAACTGCTCGACAGCCAGCGCGGCAAGATGGGCGGCTACCGCCTGGCGCGCGCGGCGCATCTGATTTCGCTGGGCGACATCATCCGCACCATCGAGGGGCCGCTCGCGTTGGTGCCTTGCGTCAGCCGCACCGCCTATCGCCCCTGTAACGACTGCAAGAGCGAGGCTGACTGCGCCATCCGCCACGCAATGATGCGCGTGCGCGACGAGACGGCGCGGATTCTCGACGGCACCAGTCTGGCGGATGCCACCGCCAAGAAACTGGCGGCGGCGTAAATACCCTTATTCCTCCCCTGCAAGGGGAGGAATAAGAATGCCCCTACCCCCGCCGCGCGCGCAGTTCGTCGCGGATTTCGCGGAGCAGCGCGACATCGGCGGGTTCGGCCTTGGGCTCCTCGGCCGCCTTGGCCTTTTCCTTCTCGAACAGGGTTGTGGCGCGGTTCACGGTGCGGACCAGCAGGAAGATGATGAAGGCGACGATCACGAAATTGACCGCCTGCGTCACGAACGCGCCGTAACCGAGCAACGGCACCCCCGCCTTCTTCAGCGCGACATAATCGGTCAGCGATCCCGCATAATTGGCCGGGATCGGTC
Organism: Sphingomonas fuzhouensis; assembly: GCF_034659795.1. Taxonomy (NCBI): domain Bacteria; kingdom Pseudomonadati; phylum Pseudomonadota; class Alphaproteobacteria; order Sphingomonadales; family Sphingomonadaceae; genus Sphingomonas; species Sphingomonas fuzhouensis. The sequence goes on from NZ_JAXSQY010000002.1 coordinate 783,689, forward strand.
CCATGCGGATAAAATAGCTGGAGAAATCCAGCCCGCCGAAGATCTTGCCGATCACCGGCATCAGCACGTCATCGGTCAGCGAGGTCACGATCTTGCTGAACGCCGCCCCGATGATGACCGCCACCGCCAGGTCGAGGACATTGCCCCGCGCGATGAAGGCGCGAAATTCCTTGAGCATCGCCAAATCCCTCTGATTTTCGTTGGTTTAGGGTATCGTCGCTTTTGCTCTTCGCCAAGCCGGACATGCGTCTTATATAGACCAGACAGTTGACGGAGGAATATTCGAATGCGTCGTCCCGTTCTTGCCCTGACCCCGGTCGTGATGGCCGTCGCCCTGTCCGGCTGCGGCATGAACAGCGTGCCCACGGCGGAGGAAAATGCGAAGGCGAAATGGGCCGATGTCCAGGCCGCCTATCAGCGCCGCGCCAACCTGATCCCCAATCTGGAAGCGACCGTGAAGGGCGCCGCCGCATCGGAAAAGGCGATCCTGACCGACGTGGTCAACGCCCGCGCCAAGGCGACCTCGGTCCAGGTGACCGGCGACGACCTGTCCGATCCCGCCAAGATGCAGCAGTTCGCGGCAGCCCAAGGCCAGCTCAGCGGCTCGCTTGGTCGCCTGCTCGCGAATGTCGAGGCTTATCCGAACCTGAAGAGCCAGGACAATTTCCAGACCTTCATGAGCCAGCTGGAAGGCACGGAGAACCGCATCAACATCGCGATCGGCGATTACAATAAGGCGGTGCAGGCCTATAACACCCGCATCCGCACCTTCCCCGACGCGATCGGCGCCAAGGTCTTCTACGGCGCCAAGCCGATGGCCCCCTATCAGGCGACCACGCCGGGGGCCGAGAATGCGCCCAAGGTGAATTTCGGTAGCTGATCGCCCGATTGTGACCTGGCCCATGACCCGGTTCACCCGGTTGCTTCGCCCGGTCCTCGGGCTCTGGCTGATCCTCTGCGCCGTCCCCGTGATGGCGCAGACCTTTCCCAAATTCGACGGACTGGTCGTCGATGCGGCGAACAAGATCGACCCTGCCACCAAGGCGCAGCTCGAACAGAAGCTGGAAGCCTTGCAGAAGGATACCGGCCGCCAGCTGGTGGTCGCGACCATCCCCGACCTGCAAGGCTATCCGATCGAGGATTATGGCAACAAGTTGATCCGTTACTGGGGCGTCGGCCTGAAGGACGTCAACAACGGCGCGATCCTGTTCGTGGCGCCCAATGAGGGCAAGGGGCAACGGGGTCCGCGTCTCGAAGTCGGCTATGGGCTGGAGCCAATCCTGACCGATGCGTGGTCGTCGCAGATGATCCGCACGCTGATGCTTCCGCGTCTGCGTGAGTCGGGCGACATATCGGGCGCGCTGAATGCTGGCGCGGACGCCGTCATTGCCCAGCTTCGCGCCTCGCCCGAAGAGGCAAAGGCCCGAGTGGCCGAGGCTGCCAAGCAGTTCGACCGCCAGAACCGACGTGGAGGCGGCAATTCCGATGGCTTTCCGATCCTGATCGTTCTCGTCGTCTTCATCGGCGGGTTCGTCCTGTTGTCGATCCTGCGGCGCAGGCAGGGCCAGCGGTTCCACGACGACGATGATGACGATCGTGGCGGCGGTGGCGGGCGTCGCGGCGGTGGCGGCTGGCCGATCATTCTCTGGGGCCCCGGCTGGGGTAGCGGCGGCGGATCGGGCGGCGGCTGGAGTTCGGGCGGCTCGGACGGCGGCAGCGACGGGTCATGGTTCGGCGGCGGCTTTACCGGCGGCGGGGGCGGGTCGGGTGGCGGCGGCGGCGCATCGGGGGATTGGTGAGATGTTGAGCGATACCGAAAGCGATCGGATCACCGCCGCCGTCGCGCGCGCCGAGGCGACGACCGATGCCGAGATCGTGACCATCGTCGCGCGCCGGTCGGACGCGTATCGTGACGTCGCCTTGTGGTTCGCCGCGCCCGCCATGCTGCTGGTGCCGCTGTTCGCCGCGCTCTTTCCCGATCTGGGGCTGAAGCTGCTCGCGCTGGTCCATGATGCTTGGAGCGCGCCGGGCGAGGACCTGATCCTGGGCGCGGTGATGATCGCGCAGGTCTTGGTGTTCGGCCTGGTCTTCGCGCTGCTCGGGCCCGTGGCGCGCCGGATCGCGCTGGTGCCCAAGAGCATTCGCCATGCCCGCGTGCGCGCCCGCGCCGTCCTGCTCTTCCGCGTCGCGGCCGAGCGGCGGACCGACAGCCGCTACGGCGTGCTGCTCTATCTCTCCGAAGACGAGCATATGGCCGAGATCGTCGCCGACTCCGGCCTGACCGGCAAGGTCGGCCCAGAAACCTGGGGCCGCGCGATGGCGGTGATGCTGCCGCATGTCGCGCAAGGGAATGTCGGCGAGGGGATGAGCGCGGCGGTCGAGCGCATCGGGCTTGTACTGGCCGAGCATTTCCCCAAGACGGCGGCCGATACCAACGAACTGCCGGACAGACCCATCTCGCTATGACCGATCCCCGTATGGACGCTCCCCTCGAAACCCTGGCCGAGGGGCGGTTCCTGGCGCTGCGCAAGCGCGGCACCTGGGAATATGCCGACCGCCCGCGCGACATCCGCGCCGCCGTGATCCTGGCGGTGGAGGACGACCATATCCTGCTGGTCGAACAGTTCCGCATTCCGCTTGGCGCGCCCTGCCTGGAAATGCCCGCTGGCCTGATCGGTGACGAAACCGTGGGGGAAGCGGTGCTGGACGGTGCGGCGCGCGAACTGGAGGAGGAAACCGGCTATCGCCCGTCGCGGATCGAAGCGCTGGGGGAGTTCTGCTCCTCGCCGGGCATGACTTCGGAGCGGTTCACCCTGGTCCGCGCGAGTGGCCTGGTGAAGGTCGGCGAAGGCGGTGGTGATTCGGACGAGCAGATTACCGTCCACCGGGTAAAGCTGGCGGATGTTTCCGCCTTCATCGCGGAACGACGTGCGGCGGGCGTGGTGATGGATGCCAAGCTGCTGTTGCTGCTGGGGGGCGGCATCCTGGGCTTTTGAGTTCACGCGAAGACGCGAAGACACGAAGAAGATTTATCGCGCGGAGACGCGGAGGCGCGGAGAGGTCGTGCTCGCGGCAGCGAAATATCTCTTCAACAGGCCGTTTATAGTGCGCGTCCGATGCCGCCGGATACGACACCTCCGCGCTCTCTGCGCCTCTGCGCGAACCAATTAAAAAACTCTTCGCGCCATCGCGGCTTCGCGCGAACAAATGGCGTCATGCCGGAACTGACGGGAAGGCGCCAAGAAACGTTGTTCGCGCAGAGGCGCAGAGGACGCAGAGAGGAGTGGCTCGCGGCAACGACACGCCGCTCCAACAGGCCGGTTGTGATGCGATCCCGATGCCGTCGGGCCCGACACCTCCGCGTCTCCGCGCCTCCGCGCGAACCAACCTTCTTCAGCGATGCGCGCGAAAGAAAAAGCGCCCCGGCCTTAACCGGAGCGCTCAAAGCTCAGCGGAAATTGTCGGCGTAGCTTTGCAGCTTCAGCGTCTTTTGCGGTGTCGGCACGACATGGTGGTCGAGCCCTTCGCGCTGGCAATAGGCGATCGCCTCTTCCAGCGTCGCGAAGGTCAGGCGGACCTGTTCCTGCGTGTCGCCGCTCCCGGCCCAGCCGGTCAGGGGATCGGGCTTTTTCGCCTCGGTCGGTTCGAATTCGAGTTGCCAGCGATCGGTCCGGTACTTGCCGGATTGCATCGCGTTCTTGGGGCGCTGGAAGATGCGAGCAGTGGCCATAATCTGTGTCCCTTATCGCGAACCGGCGGCTCTTGCATCCGCCTTTTTCGTGCGCAGCGTCGCGGACGCCTCTGCGGGCGCGTCGGGCCAGGGATGACGGGGGTAGCGGCCGCGCATTTCCTTGGCCACCGCGCTCCAGCTTCCCGCCCAGAAACCGGGCAGGTCGCGCGTCGTCTGGATCGGGCGACCCGCGGGTGAGGTGAGGCTGAGGACCAGCGGCACACGCTCGGTCCCGATCACCGGATGCTCGCCCAAGCCGAACAGCGCCTGCACGCGCAGTTCGACGCGCGGGCCACCTTCGGCCGCATAATCAATCGCATGGGTGCTGCCCGCCGGGCTGGTGAAATGCGACGGCGCCATCGAATCGATCCGCCGCTGGTCGTTCCAGTCGACAAGGTTGCGGATCGCCTCGGTCAGCGCACCCGGCGCGACAGCATCCAGCCGCCGCTTCCCCGCCACCAAAGCGGGCAGCCAGTCGTCCAGCCGCGCGATCAGCGTTTCGTCATCCAGCGCCACCCCTGCATAGGCCGCCCGCGCGCGGTACGCCCCTGCCCCGTCGCTCCAAGGCAGCAGCGCCACGCCATGTGCCCGCACCCCCTCGACCAGCGCCTCGGCGATTGCCTCCGGGGAAGCCCCCGAATCGGGTCCGCTCGACAGGCGAAGCCCGCCCAGCCGCCGTTCGCGCAACGCCTCGACCCCGCCGGTTGCGGGGTTGAAGGTGACGGTACACCGTGTCTCGATCCGGTCGGCGAACAGCGCCTCGACGGTGGCGAGGTCGAGGGGGGCTGCGGACAGGATGCGCGTACCCGACGCCGCACCTTGCGTCTCACCCACCGCCAGCCATTCCGAACTCGCCAGCCCCGATGCGGGATCGAGCCGGAAGCCGCGCCCGCCGACGCTCGCCCAATTCTCGCCCGTCCCATCCCGCCGCCGCGCCACCCGGTCGGGATAGGCGAGCGCCAGACAGACGCCCGCCGCATGATCCCAGGCTTCCTGTTCGACCGGCTTGGGGGCAAGGCCGGTCCAGCGTTTCGCCATCGCCCGCGCCGCTTCCGCCTTGGGGCCGCGCTCGGTTCGCCAGCGGCGCAGGCGTTGCTCGACATCGACATCCTGCCCGCCGATGCCCCGCTCGCCGATCAGCACCGCGACCTCGGCGGCGGTGGAGGCCAGCCCGCGCTCGCCGCTGCGGATCAGCATATGTGCGAGGCGTGGCGGCATCGGCAGCTTGGCAATCGCCTTGCCATGCGCGGTCGGGCGGCCGGTGTCGTCCAGCGCCTCCAACACGGTCAGCCGCGCGCGGGCTTCGGCGACGGCGGCCTCGGGCGGCGGGTCGAGCCAGGGGAGCGCACGCGGATCGCCGACACCCCAGAGCGCGGTGCCAAGCAGCAGTGCCGACAGGTCCGCCTCCAATATCTCCGGCGGATCGAAACGCGGCAGGCCCGCCGTCGCGGCTTCTTCCCACAGGCGATAGGCGACGCCGGGCGACTGCCGCGCCGCGCGCCCTGCGCGCTGGATGACGGCGGCCTGGCTGGCACGCTCGGTGACCAGCCGGGTCATCCCCGCCGCGCGGTCGTAGCGCGGTCGCCGGGCAAGGCCCGAATCGATCACGATCCGCACGCCGTCGAGCGTGAGGCTGGTCTCCGCGATCGAGGTGGCGAGCACGATCCGCCGCCGCCCCTCCGGGTCACGCCGGATCGCCGCACGCTGCGCCGCCGGGTCGAGCGAGCCGTGGAGTTCGTGGATCGCGATGCTCTCGGGCAGGGTCGCCAGCCGCTCGGCGGTGCGGGCGATCTCGGCGGTGCCGGGCAGGAAGGCGAGGATGTCGCCCTCCGCTTCGTCTTGCAGCGCGCGGCGGATCGCGGCGGCGACCGAATCCTCGATTCGCGCCTCCGCCGCCCGGCCAAGATGGCGCAGGGTCAGCGGATAGCTGCGCCCCTCGCTCTCGATCACCGGCGCATCGCCCATCAGGCTGGAGAAGCGGCGGCCGTCGAGCGTCGCGGACATGGCGACCAGCCGCAAGTCCGGCCGCAGGCTCGCTTGCGCGTCGAGCGCCAAGGCCAGGCCGAAATCGCCGTCGAGGCTGCGTTCATGCACTTCGTCGAACAGCACCGCCGAGACGCCCGCCAGCTCGGGATCGGCCTGGATGCGCGCGACGAAGATGCCTTCGGTGACCACGGTCACGCGGGTCGCGGCGCTGACCTTGCTATCCATGCGGGTGGCATAGCCGAAGGTGCGGCCGACCGGCTCTTCGGCGAGCGCGGCCATGCGTTCGGCGGCGGCACGCGCGGCGAGGCGGCGGGGGGAGAGGAGCAGGACGTCGCCGGTACACCAAGGCTGGTCGAGAAGGGCCGGCGCGACGGCGGTGGTCTTGCCCGCGCCGGGGGGCGCGACGAGGACCGCGTTCGGGGCATTGGCGAGCGCGGTCAGCAGGTCGGGCAGGACGGCGGTGACGGGCAGGGTCATGGCGTTGCGATAGGGGGTTTGGCGGGCGGGGTGAAGACGGGCCCCGTTCTAGCGAGCGGGCCGCCGTCAAACCAAATTGTTCCCCGTCGGAGGCCGGGGCCCAGACTCTACCAAGTTGGTGGCGGGCAGTACGACGCGAGGGAGGCTGACCGCCTCGCGCCTTCGACCATGCACGGCAACTGGGGCCCGGCCTTCGCCGGGGTCAAAGCAGGGTCAATACGCCCGTGCGACCGCGAACTCGACCGCTTCGATCATCGCGCTCTTCGCCGGGCCATCGGCAAAGCCCTTGATCGCCTCGATCGCCAAGCCGCCATAATGCCGCGCGCGCGCCATCGTATCGTCGACCGCGCGGCTCTTGCGGACCAGCGCGATGGCGTGGGCGAAGTCCTCGTCCGAGGTGCGCCGCCCTTCGACCGCGTCCTTCCAGAAGGTGCGTTCTTCCTCGTTGCCCCGCGCATAGGCCAGGATCACCGGCAGGGTCATCTTGCCCTCACGGAAATCGTCGCCCGCATCCTTGCCCATGGTCCCCGCGTCCGAGACATAGTCGATCGCGTCGTCGATCAGCTGGAACGCGATGCCCAGATTGCGGCCATAGGCCTCCAGCGCCAGTTCCTCCGCCTCGGGCCGCTCGGCGATCACCGCCGAAATGCGACAGGCGGCGGCGAACAGCGCAGCGGTCTTGGCATCGATGATCGAGAGATAGCGTTCTTCGGCCAAGCCCACCTGCCGCACGGCGGTCAGCTGGTTCACCTCGCCTTCGGCGATCACGGCCGACGCACCCGACAGGATGTTCAGCACCTTCAGGCTGCCCGCGTCGACCATCAGCTGGAAGGACCGGCTGAACAGGAAATCGCCGACCAGCACGCTCGCCGGATTGCCCCAGATGATGTTGGCGGTGCGCCGTCCGCGCCGCAGGTCCGATCCGTCGACGACATCGTCGTGCAACAGGGTTGCGGTGTGGATGAACTCCACCGCCGCCGCCAGGACATGGTGGCTGGTGCCCTGATAGCCTAGCAGTTGCGCACTCGCGAGCGTCAGCATCGGGCGCATTCGCTTGCCGCCGCCCGAGATCAGATGCCCGGCCAGTTGCGGGATCAGCGGAATCTCCGACCGCATCCGGTCGATGATGACCTGGTTCACGGCGTTCATGTCGTCGGCCACCAGCCGGATCATCGGGTCCAGCGAGGGCGCGGGCTTGGCGAGGCGGGTGGCGGTTACGGTCATGGGCAGGTAAGAGCCTCTGGCGACAACGCTTGCCGAACGCAAGCCTAAGCGCGAAAGGGCGCACGCGAAATTGCCGTGGGCCCTGCCTGCGCCAGAGGGAGACGTATCGATGTCCGACACCGTGCTGACCGGCTATCGCCAGTCGATCGACAATATCGACGCCGCGCTGGTCTTCATGCTGGCCGAGCGGTTCAAGATCACCCAGGCGGTCGGCCGCTATAAGGCGGAGAACGAACTCCCCCCCGCCGATCCCGGCCGCGAAGAGGCGCAGATCGCCCGGCTGCGCCAACTGGCCAGCGATGCGCAGCTGGACCCCGAATTTTCCGAAAAATTCCTGCGCTTCATCATCGACGAGGTGATCCGCCACCACGAGCGACTGCGCGGCTGATGGCATTCCTGCTGGCGATCGAGGGCGCGGACGGCGCGGGCAAGGCGACCGCGACGGCGGCGGTGACCGAGCGGCTGAACGCGCTGGGCCTGTCGGCGGCCGCCCTGTCCTTTCCGCGCTATGCCGAGACGGTCGGCGGCTGGGCGCTGGGCGAGTATCTGGCAGGCCGCCTGCCCCATGCCGCCGCGCCCGAGACGGCGGCGACGCTCTATGCGCTCGACCGATTCGAATCGCGGCCGCATCTGGTCGAACTGGCGGAGACGCATGATGTCATCGTGTTTGATCGCTATATCGCATCGAACATGGCCTATCAGGCTGCGCAGGTGCCGCCCGACCGGGCGGAGGCGCTGCTGCAGTGGATCGCGCAGCTGGAGACGGTCCAGTTCCGCCTGCCCGCCCCGCATCTGTCGGTCTATCTCGACACGCCGCTCGACGTGGCCCGCGACCTGATCGCCCGCAAGCACAAGCGGAGTTATACCGACGATACCTATGATGCCTATGAGGCCGATCTGGGGCTTCAGGCACGGGTGCGGGCCAATTACGCCGCGATGGCGGATGGGGCGATGCTGGGCGAATGGGCGACGGTATCGACCGTGGCGCACGGTGCCTTGCGCGATCCGGCCGAGATTGCGGACGAGATCACGGCGCTGGTGACCGAGCGCTTGCGCTAATCCATTCCCCGGCGAAGGCCGGGCGGGGGATGAAATCATTTATCTCGCGCGAAGCCGCGATGCCGCGAAGAGAAAGAGGTTGGTTCGCGCGGAGGCGCGGAGAACGCAGAGGTGTCGTATACTGTGGCCCCTGCACTCCTTCTTCCTCGAACGGTCGACGAAAGAGGACTGCGCGCAGTCGCACGCGAGACACCTCTGCGTTCTCCGCGCCTCCGCGCGAAATCAAAAAATCTTCGCGGCTTCGCGGCTTCGCATGAACCGAAATCCGCGCGACGTCTTCAATTCGACGCGCGGATCGTCCCGGCTAAAGGCGCGAAGCGGGCGACCTGTTGGCCGACCAGCCGCAACTGCCCCTCGACAGCCGGGTCGCTGATCCGGCCTTCCTCATCGAAACGCGTCTGCTGGGTGTTCACCGCCGCCGCGAAGGGGGTCGGCCAGCCGCGCAGCGCGTGGACGATCGAACGCAGCGCCGCGATGGTCGAGCCAGTCGCCTGCCAGCCATAGGCGGTGGCGATCAGCCCCACGGGCAAGTCGGCGAAATAGGGCCGGTCGTCCTTCGCTGTCTCTTCCAGCAGGTCGAGCGCGTTCTTCACCAGCCCCGAGATGCTGCCATGATAGCCGGGACTGGCGATGATGATCGCCGAAGCCTGGCGCACGGTCTCGACGAAGACGCGTTCCGCCTCCGTCCGCTCGGCCGCGCGCGGATTGTAAAGCGGCAGGCGCGCCAGATCCTCGCCGCCGAAGACATGGGTGCGGAACCCCTCATCGGCCGCCGCCGTCATCGCGGTGCGCAGCGCGCGCTCGGTCGAGGAGACGCTGCCGATCGTGCCGCCGATACCGACGACGAGCGGAGAAGAGGATGCGCTGGCCATGCCGAGCCTTTCACCCCGGACGGCGCGGCGGGGCAAGCGCTAAGTTTGAGCGGTCAGCCCGCGACCGATCGGGCCGCCGACGCCGCGCGTCCCAGTTCCGCGCGCTCGGCCCGGACGGCCATCGCCTCCCAGGAGGACGCGGCACGCTCGCAGCGTTCGCGGACATTCTGCAGGGTCGCATCGGCGGCGTTGGCGCGCTCGAGCTCGGCCTGGTTGCGGAAGAAGATGGCATCGCGCGACATGGATTATCCTTTCGACCACAAAAAAAGCGGTAGCCGGACCGGCTACCGCTTCGACATTCAGGCGGGCTGAAGGTTGACCGCCGCCATCTTACCGCGGCGATCCTGCTCCAGTTCGTAGCTGATCCGCTGATCCTGGTTCAGCGTGATCATGCCCGCGCGCTCGACCGCGCTGATATGGACAAAGGCGTCCGCGCCGCCATTTTCGGGGGCGATGAAGCCATAACCCTTGTCGGCGTTGAAGAATTTGACGGTTCCAGTGATGCTCATTTTCATTCCTTCATAATGGTGAACCAGGCGCTGGGCCGGATTCGGGGCCGCGGTGCAGGGAAAGAAGGAACGAGCCGCAAAGCAGAGAACCGTCGATTTGCGACTTTAGCAGCCTGACATGTGGGCCTCCTGATCTGAATCTACAAGGCCGACTGGAAAATAACCCGTGTCAGCACGCGATTGTCGAAGCCGACTTTCGGGGTAGCGCCCATCTGCGGGAGGGTTAGAAAGGCGGATAAGAGCAGAACTGGAGGACCGGACGGGGCATGATGAAACACCTTCCCTGGATCGCGCTGGCGATCGTCGGAGCGGGCGCGCTGGCCGTGGTGGCGAGCGTACGGGGTGAGCCGATCAACGCGCTGTGGATCATCGCGGCGGCGGTGTCGGTCTATCTGATCGCCTATCGTTATTATGCGCTGTTCATCGCGCGGGTGATCGGCATCGATCCTCGCCGCCCCACCCCCGCCATCCGGCGTGCCGATGGCCTGGATTATGTCGCGACCGACCGGACGGTGCTGTTCGGCCACCACTTTGCCGCGATCGCGGGCGCGGGGCCTTTGGTGGGGCCGGTGCTGGCGGCGCAGATGGGCTATCTGCCGGGGACGCTGTGGATCTTGGCGGGCGTCGTGCTGGCAGGCGCGGTGCAGGATTTCCTGATCCTGTTCCTGTCGATGCGGCGCGACGGACGCTCGCTGGGCGAATTGATCCGCATGGAGATGGGTCCCGTTGCGGGCACCATCGCGCTGTTCGGCGCCTTCATGATCATGGTCATCATCCTGGCGGTGCTGGCGCTGATCGTCGTGCGCGCGCTGGCCGAAAGCCCATGGGGCCTGTTCACCGTGGCGGCCACCGTGCCGCTGGCGATGCTGATGGGCGGCTATACCCGCTGGGTCCGGCCGGGGAAGATCGGCGAGGTGTCGATCATCGGCTTTATCGGCCTGATCCTGGCTATCGTCTATGGCCAGTCGATTGCCCAGTCCGCCGTCCTCGCGCCGCTGTTCACCTTCACGCCGGTCCAGCTCTGCTTCCTGCTGATCGGATACGGCGCGGTCGCCTCGGTCCTGCCGGTGTGGCTGCTGCTCGCGCCGCGTGATTACCTTTCGACCTTCCTCAAGATCGGCGCGATCATGGCGCTGGCCATCGGCATCGTCATCATGGCGCCGCCGTTGAAAATGCCTGCGCTGACCAAGTTCATCGACGGCAGCGGGCCGGTCTGGGCGGGGCCGCTGTTTCCCTTCCTGTTCATCACCATCGCGTGCGGCGCGGTGTCGGGCTTCCACGCGCTGATCGCCAGCGGCACGACGCCCAAGCTGATCGCCAGCGAGAAGGACGCGCCCTTCATCGGCTACGGCGCGATGTTGATGGAAAGCGCGGTCGCGATCATGGCGCTGGTTGCCGCCTCGATCCTCGATCCGGGCGTCTATTTCGCGATGAATGCGCCGGCCGCCGTGCTGGGCACCGACCCGGCCAGCGCCGCCGCCGCCGTCACCGCGATGGGCTTTCCGATCTCGGCCGATACGCTGGCACAGGTGGCCAGGGACGTGGGCGAGCATACGATCATCTCCCGCGCGGGCGGCGCACCGACGCTGGCCGTGGCGATGGCGGAAATCTTTAGCCATGTCTTTGGCGGACAGGCGATGAAGGCCTTCTGGTATCACTTCGCCATATTGTTCGAGGCGCTGTTCATTCTGACCGCCGTCGACGCAGGGACGCGCGCCGGGCGGTTCATGCTGCAGGACCTGATCGGCCTCGTCGTCCCCAGCTTCCGGGGATCGAGCAAGGTTGCACCGGGCCTGATCGCGACCGGGCTTTGCGTCGCGGCCTGGGGCTTTTTCCTCTACCAGGGCGTCACCGATCCGCTGGGCGGGGTGAACACGCTGTGGCCGCTGTTCGGCATCTCCAACCAGATGCTCGCCGCGGTGGCCCTCATGCTGTCCACCGTCGTGCTGTTCCGGATGAAGAAGGATCGCTTCGCCTGGATCACGATCATCCCGACCATCTGGCTGCTCGCTTGCACGCTGACCGCCGGGTGGCTGAAGATCTTCTCCAGCGATCCGCGCGTCGGCTTCCTCGCCCATGCCGACAAATTCTCGGACGCGGCAGCGGCGGGCAAGATACTCGCCCCCGCCAAGACCATGGCGGAGATGGGGCGGATCGTCTTCAACGACCGGATCGACGCCGGGCTGTGCGCGATCTTCCTGGGCGTGGTGCTGGCGATCCTGGTCTATGCGGTGCGCACCTGCCTGATCGCGCGGTCCATCGATCGGCCGAGCGTCACCGAAGTCCCGCCCGAGATGGTCGCCGCCGAATGAGATGGCTCGCCCGCCTGCGCGAGATCGGCAATGCGATGGTCGGGATGCCCAGCTATGACGCCTATCTGGCGCACATGGCGGCGAAGCATCCCGACCGCGCGCCGATGGACGAGGTGACCTTCTTCCGCGAACGGCAACAGGCGCGCTACGGCGGCAAGAATGGCGGGCGGTGCTGCTGATTGTTCACGCGAAGCCGCGACGACACGAAGAGGAAGAAGGTTGGTTCGCGCGGAGACGCGGAGGCGCGGAGATCTTGGGCCCGGCCGATAGGCCAGCCATTCCCAACCCCTGTCCGATCGTCTTCCGTTCTTGAGGGCAGGCCAAGCTCCTCTGCGTCATCCGCACCTCTGCGCGAACCTCAAAATCTCCGCGTCTCCGCGCCTCCGCGCGAACCAAAAACCTTCGCGCCATCGCGGCTTCGCGTGAACAGCAAACCCCTACCCCCGCCCTACCCTTGCCTTTTACCCGAGCCACGGCTACATCGCGTTCCCATCCGAACAGCGCGGACGGACCCTTCGTCGCAGGCCCCTTGGGCAGGCGGCGGCGGACCCATGCCCCGCTGACAGTAATTCCAACGCAGGTGCGGGAACGGTACGAGTGGCGAAGACGACCCCCATCGAATTCCTCAACCAGGTCAAGACCGAGACCAAGAAGGTCGTCTGGCCGACGCGGCGCGAGACGGTGATGACCGGCGTGATGGTGGTCGTGATGACCACGATCCTGGCCATCTTCTTCCTGGCGGTCGACTCGTTCTTCGAGACGCTGGTCCGCACCCTGCTGTCGCTCGCGAAGTAAAAGGGTTCTCATGGCGCGCTGGTACATTATCCACGCTTATTCCGGTTTCGAGGGCAAGGTCCGCGATTCGATCATGGCCGAGGCGACCCGCCTGGGCCTCGACCATCTCGTCGACCAGATCGAGGTTCCGACCGAGACCGTGACCGAGGCCCGTCGTGGCAAGAAGATCGCGGTCGAGCGCAAGTTCATGCCAGGCTATGTCCTGGCCAAGCTCGACATGACCGATCAGGTCTATCACCTCGTCAAGAACACGCCGAAGGTGACCGGCTTCCTCGGCGCGATGGGCAAGCCCCAGGCGATCAGCGAGGCGGAAGCCACGCGGATGCTGAATTCCAAGGAAGAGGCCGCCGCCGCCCCGAAGCACAAGGTCAAGGTCGATTACGAGATCGGCGACGCGGTCAAGGTGCTGGAAGGCCCCTTCGCCAGCTTCAACGGCGTGGTCGAGGAACTGGATTTCGACAAGTCCAAGGTCAAGGTGTCGGTGTCGATCTTCGGTCGCGCGACCCCGGTGGAACTGGATTTCGAGCAGGTCGAACGCTCGAAGTAAGTCCTGTCGGATCGACGGAACGAAGGGCCGGGGCGGCGACGCCACCGGCCCTTTTTCGTATCTGGCTGCCCGATCTTCGTCATTGCGAGCGTAGCGAAGCAATCCGGGCCGTATTCGCCCGTGACCCTGGATTGCTTCGCTACGCTCGCAATGACGGAACCGATATGACACAAGGCCGGGGGGATGCGCGCCCTTCAACGTCGCTCCGTACGAGCAGAGGTGGTCGCGCCACCTTGCCATCTCCTCCCTTTTCCGCTATCGGCCCGCGCTTCCCTAGCATCATGCGATGGAAAACTTGCGGGAGGGTGCGCTGGCCTATGCCTTCGTGCCCGTCACGACCGCTAGACTCGAAAAGAGAGTGACATGGCAAAGAAGATTACCGGCTATATCAAGCTGCAGGTTCCTGCAGGCGCCGCCAACCCCTCGCCGCCGATCGGCCCGGCGCTGGGTCAGCGCGGTGTGAACATCATGGAATTCTGCAAGGCGTTCAACGCGCAGACCGGCGAAGTCGAGAAGGGCACGCCGCTGCCCACCGTCATCACCGTCTATGCCGACCGTTCGTTCTCGTTCGAGACGAAGACCGCGCCTGCGACCTACCTCATCAAGAAGGCGGCCAACCTGAAGTCGGGCTCGAAGGAGCCGGGCAAGGTGTCGGCGGGCAAGATCGCGCGCTCGAAGCTCGCGGAAATCGCCCAGGTCAAGATGAAGGACCTGAACGCCAACGATATCGAGGCTGCGACCAAGATCATCGAAGGCTCCGCCCGCGCGATGGGCCTCGAAGTGGTGGAGGGCTAAGATCATGGCGAAGCTGACCAAGAAGCAGAAGGCCGTCCAGATCGACGCCGAGAAGCTGCACGGCATCGACGAAGCGATCTCGCTGGCGCGCACCCATGCGACCTCGAAGTTTGACGAGACGATCGAAGTCGCCGTCAACCTGGGCGTTGACCCGCGCCACGCCGACCAGATGGTCCGCGGCGTCGTCACCCTGCCCAAGGGCACCGGCAAGACCGTTCGCGTCGGCGTGTTCGCCAAGGGTGCGAAGGCCGACGAGGCACGCGCCGCTGGCGCCGATGTCGTGGGCGCCGAGGACCTGATGGAAACCATCCAGGGCGGCACCATCGACTTCGATCGCTGCATCGCGACCCCGGACATGATGGGCGTCGTCGGCCGTCTCGGTAAGGTGCTGGGCCCCAAGGGCCTGATGCCGAACCCGAAGCTGGGCACCGTGACCATGAACGTCGCCGAAGCCGTCAAGGCGGCCAAGGGCGGTCAGGTCGAGTATCGCGTCGAAAAGGCCGGCATCATCCACTCGGGCATCGGCAAGGCGTCGTTCCCGGCGGAAGACCTGCGCGCCAACTTCGACGCGCTGGTCGATGCTCTCATCAAGGCCAAGCCGTCGGGCGCCAAGGGCAAATATGTCCGCAAGGTCGCCGTCTCGTCGACGATGGGCCGCGGCATCAAGGTGAACGTCTCGGAAATCCCGGGCGCGTAAGCCACGCCGCCAGCGCATGCTGACAGGATCAGGGGGTCGGAACCAAGGTTCCGGCCCCCTTTTTCGTGGTGGGGTGGCCCCGCCCCTGCCTTCCGTTCAGCTTGAGCGGAGTCGAAGGCCACGCCGTTACCTCGCCGCGAGCGAATCCCGCGCACGTCGACTTCGCGCAGCGCGAACGGAATGGGTTTGGCGGTGGGATCTACGCAAATCGCTCCCCTCCCCTTCAGGGGAGGGGCCGGGGGTGGGGCGCTTCCGCAAGCGGATCGCTTGGTAGAGAGGCCCCACCCCAACCCAGTGGCAGGTAAACGATGCCCCGCATCGTTTAGGTCATGCTGGGGGCATGACCGACCTGCCACTCCTGAAGGGGAGGGGCTAATGGGGTCATGCCATGATTGACCCGTTAATTTTGGTCAGTCCAAAAACCTCAGCGCGGCAGATCATCATCTCGCGCTGGGATCGCACCCGACCGCATGACCGTCCAACCGGCCAGCCTATGCCCCCGCACCGCTGCCTCCGCCGGAGACAAGCCGTCGAGGCGCGCGCCCAGATAGCCCGCATTGAACGCATCCCCCGCCCCGCTGGTATCGCGGGGGCAGAGGCGCTCCGGCGGGGGCACGATACCGACACCCGTGACGAGACAGCCATCGGCGCCCAATTTCACCACGACCTCCCCCGCGCCCAGCCCCTGCCAGCGGTCGCGCACCTCTTCGGCGGATTTGGCGTCGACCAGCATCGCCTCGTCCTCCAGTGTCGGCAGGCCGATGTCGCAGCCACTGATCGCCCGGCGGCACAGTTCACGCGCCTCGTCCTGATTGGCGAACAGGCGGGGACGGTAATTGCCGTCGAACGCGACCCGCCCGCCGCGTGCGCGAACCCGCTGCGCCAGATCAAACAGATGCTCGCGGCTCGGTTCGTCCAGAATCGCTAGGGTGATGAGCGAGTAGAGCAGCAGATCGGCCTGCTCGGTCTGCGCCATCACCGCCTCGCTTCCCGGCAGCGACAGGGTACGCCGCGCGGCACTCTGTCCGCGCCAATAGGAGAAGCTGCGCTCGCCCGCCTCGTCGGTGGTGATCGCGTACAGGCCCGGCATCCGGGTCGGATCGCGCAGGGTCAGGCTGGTATCGATGCCCTCCGCCGCCCAGTCCTGGAGCAGCGTGGCGCTGAACGGATCGTCGCCCAGTGCGGTCACATAGCGGACGTCGCGGTCCATCCGCGCCAGATGGATCGCGGTGTTCAGCGTATCGCCGCCATGACCCAGCCGCCAAAGGCCCCGCTCGGCCCGCGACAATTCGATCATCCCTTCCCCGACGACGACGATCCGCATTCCACTTCTCTCCTGTCTTTCCTGGTCTCGCCCGCATAGTGGCAAGGCCAAAATTTGTAACTGGTCAATCCGAATGTCGAATGCTACCGCTACCGTCCTGCAAATAGGATATGGGACGAGGGAATAGCGGACGTGTTGATGATCCAGTCTATGCGGTGGTTCGGACCCGCCGACCCGATCGCCTTGTCCCATATTCGCCAGGCGGGCGCCACCGAGGTCGTCACCGCGCTGCATGAAATCCCCAACGGCATGGTCTGGCCACGCGAAGCGATCGCCGAGCGGCGGGCGATGATCGAGGCGGCCGGGCTGGGCTGGTCGACGGTCGAAAGCCTGCCGGTGCATGACGCGATCAAGCGCGGCGAGCTGACCGACGATCTCGTCCAGGCGTATGGCGACAGTCTGCGCAACCTGGCGGCCGAGGGCGTGCGGACTGTCACCTATAATTTCATGCCGCTGCTCGACTGGACGCGCACCGATCTGGACTGGCAGCTGCCCGACGGCGCGACCGCGCTGCGCTTCGAATGGGCGGCGGTCGCGGCCTATGACATCCATATCCTGCGGCGTCCGGGGGCCGAGGCGGATTATTCGGAAAGCGTCCGCGTGGCCGCCGCAGAGCGCTTCGCCGCGATGACGCCCGAGGAGCGCCACAGGCTGGAGCGGACGATCATCGCGGGGCTTCCCGGCAGCGAGGAGAGCTTCGACTCGCCCGCCTTCCAGCGCGCGATCGACACCTATGCCGGGATCGATGCCGAGCGCTTACGCGCCAATCATATCGCCTTTCTGCGCGCCATCTGTCCGATCGCCGAGGAAGTCGGCATCAAACTGGTCGTCCATCCCGACGATCCCCCCTTCCCCATTTTCGGCCTGCCGCGCGTGGTCAGTACGGCCGAGGATCTGGATCGTCTCTATGCCGCCGTGCCGTCCCTGGCGAACGGGCTGTGCTTCTGCACCGGGTCGTTCGGCGCGCGGCCGGACAACGATCTGCCCGCCATGGTCCGCCGTTTTGCCGAGCGGATCGACTTTCTCCACCTCCGCTCGGTCGGTTGGGAAGCGGGCGAGCGCAATTTCCATGAGGCCGAGCATCTGGGCGGCAATGCCCGCATGACCCAGGTGATGCAGGCGGTGGTCGAGATTTCGCATGCGCAGAACCGTGCGATCGTGATGCGCCCCGACCATGGCCACCGGATGATGGACGACCTTCATCGCAGCTCCAATCCCGGCTATTCGTTGCTGGGTCGGATGCGCGGACTGGCCGAGCTGCGCGGGCTGGAGCAGGGAATCGTGTATATGCTGGGGTTGAACGCGAACGCGGCTCTGGCCGAACTGGAGCTGACGGCATGACCCGCAAGCTGGAGCTTCATCCCGACCGGCTGTTCCCCGCCGACCCGACGACGCGGGGCATCGCGCGGACGCTCTATGCCGAAGTCGCGGACCTGCCGATCATCAGCCCGCACGGTCACACCGATCCGCGCTGGTTCGCCACCGACGAGCCTTGGGCCGATGCCAGCGACCTGCTGCTCGCGCCCGACCATTATGTCTTTCGCATGCTCTACAGCCAGGGCATCGCGCTGGACGATCTGGGCATCCCGCATCGTAGCAGCCGCCCGGCGACCGATCCGCGCGCGGCGTGGAAGCTGTTCGCGGCGAACTATCACCTGTTCCGCGGCACGCCCTCGCGCATGTGGCTGGACCATGTGTTTGCCGAGGTATTCGGTTTCACCGAGGCGCTCGAGGCGGCGACCGCCGACCGCTATTTCGACGCGATCGGCGAGGCGCTGGCCACCCCCGCCTTCCGCCCCCGAGCGCTGTTCGAGCGGTTCCGTATCGAGTGCCTGGCCACGACCGAGGGTGCCGACGATCCGCTGGTCCATCACCAGGCGATCAAGGAGTCCGGCTGGCAGGGCCGCGTCATCACCACCTATCGCCCCGACAGCGTGATCGATGTCGAGCATGAGCAGTTCGCCGGCGCGATGCAGCGCTTCGCCGAGCTGACCGGCGAGGATGTGTATAGCTGGTCCGGCTATCTCGCCGCCCATGCCAAGCGCCGCGCCGCCTTCCGCGCTTTGGGCGCGACCGCGACCGATCATGGCCATCCGACGGCCGCCACCGCCAACCTGTCGGCGGCCGAATGCGAGGCGCTGTTCGCGAAGATCGTCGGCGGCCGCTGGACGCCCGCCGATGCCGAACTCTTCCGCGCGCAGATGCTGACCGAGATGGCGAAGATGAGCGTCGCGGACGGCATGACGATGCAGATCCACCCCGGCTCGTTCCGCAACCATAATGCGGGCCTGTTCGCCAGCCATGGGCGCGACAAGGGCGCGGACATGCCGATGCGCACCGATTACGTCCATGCGCTGAAACCTATGCTCGACGTGGTCGGCAATGCGCGCGACCTGACCATCATCCTCTTCACGCTGGACGAGAGCGTCTATGCGCGCGAGCTGGCGCCGCTGGCCGGGCATTATCCCTGCCTAAAGCTGGGCCCCGCCTGGTGGTTCCATGACAGCCCGGAGGGGATGCGCCGCTTCCGCGAGATGACGACCGAGACGGCGGGTTTCTACAACACGGTCGGGTTCAACGACGATACCCGCGCCTTTCTGTCGATCCCCGCGCGGCACGACGTCGCGCGGCGGATCGATTGCGGCTTCCTCGCACGCCTCGTTGCCGAGCATCGGCTGGAGGAGGATGAAGCGGTCGCGCTGGCCCATGCGCTGACCAACGGGCTGGTCCGCACGGCGTACCGGCTGTGACCCGGCTGAACGAAGCCACCGCCGCGACGCTGCCCGCAAGTGTCCCGCGTCCCGGCTATGACCGGGCGGCGCAACGGATCGGCATCGTCCATATCGGGCTGGGCGCGTTCCACCGCGCACATCAGGCGGTCTATACCGATGACGCGATGGCGGCGGGCGACCGGGACTGGGGAATCGCGGCGGCATCGCTGCGCTCAGGCGGCGTGCATGACCAGATGGCGCCACAGGACGGCCTCTATACCGTCACCGAACGGTCGAGCGAAGGCGAAGCCGTCCGGCTGGTCGGCGCGATCCGCGAGGTGATCGTCGCGGCCAAGACGCCCGAGCGGCTGGCCGAACGCCTCGCCTCCCCCAATACGCGGATCGTGACGCTGACCGTCACCGAAAAGGGCTATTGGCGGCGGCCGGACGGGGCGACCGATCTGGCGGGCATCGTCGCGGACGGGAACAGCATCTATCATTATCTGGCGCAGGCGGTGGGCGCGCGAGCTGCGGCGGGGCTGGACCCGCTGACGCTCGTCAGTTGCGACAACCTGCCCGACAATGGCCGAGTGCTGCGCAGCGGCGTGGCGGCGTTCCTTGATCATCACGGCCAAACGGCGGCGCGCGACTGGTTCGAGCGCGACTGGCGCTGCCCCAACACCATGGTCGACCGCATCGTCCCCGCCGTCACCGACGCCGATCGTGCGGCGGTCGAGGCGGCGCTGGGGATGCGCGACGAGGCCGCCGTCATCACCGAGCCCTATCGCCAATGGGTGATCGAGGATGATTTCGCGGGCGAGCGCCCCCGCTGGGACATCGGCGGCGCGCAATTCGTCGCCGATGTCGCGCCCTATGAGACCGCCAAGCTGCGGATGCTCAACGGCGCACATTCCGCACTTGCCTATCTCGGGCTGGAGCGCGGGCATGCGTTCGTCCACCAGGCGGTCGCCGATCCCGCCATCCGCCCCGTGGTCGAACGGCTGATGCGAGCCGAGGCGGCGACCAGCTTTACGGCGGCCGAAGGACAGGCGCTGGAGCCCTATGCCGACGCGCTGCTCGCCCGCTTCGCCAATGTGACGCTCGAACATCGCCTGTCGCAGATCGCCAGCGACGGCTCGCAAAAGGTCGGTCCGCGCTGGCTGGCCTCGCTCGCGGCGCATGGCCGGGATGCCCCCGCGACGCTGACCGCGCTGGCGGCGTGGCTGCGGTTCATCCGAACGGGCAACGACGCCTCGCCCGATCCGCGCCGGGCGGAACTGGCCGCGCTATGGGAACAGGGCGATGCCGCGCATGTCGTGGACGCGCTGTTCGGGCTCGATGGTTCGATGGCAGGCCAGTGGCGCCCGACCGAGGCGCAGCGGACGGCACTGATCCGCGAGATCACCCGCTAAATTCCTCCCTGCAAGGGGAGGGGGACAGCCGCGAAGCGGTGGTGGAGGGGTGTCCCCGCTGATGGTGACACCCCTCCGTCAGTCCTGCGGACTGCCACCTCCCCTTACAGGGGAGGAATAAGGCAGATTACTGCGCGTCCTTGGGCTCGACACCCTCGGCAGGTGCGTCACTGTTCGGCGTGCGCTGGACGCGCGCGGTCATGCCGGTGGCCGATGCATCATCCAGCATCTGCTGGTCGACCGTCCGCTCGGGGGGCGGCGGCGGAATGGTGTCGGCGGCCATATTGACCGGCGCGACGGTCTCCGAATCATTGGTCATGACCGGGGTCTCGTCCGGCACGGTCATATTCTCCTCGACGACCGGCGTGTCATTCTCCACCGGCACGGGCGGGTCCTCGGACGAGCGCGAGCAGCCGGCCAGTGTCGGCAGCAGCAACCCAGCCGCCAGCAACGCCATGGCCCGTCTGTTGGTGATCTTCATCATATCCGTCCCTTTCAATCCTTGGTCGATTGCGCCCGCTCGGCCGAGCGCGCCTCGATCTTGCTCGCCAGTTGCGCGTCCCAGCCATAGGGGTCATCCCGGAAGCCCACCTGGCCATCGGCATTGGCGAAGGCGGTCCAATAGAGCAGATAGACCGCCACCGGCTCCGCCATGGTCGCGCGCACCGTCTTGCCCGACGCGATGACCGCATCGATCTGCGGCTGCTGCCATTCGGGCGTGGTCTTCAACATCAGCGCCGCAAGCTCGGCCGGTTTTTCCAGCCGGACGCAGCCATGGCTCGCCAGCCGGTCGAACTTCGAAAAGCCCGACTGGGCGGGCGTGTCGTGCAGATAGACCGCAAAGTCGTTGGGGAAATCGAACTTGTACCGCCCCAGCGCGCTCTTCTCGGACGATTGCTGCAACCGCTTGCTGCCGTCGCCATTGTCGATGATCCGGAAGCCCGCGCGCTTCAGATAGCCGGGGTTCGCACGCTCCTTGGGCCACAATTCCTTGTTGGCGATCGAGCTGGGCACGTTCCACGGCGGGTTCAGCACGATGCTGCGGATCGTCGACACCAGCATCGGCGTCTCGTTGCCGGGACGGCCCGTCACCGCCTTCATCGACATGACCGGATTGTCGCCGTCGAATACGGTCAGCACAGCGGCGGCGATGTTCACCTGGACCCGCTTGGCCTCCAATTGCTGCGGCAACCAACGCCAGCGCTCCATATTCGCCATGATCTGGCGGATGCGCTGCGCGACCGGCACATTGAGCGCAGCGATCGTCTGCGTGCCCACCGTGCCCACCGGGTTCAAACCATAACGACGCTGGGCGCGCCGCACCGCCGCCAGCAGATCCTCGTCGAACCGATCGCCGGTCGCGCTGACCGCCGGGTCCTCCATCGCCAGCCGCTTGCGCAGTTGCAGGACCTGCGGACCGCTGGCCCCAAAGGGGATCGTCGCGGCGGGCAAGGCCGACCAGCCCCCGGCGGCCGCCATTGCGCGATAACGGGCCAGCCCCTTCACCAGCGCGTCATAGCCCGCATAAGGCGGCGGCAGCGACGCGATCCAGGCCGCCAGCCGATCATGCCGCACCGCTTCGGCAAAGCCGGGTGCGGGGTCATAGGGTTGCGGGCGAATGCCCCAGTCCTTCGTGAAATCGGCCGGGTCTAGCCGCCCGACATGCACCGCATGCGCATAATCGAGCGCGACGCGGGTCAGCGCGGCGGGCGACAGCGTCGACAGGTCACGCGGCGGCCCCTGCCGCAGCCCCTGCGCCACCTCGGCCTGCGCGATCAGGCTCGCGAGTTGTCGCGCCTGCGCATCGGACAGCGTCGGCATCGCGATCGCCGGCGTGGCCTGGGGCAAGGGCTGGACGATAGCGGGTGACGTGACCTGAGGCTGCGTCGGAGCCTGTCCCTGGGTCGGCGCGGCGGGCACCAAGATGGGCGGCGGCGCAACCTGCGCCAGCAATGGTGTGGCCACCATCGATCCAGCCGCCAGCGTGCCGAGCAACCGGGCGGCGAAAGGGCGGGAAACGGGGAAAGGCGATATGGTCATGCGGATATGATAGCCCCTGTTCGTCGGCATGTCGTCGTCGGAGCCGGGCTTTAATTCACGCTATCCTACGCCAAGCTGAACCGATCGACAGACGAACCGCCAAAGGGAGCTTGCTTTTGCGTCGATCCACAAACCTGGGTTAAGATGCCTCTATTTGCATCGGTCTGGTCGCAGCTCTGCGCCGGAACGCGAAAAGGCCGTCCTTCGGGGCGGCTGATGGGTTCGGGATACTGGCGTGGCGAATAACACCGGCCGCGCACGTGCCCTTCTCTCGGACAACATCCGAAGCGGCAGGCACAAAAAAGCCGCCTCGGGGTATCCTGAGACGGTTTGGTTGTCGGTTATATGGTTGCGGGGGCAGGATTTGAACCTGCGGCCTTCAGGTTATGAGCCTGACGAGCTACCGGGCTGCTCCACCCCGCGCCAAGAAGGTAAGGTGGTGGACAAGTGAATGGGTTTTTGTTGTGTTCGCGGACTGTAATGCCTGGCGACGCCCTACTCTTCCACTGCTTGAGCAGTAGTACCATTGGCGCAGTCGGGTTTCACGGCCGAGTTCGGGATGGGATCGGGTGGGACACCGACGCTATGGCCACCAGGCAATAGAGTCCGCGAATACGTCCCCATCTGTTGGGATGGGGAATTGGGTATAAAATCGATGCACCTGGCTGTGTTGATGACCAGACCCTTTTGCCATCTAGCCCAGGGCTGATGGTGGGGGTGTGGAGCTCTCAAGCGCGAATAGGACAATTAGTATCGGTTAGCTCCATGCGTTACCGCACTTCCACATCCGATCTATCGAGGTCGTGGTCTTCGACCGTCCTGAGAAATCTTATCTTGAGGGAGGCTTCCCGCTTAGATGCTTTCAGCGGTTATCCCGTCCGTACATAGCTACCCTGCTGCGCCGTTGGCACGACGACAGGTACACCAGAGGTACGTTCAACCCGGTCCTCTCGTACTAGGGTCAACTCCTCTCAAATTTCGACGCCCACGGCAGATAGGGACCAAACTGTCTCGCGACGTTCTGAACCCAGCTCACGTACCACTTTAATTGGCGAACAGCCAAACCCTTGGGACCTGCTCCAGCCCCAGGATGTGATGAGCCGACATCGAGGTGCCAAACAACCCCGTCGATATGAGCTCTTGGGGGTTATCAGCCTGTTATCCCCGGCGTACCTTTTATCCGTTGAGCGATGGCCCTTCCACGAGGGACCACCGGATCACTATGACCGACTTTCGTCTCTGCTCGACTTGTCAGTCTCGCAGTCAGGCTGGCTTATGCCATTGCACTCTAACAGACGGTTTCCAACCGTCCTGAGCCAACCTTCGCGCGCCTCCGTTACTCTTTAGGAGGCGACCGCCCCAGTCAAACTACCCGCCACAGAGGGTCCCTGTACCGGTTTCACGGTACGAGGTTAGACATTAAACAACAACAGGGTGGTATTTCACCTATGGCTCCACATCGGCTGGCGCCAATGCTTCAAAGCCTCCCACCTATGCTACACAGTTCTTGTCCAATGCCACTCTGAAGCTGCAGTAAAGGTGCACGGGGTCTTTCCGTCTAACCGCGGGTACTCCGCATCTTCACGGAGAATTCAATTTCGCTGAGCATGTCCTGGAGACAGTGGGGAAGTCGTTACGCCATTCGTGCAGGTCGGAACTTACCCGACAAGGAATTTCGCTACCTTAGGACCGTTATAGTTACGGCCGCCGTTTACCTGGGCTTCATTTCAGAGCTTGCACTCCTCCACTTAACCTTCAGGCACCGGGCAGGCGTCAGGCCCTATACGTCGTCTTGAAGCCGACTTAGCAGAGCCCTGTGTTTTTGCTAAACAGTCGCTACCCCCTGGCCTGTGCCCCCCATGAGAGCTTGCGCTTACATGGGGCCTCCTTCTTCCGAAGGTACGGAGGCAATTTGCCGAGTTCCTTCAGGACACTTCTCTCAAGCGCCTTGGTATACTCTACCTGACCACCTGTGTCGGTTTCGGGTACGGTCTATACGGTGGGGCTATTTCCCGGGACAGTTTCGAAGCACGTCCAATCCGATAAGGACGTACAACACACACCATCCGTCACACACCACCAGGCCCACGAATATTAACGTGGTTCCCATCGACTACCCCCTTCGGGCTCGTCTTAGGGGCCGGCTCACCCTGCGCGGATTAGCCTTGCGCAGGAACCCTTGGTCTTTCGGCGAGAGGGCATCTCACCCTCTTTATCGCTACTCATGTCTGCATTCGCACTTCCGATACCTCCACGACCCATTACCAGATCGCTTCGCAGGCTTACGGAACGCTCCGCTACCGCGTGCACAAAGTGCACACCCTAAGCTTCGGTGCGTGTCTTGAGCCCCGTTACATCTTCGCCGCAGAAACCCTTGTTTAGACCAGTGAGCTGTTACGCTTTCTTTAAAGGATGGCTGCTTCTAAGCCAACCTCCTGGTTGTTTTGGGATTTCCACATGCTTTCCCACTTAGACACGACTTGGGGACCTTAGCTGTAGGTCAGGGCTGTTTCCCTTTTGACGACGGACCTTAGCACCCGCCGTCTGTCTCCCGAGTATCACTCATAGGTATTCGGAGTTTGGTTAGTATTGGTAGATCTCGCGACCCCCGCAACCATCCAGTGCTCTACCCCCTATGGTGTCCGCTCGAGGCACTACCTCAATAGTTTTCGCGGAGAACCAGCTATTTCCCGGCTTGATTGGCCTTTCACCCCTAAGCACAACTCATCCGGTAACTTTTCAACGTTAATCGGTTCGGACCTCCAGTGCGTGTTACCGCACCTTCATCCTGGTCATGCATAGATCGCCGGGTTTCGGGTCTAATACTTCAAACTAAGTCGCCCTATTCAGACTCGCTTTCGCTGCGCCTACACCTATCGGCTTAAGCTTGCTTGAAACATTAAGTCACAGACCCATTATGCAAGAGGTACGCTGTCAGGCCCTAAAGACCCTCCAACTGCTTGTAGGCAATCCGTTTCAGGTACTGTTTCACTCCCCTCATCGGGGTGCTTTTCACCTTTCCCTCACGGTACTAGTTCGCTATCGGTCATGTACGAGTATTTAGGCTTGGAGGGTGGTCCCCCCATGTTCAGACAGGATTACACGTGTCCCGCCCTACTCGAGTCCCATCACATCAGTTTCGCATACGGGGCTGTCACCCGCTATGGCCACACTTTCCAGAGTGTTCTGCTACTTGAATGATGGGCACTGGCCTGGTCCGCGTTCGCTCGCCACTACTAACGGAATCTCGGTTGATGTCTTTTCCTCCGGCTACTGAGATGTTTCAGTTCACCGGGTTCGCTTCTCGAAACCTATGTATTCAGTTAAGAGATA